>DSEQ01000005.1 GCA_011056555.1 Candidatus Zixiibacteriota bacterium | reverse complement strand
TATATTTTGGGAAATCTCCTGCTTGATTATATCGCAGAAAATGCATCGTTCTTTAAACTCAAAATACGCGCTCGCCCCATCCATCTCTTCCATAACCGACTTGGGGACGATCGGGGTGGCGATCAACTGACTGTGTGTATGTTCCAGTGATGCTCCGGCTTCCTTGCCGTGATTCTTGAATACCAGGCAATACCGGAAGCGCACATCCTTGCGCAGATCCTTCATCCTTATAATAAAGGCCTTAAGTACCCCCTCTATATCTTTAGCTTCCAGATCGGCCAGGTCTTTGAGATGATCCGGCGATTCGATGATTACCTCATGCGCCCCCACGCCATTCATGCGGTCGAATATACCTTCACCCTCGCGGTTCAAATCACCCTCGATCTTAAGAGCCGGATACTTGTTGGGAATAACCCGCAATTTCCAGCCCGGCGTATTAGGTCGAGATCCATCCGGACGAACCGCATACACTTCGGGCGGTGTGAGATGCTCGTTCCCATAACAAAAAGGACACAATTTATTATCTCTGCTTTTTGGTTCCGAGGTGAAATCAGAAGGACGCTTGCCGCGTTCGGTAGAAATAATAACCCATCTTCCAATAATCGGGTCTTTACGTAATTCAGGCATCCATGTCTCCTGTTATTTTAATAGAAAAACTCCCTGATCAAAGCTGCTGTTTATCTTAGATATCGTCAGATTGACAGTTTTCATTATTCATCCCAATTGCTGCTGTTCAAATTTATCCTTTAATAAACCTGTTCCGCTTCTCGCATGTGAAATCAAATATGGATTTGAACACCGCGGCACCTGCTGTCGTTAACTCCTCTCCCCTCCTGGACATGGCGATCGCGGCTGTCTCAAGGGCTTTGTCGAGCCGGTACTCGGAGTAGCCGTCATTTCCGCCCCAGATAAATGGAGGAATATATTTTTCAGATATCAGCCCTCCACCAAAGATATTGGAGCCAAATCCTATTGAAATGCCGGTATTCAGGAGCATGCCGATACCCGTTTTAACATGATCCCCAATAAATGAGCCGATTTTCATCTGTCCTGTATCCACGAGACCGATCCCGATATCGACCTTGATACTGCCGTAATTGTTCTTCAAGTCCGAATTTGTTGTCAAAGCGCCCAAGTTCACCCATTCACCCAGGAATGCGTGTCCCATAAAGCCTTCATGATATTTATTTGAATAACCCTGGAAGATCGATTCCTCTACCTCTCCCCCGATCCTGCAACCGGGGCCGAGGGAACATCCTCCGCGCACTTTCGCTCCCACGATGTGCGTATCCGGCCCAATGTAGCAGGGGCCCTCGATCCGGCTGTGGGAATATATCTTGACATTATCGGAAATTATGATCGGACCGCTGCGCGCATCAAGAACAGTTTGACCGTCAACCTGCGCATCGGGAGCTACCCTGACATGGCCGGGAGAATAAATTAGACAGCCAACATTGGTCAGGTCTTCGATGGCCTTGTCATAGCGCTCAAAGTCGGAACTGAAATACAAGAAATCCGTTTCTATCTGCCTGCCGTTCAGTCTTACAAAATCCCAGATATAGTTCATCCATTCGCACTCCAGCTCAGACTTCGGGAGAGTATTTATAATCGATTTGAAATGGCCATAGCCCCAGAAGTTCATCTGCCTGAGCTTATCTGCCGCGGGTGACTTCGGGTCGAGAACAAGAGCGGAGAGATTCCCTCCTGTGAGGTACATAGAATCGGCGCTGGAGGTGAGCAGTGTATCTGCTGTCTTCTTATCGGGTATGACCCGGCCGTTTATGAAAATGACCTTATCACAACCCTCAAACTCGAAGCGATTGCATTTGATTTTACTCTGCTCGTGTACATAATTGGAAATCTCGCCCCGGCACAAGAAACCGACTTCGGGTCGATTAAATAATCTCTGCCATTTTTCATAGAGCCGGAATGTTCCGGTGAGAAGCGTGTAGACGGGACGATTGTATGTGAGAGGATAGAAGTGTTCGAAATCATCGTCCTCGAAAATGTAAATCTTCACATCCATATATCGGTCTTATCCTCAAATTGAATATGATTATATAAGCGGGCAGAGAATAAGGCAAGTTTAAAAATATTAATAAATAGCCCCAGATTAGGAGATATGCGCAAAATAAAGGGCGCCGGGATTATTCATCGTCAAAAAGTGAATCCCAAGCATTTTTGCGGGCCTCGGGGGTATCGAGGGGCATTTCTTCCTGCTTTTCCATGTAGGCAAACCGGTACTTGAAATACTCGCAGAAATTGGCCTTTTCCTTGTACCGCACCCATTCAGCCTGCGGCTCCAGACATTGATGGTACGCCTCTTTGTCATAGAAGCGGCAGTGAAAACAGCATTTGAGGGGAGTACTGCAGTTGGGGCACTCATCCTGACGGGTAACCTTTTCCGGTACCTCTATCTCTTCTTTGCAGCTCCAACAATTGATAGTATTTAACATGGGTAATCAAACCTGAAAAAATTGAAAGTTACGCAGCCAGATAAAGCCAGCAACCGTATTGTAATCAAAAAGACGGAAATGTCAAACCAATTTTTATGCGCTCAGGCCGATTTAAGTTTCCTGGCGAGATAGATGAAGGGGGTGTCCAGAGCGGCCACTATTATCTTGAACAGGTAAGTGGTTACAATTATCTGAATCAGCACCTCATATCCGTACACGCCCCAGAATGCCCCCAGCGTAAACACAAGAGAGTCAATAAGCTGGCTGACGGCGGTGGATAAGTTGTTGCGGAGCCACAGGTATCTCCCCTCGGTCTTCTTCTTCAGCAAATGAAAGGCCCATATATCATGATGCTGCGAGATCAGGTAGGCCGCCAGGGAGGCCGCTGATACACGGGGCAGCAAAGAGAAGACCTGCTTCAAATGCGGCATGATAAAATCCGATGCGTCAGGCACAAACCTGATAGCGAACTGCATTGCGATCATTGCCCAGAACAGGCAGAAAAAGCCTATCCACACACCTCTGCGGGCCTCCTTTTTGCCGTAGCATTCGCTCAATATATCGGTGGAAAGAAAGATCGAGGCATAAACGATGTTGCCCAGCGTAGCCACCAGGCCGAACATTTTTACTATGGCAATGACCTGGATATTGCAGATTATGACCGAGGAGGCGATCATGGCGTAGAGACCATGTTTGCCCCAGAGTTTGAACATCAATATCACCGCGGAAAGATCGAAGATCAAAAAGATGAACCAGAGGATTTCGTTGGGCATAGTCCAAACATTCCTTCGGGAATATAAAAAAAGCTTTTTTGTATAGTTTATGAATGTTATAATAATGTTTTAATAAATTATTGCAAAATAATGCTCAATTTTTATATTTCAGCCTAATTTTTTGAGGTGATTATGAGGATTTTGGTAATTGGTTCAGGAGCACGGGAACATGTGCTCACATGGAAGCTGGCTCAATCCGAGCAGGTGGAGAAAATATATGCCGCTCCCGGTAACGGCGGTATTTCTAATAAGGCGGAACGGATTCCGATTAAAGCGGGCGATATGGAGGAGCTGGCCCGATTCGCCGAGGAAAAATCGATCGACCTGACCGTTGTAGGTCCCGAACAGCCCCTGTCGAAAGGGATTGTCGATCTGTTTCAATCGAAAGGCTTGAAAATCTTCGGGCCGACAAAAAAAGCGGCAATCATTGAGAGCAGCAAGGCCTGGGCCAAGGAGTTTATGTCAAAATATCATATTCCCACCGCGCCATACAGAATTTTTGATAATAAAGATGATGCCTCGGATTTTATGGCGGAGCTTCAGCTCCCATTTGTGATAAAGGCTGATGGCCTGGCGGCTGGCAAGGGCGCCATAATCGTGCACACCCGGGAAGAAGCCGAGGAGACCCTCAAGGATATTATGGTGGAGAGAAAATTCGGGGAAGCCGGCAATCGAGTTATTATAGAGGAGAAGCTGGAGGGCGAGGAATTGTCGCTATTGGCGCTCACTGATGGAAAATCGGTGCTGCCGTTGATTCCCTCCCAGGATCATAAGGCCATATATGATGACGATGAGGGGCCCAATACCGGTGGAATGGGCGCTTACGCCCCGGTCCCGTTTGTAAGCGGCCGACTTCAGGAATCGATTCTCGATTTGGTCTTCGAGCCGGCCATACGGGGTCTGGCCCAGGAGGGGCGACCATTCAAAGGAGTCCTGTATGCGGGCCTGATGATCACCGATTTCGGGCCCAAAGTTATCGAGTTCAACTGCCGTTTCGGCGATCCGGAAACACAGGTAATACTCCCCCTCCTGGAAAATGACCTGGCCGAACTTTGCCTGGCGGTTGCCAATCAGGATCTGCAAACCGATGAATTGAAGTTTAAGGATAATTATTGCGTGGGCGTTGTCATGGCTGCCGGAGGTTATCCGGGCAATTATGAAAAGGGCCTGCCGATTCAAGGGCTCCTGAAGGCTCAGACTGAAGGGCGCCTGGTTTTTCATGCAGGCACGGAGATGAAAGACGGCCAGGTGGTCACCTCGGGCGGACGGGTTCTCACCGTATGCGCGATGGCCGATAATCTTCAGGATGCAATCGCGAGCGCCTACGAGGGAGTTGAGAAAATAAGCTTTGATAATGCACATTTCAGAAAAGATATCGCCGCCAGAGCTTCAAGAAGGAAATTTAAACTGTCAAGGCAGGTGTAAATGGCTGACGTATTAATAATTCTCGGATCGAAATCGGACATGAAATATGGCGAAAAGTGCCAGGAGACCCTGGACAAGCTGGATATTTCCAATGAGCTGGTAATTTCCTCCGCTCACCGTGAACCGGAAAAAACCGCGCAGCTGGCCTCCGGGGCAAAAGCCAATGGAACCAAAGTGATAATCTGCATGGCCGGCATGTCGGCCGCCCTGCCGGGCGTTACAGCGGCCAAAACGGATCTGCCGGTAATCGGGGTGCCGCTTTCGGGTTCCGCCTTAATGGGTATGGATTCTCTATTTTCTGTGGTGCAGATGCCCAAGGGCGTACCTGTTGGCGCAGTTGGACTTGACAAGGCTGGAGCGGAAAATTCTGCCCTTCTGGCAGCAAGAATTATCGCCCTCAGCGATTCTAATGTGTATAACAAATTAAATGAATATCGAGATGAAATGTTGAAAAAATAGATCATCAGGAAAGGAGACTATTCAAGTGATTACTAAGACGGTAGTGATGAAAATATTCCTGGCTGCAGTTCTGGGATTATTAATCGCTGGAACCTCCCCGCTTGCGGCGCAGGACAACACGGCCGCCGAGCACTTTAATAATGGGGTGGATGCGGAAGCCGCGGGAAATACGGCGAAGGCGATCGAGGAATATAGGGCGGCTATTGCGGCCGACTCCAGTTTCGCCAGCCCTTATTATAATCTCGGCGTCATTTATTATTCGCAGAAGAAATTCACGGATGCATTGAAGATGTTTGAAAGGGTGACCCAGCTTGAACCGGATAATCTTGATGCCTGGAAAAATATGGGACTCTCTGCAACCGAAACCGGCGACCTCTCAAAAGGCGAGAAAGCGTTTACGGAGGCACTGAAAATAAAGTCCAATGATCCCGAGCTGACCGAGCTTTTTGCCATGCTGTTTTACAAGAATGAAGCTTATAAGAGAGCCATTGCAAAGCTCGAAGATCTGGTCAAGTTGAAAAACCAGGACAAAAAGACTTTCTACGCCCTGGGTAAATCTTACAAAGAGGCCGGCAATAATGAGCAGGCTATTGTGAATCTCCAGAGCGCAACCAAGATTGATCCTGAGTACCAGATGGCTTATTTTGAACTGGGTAACATATACCTTGAGGATGAAAATTGGAGCAAGGCCATGCAGAATTACGAGAAGTCTGTGCAATATGATCCCGACCATTATCAGTCGTGGTTCAATCTGGGATCGGCCTGCGTGGGCGAATCTACCGAGAGCTCTATCGTCAGGGCATACGAAGCATATCAGAAATTCCTCAGTCTTACAAATGGCAGGGGCGGTTCGCAGATCAAATCGATGAGAAACACCGCAAGTAATATCTCGGCCCAGCTGAGGGACTATTTTGATCAGGCAGGAATTATTTACGACGAATAGAATGTAAGATATTAATTCATACGGGCCTTCCCCCAGCGGGAGGCCTTTTTTGTTAGTATTTTTGCCAATAAAATATTGCATTTGGTCAAAAAAGTCTTTTATAATACCTCCCTGTCTGTAAATAGAGTCAGCTCTGCTTAATAAAATGAGGATAGGAAACCAAGGTTACATTATCAGGTATAAGGTATTAAGAGCGAAAGGAATCTGGAGTTAAGCGCATGAAATATGTCAATAAAATTACCGATGTAATCGGTAATACGCCTCTTTTAAAACTGGGGAAAACAGTAGCCCATTTAAAACCAACGATCTTCATGAAGCTTGAATATTTAAATCCCGCCGGTGCGGTCAAGGATCGCATGGCTTATTATATCGTCAAGGAAGGCGAGAAATCCGGCAAGCTAAAAAAGGGGGATACGCTGGTTGATAATTCCTCGGGCAACGCCGCGATTGCAACCAGTATGGTAGCCGCCGCACTGGGATACAAAGCAGTCTTTGCTGTGGCGGATAAGACCAGCCGTGAGAAAATAGATCTGATTAAGGCTTATGGGGCTGATGTTATCATTACCCCCACCCACGTTCCCTGGGATGATCCCAGAAGCAGCTACATGCGAGCCTATGAGCTGGGCCAGAAGCCGGGATATTTCTATATTTCGCAGTATCATAACCAGCTCAATGTGGAGGCCCACTATAAACACACCGGGCCGGAAATCTGGGAAGATACCAATGGAAAAATTACGCATTTTGTGGCAGGGATCGGAACCGGCGGGACAATTTCCGGCGCGGGCAAATTCCTGAAGGAAAAAAATCCTGATATCAAGGTCATCGGCGTCGATCCGGAGGGCTCCATGTTTTATGACTGGGTCAATAACGGCACCACAGAAGGTCTTGAGCTCTACCCTTGCAAGGTCGAGGGAATCGGCACCGATATGATTGTGAAGGCCTTCCATCCCGAGTATGTTGACTACGTTATAAGGGCCTGGGATAAGGATTCATTCAGGGTCGCCCGGCAGCTTGCGCGCGAGGAGGGAATTCTGGGAGGCGGCACTACCGGCGCACATCTCTGGGCAGCCATGGAAATAGCTAAAGAGCTGGATGAAAGCGCGATAATCGTGACACTCGCTTGTGACTCGGGACAGAGATATTTGAGTAAAATGTTTTCGGATGAATGGATGCGGGAACAGGGTTTTGATATAGAGGAAAAAGGCCACGCGACTGTTTCTTTGGAACAAGGGAGACAGATATGAACAACATCAAAACTGTAATCATCACAACTCTGGCAATACCTTTTCTGGCCGGATCAGGGCTGTTCGCTCAGGGGTACGCATCCGATATATTCCTGCCGGACTCGATCTTCGACTTCGGCTTTTTTGCAACTGATGCACGGGTTGTGCATACATATCCGATAGTGAATCGAGGCAACGATACCTTGAGGATTACAAAGGTCAGGCCCGGATGCGGATGTACCGTTGCCCCTCTGGACAAATCCAATATAGCTCCCGGAGACACGGCCTACCTGGATATGTACTTTGATTCAAAGAGGCTGACAGGACTCGTGAAAAAGGGAATTACAATCTTATCGAATGATCCCGATGAACCGCTGCGTGAAGTCTCATTTATCTCGATCACAGGCAAGGAACATCCTTACGTGAAACCCAAACCGGCCGTAATTAACTTCGGACGCATGTCCATGGATAAACTGGATCGTCAATTTACGGTCTCTTTGACGAATGTAACCGATGCTCCGGTGGCCCTGGAGATTGTCGATTACTCCCGGGATTACCTTGAAGTAGAACTTGAAAAGGACAGCTTAAGTATCGGGGAATCAGGCAATTGCATTGTGACATTAAAGCGGATTCCGAACGACCCGCAGTTATATAATTTTTCTGCAACTTTATCGGTCAATATCGAGGATGTGCGGATACATCTAACGATCCCTGCGGTCGGCCGGATAAATCGCGTCGATTAAGAAACTAATGGCATCAATCGAAAATAATGAGAAGCGGAAGTGAACTTTGGAAGCGTAGTTAAGTATAATTAAAAGATGTTAAGAGAAATTAAATTTTGCTTGTCAAACAAAAAACAATTCGTAAAATTAAGGGGCAATTCAAGGAAATGTCAGGTTTCAATTTTTTGAACTCAAGTCTGGATTAGGCAAACGCATGAAAAAGTATAAAATAATACTGGCGGACGACCATCAGATGTTTCGGAACGGCATCATCAATCTGCTGGGAGAACATGATGATTTTGAGGTTGTTGGCGAAGCCTCTAACGGAAGGGAGGCGCTGGGAATGGTCGATGAACTGAATCCCGACGTAATTATAGTGGATATCGGCATGCCTATTCTCAACGGCCTTGAAGCAGTTCGCCAGATTTCAGCTCATCATGAGAATGTCAGAGCGATAATGCTGAGCATGTACATAAATGATGAGTATGTAAAGCAGGCGCTGCTGGCTGGTGTTTACGGCTACATTTTGAAAGAATCCGCATTCGAGGAATTGGTTTGGGCGCTCAAGGCGGTCGTAAAAGGCCAACATTTTCTCTCTCCCGCGGTATGCTCTATAGTGGTCAGGGAATATCTAAAGAAGTATCCCGGAAAGGCCCAGAAGATAGCCCTCGACAATCTCACTGCCCGCGAGCGCGAGGTGATACAGCTGGTGGCCGAGGGCAAATCCACCCGGGAGATTTCCAAGATACTGTATATTTCACCCAAGACGGTTGAAGCGCACAGGTCGAATATCTCGAATAAGCTGAAACTCAAGAGCTTTGAGGAAATCAAGGAATACGCCCTCAAGAAGGGCTACATAGTAAGCGCCAAATAGCCAAAATTTTTATAGGGGATTTTCAGCTCTAATTTAAGGCTCTAATTGTCTTGACAATTTTCAACAACTATTTACAATGGGATTGCGTATAAACTTGCGAGGGTGTTCCTCTGCTGTCCCTGGGTAGTTTCCTAGCCCCCTCTACCCAACCAGAGTTACACCCTCTATTTTTTTATTCGCGATATACTGCGTTGCCAGGCAGAACGATCATCCTTTAATATTGCCGATCGGTATCAGCTTGGCCACTTTCTTTGAGATACCCAGATCATGCACAGCCTGAATAACGTCATCGATATTCTTGTAGGCGATGCCGGCCTCCTCCGCCAGGCCGGGCATAGATGCCGCCTGCACGTAAATGCCCGCCTCCATCATCTGTTTCTGGAGCTCATCTCCCCTGACAGACTTTTTGGCCTGCCTGCGCGACATCGTGCGCCCCGAGCCATGCAGGGTGGAGCCGAATGTCTCCTCATCGGCATACTTCGATCCCACCAGAAGATATGAACCGGTCTGCATTGACCCGCCCACGATCACCGGCTGACCGATTCCTCTATATCTTGAAGGAAGGTCTTCCCTTTCCGGCCCGAATGAACGAGTGGCGCCTTTCCTGTGCACCAGTACCTCAAGCTCTTTTCCGTCGACTATATACTTCTCGCGTTTGGCTATATTATGGGCCACATCATAAACGGTGGAAATGCCCAGCTCCTGCTCTGACTTGCCGAATACGTGTTCGAATGCCTGTCTCACCCTGTGTGCGATGACCTGACGGTTAGCGAAAGCGTTATTGGCGGCGCAGGCCATAGCCTTAAAGTAGTCCTGCCCCTCGGGCGAATCGAACGGCGCGCAGGCCAGCTCCTTATCGCGAACGGTCAGGCCATATTTCTGCATGGCCCTGGAGAATACCTTCAGAAAATCTGTGGCTACCTGGTGCCCGAAGCCCCGCGATCCGCAATGGATGGTCAGCACGATCTGGTCGGGGCGGTCGATACCGAATTTGGGAGCCAGCTCCTTGTCGTAGACCAAATCTTCAGGGACCACCTCTATTTCCAGAAAATGGTTGCCGGAACCAAGCGTGCCGAGCTGATTAATTCCTCTCTGAACGGCGCGATCCGATACCGTGGATGGATCGGCCCACTTCAGGTGACCGTTCTCCTCAATGGAATCGTAATCAGCCTCGGTGGCATAGCCGTTCTCCAGGCACCACTTAACGCCCTTGCGCATGACATCCTCAAATTTCTTGCGGTCAAGCCTGACCAGTCCTTTGCCTCCGACTCCAGTGGGAATGACCTTGAAGAGCATATTGACCAGCTCTTTCATCTTCGGCTTTACCTCTTCCAGGGTCAGGTTCGTGCGCAGCATTCGTATGCCGCAATTGATATCGAAGCCGATTCCGCCGGGAGAGATAACTCCATCGGAAGTGGAGAAGGCGGCCACGCCTCCGATTGGGAAGCCGTAGCCCCAGTGACCATCGGGCATGACCATGGCGCGGCTGACTATTCCGGGCAGGCAGGCAACGTTGGTTATCTGCTCATATACTCCCTCGTCCATGGAGCCGATCAATTTCTCGGATGCGTAAATCCTGGCGGGGACACGCATGCCCTGTTTTTGATCGGGGTCTATCTGCCAGATGCCGTTTGAGACTTTATGTGATTGCATTTTTATCGCCTCACAAATCGAGAACTATAAAGGCTTCCCAGCCTTCTTCTGTTTTTTTCAGATCGAATCTATACATTGTAACAGCTTTAACATCCGCTTTGATTCCGTGTTTTTGAGGATTAATCTTTTCTCCTCTCGCTTTTGCCCTTAATTTTTTATTGCCGTCCAGAAATTCAATCTGGAAATCCGTTAAGAATATGTCCTCCGCATCCTTCAGGTATACAATCTCCTCCAGCCATTCATAGAGCAGATTGGATTCAGAATCGGCAGATAGTTCAATCTCCTGCTCCTGATCGGCATCCACGGTATCAGGATCAACCATGCACTCTGTCGCCGCCAGCCCTGCGTTCACAAAAAGCTCCTCCAAAGTCTGTCCGAAAGCGTGATAGGCGCAGTCGCCTATGGCAACGCTATCGTCATACTCATATTTTTTCACTTTTCCCCTTTGCTTTGGATTTACTTTTCATCGCATACGGCAGAGCCACGCCAATCAAAAAGCCGATTATAGCAGATATAAAAATCAGGATGGCGGTTGATGTTCGTACCTGGAAAAAGATGAAATTGACTTCGGTGCGGGCGCCATTAAGTATCAGAAACAGCACCAGAATTATTGCCAGAATTATTACCAGGATCGTCTTTCCGTTCATAGATTCCTCCTTTTTTTATAAACATATAAGAGATTCCGCTTTGTCGCAATAAAAAAAACAGGCCTAGACGGCCTGCTCCTAAACTGAGAGTCAAATCTATCTATGCCTTTTCGATACAGTCAACCGGACAAACCAACACACACTGTGAGCCACCTTCAACATCCTCGCATTCATTGCAGAGATCCGGATCAATGATATAAATCGGATCGCCCTCTTCGATTGCTCCCTGGGGACATTCCGGCTCACATAGAGCGCAGGCGGTACATTCATCGGTAATTTTCATTGCCATTCTCGGGATCCTCCTGTTCAGGTATAAGGCAATATAGTATACTAATATTGTATTCTTTATTATACGGTTTGATTTTCCGTTTATTGGGAATTATCGGGATCCGCAGGCTGCTCAGTTTTTTTCGGTTTTTCTGCTTCCGGCTCGACTTTTTCGACCGCGACCAGTTCATATCGGAGGTTTTGCTTCGGCAGAACGACCAGAGCCACGTGATGATCCGGGGTGATGTAATAATATTCATCGGTCCTGAGACTGAAAAACACCCTGCATTCGGTCTCCTCGCCCATAACAACCTGCTTGGAATCCGGCTGGCGCACCATCTGCATCACAGAGCGTTTCTCAAGATAAGGAATCAGGACATAAAACATGATAGTATCCCGTTCCAGGTCAGCTTTGTTGAAGAACGCCAGATTCCACTGAGGGATTGACTGGCGGTCGCATAATACGGTGGACGGGGAGACATTGACGGTGAAACTTGTTTCGGTCGTGTCGACCATTTTCCTGAACTGAAAACCTTCGGGAGTAAGAAGACCCATCAGATTTATCGTATCTGTTTTTTCAATATACTCCGCCGTATAGAAAGCCGGGTATCCCTGGCCCTGGGTAAACATCTCCGAGCTTACCTTGCTGGAGATTTCACCGCTGAGCATTTTGACTACTGTTTCAGTTCGAAAAAGATACTTGTTTCCGACGGTATTATGTTTTGCCAGGCCTACAAATGTGCCGGTCGACTGGCCAACCTCCGTGTCAAGGACAGATATTTTATATATATATCTTGTGCCCATCTCCCAAAAGTAGACCAACTCCTCCGGCGGCTGCGCAAAGCCGTTCGAAACAAAGACAATTAAAAGTACCGGAATTAACAGAACAATAATTTTGCTGCAGGTGCTTTCCATAACTGGCCTTTCTTAAACTATTTCGTTATTTTAAATTGATACAATAATAAGTACTGATGGTTCGGCAGTCAAGATCGCTTAAAAAAGAAAATCCCGAATATTTTGGAATCCCCGGGATTTAAACTGATCAATAATTAAACAATTCTATCTACCACCACTCCCACTGCCAGAAGCAGACCATAGGTCAGGTGTATTTTAATCGTGGCGGCATTGGCCGGTATAAGCTCCTCGACCTTATCGTAATGCGCCAGGAGCGTCCGGGTGGCATTAATTGCCAGTGGCAGAGATAACAGCACCAGCAGGGTCAGCACCGGTATGTAACCGAGGATCACCGCAACAGCGGTGGCAATATAGCTGCCGTAGATCAGAAAAAGGTAGCCGCCGATAGCATTTTTTTTGCCCAGCCTGACCACCCAGTGCTTCTTATCCACTGCCTTGTCCGCCTCATAATCTGGATACTGGTTGATATAGACCACTGCGGCGATCAGAAATGCTATCGGAATTGAGGCAATGATAGGAGTCCATCCAAGTTGCCCGGTCTGAACATAATAGCTTCCCAGAACAGAAAGTGCGCCGAAATTAAGGCCTATAAAAAGTTCTCCCAGACCGCGGTAGCCAAGTTTAACGGGAGTGGCAGTATATAAAAAGCCGGAAAGAAACCCTATTATCGCCAAAAGGGGAATTGTATATGCATGTTCGTATCTGTTTCTTGTAGCGAGCCACAGATATAGGCCGCATAATGCCGCCAGGCCGAAGAAGAAGAGTGCTCCCCTGATGACAGTCCCCGGTGTCTGGATCTTCTCCTGGATCACACGCGATCCTCCTGAGAAAGGCGTCGGGTTCTCGTTTATGTCATCGTCGGTGGTCTTGTGATCGTAGTAATCGTTGGCCATATTGGTGCCGGCCTGTGCAAAGCAAACGCCCAGGAGGGTAATTAAACCCAGAAGGAAATCAAATCGCCCGGTCATCTGCCAGGCCAGGGCGATCCCGAATATTACCGGTACAGCCGCTGCCGTCAGAAAGGGCAGCCTGATTGTAATCATCCATTTTTTAAAGAAATTCATTAACCTCTCCCCTGGTTGATCTGGTTCATTTCACCTGAAAAAGATATGTGACAATATTTGTATTAAATCAAGCATTTTTTATCCTGCATACGGATCTTTGTCTCTTTCCGGTTTTTCAGAATCATCTTTATCGTAGCGGTGCTTTTCCCTTTTTCCGGTCAGATACACTATCAGGATCGAGAGTTCATAGAGCAAATAAAGGGGTACACCCAGGGCCATCTGCGAGAAAATATCCGGCGGAGTCAGGACCGCCGACAAGACAAGAATGATCACGACCGCATAACGCCTGCCCTTGCCGAGCATTCTCGAACTCAGGATACCGACTCGCCCCAGAAAGTATGAGACTACCGGCAGTTCGAAGACTATCGCAAATGCCAGCACCATGCGGGTAACAAATACAAAATATTCGGAGACGGATATAAGCGGTTCGAGGTTATCGCCGCCGAATTTCATCAGGAATTTAAGGGCAATGGGGATTACATAAAACAGGCAGAATGCTCCGCCGCCATAAAAGAATATTGTGGAGGCGATCACGATCGGAAAGACAATTTTGACTTCCTTCTCATAAAGACCGGGAAGTATGAACATCCAGAGCTGATATATAAGCACCGGAGCGGCAGCCAGTACTCCAACCAGCAGTGATATTTTAATCTGCACCATGAAGGCCTCGGTGGGAGCCATAAAATAGACCTTTTCCACCGGACCGGACATAAAGCCCATTATCTGCTCGGAGAATACAAATGCGGCGATCGCAAAAACCAGGACCGCAGAAATAGATTTGATCAGCCGGATTCGCAATTCCTCGAGATGATCAAGGAAGGGCATATCGCTCAATGTATCGAGGCTCACTTCTCGCGCTCGTCGATTAGGTTTTTCAGCTCTTTATAGAATTCTGATTTATCCTGAAATTTGCGGTATACGGAGGCGAACCTGACATAGGCGACCTCATCGATATCCTTCAGCTTTTTCATAACAAGCTCGCCGATTGTCTCTGATGACACTTCGTTTTTGCCGAGGTCCAGAATTTCGTTTTCTACCTCCGTTACAAGATCATCGATCTGCTTTATCGAAACGGGGCGTTTATTTGTGGCAAGTTCGATGCCTTTGCGGAGTTTGGTGCGGTCATACAGCTCGCGGGCCTGGTTGCGTTTAACCACCGAGAGCGAAAGGTTTTCGACATATTCATAGGTCGTGAACCTGCGTCCGCAGCCCAGACATTCACGGCGTCTCCTCACGGCGCGTCCATCCTGTGCAGTACGTGAGTCAACCACTTTGTCTTCCTGATGTCCGCAGAATGGGCATCTCATAGAAGTTCTTCCACCTCTTCTTTGTCTATTGAAATCAGCTCTGCACTGTCGAGATATTCGACCTTGATTCCGGCCTCATCCAGCATCTGCTGTGAAAGCTCGTCCGGGTAACCCTCCAGTACTTTGATGTTCCTGATACCCGCATTGATGATAATCTTGGAACATAGCACGCAGGGGAATGTGGTGCAGTAAATATCTGCACCCTCGATCGACACTCCCGAAACCGCCGACTGTATTACCGCATTCTGCTCGGCATGGATGGCGCGGCAGAGTTCGTGACGTTCACCGGATTTTATATTCAGCTTTTCCCGCAGGCATCCGATGTCGAGACAGTGCTGCATATGACGGGGGGCGCCGTTATAGCCGGTGGCGAGAATGCGTTTATTCTTCACTATTACTGCGCCCACCTTTCTGCGCAGGCAAGTGGAGCGTGTGGAGGCCAGCTTTGCGATCGACATGAAATACTGATCCCAGGTGGGACGGCCGTCACTACTTGGCATAATCAACCACCACCCTGTCCCCCGGCCGGGCCGAGTACTTGAGCCTGAAATTGCCGTTAAAGATGGCCATCTCCAGATAACCGGAACTGCCGAAATACGCCACCGCCGAGCCATTAGCAGCATCGGAAAAAGTCGATACAATGTGCCCGATCTCATCCGGGCCAAATATCACCAGCGGGAGGTTCCTCGGCTCGTTCTCCATAAGGTCGTCCATGGAGATATTTGTGATGGCGTTGCCGAACCTGTCGAAATATATGATTTCGCCAATCAGCAGATTCTTTTCAATCTGTGTTTTCGGTATTTCCAGTTTTTCTATTCCAGATTGAATCGGACCAAATTGTCCGGGCTCGATTCCAAGGGACAGATATGATCCCGCCGGAGCCATTTTGTCCCGACCCTCAAATGTCGAAGGTGTGGGATTCAGGAAATAATCGTAATTCTCCAGCGATATAATCTTGTTAACGCTCAACTCATTGGCGGTCAGCCACAGCAGACCGTTATCGGGAGCTACAAAACTATACTCCTCGGCTTCGATCAAGATTATTTTTCTGCCCGAGCCGACATCCGGGTCAACCACACAAATGAAGATCGTGCGGGAAGGGAAAAAGCCATAGGAACGTTTAAGCATCAGTGAAGCCTGCAGAATATTCTGGGGCTCGATATTATGGCTGATATCAATAATATTCACATTGGAATTTATGGAAAGAATCACACCTTTCATCTCGGCCACATAGCTGTCCTGGCTGCCGAAATCGGTTAGCAGCGCTATGGTCGACAATTTACCATTCATACTTTTACCTTGCCCAATTTCAGTAGATTTAAACCGGTTTCATCATCCTTTGCACGCCGGATCTTTATCCCGAAAGTCATAATCATAATTTCCATCGTCCCCGAAACAATACCGTGCCAGAGATGCCCGGCAATCGCTTTGAACTTATCATCGGAAAGGGTTATATGGGCATGTACGATCGGTTCCTTGTCAAGGTAAGCTATATTGCCGGTGAGGTTGGTGACTTCGAATTCGCCCGGAAATTCTTTATCCCTATACTCGCCCTTGACCGCATCAAAATAGCCCAGCTTCAAATCCTCGCAGGCCCCCAGCCCGACCATGAATCCGCCCCTGATTTTGAACTTCTTGATGAACTTTAAAAGCGATTCCATTACTTCTTCACCGCGCTCGAGCCTCAGAAGATAACCGCCAGCGACTTTTTTGTATAACATCAATCCTCCTTTTGGGAATCCATGCTAAGCCATAACCTCTTTTAACCAGCTCAAATAATCCTCGTTGCCGTCCACAACCGGCAGCATCAGAATTTCAGGAACCTCGAAACTGTGAAGCTCAATTATCTCCTTTTTCAATTCCTCGAACTTGTCCTTGACGGATTTGATAATAATTGACACTTCATATGAGGATTCCTTTTTCCCCTTCCAGCAATAATGGGATGTGACTCCCGGAAGTATCGACACACATGCCGCCAGCTTCTTATTGATAAGTGTCTCGGCGATATGATTGGCTTCAATTTGCGAACCGGCAGATGAAAAGACCATTACAAAATCAGAATTGTCCATTGCAAAACCTCGCCTGCTTTATTTCTTGATTTGCCGTCCTAATGCCTCTTCTAATTCCGCGATTTTACCGGTAATCCGGTCCTTATAACCTTCGCGGTCATCTATGTTTATGCGCGTGTAAACACGGCTGAAATCCTCGCGCAGTTTCATATGACATTTTTTGACCAGGGCCATCAGCTCATCCCATTCCCCTTCGACCAGCGTGCCGAGAGCGTGGGTCTGGTATGGCAGGCCCGATTTGTCTATTATATCTATGACCTTGGCTATTGCGCCAGCCAGACTTTCTTCGTCAGCCGGATAAGTTGAAAACTCCAATAACATACAAGTCCTCCTTTTTTTATTCCAATAAATTTCAATCCTCCAGAATTTCCTGGTACAGCGGAAATTCAGAACACAGTTTGGCAACCCCCTCTTTTACTTCTGCATAGACCTCTTTGTTTTTGCGGTTTTGAATTACCCTGTCGATCAGGTCTGCAATTCTGACCATCTCCGGTTCTTTCATACCCCGCGAGGTTACGGCCGGTGTGCCGATCCTTATCCCGGAAGTCACGAACGGTTTTTCGGGATCGAAGGGCACCGTGTTTTTATTTACTGTAATCGAACATTTATCGAGCGATTTTTCGACCTGTTTTCCGGTCATGTCCATCCCGATGAATGACATCAACATCAGATGATTATCTGTGCCGCCGGAAACCAGATTGTAGCCATGTTCCAGGAACCGGTCTGCCATAGCCTTGGCATTTTTTACTATCTGCGCCTGGTATTCTTTGAACTCCGGCCTGGCGGCTTCTTTCAGGGCCACAGCCTTGGCCGCAATTATGTGCATCAGGGGGCCGCCCTGGATCCCTGGCATTACCATTCGGTCCAGGTCGGCGGCATACTTTTCTTTGCAGAGGATCATTCCGCCCCGCGGGCCACGTAACGTCTTATGGGTGGTTGTGGTTACGAAATCTGCATGCGGTACCGGGGAGGGATGCAGTCCCGCCACAATCAGTCCGGCAATATGGGCCATGTCCACCATCAGCAGCGCTCCCACAGAATCCGATATTTTGCGGAATTTTTCAAAATCTATTATGCGGGGATAGGCGGAAGCTCCGGCGATTATCATCTTCGGTTTATGCTTTTCCGCAAGTTTCGCCAGTTCATCATAGTCGATCTGCTCGGTCTCCTTGTCCACAGTATATCCGATGACATTATAGAAAATTCCTGAGAAATTGATTGGATGGCCATGGGTCAGGTGTCCCCCGCAGGAGAGATCCATACCAAGAACAGTGTCTCCCGGCTTGAGGAATGCGAAATAAACCGCCATATTAGCCTGTGAACCTGAATGGGGCTGGACATTGGCATGTTCCGCTCCGAACAGCTCTTTGGCGCGTTCACGGGCCAGATCCTCGGCAATATCGACATATTCACAGCCGCCATAGTAGCGCTTGCCCGGATAGCCCTCGGCGTATTTGTTAGTCATTACGCCTCCCGCGGCTTCCAGTATCGCCCTGGAGACAAAATTTTCAGATGCTATAAGCTCGATCTTCTCATTTTGACGCTCAGTTTCCTTCATTATAGCTTCATATATTTCCGGGTCGGTCTCTTTTAAATAACTCATACCATCTCCAATCCTTTATCCGCCGATCATTTTCGGCGGTTCACTTATCTATAACCAAGAAAAATAAATGATGCTCCATTAAAAAGCAAGTCTGTTTTGAGATTGTCTTGCAAGGAGTTAAATAATCAGTATAACAGGCTGACCATATCGAAGTGTCGCCCGGAATCGCCGCAGGCCAAATCAGAGCTAAATCGAATGAGCATAAGCCGATTGGCGACGGTAAAGAAAACTGGCCCGATTTAATCGCGGCATTGAGACAGCATTCGCCCGGTGCGATTATAGTAGCCGAAAGCGACAGCCTGAAGAACAATAAGATAAGTCTTGAGAGATTGAAGTAGATGTGATTGCGGTGGCACTTGTTGCGTTGGGTCACACCCTGACTCGGTCGAAGCAAGACCCAACGCCGCTGCATGAGAAATTCCCGCACTGACCTCAAAACTAAGAATAGATCAATTTCAAAAAAGCCCGTCCACAAATGCGGACGGGCTTGATTAATGATCGATCTTCAGTATCAGCAGTCGGGAATTGAATCGCCGTCCGGATCACAGGGATCGTTACCACCGATGAAAACATAGTTTATGATCATGACGGCGTCGCTGACATTGACAGCAGCATCGCAGTTGGTATCGGCGGATTCCATTGGATCCGGAGCGGCCGCTCCAACAAAGACATAGTTTATAATTGCCACAGCATCAGAGACATTCACAGTCTCATCGGCATTAGCATCACCGCAGATATATGTCGGCAATGCATAGACCTGGGTACCATCGATCGGGCTGTATGCACCCCATTGATCTTCAGCATCTTTAGCCCTGATCTTGTAGTGATACATCCCCGGAATCTTATCCGGAAACATGTATGATGCATCATCTGACGGCAGCGTTACAAAAGACTCGTTTTCAAATGTGGTTATGGGATAAATATCATCAAAGTATATACCTTCATCGGTCGTGTACGCATCGGTTTCATAAGAAAGGCGCACCCTTATATTCTGCCCCACAAAATCCTCCAGGCTGAACTTACCCAGAACCCATCCATAAGAGCTGCCGGTGATACCATGCCCGCGGTTGTTGCCATGGGGATCATAGGTGGTGGTTATATTTCCTTCAATCGCTGTGAAGGGGCCGCTGCCTGCCGCGACCTCGACATAACCATAATCCCAGTCGAGCTCGGTATCATACCAGGTGTAGAATTTGAGTGAATCTCCCGCTTCAACCGGGAAGGGAAATTCATATTCGACATAGCGATAGATGTTATTTTCGGCGCCTGAGAAGAAGCTATAAAGACCGGAATAAGATCGCGCCGAGGATAGAATAAAATCGTTATTCTGGCAGTAGTCGAAATTTTCGGCATAATCGGTGATCTCCTGCTGTCCGGTTAACTCTACCAGTTCGAATTCCACGGCGGGATTCAGGGTATCCTCAAAGGTCCAGAAGACTATTATATCTTCCCCCTCGTCAATGCTGTCAGGAGCAAAAATCTGAGGAGCAACAGGCGCACGGAGCTGATATACAGAGCCTGCCACCTCAGTCAGAAACATGAGAGGCATGTAGTTTTCATTCACCAGTTCTGGAATATCTAATACCGATGGCCAGAAACCGTCCCAGTAGCCTCCAACCTCGAATGTGAAAGCGAAAGTCTTATTTTTATAGGTCTGCTCACCGTAAATCCAGTCATCGGTAGTGCCATTTGCTACATAAAGACCCCATGCCGGTGACGGGGCATATCCGTTCCAGGTCGCTATACTGTCTCCCATAACCTGAAAAATATCCTGGTCCTCGGTATAAAACTGATCGTATCCCCAGGGCCAGAGGATCAAGTCTGAATAAGAATGAAAATAAACGGATAATATAAATTCTCGTTCATAATGAAAATCGCGCATATTCTGGGTTTCCGGCTCGGAAAAGCCCATTGTGCCCCTGTATGTCGCATCTGAAGGAACCGGGGATGATCCCTCGTCATCATAACCCCATTCATAGCCAAAGTTGCGGTTCAGATCAACACCATAGGAGCCGTCAAAATTGTGCCTGCGGTTTTTACGCCACATCCCGCCTCCACCCGGATCGGTATATTCATTATAGTAGTAGCCATCCGGATTAACACAGAAACAGAACCAGATCTCGCGATTATCAACCAGATTCTGAATCTGGGTATCGGTGGAATATTTCTGCGTCAGAGAATCGGCAAAATTGAAAAGCACAAGCGGGGTGATGACCTCGCGTGCATGGATAGCGGCGGTATAAAAGACCTCGGGTTCATCCTCATCAACATCGGGATTATCTGAAATCTTTATCGCCCACATATCCCGGCCCTCGATAGTCTGGCCCAGGTTATATTTCTGGGATACGATATCCGGGAAATTATCCACCAATGAATCGGTTTTGGCGTTGATCTCAGAAAGGGTCATATAGCCGCCCATATCCTTGGGGGCCAGACGGGACTGGTAGAACGCCACCAGATCCTCATGAATCACCTCGGTCCTGAAATCAAGTGCCTGCAGTTCTTCCAGCTCCTCAGCATCGGTGATAATCTCGACATAATTGTCCTGCCTGTAAACAATGTCGAGATGCAGACTTCGAAGCTCTGAGAGCTGAGCTTTGGAATCGATATAGATTCTGACCTGCATTGTGGTTGAAGCGGCAGATATGATGCTGGTAGTCAGCAATATGGAAAGAATCAAAATTACGAGTGGGGCCTTTTTCATTATAAATCCTCCTATGAAGGCTCGCAGGATGGTAGTTTGAATCCAGTTGTTTTATATAATATACGATGAAGATTGGATTTTGCAAGCTTAAGATTATACTTAAGTTGCCTGATAGGATATGGCGGAATTCCTGGGCTGAAGGTGATTTTCGGTGATAGTTATCCGAAATTTGCATCCCTTGCCTGACTGGCTTTCAATTTCAACGCTTCCGGCCATACTGCTAACCAGCTTCTTGACTATGGCAAGGCCCAAGCCAGTACCATCCTCTTTTGTTGTAAAGAATGGCGAAAAGACCTTCATGCGGTTTTCCTCCGGTATACCCGGCCCGCTATCCTCGACCTCAATTATAAATGAGTTCAAGGTGGAATCATGTTTGATTCTGACATATACCAGGCCTTTTTGAGGTGAGGCTTCGATGGCGTTTTTCAAAAGGTTTGTTATGACCTGATCGATCGCGGTTCTATCGCAGTTCAGGTCGGGGAGATCCTGGGAAAAATCATCTATTATTGAAACCTGCTTTTTATCGGCCAACGGCTCCAGCTTGTTTATTACGGAGTGTCCCAGCTCGGGCAATGAGAGCGTCTCCGGTGTCAGGTCGGCCGGCTTGGCAAAAGACAGAAACCTTTTCAGCATGTTCTCGCAATTCTCTGATTCGGCGGCAATGGAGCCGGCTATCTCCCGGATCTGTTTTTTATCGCCAGGACTTTTTTTCAGGATTTTGCTGAAGCCCACGATAGCCATCATAGCATTGCGCATTTCATGTGCCAGTCCAGCGCTCATCTCCCCCACCGCGGCCATTTTTTCCTTGAAGGCGATCTCTGACTGCAGCCTGCGCACCTCGGTAAGGTCGGCCAGCAATAAAATCGCCCCCACCAGCCTTCCATTATGATCATAAACCGGGGAACCGGAGATACCAAGAATCTTCTCCTTGCCGTCCGATCTGATATATTTCTGCTCCAGACGTTCCTCGGACATTTTATTTTCCAGGACCCTCTCGAGAACCTCCACCAGCGTTTTCATTTCTGCAAATGTTTTTCGAAAGGAGCCATAGTCGATTTCATTCTCCTCCAATCCAAGTATCCTGCGGGCGGAGCGGTTCAAATGTACAATGCGTCCGCTGTTATCTATGCCGATCAGGCCGGAGAGCATACTTTCAAGAATGTATTGGTTGAATTTTTCCAGGCGGTCGGCACGTTCCTGGGAGTTGCTGTAAAGCTCCTGCAGTCTCTCCTCTTTTTCCTCCAGGCTGGCAATCGTGGCCTTAAAAGTCTCCACAATCTCTTCCACCGATTCGCCGCTGGCACTGTTCTCATCTTTGATCCTGCGGGCCTCATCCGCAATTCTTTTAAATGGGTTCAATGTCAGTTTCAGGTAAGCATAGGCGACCAGCAGCGCTGCCAGAAGGCCGGCCAGCTGGAAAAGGTAATTATATTTCATGACTGTGTTTACGAGTTTTAATCCGGAGGCATTCTTGAAAAACAACCCGATCCAGCGCGCGCCATCACTATCTTTGAATGGGTAGAGTATCGCGATTTTATCATTGTCCTCACCCTGTCCGAATCCACACCTGATGATCTCGCCCTTTCGCAGGTCACGACGTTCCCTTTCGGTCAGGGCGGCATAATATGTTTCTATCAGATCCATATCATCATATGATTGGGAGGTCTCATGCTCAGCGGTCTTGAGGCCGGTTTCCCTCAGGTATTCCGCTCTTGCCACGACGGTCGAGGCCATTATATCCCGGTAATTTATGGTCGAGCGCTTGAGCTCTATATCGTCATCAAGATAATCGATCAACTTGGCAGCAGCGTCTGATAGTTGGTGATAATTGTCGTCGCGATATATGCCGGCCAGTTTCCCGGTTATCCTTAGTGTACTGAAACTAATCAAAACCAGGAAAAGCAGGATCAAAAGCAATGTGGTCTTAAGCTCGGTTTCATATGATCCGGCTATCTGCTTCGAAAAAATAGCCCTGATCGAGAAGCGTTTTTTATCGCCATTCATACTTTGAATATCGACAGATAAGAGATTTTGCTTATATGTTGTAGAAACGGGATATGTAGAAACTGATGATGTAGTCGCCGCATATGATTGCCGTAACTGCCGCAGCTGCAAGGAATGGCCCAAAGGGAACACGTCGGCTCTGGCGTACCGAATCCGAGAAAAGCATGGCGATGACCGATACAATCAGACCGATGAAGGAAGCGGCGATGAACACGAATAATACCTGCTGCCATCCCAAGAAGGCACCCAGCATGGCTGCCAGCTTGATATCGCCGCCGCCCATACTTTCCTTCTTGAGCATCCAGTCACCAATCAGAGCTATCAGGAGAAGTCCGCCTCCCCCCAGCAGTGTACCCAGGGCTGATTCGAGTATCGTAACGTCGGGATTGACCAGTGAGAAAGCCAGACCCAGCACTATGCCCGGATATGTTATCTCGTCCGGTATTATATAATGCTCCAGATCGATCATGAAGATCGCCAAAAGCGACAGGGTCAGAATCGTATATCCTAAAAACTGCCACGACGCTCCCAGCCAGAAATAATAACCCAGCACAACCAGGCCAGAAATCAACTCCACAAAAAGATATCGGGGTGAGATTTTTTCACCGCAATACCTGCATTTCCCTCGCAGGAAAAGATAGCTGAATATGGGAATATTCAGATAAAACGGAATGGGTTTTTCGCATGAGGGGCAGGCCGAACGGGGCTTGACGATCGATTTTCCCCGGGGCAGACGATATATTACGACATTCAGAAAGGAGCCCAGGATGAGCCCCATAAAGCCCAGGAAAATATACACCGGAAGTGTCTGTGTCCATTCATATGCCATAATAGTATTTTCGGAAGAGGGCGAGATTAATTAACAGGCCCCGTTGCTATTCCATCTCCCCCAAGATATTCAGGGCCATCGAGGTAAAAGCAAGGGCAGCGGTTTCGAAGCGCAAGCGCCTGGGACCCAAAGAGATAGGCAGTGCGCCTGAATTTTCGAGCGTTATCTTCTCCTCTTTGCTGAATCCGGCTTCGGGCCCGATGACAAGTAGTATCCACTTTGGAAGATGGCCCTTTAACGCGGTTTGAAGCGGTAACGCATCCTTATTGAGGTCCGCATAAAGGCATATATCATAATATTTTAAGCATTTATCGAAATTGTGTGAGCGGCCTATATCCTTCATCTCCGGCAGAACGCATCGTAAAGACTGTTTTATGGCGCTGATCCCCAGCCTGCGATGCCTTTCAATCTTCTTCTCGATCCGGTCATCATCCTTCTTGATAATCGACTTATCCGCAGTATAATAGACGAATTTTGATACGCCCAATTCGGTCGCTTTGGTGATAATCAGGTCCAGCTTGGGATCTTTTGTCCAGGGCAGGGCCAGAGATAATTTGGTATGCGGCTCATTCACATCCATATCTGTTTCGAGGATCTTGCCCTCCACGCGCTGAGGCGTGCACATGGTTATTTCCACCAGATAGCGGTTGCCGATGCCATCAACAGCATAAATTTCATCACCCACCTGCTGGCGGCAGACTTTGGCTATATGATGGCTCTCATCTTCCTGAAAGGCTATCTCTTCTCCGGTTACCAGAGAGGGCGGAATATAGAAATAAGTAAATGATTCCTGCACGTTATCGAGTCCTCAGGATGTAACACAGCCATTCATTCTGCTGCATTATCTCTATCTCAAAAGATGCTTTAAACTTAATGAATTCGGTCAGTTGATTTTTCTGATCATCAAGAATACCGGAGAGAATCATTTTACCGCCCGGTTTAAGCGCCGCCAAAAAATCGTCAAATAGTTTAACAATTCCGTCATATATCAGGTTCGAAATTACCAGATCATAATAATTTTTTTTATCAATCTGTTCCATAGAACCGGTCCTGGCCCCAAATTTATCCGAGACATTGTTCATTTCCGCATTCTCCAAAGCATTAGGCACTGCGTCTGGATCGATATCCAGTCCCAGAATTTCGGACGCTCCCAGCATGGCCGCATAAATTGACAAAATACCTGATCCGGTACCCAGATCAAGGACTTTCATTCCCGGCTCTATCTCTTTTTCGATTGCCCGCAGGCATAATTGAGTGGTTTCATGCTTACCGGTGCCGAAAGCCATCTTGGGTTCGATTATAATTATTTTTTTTCCGGGAAATTCAGTTTTGTCCCAGGGCGTCTTTATTACCAGGTCGCCGATCACAACCGGCTCAAAGCTCTTTTGATATTCGTTGATCCAGTCGATTTCCTCAATATTTTTCGTCTTGATGCGCTCGTCGATCAGCTCGTCAGGAAGGACCTCCATGATGGAGAGATATTTTTTTAATTTGTCTATCTTTTCGTCAGGGCCGTTGTCATGGGGAATATAACAGATAATCCTGACCTGATCATCGAGGTCTTCAGTTACAAGCCCGAAAGCGACCTCTTCGATTATGAAATCGGAAACCATCTCCTCATGCTGGCAAGGTATGGTGACGGCAATTTCCAGGTATCCCCGCCCGGATTTATGTCCGGGCCTGTCAGACACCCAGAGTCTCCTTTAATTTCTCGAAGAAACTTTTTGATGACCTGGGAGGATTGATTTTTTCATTATCGGCCAGTTGTTCAAACAACTTTTTTTCTTCGGGGCCGAGTTTCGTGGGCGTCCACACAATTACACGTACGAGTTGATCCCCTCTTCCGAGGCCGCGCAGATGCTTGATGCCTTTGTTCCTGAACTTGAAAACCTTGCCGGATTGAGTTCCGGCTGGTACGTTCAGTTCACTCTCACCGGCGAGGGTGGGCACATTTAATTTGGTTCCGAGCGCCGCCTGAGAAAATGAGATCGGGACCTCGTAGACTATATCGTCCCCGCTGCGCGTGAAATGCTCGTGTTCCTTTTCAGTTACGACAACAATAACATCACCGGGAGGGCCGCCACGCGGGCCGTGATTACCTTCCCCCGACATGGTCAGGTAGTTTCCGGTAGTGACCCCGGGAGGAATTCTGACGGTAATTGTCTTTTTGTCATCTACAAGTCCGCTGCCATGGCATTCCGGGCAGAAGTCGGTAATGATCGTACCGTCCCCCTTGCAGTAGTCGCAGGGAGCGACACGGACCATCTGCCCCAACAATGACCGGGTTATTTGACGAATCTCGCCTGAGCCCTTGCACTGAGGACAGGTCTTTTTGGCCTCTTCATTTGCCGCTCCGCTTCCATTGCAGCTATCACAGGTGGATTTGTAGTTTACTTTGATCTTCTTGCTGACTCCTTCGGCAATCTCCTCCAGCGATAACTGGAGATCGACCCGCAAATCCCGGCCGCGATGGACCGTTCGGCCGCGATTTGACGTCCCGCCGAAACCGCCGAAGATATCCTCGAATCCGCCGAATCCCCCAAAATCCCGCATGAAGGCTCGCAGAGCGTCTGCTATATCAAATCCAGCGAAGCCACCGCCGAATCCGCCAGCTCCAGCCCCCTGCCTGAGCCCGGCATGACCATACTGATCATATACCTGGCGGGTCTGAGGATTTTTCAAAACCTCATAAGCTTCTGTGGCCTCCTTAAAATTATCCTCGGCACTTTTGTCGCCCGGATTTCGATCCGGATGATACTGTAGAGCCTTTTTGCGATAGGCCTTTTTTATCTGCTCCTCGGATGCGTCCCGGGAGATTTCCAGAATTTCGTAGTAGTCGCGCTCGGTTGTCATGATTGATCAGAGCCCTTCCTATTTCTTATCGTCGTCCACAACCTCAAAATCGGCATCCACCGCGCCCTCTTGAGATTCTTCCGATTTTTGCTCTTCCGCTCCGGCGCCCGCCTCTCCCCCGGCCGGTCCCTGAGCCTGGGCCTGCTGATACATCTGCTCGGCCAGCTTATGCGAGGCCTGCATCAGGTCATCCATCTTCTGCTTGATAATCTCGGCCTGATCGGTCTGCATGGATGACTTGAGCTTCTCTATGCCCTCTTCAATATTCTTCTTTTCTTCATCGGAGACTTTGTCGCCATGTTCCTTAAGAGTTTTCTCGGTTGTATATATAAGCTGATCCGCCTGATTTCTGAGATCAATTAATTCCTTCTTCTTCTTGTCCTCTTCTGCATGAGATTTGGCGTCATTAACCATCTTCTCTACTTCTGCTTCTGAAAGACCGGAGGAAGATTCAATTCTGATTTTCTGTTCTTTGCCTGTAGCCTTATCCCTGGCGGAAACATTGACAATACCGTTGGCATCGATATCGAATGTCACCTCAATCTGCGGCACTCCCCGCGGTGCGGGAGGTATGCCTACAAGATCGAATCTTCCCAGGGTGCGGTTGTCGACAGCCATCTCGCGCTCGCCCTGGAGCACATGGATCGATACCGCAGGCTGATTATCTGACGCCGTCGAGAATATCTGGCTTTTCTTGGTCGGAATGGTTGTGTTTCTTTCAATCAGCTTGGTCATAACGCCGCCCAGTGTTTCAATTCCGAGAGAAAGCGGGGTGACATCCAGAAGCAGGACATCCTTAACATCGCCGGCCAGCACACCGCCCTGAATAGCGGCGCCGATTGCCACGACCTCGTCAGGATTGACTCCTCTGTGCGGATCCTTACCAAAGATCTCCTTCACCGTCTCCTGAACCCTGGGCATACGGGTCTGGCCGCCGACCAAAATCACCTCATCGATTTCGGAAGCGGATAGCTTGGCATCCCGTATCGCGCTCTTGCAGGGGCCTACGGTGCGCTCGATCAGATCCTCGGTAAGCTGTTCCAGTTTTGCCCGCGAGAGGGTCATATCAAGGTGTTTGGGACCGCTTTGATCGGCCGTGATGAAGGGCAGATTGATCGAGGTCTGATTTGTTGAGGAGAGCTCGCATTTGGCCTTCTCGGCTGCTTCTTTCAGTCGCTGCAGGGCCATACGATCCTGGCGCAGGTCGATCCCCTGATCTTTCTTGAACTCATCAGCGAGCCAGTCAATTATCCTCTGGTCGAAATCGTCTCCGCCCAGATGCGTATCGCCGTTGGTGGAGCGCACCTCAAATACGCCCTCGCCCAGTTCGAGAATTGAGATGTCAAAGGTTCCGCCGCCCAGGTCGTAGACGGCGATTTTCTGATCGGTTTTCTTGTCCAGGCCATAGGCCAGTGATGCCGCCGTGGGTTCATTAATGATACGCAGAACTTCCAAACCGGCTATTTTGCCGGCATCTTTGGTAGCCTGACGCTGGGAATCATTGAAATAGGCCGGCACTGTAATCACCGCCTGGGTGACCTCGCTGCCGAGATATTCTTCAGCGGTCTTTTTCAGGTTCTGGAGGATCATGGCTGAAATCTCCGGCGGCGCATATTCTCTATCGCCGACTTTTACACGGCAGTCACCTTCGGAATTAGACACCACCTGATACGGCACGATCTTCTCCTCTTCCGATACCTCGGCATGCCTGCGTACCATAAAACGCTTGATTGAGAATACGGTATTTTCGGGATTGGTTACCGCCTGACGCTTGGCGGGCTGTCCCACCAGACGTTCTCCGCCTTTGGTAAACGCCACCACCGAGGGAGTGGTGCGGTTTCCCTCAGCGTTGGGAATAACCACCGCCTCATTACCTTCCATTACAGCTACACATGAATTTGTTGTACCCAGGTCTATTCCAATTACTTTACCCATCTATTCCTCCAAAATATCTAATTGTTATCGAATTGAATTATTGATTCTCCGACGCTTTCGCCACCGCCACCTTTGAATGCCTGACCACACGTCCCTTGATCTTATAGCCTTTTTGCAGTTCGCCGGCGACATAATCTTCGGGCACCTCATCTGTGGGGGTGGTCATCACGGCCTCATGCAGTTCCGGATCAAAGGGCTGTCCTTCGGCCTCGATTTCTTCCAGTCCACGCTCCTTCAAGAGCGAATCGAACTGATTATAAATCATCTCCATGCCCTTGAATATCGCCTCCGCATCAGCATCCTTGGCGGATGCAAGAGCGCGGCGGAAATTATCGAGTATGTCCAGAAGGGACCTGATTAAATCCAGGTTGGCGCTTTCGATCAGAGCTGCATATTCGCGGGCAGTACGCTTCTTATAGTTGTCAAACTCTGCCGCCAGGCGCAACATTTTGTCTTTTTGCTCTTCCAGCTTTTTTTCCAGAACCTCTATTTTTGACTGTTCGCTTTCGGCCTCCGCAGCCTCGATGGATTCTGACTCACTGTATTCCAATTCTATATCTTCTTCCTCGTTATTCTCATCCAGCTCTTCATTTTCCAAATCTTGCTCTTCATCCAATGAATGATCTTTTTTCATATTCATACCCCTACTCTTTAGAGAGAATTCTGCTCAACACTTTCGATGTATAATCGACTATGGACATAAGCTTCGAATACTCCATACGGGTCGGGCCGATGACGCCGATCGTCCCGGTAGTTTTGCCCGCCCTGTAAGTCGAGGTTACCATACTGCAGCCATCCAGCATACCCAGATTGGCCTCCTTGCCGATAGTAACCACAACGCCCTCATAGATCGCCGCCGCGTTCAGGGAACTGACAATCTTCTGCCTTTCCTCAATCAGGCTGATCAATTCCTGGAGTCTCTTCGGGTCCTTGAATTCAG
The DNA here is from genome assembly GCA_011056555.1 of Candidatus Zixiibacteriota bacterium. Lineage (GTDB taxonomy): Bacteria > Zixibacteria > MSB-5A5 > JAABVY01 > JAABVY01 > JAABVY01. The sequence goes on along the minus strand of DSEQ01000005.1, from coordinate 68,680 downwards.
GCTGTGAAGTAATATTGGGAGTACCCATCAAATGCAGGTCCTTGTCCGTCTGGGGCGTAAAGATGTTCTCGGCCGATTCGGTAAACAGCTTAATCAGTTTCGGATCGCCATAGGAAACATCACGGAAACGATCATGGATCGTGTCTATGATCTGCCCCAGGGTCAATCCGCTGAGCCGCTCATTCAGGATGTCAGCGGTTTCCTGCACCATCTTCGGATTTACCACAGAATCGACTTCCATAACCACCGATCTGACCAGGCCGGACTTGACCGCGGCCACCACCAGGAGCCGGTTCTCTCCCACCGGAACCAGGTCCAGATGAGTGAGTATGCCCTCGGTAAAACGCGGGGCCATGGACACCCCGAGCTGCATCGAAACCTCCGAAAGCACTCTGCAGGACTGCTCCAAAATCTGATCTATGGCCTTGTTGCCCGAGGTCAGCTCCCGTGCAATCTGCGCCTTTTCCTTGTTGGTCAGGGGCCTGATCTGCATGATGTTGTCGACATATATGCGATACGAGACCTCGGTCGGAATTCGGCCCGCGGAAGTATGGGGCTGATATACCAGGCCCATCTCCTCCAGATCCTGCAGTGTATTCCTGATCGTCGCGGGCGACACTCCAAGATTGTATTTAGTCGCCAGTTTTCGCGATCCAACCGGCTCCGCGGTTTTGATGTAACAATCGATGAGCGCATTCAAGACTTGCAGCTCGCGCGCTGATAAATCTACTTTGGGCATTTCCAAAACCTCATCGTCTCAATCATGTCTTAGCACTCTTATCGCCTGAGTGCCAATTCTATATCAAAAAAAATAGGCTGTCAAGCCTAAACTTAAATCACCTTCAAGGCTTTATAACGATTTTGGTGTACAGAAGTTCGGATGAATTTCAATGAAATTTGTTGCCTGAAAATCTTTATTTTTTCCTGGCTTCCTCTTTCCTGGAAGGAGTTCTCTGAGCCGGCTTACTCTCTTTTACAGGCTGTTTGGTTTTCGGAGCCTGAGGCGTGTATTTTTCTCCTGATTGCTTGGGCTCCCGTTTCTGGACCTCAGGCTCGCGTTTAGGTTCGACTCGGGTGGTCTCTTTCTGACGTTTCTCGATATTATCATCGATACCATTATTATTCTTATCGATGAAATCCTGATAATCGGCCTTGTCGCCCTTATCAGTCTTCTGCTCGCTCTTATTCCTGGTGGAATCATCATTTTTCGGCACCCTGTCAACAGCATAGAGACTTGACGACAGAGCCAACAGGAGTATGGTTATGATAATAATTATCTTGTTCATGACATCACCCTTATATATAGATTGCCCGAATTGTTTTGAAATGTCAACAATAATCTCACCCTCCCCTTTAATAGAGTTCCAATTTAATCTTACTTTCCTTTCCTTGAGCTCGAACCGCTGCTCTTGCTGCCGGAGCTTCCGGATGATTTTGAACCGGAACTTCCGGAAGATCTCGAACCGGAGCTTCCTTTATAAGATCCGCCGCTCGACCCGGAACTCCTTGAGCCGGATGAGCCTCTTGAATATGTACTGCCCTTTGACGAGCTTCTTGATGACGATCCCGAACTTCTGTACCCTGACGATGATTTACTGCTTCGGTTCGACGAACTCCGGTCATAGGAACCGCTGCTCATGTCGGAAGAACTCCTGCCATAGGAACTTTCACTTCTACCGGAAGAACTCTTGCCATAGGAACTGCTGCTTCTATTGCTGCTGCGGCCATAATCGGAGGTCCCGTAAGAGGACCTCTCGCCTTTCTTCTGGAATCGTGCGCTGGGCTCATAGGACTTCCGGTTCTTATCCGTTTTGGAAGCGCCGCCTGATTTGGACGACTTAGACGAGGAGCCCTTATCATAGGTACCGCTTTTGGAAGTACCGCTCCTGGAACCGGTTTCTTTCGAGCCTTTGGACCTGTCACCAGACACGCTGGTTTTGGGCGAACCGGATTTAGCAGCGGGAGACTTTGAGCTGCCGCTGTAGGATTTTCCGTATTTCGAGCCGCCCTTGGTACCGGTTTTATCCGTTGCGCCCTTGGAAGACTTTGTGCCGAATGATTCTCTCGAGCTCTTGGTCTGCGTACCGCTTCGGCTCTTATAGACTGCCGTTCCGTCTTTGCTGTACTTGCCCGAGGAGCCGGAAGTATAAGTCTTGCCTGATTTTCCACCGGCCGTATACTTGGCCGCACTCTTGTAACTCAGCGACTTGGTCTTGGGATAATGTTTCTGGGCGACAGAATTGTATTTCGCGCTCGCCCTCGATGATGTCTTCCACTTGTAGTCGCCGGCGTGATAAAGCTCATGACTCAAACCTCGCCTGATCTTGACCTTGTCATGGTAGTAAATTGTTCCGCCGTGCACAATCCTGACATCCCACCAGCCGATACTGAGCCTCGGAATAAAGAGCGGAGCATAGCCGTAAAATATGCCGTTAATCCAGATCGCGCCGCCAATCGGATAGCCGATATACATGGTTCCGCACCAATCCCACGGATCCCACCACGGATCGTAATAAATCGGGCGGTAGTAATAGGGATGGTAGTGATGGACCACATGCACATCATCATAGTAGGAATAATCATCATAATAGTATGAATCCCAGCTGTACTGCCAGTTCTTGCGAACCTCGAAAAAGGTGTAATCCATATCGCAGTTCAGAACGCAGTTTTCTACCGGGAAGTACTTATGATTGATATACTCCAGGTAGGCCAGGGCCTCTCTCTCGTTATCGATTTCACGCCAGCCGTCACGATCGCGGAAATTGTATTCCCAGTCGGGTACCATGAAATCACGGTCGGAGGCTATGGCCTGCACGAATTCAAGCCCCGGAGGGCCGTTGACCCGCAGGACATAGTCGTCATAATAGTCCGGAATTGTGTAAACCACTCCGCCCTCGACGAAGTTCTCGTCGCGGTAATCATAAGGGTAGAGCAGGTTAATATTGCCCTTCGTGTCAAGGTCGTAAATGGTTACGAACGCATCACGGTTAGTCCTGAAGTAAATTACCAGGTTCTCACCCTGACCGAACGATCCGCCTTCTTCCTTGTTTGTCCAGACCTCTATATCAAGCGGTTCTCTCTGCCCCCTCTGACCCGGCGGGGTATGATAGACCTGCGCCATTGCCGTGGACGCGAGCATCAGCACCGCCAGAATCATTGCGGTTATAATTTTATGCCTTTTCATTTCAATCACCTCTCTATTTCCATTTCTTAAGTTTACTTTGGTATTCTCTTGCCATAACCCTCGGGACGATCCTTCTTCGGCTTTTCCGGTAATAACTCATCCGGGATAACCTTGAGATCGCGATGGAACTCATAATCGTCAGCCTGAGGATCGTAATTCCAGGGCTGGTAAGCCCAGTCAAATCTTACGCGCCTGTTGTCATAATCCAGAGATGTCACTCTGAGTTTGGCGTAATGGTTGTCCCAGGTCCAGATAATATACGTATGACCCAGGATCAATTCTTCATAGCCAATCGTGCTCCAACCATCGTCCGGCGCCCAGCCGACATCATCTATCGAACCGGTATAACCATAATCCTGAAGATCAGTCATGTCATCGGCAGCATTAATGAATAAAGTCGGGGTCGGATCGCCGAATACATTGTCAATTACTGCGAAGTCAAACCATACGTCAGCCTCTACATCATCGCCATGCAACACACTGCCAGTGCTGAAATCAAAGGCGGACTGGAGACTATTCGTAAAATAATCATAAACCCAGACATTGAATCCATCCGGCCGGGGCACGTCATAAACAGTCTCGTAGGATAAATCAGATTCGAGTCCGTTGAACCCAACAGCGGTAATCGCATAGTAATAGACATCGCCGTTGTCAGCCGAGTTATCAACAAACGGCGGGGCATCAGCTTCGCCCAGCCAGTCATAACGGCCGAATTCGCTCAGCGAACGGTAGATCACATAGAAATCGGTCTCCTCATCCTGGTTTTCTATCCACCACAGGGTAACTGAATTATTACCTGTTTCGGAAAAAAGCCCACGGGGAACGGCCGGAGGAGTATCTTCTCCGACAATGTAACAATCATCACAATCATCACAGCCCGTTATAAAAGCCGTTCCCCATGCCAGAAGGATTAGCCCAAAAAAAACTTTTGGAAGCGATTTCGAGATATGTTTCAAGCTTTTCATTTCATTTCCTCCAAATATGTCATTTCGTCACATAATTCTATTGCAAGCCCTGTGCCAAATCTCTAGGCACAATTAAACACACTTTGAAACCATTGTTAATCAGTAGATTAAGGATATTATGTAAACCAATATATTAAACGGCCTTGATTGCCGGAAATATGGCCTGCACATTAATTGTGCAGGGGAAAAATATCATGCATACTTTTTGTGTAGTTCTACTCTCTAAATCCTTGCAGTTTAACCGGGAGATAAAGTTTACTGATATGATAAATTTTATCTTGATTTAATGATTTCAGGCTTTATATTAAGCCAAACAGCAGATTGAAATACTCACCATTGCAGGAGGAATTGATGCTCAGGCGTTTTTCTGCCCTGGCATTCGGCATTCTATTAATTGCAAGCCTTGCTGTCCCCTCGCAGCTTTATGGATTCGAGAGAGACACTATTTTCTACGATGATTTTTCGACTGGCTCTCTCGAGAACTGGCAGTTAATTCTGGGGGCATGGGTTACAGATGATGCCAAAATGTGCCAGCTTGAATGCTCGGACTGAGGGGGCGGAGCAATTACACGAACCGTGAGTTCGTATACATGGGAAGAGGGGCTGATAATCAATGTGAATTCGATTCTTCTGGCATATGAGCCGGATAAATACCGGCGTATCAGATGGTTTGATGATAACGCCAATTCGATTTCTATGGAATACACCCTGGACAGTAACGGCCTAGCCATGCTGGCTATCGTGGACGGAATTCCTGTTATCGATGACACTGTGGAAATTGAAACATCTGAGTGGAACGGTGAAGATGGCCTGTGGCATGAGCTCTCGATAGAGCTGATCGGCGACCAGATTTACGGTCTGCGTGATGATAAAGTCCTGTTCGAGGCTGCAGACAGCCGAATTTTGAATTACACCCATACCGGGCACCTGGAGATTTCCGGACTCAGCGCCCAGCTTTGCTTTGATGATATCTCATTTGTTTCACTGGTTCAACCTCCGGTTTTATGCGGTGATGCCAATAACGATAACTCCGTCAATGTCAGCGATGCAGTAAACATCATAAATTTTGTTTTTGCCGGCGGTAATCCGCCGAACCCATATGAGGCCGGCGATACCAATTGTGATGGTACCGCCAATGTCTCCGATGCCGTCTGGATCATCAATTATGTTTTCGTCGGAGGCAGTGCTCCATGCGATACCGACGGAAACGGTGATCCGGAGTGTTAGTCATGGCATTTTAATACCTCCCTTATGCCGTCCCTGAAAATATCAGGGGCGGTTTTTTATTAGCCGCTTGCAGTTATAAACTTGACGGACAAGTTTATAATTGACAATTCATTAAAACAAGGTATATTTTTGACATCCGCATAAGACATCTTCAAAGGGGTGGTTATCTAAGGGGCTGTTGATTCAGGTTATATCAGGTTCAAAGCTATGTCTTTCGCCTGCGGTTGGACTGCATGGCAAGTGCGCAACTCTTTTATGGGGGATATATCCGGTTGTTTTTCCCCGGGCTCAAACCTTGTCGAATTTCCTGCAACATCAAGAACATGCACAGACTCCTGCGGCAATCTTGACAGGGTATTTCCTTGGGCCCACCGAATCTGATTAGAAACTAAACAAATACATTTCTCTTTGGGAGGACAAAATGAAACTCAATCACCTTTTTCTGTTCGGCCTTCTAATAGGCCTGATGCTGTCTGCTAATCTGGCGGCCGAAATACCGGGGATTCTGAATTATCAGGGGCGCCTTACCGGTACAGACGGAAGCCCGATCGCGGACGGAAATTATCAGATGCAATTCAGAATCTACGGTTCACTTTCCGGCACCGATGTTCTCTGGTCAAGCGGTGCAGTGACGGTTTCTGTGAGCAAAGGACTTTTCAATATCCACCTGGGAGAATCTCCCATGTCAGAAATACCGTCCTCGGTCTTTGCCGGCGGCACGATCAGGTACCTTGGCATTACCATCGCTTCCGATCCAGAACTGTCGCCGCGTGCGATGATCTGCTCCGGCGCCTACACATACCGCGCCCAGCATGCCGACACCGCCGATTATGCCCACGCTGCGCCGGGCGGGGACGCTGCCTGGACGGATGATGGCACCCGGGTTCATCTGTCAAACAGCAACGACAGTGTGGGAGTCGGCACGGATGCTCCCCAGTCCAAACTGCATGTCTCCACGCCTGCCACCGAGGCCAAATTAGGTCAGAGCACCTATGGCGTTTACGGACAGCATTTTCTTACAAGCAGTTACGGCTATCTGGGAGGCAGTAGCGTCGGCGGATATGGATACCATGGAAGCAACTATGGCCTCTGGGGAGGGACCTTAAATGGTAAAGGAGTCTATGGCAGTACAAGCGATAATTCCGGAATTGCAGTCTATGGTCAGAATTTAAATGGCAACTACGGCTATTTGGGCGGAAATAACTACGCTATTTATGGAAATGCCGCCAGCGGCCATGCCGGCTATTTTGCGGGAAACGTGTTCATCGGCAACAACCTCGGATTAGGAAACACCAGTCCATTGAACCGGCTTGACGTCGAAGGCGGCGCGGCAATCGGCACTTCCTATTCCGGAACAGCAACCGCCCCCGAGAACGGCTTGCTGGTGCAGGGTGATGTCGGCATCGGGCTGACCAATCCCAACCGAAAGCTGTATATTGCGGGATCCTCAAACGAATTATCTTATGTTTTAAAGCTGGACAATTATAACAGCACATGGTATAATGGAGTAGGAATGCTTTTCTCCGTCGGCGGTGACGGCGGGAACAATCTGGAGACATCTCGCGGCAAAGGTGCATTGGTTTATGAACATACGAACACATGGAATCGGGGACGTTTCCATTTCCTGCAAAGGAATACCGCTGACGATGCCAATCCGGAATTGAGTGATGCTGTAATGACTATTACACATGACGGCAAATTAGGAGTAGGCACTCAAGTGCCCTCTTCCCTGTTTGAAATCAAGGGCAATAATCCATATCTTGTTGCCAATACCACTGCCAATGAGACTGGACTGAAGATTAAACAGAATGATGCAGTGAAATGGACGATGGCCTGGAATTCAGGCAGCGGATACCTGTATTTCTATGATCATACTACCAAAGATGATCCCAGAGCGGGGACAAGATTGGTTCTGGAAGACGGAACAGGAAATGTCGGAATCGGAACAGCTACTCCTGATGCAAAGCTCGAAGTAGCAGGAGATCTGGTTGCTACGGGTAATGTCGGAATCGGAACAGCTACCCCTGATGCAAAGCTTGAAGTAGCAGGAGACCTGGTTGTTACGGGTGCGGTGCGCGGAAATATTGGTCCTAATGATGGTGCTCCTTTTCCGCGCCCGGCTTATGACAGCGGCTGGCGGGATATCGCTCCGGACCAACAGATGACCTTGACACATAATATTGGCGTAGATGTCAACAAATATTATGTGGATCTACAGTATCAAAGGGAAGGATCGATGGGAATCCATAATTTGTATATGGGAGGGGAGGTCTGGATGTATACCAGTCTTGTTTGGCAAGGAGCTTATTGGAGCAATCTTACGACCTCCACAATAACGGTCTGTAGACTAGGTGACGATCAATTCTGTCCAAAAGTCCGAGTGAGAATCTGGATGTATAATTAATTTCATAGATGACGAGGTGAAGGTCATGTTAAAAAATGTAGCCCTGGTGACAATTGCTCTCATCCTGGTTCTGGCAACCGCTATGGCAGGCGAGCCGAAAGAAGGAGAGCAGATTGATTGGCATGTGATTTCGAGCGGCGGAACGCATGCGACATCAACCAACTATATTCTCGATGGCACGCTCGATCAGACCGCCATCGGCTTCAGCCAGAATGATACCTATACCCTGAATTCAGGTTTCTGGCAGGTTTTTGAACCGGGATTCCTTTGCGGTGATCCCAACAATGACGGCTCTGTTAATGTCAGCGATGCGGTCTGGATAATCAATTTTGTATTTACCAACGGACCGGAGCCCGAGCCCTGGGCATCCGGGGAGGTTAACTGCGACGGGGCTTTGAATATCTCTGACGCTGTCTGGGTGATAAATTTCGTTTTTACAGATGGCAACGCCCCTTGCGATTCCTATCCCGCCAGTCCCGACGGCGATGGCATTCCGGACTGCTGAGTACGTCGAGTTCGGCAGGTCGTATGATTGATTGGACAGCATGAACTTATTGCTGTTCCGGTAAGTGTTTTATATTGCATTCAGCATTGTGCAAGCATAAAATAATATAGAGTAAGCTTGTATTTTTTTCAAGAATTAACCAGCCTAATCAGGAGGGGAAAATGGTTAAGGCGGCCTTAACACTATTTCTGTGTGTTCTGCTATCATTTTCAGCGCTGACAGCGCAGGATCTTATGGGAAAGTTTAATGTCTCGCCTTTTGCCGGGATCGGAGTTCCTATGGGTGATCTGGCCAGCGATGATCCCGAGGAAATTTTGGATGGCGATGCCGCGTTCCGCAGTATCGGATTCAAATTCGGAGTGGCGGCGGAGTTTTTTTTCACACCGAACCTTGCTGCAGGTGTGAATTTTCGTTACGTATCCTTTGGCTCGAAAGAGATCGAGCTGATAGAAGAGACATTTGAATCCGACAGCAAAATTACCGGCATGATGTTTGGAGCGCATGCCAAGTATGTTCTGACGACCGTAGGTCCCGTTCGCCCGTACGTCCTGGGAGGCGGCGGTCTTTACATGAGCGAGTTCAAGGATGTGGAAGGTATTCTTTTCGACTTCACAGACATCGACAAGATTGATGTTGACGTAGATTCAAAATTCTATTTCCTCTTCGGAGGCGGAGTCATGTATTTTGTCTCTCCCAACATCTCCATATTCGGTGAAGCTACGTTCGACTACGCCATGACCGACGGGGCCAAACTCAAATATGAGGACATGGATCTTGGCGAAGTCGGTACAAATTATTATTTCCTCGATCTAATTGTGGGATTGAATTTCTGGTTCGGCGGAATACAATAGTCTATCCATTAGCACTTTAAATCTACTCCCGCTCGAGATTTTTCGGGCGGGTTTTTTATACCGGGCTGCCGGTGGACAGCCGCATTTAAGTACAAATCTTTTACAGTGTGATACTTAATACGATTATAGCGCGCAGACGATAGATATATATAATGTGCTGAATCTATACCCGATTTGCGGAGGAAAGATGTTATTCCATACAAAATCAAACCAGTTTAATAAAATTTATTGACAGATGAAAATAATGTGTTATCATACATTGAGTTATACTAACAAGCTTCTTATTAATGGACCCAGTTTACCGCTATTTATGCGGAGCAGGTTTTTTAGGGCATACTTTAAGAAAATATCATTGGAGGAACCGGGATGAGAAATATTCTCTTAGCATTAGTATTATCTGCATTGATTTTCGGTTTGCTTTTTGGCGCAGACAACGAAGATGGATTCATGGGGCCCAATAATCTCAGGAATAATCCAAATATTACACTTTATCAGGAAAATGAAAAAGGTGTGGTGGAATTTGTTCAGGGTGAACTCATGACACAAAAGGCCTCGCGCGGCAACGAATTCCAGGCAGCCATGAACTTTTTTGAGAGCAATAAAGGCGCCTTCAGAATGGAAAGCCCCTCTGAAGAATTAGCGCTAAAGAGGGTGGATATCGATCCACAGGGCAAGCTTCATGTGCGCATGAATCAGATATATGAAGGCCTGAGAGTAGTTGGCGGCGAGATGATTGCACATTTCACGGCCGACGGTGTATTAAAAACCATAAACGGCAATTATGAGCCCTATATAGATATCGATCCCAATCCAAATATTCTCAGCCCGCAGGCTGTCAATACAGCCTATGAAGATTTGCGGCAAACATTCGGCGAGGCCAGACCGGGTGAAGCCGAACTGGTAATATTCCCTTGGGAGGGCGAGGCTTACCTGGCCTGGAGAATGTTTCTGTTTTCTGACACTCCAATGGGCCGCTGGGAATACTTCATCGACGCCAAATCCGGAGAAATCATCTTCAAGGCCAATCGTATAATGAATGAAAATGATGTGGGCACGGGCACCGGTGTGATGGGACTGCCCCGTAATCATATCGATACCGATTTTAACGGTACCACTTATGAAATGAAAGATTATACCCGGCAACTGAACAACAATCCGCACGGACATGACGGCCTGATGCCGGATGGCAATTATATCCAGACGAATATCGCCGGTTCCTCCCTGCCCGGGTCGATCGCAACTGATGATGATAATATCTGGGGCACTACCTCAACCCAGGCGCCGGCAGTCGATGGGCATGTTTATACCGGGCTTGTTTACGACTATATGGTTTCTCATTTCAACCGCAATGGCTATAACGGCAATGGCGCCAGTATGCTCACAATCGTGAATTACAGCGGCGACGGCGATAATAATGCCTACTGGGACGGCAGCAGAATTGTGATCTGGAGCTGGTCAACCGGGTGGCGTTCGCTGGCCGGCTGCCCTGACGTTATCGCGCATGAATGGGGCCATGCCATAACCGAGTATACCTCCGGACTGGTCTACCAGAAAGAACCGGGAGCTTTGAACGAGTCATTTTCTGATATGATCGGAGCTGCATTCGAGTTTGCTCACGACACCCTGGATACGCCCGACTGGCTGATGGGAGAAAATGGTCAGTTGTCAGGCGAGGGATTTCGTGACATGTCCAATCCGCACGCCAATAACGATCCGGACTATTATGGCACGTCAGATCCTTACTGGATCGACGTCGTAAACTGCTCCCCGTCGCCCTTCAACGATTACTGTGGAGTGCATACCAACAGCGGAGTGGGCAATAAATGGTTTTATCTGCTTTCAGATGGCGGCACTCATCATGATGTAACTGTCACCGGTATCGGGGTGCAGAATGCGATGTCGATCGCTTATCAGGCAAACGCATTCTACTGGACCTCGACCACAGATTATCATCAGGCGGCACTGGCAACTATATCCGCGGCTCTTGATCTCGATTCAGCCGGAACCTGGGCCACCGAGGCCTCACATGCATGGAATGCAGTTGGCGTCTCCACTCCGGGACCCTCGGTAACTTTTGCATATCCCAACGGAGTTCCGCAGACATTAATGCCTGAACAGTCCACGACATTCGATGTTGTCGTGTCCGGTTTCCTGGGCGGAACCCCGGTTCCAAGCTCGGGAATACTTCACTATCGTATAAATGGGGGCGCATACACCTCCCTGCAAATGACGGAAGTTTCGCCTAACAATTACGAGGCTACCCTGCCGGCCAGCAATTGCGACAGCATAGTTGAATTTTATGTTTCGGCAGATGAAGTGGCCAACGGCACATTCAATGATCCCGACCCCGAATCGCCTTTTGCAGCAGTAGTCGCAACCGCGGTAACAGTCTCATTTGAAGATAACTTCGAAACAGATCAGGGCTGGACAGTTTCGGGCAGTGTTACGGATGGTCCATGGGAACGGGGTGTGCCAATCGGCGGCGGCGACCGCGGAGATCCGCCAACTGATTTTGACGGATCCGGCGCATGCTACCTGACCGACAACCAGGATGACAATTCAGATGTTGACGGCGGTACGACTACTCTGATTTCGCCCGTTTTCGATCTGTCAGCAGGAGATGGCAAATTTCACTATGCCCGCTGGTTCAATAATATGTTCGGAGCCGCCCCATATACTGATGTGATGGAAATTTATATCTCAAATGATGACGGCCTTAACTGGACACTGGTGGAGACAGTCGGGCCGACAGGTGTGGAGGTTGAAGGCGGCTGGTATGAGAGGAGTTTCTGGGCCAGCGATTTTGTGGCCCCTACAAATCAGATGAAGCTCAGGTTCGATGCTTCCGATCTGGGTGATGGCTCTGTGGTAGAGGCTGCAGTTGACAATGTCTGGGTCAAAATTTATGAGTGTTATGATTCAACCTTGATTATAATTACAGACACTTTACCGGATTGGACCATGGGAATGGCTTATTCCGAGCAGCTCCAGCACCTGGGCGGCAGCGGCGAGATAACCTGGACCGACAAGAACGGTGATCTTGCAGGGACAGGTTTGAGTTTGTCGACCAGCGGTCTGCTTTCGGGCACTCCGGGCTCAAGCGGCGAAATCATTTTTACCGCTCATGTCGAGGATGAGCTCGGGGAAACTGACGAAAGAACTTATTCATTTACAGTAAATGAGCAGATAGTCATAACCACCACTTCCCTTCCGGACTGGACAGCAGGCAAAGAATATCAGCAGCAACTTGAATTCACGGGCGGCACCTCTCCTCAGTCATGGTCAGACAAATTTGGCGATCTGGATGGAACCGGTTTGAGCCTGTCGGCCGGTGGATTACTCTCAGGAACAGTCAGCTCCGAAATGACTATCAGCTTTACAGCCGAGGTTACCGATTTTGCGGGAGCTTCGGATGAAAGCACTTACCAGTTCGAAATTAATCCGGCCGTTAATATCGTTACCGTCCTGCTGCCGGATTGGACTACGGGAATAGCATATTCTGAGCAGCTCTTCGCAACAGGCGGAACCGGAAATCTGGTATGGAGCGATTTCAGTTTGGGGCTGGAGGGTACCGGGCTAAGCGTTTCCGTCAACGGACTTGTATCAGGTACTCCGGCCGCTTCAGGGCCGATAAGTTTTAATGCCCGGGCAATCGACAACGTTGGAGCGTTCGATACTCAGGAGTTTAACTTCACTATAAATCCGGCGGTCTCTATCACGACCGAAAGCATGCCGGAATGGACGGTCGGAATGGCGTATGAGCAGCAGCTTGAAGCCGCCGGCGGAACCGGCGAATTGAACTGGTTTGATTTTGACGATGGGCTTGACGGCACCGGCCTGACACTTTCCCTGGATGGAATTGTATCCGGCACGCCCTCCTCGACAGATCCGATCAGCTTCACTGCACGCGCCGTCGATGCGACATCATCATCGGATGAGAAGGTCCTGGAGATAGTCATCAATCCCGAAGTCAGCATTACCACTTCCGTCCTTCCTGAAGGACTGGAAACGGAACCATATTCTCATCAGCTCGAGTCAGAGGGCGGAACATCACCATTAACCTGGTCCGACCTCAATAATGATCTGGAAGGCACGGGATTGTCGCTTTCCTCGGAGGGCCTGCTTTCGGGCACACCTCCCGGACCCGGCATTTTCACATTTACCGCGCAGGTTGTAGATGTTGCGGGCAGCATTGATCAGCAGGAATTCACGGTGAATATCGGCGTACCGTATATCTGCGGTGATTCCAATGGAGACGAGACCGTTAATGTCTCGGACGCTGTCATGGTAATCAACTACGTTTTCCTGGGCTCAACCGCCCCCGATCCACTGGAAGCGGCCGATCCTAATTGCGACGGCAGCGTTAATGTGTCAGATGCAGTAAGTATTATAAATTATGTTTTCGTGAGCGGTAACGCGCCCTGCGATCCAGACGGCGACGGTGAGCCTGACTGCTGATAATTGAATATTATAGATAAATGCAGAATCCCGCCTGCAATAATGGGCGGGATTTTTTTATTCGGGTTTGGAGAGATTATATTCCTTGATTTTCAAACGGAGAGTATTCCTGTGGATGCCCAAAATATCGGCGGTCTTGTTAAAATTCCAATCAGTAAAATCTAAAGTCTTCTTTATATGCTCTCTTTCGACCTCCTGAATGCTGGGGATTTCGCCCTCAGTGAAATATTTATCAGCCCTGGCAGGCTTTTCCTCGACTTCCAGGGGCAGGTCGGAGGCATCGATAACATCCCCCCTCAAAAGCACTATTGCCCTCTCGATCACATTGACCAATTCGCGCACATTGCCCGGCCAGGGATAACGTAACAGCAGATCCTTGGCTTCGGGTGTAATACCGGAGACTTTTTTATTGAGCTTCCTGCTAAAATGTTCGGCGTAATGATCTACCAGCGGCATAATATCCTCGCGGCGGTCACGTAACGGAGGCAGTTCCAGATTTATTACGTTCAAGCGATAAAACAGGTCCTCCCTGAAATTACCCTTTTCCATCTCCGCTCTCAGGTCGCGATTGGTGGCGGCGATTATTCGTACATCAACATTAATCGGAGTATTTCCCCCCACCTTCTCGAAAGATTTTTCCTCGATTGCGCGTAGAAGTTTGACCTGAATATTCACCGGGATCTCGCCGATCTCATCCAGAAATAAAGTGCCGTGATCGGCCATGGAGAATTTACCCTCACGGGTAGAAGTAGCCCCTGTAAATGCGCCTTTTGTGTGTCCGAACAGCTCGGATTCCAGAAGATTTTCGGGAATGGCTGCGCAGTTGATGGTGACAAAACGATTTTCCGCGCGAGGAGACTTGCCATGGATAGCATGCGCCACCAATTCTTTTCCGGTCCCGGATTCGCCTGTCAAGAGTATTGTCGTATCAGCCGCCGCCACGGAACTTACAGTCGACAATACTTTGCGCATGGCTTTGCTGTCGCCTATAATTGAAAAATCCCCCAGGTTCTCTTTCAGCTCTTCCTTCAGGATTTTATTCTCTTTCAAAAGGAAGTGCTTCTCCCCCGCCCTGCGAATCAGTTCCAGGAGCTCATCGAGATTTACAATCGGCTTCGTTATGTAATGATAAGCTCCCTCGCGCATTGCCTTCACAGCCGTCTCCACAGTGCCATGGGCCGTGATAAGAATAGCCTGCAGTTCCGGATCTATTTCTTTCAGCCTGCCCAGAAGCTCGATCCCATCCATGCCGGGCATCTTTTGATCAAGAAGAGCTATTTCGAAGTTTCCGCCCTCATACTTTTTCAGGGCTTCTTCTCCCGACCCGGCGGTCTCGACCCGGTAGCCCTTCTTTGAGAGGAAATCGCCCAGCATTTCGCGCTGGCTTTTTTCGTCATCCACAATCAGTATTCGCAAGGAAATCATAGATAATATCTCATTCTTCAGTCGATTAATTCGAATTTGACAATGATGCTGGCCTTTATGGTTTTTCGACCCTTTAATATCATAGGGCTATCGGATGGCATAGTCAATGTATTAACCCTGGCTTGCGATGCTCCAAAACCAAAGGAATTAAAAAATGAAGGGCTGCTTCCTTCGCTAATATATATGACCTCGCCTAATTTCATGCCATAATATTCAGCCATTTCTCTGGCTTTGTTTCTGGCTTGGTCAAGTGCATTTTCCCTGGCTAGCTTATTTAATTCAGCACTATTTGAGAGTTCATAGGACAGCCCTCCGATATCATAAACCTCCGCTTCTATCAAAGCATCAATCAGGGGTTCATACTTATTGATTTCCCTCAATGTTACCTCAACCTCCCTTGAGATTTCAAATCTTTTGATTTTACCATCCTCATAATCATAATGCGGGTATACCTTGAAGCTCGAGACTTTAATATCTTCACTCGCGATCGTAAAGAGCTTAAAAATCTCTTTTACCTTTTCAAGCTTTTCGTCATTCACTTTTTTGGCAGCCTCGAGGTCTTTATCCCGAGTTTCGATTTCAAATGAAAAGGATATCTGATCAGCTTCGGCAACTACCTCGCCTTCACCCGAAACGAGAATATAACGTCCAACCTCTGAATCTGCCAGAACACCCGGTCCCATAAGCACGACCAGGCTGAAGACAACGCTCACTAACTTATTCATCCTGCACCTCCATTTAAATCCATCCACCAATAGATAGACAACTTGGGTGCAAAAATCATCAAAAATATTAATAATGAAAATAATAATGGGTCAGGCTACAGACTGTGAGAGCAGCCTGGATAAATCCCGCCTGAAGTTCAGGCCCAGGTCTTTCTGCAGTTTCATGGCGTTGATAAAGACCATCGCCGGATCGATCGGGAAGCCGCCGCGGAAGATGGCTTCGGGGTATTCCCAGATCCTGTGCAGGAAATTGGAGTATATATTCAAAAGCAGATCGAGTATGAACCAGTCCTCTTTCTGGATTTCGCCCCTGATGAGCACCAGCTTCTCACGCACAAACAGCTCGTATTCCCGGCCCAGGTGATAATATTCATCGATCATTTTCCGGAAACGGTTATCGATCTCGCCTCGCCTGTAATAATTCATTATGTCTCCGCGTGATATGCCATGCCGCTCCAGAACAGTGCGCGGGATGAAGATAAAGCCATCCCTGGTACTGGTCAGGTCATGCGCGATATCGGTCAGGGTATGAGTAATGAAAAACAGCGCGGCAAGATCATCGGAGAGAAATTCCGGCTTGAAATTCAAGGTATAGCCCGGCCCGTTATTCTGAGAAGCAAGGATGTGGATGTAGTTATAAACACCGGCGCCATATGTCCAGCGGCAATAGTCCTGGAATGTTTTCTCATCGGCAACGCTGACATTATCCAGATGGAAATTCAGGGCATTGCTGAAATCCTCCCAGGGGTGGGTCGGGATATTGAACTTATTAAATGAGTCAGCCAGCGCCAGGCAGACTTCATGATCGCGGCATTTACCCTGGCGCGCATCCCGCACCATCGAATTCCACTCCTCAATCATGCCCCTGATTTCATCTTTGTTGAGGCGGTCGAGGCTGCTGCTCCCCAGGGAACTGTGGATTTTGTCTATTATTACCCGGAAAGATGCAAGTGTAGCCGCAATTGAATTTTTCTTATCTTCGGGCAGAAGGCTTGCGGCCAGAAGGGGATATTCCATTCCCAGATGATTTAACGACAGGCAGTATTTATAACTCTTTTCCAATTCCATGTGTCATCTCCCTGATTTATAACAACCATACGAAAGGAAAAACAATTATATTGGATGCCTTTAATCCATATTCAAATTTTTTGCACCCCCGCAGCCTGAATCTAAATATTTGTGCATTGCCTGAGAGGCGTTCACACCTCTATTTTTCACATCATCCTGATTACCAGCATAATAAATGTTGAAACATATATCCACATAAAAAAACGCCCGCTCTTAAAAGCGGGCGATTATTATCAAGGATCTATTTTGGCTATTGCAACGCGCATTGCGGGGTTTCGGTTCCTGTAAATATGTACTGCAATATGAATATAGCGTCGGTAACATTAATCCCACCATCCCAGTTGGCATCACCTGCAGCCAGCGGTTCAGGGGCAGGGCTTCCAGCCACAAAGACATAGTTAATAATATGAATCGCATCGCTGATATTCAACAGGCCGTCAGCATTGGCATCACCGCAGGTCTCCTCCAGATCGGAATGATAGATCAACTGCCCGTCGCTCTGCTCAGCGGTATATTTCAGGAAGTACAGATCTTCCAGGCCCTCGGCGGCCAATCCCTTTTCGAATGGATTGATCGGATTACCGAAATAGTGCATCAAATTGACACCACTCTGGGAGAATTTATCCGCCAGACAGAGCTGCCATTCGGTACAGCTGGAAGGATTAGCGGGATCACAGTCATAATTCCATCCGGTCGGCATATATTGGTTGCATTCCACACAGACCTCGCAGATATCCTCCTCTGTGCTGGCATTTTCAAGACCGTCGGTATATGTTATCACATACCTGTTACATTCACCATCCAGCTCCGGTAATTCGCAATGAGCCTGGCACATCGCAGCCGCCAGCGGAGTATCATGCCGCGGTCCGGGTATGGCATCGATGGCATCATGTAAGGTCTGGGCATCAGAGGTGAAATCTTGAGCCAGAATCACGCCACCGGAGGAATTGAAATAGTATATGGCCACTTCGAAGATGCCGGGATAATCGGCATCACTTTCATCCAACAGTTTATCGATTTCATCATGAGCCAGGTTCTTGGCCCTTAAAATCCTGGACTCGCCGAAAGCATTTGTGAGGGACATGGAGCCTGTGCGGTCCATAGTGAGCACGGCCCAGTTTTCCTGGATGACAAATTCGATGCTGAATGATGACTGGCAGAAGGCGCCGCATTCGTCAGTACACTTTACGGTCACCTCGACTGTCTCTGATCCCATAGGAGTGTAGCACCAATTTCCATCGGAAATTATACCCGGTCCGGAAAAAACCTCACATCCGACAAGATTTCCGTCAACGTCATCACCCGAAACCGGCAGACAGACTTCTGTCGGCGTGCACTGCATTATCACCCCGCTTTCCGGGACAGTACAGGTTGGAGCAGTATTAAATTCGATGGTGACAGTGGTTGTGCAGCTGACCACAAATCCATGCGAATCAGTTACAGTTAGTATAATTTCATATTCACCCGCAGCCGGCGGAGTGAAAAAGACGCTCCCGTCAACATAAGTGCCGATCGAGGGTTCGATAGTCTGAATATCACCCTCGGCATCATAAGCTGTAAATCCGGGCACCTCGACCTCGCCCTCCTCGCAAGCCATGATAGTCGAAGGATCAGGGCAGCTTACCTCAGGCGGAATCTTATCAGGATCCGAAGCTGATGTTTCAAGCTGGCCGTCAGAGACCTCTATGGATTGTGGTTGATTGGCGTTCTCATTCCCGCTGTCGGCCGCGTACAAAAAACCCATAAGGGAGAGCGACAGCAGTACAGCCCCAAAAAAGGATGTGAACTTTAGCATCTTTCCTCCTGTATGATCTGAAATATTTTCAAACAAAATCCATTGCAGAAAGCTCAATTACTCATGGCCCCCAGCCATGAAACTCAGGTCCCAAATACTTTTCTGCTATGATCGGTATTAACCGCGAGTAATCAATTTAAAATTAACCATGATTCGATTTTTGTCAAGGATTTTCAGCCGGGTAAAGTGCAATTGCGCATCTGATGTGAATTTCTATCTCGTTATAGTTAGTGAGCTTACATAATCATACTTAAACCTGTTCAATAAAATGACAGGCTTTGACGGGCGATCTCTTGAAAGATATTGACATTATTATTGTTTTTTTGTAGATTTTATCAGCCACTTTTCAGCTTCGCAGACGCCCAGGTCTGCGATTGAAAGGGTTATTCTACCCTCGCCGTAGCGCTCTAACAGGAGGCCAATATGAAAAAGATTTTGCTTTTAAGCTTGGTAATTGTCCTCATTATGCCATTGGAGTCTGCAAGAGCTGACTGTCAGGGGATCTGCGGGGATACAAACGCTGATGGATCCGTCAACCTCAGCGATGCTATCTGGCTTATCAACTACATATTCGTCGGGGGACCGCCTCCGCAGCCGGTACTTGCCTGCGGTGATGCCAATACGGACGGCGTGGCCGCAATGCAGGATGTGGTCTGGATAATAAACTTTGTCTTTGTCAGCGGCGCCCAGCCGGGTGACTGCTCGCCCGGGAACTGGGAATCCGTGGGCGGAGACTGCTGTCCATTCTAGAAATAATGAGATATAAGGAGGTGCAGATGTTTAAATGTGCAATTAAAATTTTGGCTTTGATACTATTGATTAATGGATCGGCCATATCGGCAACTATCCATGTCCCTTCAGTTCAACCTACTATTCAGCAGGGCATTGACGCCGCCCTTGAGGGCGATACGGTTCTTGTAGCGCCGGGGACGTACGCCGGTGCGGACAACCGCGATCTCACATTTTCGGGCAAGAACATTATGCTTAAGTCTGAAAGCGGCCCGGAAGCCACTATCATTGACGCAGAAGGAAGCGAAGCCAATCCCCATAGGTGCTTTGTCTTTATAAATGGAGAAACCAACGCTGCCCAGATCATTGGATTCACCATTCAGGGCGGCCGTACTGTAGGTTCCGGTCCGGGCCTAGTCGGTAATGGCGCAGGCGCAGCCTGTATTTCATCATCTCCAACTTTCACAGACTGCATCTTCCGGTTAAATACCAGTTCACGCCATGGGGCAGCGGTCTATTGTGAGCAGGGCGCATCCCCCGACTTTAACGACTGCCTGTTCAAAGATAATACGGCTCTTGAAAACGGTGGCGCCTATGCCGCCGAGGGTGCGTTATCCCAGATAATTAACTGCACATTTGCAGGTAACAGCGCGGAATATTCGGGCGCTATACATCTCGGCACGGGATCCAATGTTATGATCAACGAATGTCTCATATATGATAACACAGTCATATTTAATGCTGCGGCGATTGGATTGTTTGGCTCTCATCCCACAATCCGGAACTGTACCATCGATGGCAATTCCTCCGACAACGGCGCACAAATCTGGCTGGAAAACGGTTCTTATCCTGGAATCAGCAACACTATAATTGTGTTCGGTATATCCAGTCGGGCAATTTCATGCCCATACGGCACTCCTACACTGTCCTGCTGTGATGTCTATGGTAACGAAAACGGTGATTACCTAGGCTGCATTTCCGGTCTTCATGGAATCAATGGCAATATTGGAGAAGATCCGCTTTTCTGTGATCCAATAAGCGGGAATTATTTTTTATCTGCACCGTCCCCCTGCACAGCAGAAAATTCCTCCTGTGGACTGATGGGCGCTTACGGTCTTGGCTGCGCTGACGAGGGAGTGCCCTTTGCATACAATATAAGATATGGGCCGGAGGCCGACGGGAGTGTAGTCTTTACGGACACCCCAGAGATTTACTGGAGCTACTTTGATACTGCGGCTACCATCCAGACGATGTATGAGATTGAGATCGGAACTGATGATGACTGGAGTACAGCCGAAATGTGGGATACCGGCCCGGTGACATCTTCTGATTCAAGTGTGTTATATGCAGGCGCAGCACTGGAAGATCGGCAAACATATTATTTAAGGATCCATGTAAATAATGGGAGTGAATGGGGCATCTGGACTGAATGGTCATTCTATACTCTTTTTAACCCGGCCAATTTTGCTCTATCCCAGGACCTATTTATATTTGAGGACATTGCGTTTTCAGCTGAACCGATAATTGATACGCTCATCATATTAAATGTCGGCAATGATCCCCTCAACTGGACCGCATCCTGGGATGAAAGCTGGCTGGCTGTTCAGCCTTCATCGGGAACAGCTCCTGATACAGTCGAGATAATTGCTTCGTCCCAATATCTTGATAATGGAGACTATACGGATCAAGTTGTCTTAGAGTCACCCGATGCATTCAATAGTCCTGCACTCGTTAATATCATTTTTCATGTGCGTTCTCCCTGCCAGGGCCTTTGCGGCGATGCCAATAATGATGGTGTTTCGGGAGCGGTCAGCGATGCCGTTTGGATAATCAACCATGCATTTATTGGCGGTAATATACCTCAGCCAGTGCTGGCATGCGGAGATGCCAATAGCGATTGTTCAGTGAATGTCTCGGATGCTGTTTGGATGATAGGTTATGTATTCATAGGCGGACCGGCCCCGGGTGATTGCTGTCCGGGCGGATGGGATGGTCAGGGAGGAGACTGCTGTCCGTTTTAATATCAGGAGGGTACATATGAGAAGCTTTCAATTAATCATTGGTATTCTCCTTCTCTTCACTCTTCCCGCTTACACCGCCGAATATGCAAGGATATCCTCCGGCTGCTGGATAGTCGATCTGTGGAACACTCCGCAGGCCGGACACCAGGAGGATGATCCCACAAGTAATATGCTATTCTATGACTGCGGCGGAGATTCGATCACTCCGCTTTATCATGAAGCCCTTGCAGTCGGCTGGCAGGAGGGCGGAACAATCAAGATGTTCAGTGATGCCATTACCCAGGATTCCAGTCATCTGCACATGCTCGCTTTGAGCGGCATAACTGTATCCGAAGTCGGCAGCCCGGGTTCAGGAACCGGTTACTACAAGACCGAAGGTTTCTGGTCGACCCCTGACAGCAGTGTTGAGGGCAAGATCGAGTACTTTGTACCCGGCCACCAGGACACATCCGTGCTGATCGAGAAGGTGACACTCTGGAACACCTCGGGAGCAAGCCTGAATGACTTTATCGTAGGTGAGGAATCAAACTGGGACTGCGACCCGGATTCATCCATCGATGCCGGATTCATTGATCCCGAGTACGAGATGGTCTACATGACCGGGCATCATAATGGTACAAACATTGCGGCCGGTTTACGCGTTTAAGATGGCAGCAACGCCGCATTTGGTGCAGCGGCGATAAATGGCTATGATTATGGATACTTCACTCAAGGCTGGTATCCGGATACATTGCACAACAAACTGCAGCAGGTTGCAGGCAGCTTCGATCTTTTCACTGATTCGGTCAACGGTACCGAGATGCGAATTCTGAACTTCTTCTATGGCGGCACGCTGGCGACTGGTGACACGCTCGAATTCTGCAAGGTCAAGGCGGTTAGCCTGGCCGGACTAACCGGTCTGCGGGATTTGCTGGATAAGGGCATCACATTTATGGAGAATTACGACATATGCTTTGAACCGAATATGGGCTGGGGAATGTGCGGCGATGTCAATTATGATGCCTATTCCAACTTATCAGATGCGGTCTGTATCGTAAATTATGTTTTTATCGACGGCCCTCCTCCCTATCCGAATTACGCCTGCGGGGATGTCAACGAAGACTTCACAGTGAATGTCTCCGATGCCATCTATATAATCAACTTTGTTTTCATGGGCGGCAGCCCTCCCGGCGATTGTGCCCCCGAACACTGGGATATTCCCTGTTGGCCTTATCAGGAACATCCATAGGATCGTCCGGAATTTTATATGTTGAGCCGGTGTAACAACCGGCTTTTTATTATTTTTGGGGATAATATGCAAATGCCGGAGGCCGGAATCGAACCGGCACGGTAGTTGCCTACCGAGGGATTTTAAGTCCCTTGCGTCTACCAATTCCGCCACTCCGGCATTCGTAGGATACGGCTAGTACCATATCGCGGGACAGCAAATATCTATATCCCAAACCGGCTAAAGTCAAATACTTTTTGCGGCGAGTTTATTATATTTTGTGTGATTGCGGAGGTTTTATTTTGATGAAGTAATCCCGAATCGTAGGTAGGCTCACTTAAAAAGTCTCGACACTTAGTATGCCTTCCTCGAAATCCGGCGTCATGAATATATAGGCCGAATCGGAAAAACCCAGCTTCGAGGAACCGTTGATCGTGGTAGTATCAATCACAATATCCTCGGCGGGAGCATTACCCCAGACCCACACATATATCGAGAAGACCTTGCCCGATCCCGAATCCACAACCTCATCCACGTCAGGATAATACCAGTAGAGAACCTGATGATCCTCCTGATAAACCAGTGAGCCCGATAATTGACTCAATTCCAGCCGGACATCGGCAAACGATATTGAGTCGATGGTGATAAAGTCGCTTTTGAACTCCAGAGGTATCACCACGCCGGTCAGGGGCTCCTTATTCTCGAGATAGACATCAAGGCTGAGACGTGAACCGGCCTCAGCGGTATCGCTCTCCACCCAGACCAGGTTCCTTAGCCCTTCCGGCTCCTCCACCGGCGCGCTCGGATTATCATCGGAGCAATAAAACGCCAGAGTAATGATAAATATCAGTAGTAAAGCGAATCGCATCTGCATAACCTGAATGTAATTCATAAAGTGACACGGGTCAACATAACATTTGATCTTACATTAATTACGCAGGAAATAATCTCCTGTTCGGTAAAATGTCTCCAAATGCTGTTTTATCTTTTTCATATGCAAGATATTGTCTTAAATTGTGTCTTAAAATACAAGAACTGTTATGAATGATCTGGATCTGATAAGGGCAGTCGCCCAAAAGGACAACAACGCTTTCCGCATGCTTGTAAACCGGCATCAGCAGAAAGTGGTGAGTCTTGCCTATAACTTTACCCGTAACCGTCAGGACGCCGAGGATATCGCTCAGGACGTCTTCTTCACAATCTGGAAGAAGGCCCGGAAATTTAAGGGCGACTCGGCTCTTTCCACCTGGATTCATCGCATAACGGTCAATACCTCCCTGAATTTTCTCAGAAAACATAAACGCGAAAGATCAGATTACGGGGATGAGATGTTAGCTTTAGAGGCCGCCCCCGGATCATCGAGTCCGGAAAAGGCCCTGGAATCCGAGCAGAATAAGAGGATTCTTTACGAGGCCCTTGATGAACTGCCAGAGAAATACCGTATCCCATTTATGCTCAACAAATTAGAGGGGCTCTCTTATAAAGAGGTGGCGGAGACCCTGAAACTCTCAGTCCCGAATATTGAGACCCGTATCCACAGGGCCAGAAAGGCCTTACAGGAAATTCTGTTGAAAAAGCTGGGATAAAATGCAAGGTTTGGAAAATAGCTGTGTCCAATAGATCGAAATGAGGTTGATATGAGAGATTGCAAGGAAATAAAAGACAGGCTGATCGAGTTCATCGATGGTGAACTGGAAAGCTCCCTTGAAAAGGACTTCCGGAGTCATCTGGATGAATGCGAAGACTGCCGTAATCTCTATGCCAGGTTCAAGGCGGTTTATACATCCGCCGGAAAGCCGGAGGAGATCGAGCTCTCCCCCGATTTCATGAGCCGCCTGGAAGAGCGGGTTGAAAAGTATGAAGATGAGAAAGTCTCACTCGTGGAAATCTGGGAATATTTTACCGGCAAAGCTCGGCCGGCCATAGCCTCGCTCGCCCTGATCGGCGCAATTATCGCAGGTTACTTCCTCGGCAGCGGTGTGGCTGTGCGGGATTATGCGGCAGCAAATGCTGAAGAAGTCACATTGACTGAGTATTATGGCATGGATTATTTCGATCTCTCCACCGACCTTGCGGTACCCGAAATTTATTATGAAATAACCAGCGAGGAGGGCCAAAATGAGTAAGAAAGTATTCATCTTCCTCCTCGTAATACTGACCGTCATAAACCTAGCGGCCACAGCTACGATACTATATGAACGCTGGTCCAAAGAGCCCCCGGAACCTCCTCGAGAATGGCGAGGCGATATGCCCCCCCATCCCATGAGGCAGAAACTCGATCTTACAGAGGAGCAAATTGCACAAATAGAGGAATCCCGTAAAGCTTACTGGGAGAATGTCGGGCCGGCAATTCGGGAATATCGCGCAATGCACAAGACTATGATGGATGAATTGATGAGCGACAATCCGGATATGCAGATGATCGACAGTATGGTGATCCGGCTCGGCAATCTGCACACGCAGATCAAGAGAGAGACGATACAGCATCTCATGGATGACCGCAGGATTTTTAATGAGGAACAGCGGGATATGATGATGCGGACATTCATGCAGCATATGGACAGCGAATTTGATCGACCCATGTTCCGCGGTTTTCGCATGGGACCCGAACATCGAGGAAAAATGCATAAAAGATATTTTGATAACGATTCTCTACCGAATAGAGAGAAAAACAATAACAATATAACATCAAATGGAGGTGCACTATGAAGAGGCACATTATCATTTTCACAGTACTGGCATTGTTTGTATTCGGACTTACAACCGCCTACGCTCAGCCGCGTCAGCAGAGATTCGCGGATACTGAGGATTTTCCGGAATTCACGACCGAACAGCGCGAGCAGATGGCTGACCTGAGAGCCGGGCACCAGAAAGAAATGATCCCGCTTCGGGCAGATCTGAGACTTCTGCAGGTTGAGCTGCGCGAGATGGTTCGCAATGAGGCCCCGCAGGCACAGATCAACAGCAAGCTGGATGAAATCGGTGTGCTGAAAACACAGATTAGCAAGATGCGAATGGATCACCAGTTCAAGATGAGAAATATCCTCACCGAGGAACAGAAACAGTTCTTCAGGGATCATCCCAGAATGATGAATCGTATGCATGACGGTATGGGCGGCAAGGGTCATCCCGGTAAAGGATTCCGAGGTCATGATCGCGACTGCGGCTTCCGCGGGGATTTTGACGACGACGATGATTCCTGGGGTATGCGCGGTGATCGCATGCGCGACTGCACCGGCCCCTGCATGAATTTCTAATTATTAACATAAAGGGTACCCCACTGCGCAAGCGGTGGGCTCGAGAAACACGCCTATCAAGGGGAGGTCCTCCGGGCCCTTCCCTTTTTCGTTTTTTGCAAATACCGGGGATGGCTTACATCTTTAGATGTGGGTTTCTAATTCATGTTCAAGCATGCGCAATTCCGATCCAAAGCAGACATTCCTATCCCATCTCTAAAGAGATGGGGCACCCAAAAAGTGAAAAATCGATCCGGGTGGCCCACATGTTTAGATGTGGGTTTAAAATCAGTAAAAGCCATCTAGATAACCGGATATTCATCCATTTCAAGAGGCACATCTCTTCTGCCTATATACCAATTATAGCTTGACCATGTCCAATCCGCGGGATCTTGAGCCAATCCACGAAATACTGGATTCTTGTGACAGTATTTGATTTTTCCTAATGTGGTTTCAATTGTTCTGCAGTTATGATCATAACACCGCTTTTGCCAGAATGCTTCTTTTATTTTACCGCCTTCAAACCGCTGTAATAACTTAATTGTTTCCGGCTCATTAGCTCTTAAATATGTCAAAGATTTAAATCCCGAAACAGATTTCAATGTACCAATGATTCGCCCAAGCTTCAGATTTTCAAGTGGAAGCAAGACCAAATGTACATGTTCAGGCATCAAAAAATAAGCGAATATCTCTATATTATGTTTTTTCAAAATGTATCTAAGGCATTCGATAAAAATATTTCTGACCTCATCATATATTAGCAATTTATGGCGGTGATAACAGCAAAACGTTATGAACCTTGCAGTACCCAGATTATCATAATGTCGTAAACGTGGCATATCCCATAAATATGTGATGCCCCTCAATAGTCAATCATTTTAACTCAAAGACAGGAAAATCCCATCTCTAAAGATGGCGCACCCTCAAGATTATCGTTGACACATTTCCAAAAACTAATTATAAAAATCCATCATGGGAATCGTTGAGACCTTAACCAACTGGACTGGCAGCATCTCGGGCTTCCTCTGGTCGGCGCCACTGGCCTTCACCCTTCTCGGCGCCGGATTGATCATCTCTGTCACACTGAAATTCGTGCAGTTCCGGGGCTTCAAGCATGGAATCGAGTTAATTTCCGGAAAATACGATAAACCTGAACATGAAGGCGCAATCACTCATTTTCAGGCCCTTTCTGCTGCCCTCTCGGCCACAATCGGCACCGGCAATATAGTCGGCGTAGCCGAGGCCATCTACTGGGGCGGCCCGGGGGCAATTTTCTGGATGTGGCTGACTGCGCTTTTCGGCATGGCCATCAAATTCACCTCCTGCACGCTGGCGCAAAAATTCCGCAAGATCGATCCTGACGGTTATGTACGCGGCGGGCCGATGTACTATATCGAGATGGGACTCGGGCCTAAATTCAAATTCCTGGCAATCATCTTCGCAGTTTTCACAGCACTTGCCGCTTTCGGCACCGGCAACATGGCGCAGGCGAATTCGGTTTCTAACGCCCTCTCCGGTTTGGTTTACGGGAATCTGGTTGACGCATCGGATTTCTGGTTCAAGCTGATCGTAGGAATCGTGCTGGCATTCCTGATAGGCCTTGTGATCATAGGCGGGATCAAACGTATCGGCCAGGTGGCCTCGCGGATAGTGCCCCTGATGTCGGTTTTCTATGTGACAGGCTCTCTGATTATTATTTTTATGCACCTGGACATGGCTGCGGCTGCAATTCAGCTGATATTCAAGTCTGCCTTCAGGCCGGACGCGGTCACAGGCGGGATGGCCGGATCGGCATTCATTATCGTGCTTCGTCATGGAGTTGCCCGGGGCATCTTCTCCAACGAATCCGGGCTGGGAACCGCGCCTATGGCTCATGCTGCGGCCAAGACCGACAAACCTGTTCGAGAAGGACTGGTGGCCATGCTGGGGCCGTTTATAGATACGATCGTTATCTGCTCCATGACCGCAGTTATAATCATCATGACCCGCGACTGGACAGTAGTTCATGGCCCGGAACTTACCTCCTATGCCTTTAATTCCTTCATCCCCCATTGGGGCCACGTGATTGTCTCGATCGGGCTGGCATTCTTCGCCTTCTCGACCGTGATAAGCTGGTCATATTATGGCGAAAAAGGCTTTGAATACTTGTTCGGCAGGGAAAAGCGGCTAATCTATCGCTGGATCTTCCTGATGTTTATACCACTGGGCGCATCGATCAAAATCAAGCTGGTCTGGAACCTGTGCGATATCGGAAATGCTCTCATGGCGCTGCCCAACCTGATCGCCCTGCTCCTGCTTTTGCCCTTGATCCACAGGCTCTCCCGTGATTATTTCAAGGAATACAAGGGCTATAAAAAACAGCGATAATCAATCAGGTTGACATAATCTAAAATTAATATTTTATTTCCATATTCCTGTCTCGAAATCTGTTAATCTCTTATCGGTCAGGAGGAATAAAATTGACTATAAGAAGACACAGTCTCGTTAATGCCTTGAAATTGATCACATCCGATGATCCCGAAAAAATTTCCATGGGCCTGGAGTGGTTCAAGGAACATATACCAGGTCTCGAGGGTGAAGACTACCGCCAGGCTCTGCAGGCGGTCGCCTCTGTATTTACTCATGACACATATGAAAGCCCCCAGTATCAGGGAGTCGTAAATGAGGCGGTGAAGGTACTGGTTTCTCAAGGGGAGTTGTGTATCCCCTATCTTCTTGAGATGCTTGCGGATTCGGATTTCAAGGTCGAATTCAATCTGGCGGTTGTGCTGGGCAAGATGGGCTCGGCCAGCGTGAAACCCTTGATGGAGGCGTATCAGCATTCAAGACACCCGGCAGAAAAGGCATTCATTCTGTATGCCCTTGGGAAGATTAGCCACGACCGGATCTCCGAGGCCATCCCCCTTATGCTGGCGGCCCTGGACGATTCCGACCGCGAGGTGCGCGATTCCGCCGCAAGGTCTCTGGGCAAGATCAGCGAGGTTATCGGCCCGGATAAAGTGCCCGAGGATCAGCGCAACGAGATCTTTGCCAAGCTCCTGCCCAAGACCAGAGATGAATATTCGGGGGTGCGCTCCAAGGCCATACGTTCGCTCGGCAAGCTATCGCAGAATAACTTCCTGACTGATGAACAGAAGCATGAACTCCAGACCTCGCTGGTGGAGATGCTCGGTAAGTCCGGCGATTTTGTCTGGGATTCGGCCTTCATAGTCCGGCGCGAGGCCGAGGCTGTGTACAAGCAACTGACGGGAAATGAGGAAGTTTAAGCTATCCCCTATCGGAGACATGATCCATGCTCTTCCTGATCAAAAAAGCTAAATGGATATATACAACGGTATTCGTACTGTACGTGCTCAGCTATGGAGCAGGGTATCTGGCCGGCAAACAGCACTGGGTTGAATACCGCGAGCTTTTGAATTCAGACGTCGGGACACTATCTCGTTCACTTGAAACATATGTCCCCGGCTACGGCGACCTGATCGAAGAATACAGGTCATGGCACGATGAGCTTCGTAATAAATTCCTGTTCTCAAGAAATCACTGGGGTATGCGCGGCCTGATATTTCTTAACAACTGGATCGCCGCCAATATCACGATGATAATAAGAGCGGTATTTGTTCTGCCGATCAGTCTTTCAGTCTTTGGAAAATTTGCCCAGGGCGTCGTATTCGCGCAGACACCGGCTTCAACTCATATCTGGATAACCTTTCTGATGGAATTCGGCGGCTACTTCCTTGTAATCTGCGCCACCCTTTCTATGGTCTTCTGGACCATCTTTTATAGGGGCTTCGGATTCGTCACAAGGTGGGCAGCTTTTAGAGGCGGGCTGAAGCTTCTGGGTGTAGCTTATCTGGTCTCAGCTGCGGCAATGATAATCGGCAGTATTGTGGAAACAGATTTCATAATGAACATGTTTGGCAAATTTCAATAAAAAAGGAAAAGGCATGATCACAAAGCGCTTAGACGGTCGAGTTAAACTATTACTTGAACAGCTCGATCAGGCTTATTATACCCGAGCATGGCACGGTACCACGCTCAAGGGCTCGCTGCGGGGCCTGAAGCCGCAGCAGGCGCTCTGGCGCCCGGGGAAAAAGCGGCATAATATATGGGAGATTGTCCTGCATTGCGCTTACTGGAAATATGCTGTCCGAAGAAGAATAACCGGCGAAAGGCAGGGCTCCTTTCCGTATAAAGGAAGCAACTGGATCCAGCTTCCTGAAGTCTCGGATGCCAGAAGTTGGCGGCGGACAGTCTCGTTGCTTCACGACATGCATCTGCTTTTATGTGAGACTGTGGCCAATCTCCCTGCTTCGAAACTGGAGTATGTGCCCGGGGGCTCGAAGGTGCCGAATTATATTACCATTATAGGAATTGCGTCACACGACCTGTATCATACGGGACAGATTCAGCTCATAAAGAAGCTAATGAAAAAGTAGCCGCCTTTTATGTTCTGACCGAGCGCCCAGGCTTTCGGGCTTGTTGAAAAAGTC
Source organism: Candidatus Zixiibacteriota bacterium (assembly GCA_011056555.1). Classification (GTDB taxonomy): domain Bacteria; phylum Zixibacteria; class MSB-5A5; order JAABVY01; family JAABVY01; genus JAABVY01. The sequence goes on along the minus strand of DSEQ01000005.1, from coordinate 38,390 downwards.
TGGGATCGTCATTCCGAGAAAGTCCCGGCCTCTGGTCGAGGACGACCGTGGGAATCTCCACCTTGATTCTGGAATGGTCGCGGAGATCGCCACGTCGCTACGCTCCTCGCGATGACTAATTTCGAATAACGCAGGTTTCTCAACATGTCCTTTAGCTCGGGATTTGGCTTATAAGAATAACTCCCAATCTAAAGTCACCAGAATAACCAGCGATTTCTATTACCCCAAACTCCTTGCCATATCCCTCCATTTTGCTTAAATTAACCGATTAAAATGTAAAGGAAAGGATCTGAAATGAAAGATAAACGCAATGAGATTCTGGCCCGTACGCTGATTAACTACTCCACCGACCTTCAACCGGGAGAGCATATTTACATCGAAATGAAGGGCAAGGAAGCCACGGAACTGGGCAAGGAGTGTATCCGGCAGGCTACAGAGAAAGGCGGAATACCGTTCTGGTTCTATAACGATGAATCGATCCTGCGCCAGTTTCTTCAATCGGCGACGGAGGAGCAGTTTAAGGAGATGGCCGAGTTCCATCTGGCCATGATGAAGAAGTCAGCGGCATATCTTGGCATCCGAGGCTCTGACAATCCCTTCGATCTGGCCGATATCCCGGAGGAGAGAATGGCGGCCTACAACAGGCTCTTCTACCGCCCTGTGCATCTGGAGCAGCGCGTTCGATTTACCAAGTGGTGCGTGATGAGATTCCCGAATAACGCCATGGCGCAGCTGGCCCAGATGCCGCAGGAAAAATTTGAAGAATTCTATTATGATGTCTGCAATGTCGATTACGCCAAGATGTCCAAGGCCATGGATCCGCTGGTGAAGCTGATGAAGCAGACCGAAAAAGTCAGGCTGGCAGGGCCGGGTGATACCGATCTGACCTTCTCGATCAAGGATATCGGCGTTGTCAAATGCGATGGCACCCGCAATATTCCCGATGGCGAGGTTTATACCGCCCCTGTGCGCGAGTCAGTCAATGGCGTTATACAGTATAACACTCCTTCTCTAAAGGACGGCACTGTCTATGAGGATATCCGCTTTGAATTCAAGGACGGAAAGATCATCAAAGCCACCTGTAAGTCCTCTGAAGACAAACTGAACAAGGTCCTGGATACTGATGAGAATGCCCGCTATATCGGCGAATTTTCGCTGGGACTGAATCCCATGATCACAATGCCGATGAAGGATACTCTATTTGATGAGAAAATCGGCGGTTCCATACACCTGACGCCCGGGGCATGCTACGATGAGGCCCCCAATGGCAACAAGTCGGATATCCACTGGGATCTGATTATGATCCAGACCCCGGAGTACGGCGGTGGAGAGATTTATTTTGATGACAAGCTGATCCGTAAGGACGGCAAGTTTACCGACGCATCTCTGGAGGCTGGTTTCACACCTGAAAATTTGAAGATGGAAGCGTAATCAGCAGAGTCTATCTCTACTGATATGGGCGCCAGGTTCCCCGACCTGGCGCTTTTTTCGTGTGCAATGTAAATGAATCCAATAACTTAATCACAGTCGGGATAGAGATCCCGACCGCACAGGGCACAAAAAAAGGCCGTCCGTAATGGACGGCCTTTGATTTATCCGTTGTTCGACTTAGAAACCAAACTTTACGGTAAAGAACTGGTTGTTGTCGAAGAACTCGGTCTGCATCCAGGAGTAATCCAGGACAAAAGTTGTATTGCCCCAGGTCATCTTCAGGCCGGCACCAACAGAGGGCCCATACATATAATCGTCCTGCGTCGAGCCGACATAACCGCCGCGCAGGAAGAACATATCGTTAAAGGCATACTCGATACCGCCACGGAACTCATCTTCCGAGAAGTTATTGGACTGGAAGAGTCCCATGATGGTGGCGCTGTTGGCCTCATTGCGAAGCAGGTTCCATGAGGCGCCAAGCTGAACTGAAGACGGCAGCTCGAAGGATGCCGACTGTGAACGGAAGGTTCTGTCCGGCGTTCCGGGCTCAGCTCCGGGAACGTCGTTGTCGACATCGAAGTCGGAGCCGGAGAATCTCATCTGCGGCCCGTAGTTCTTGACTACCAGACCGAACTTGAGCCCCTGCCAGCCGGGATCATAGACAAAACCAAAGTCGAAGGCCACGCCGGTGGCTGAAAGCTGGTCGATTCTCTCGTTAACCAGCATACCGGTGGCGCCAAAGGCCACCCGGTCGGTGAACCTTCTGGAATATGTCAGGCCGATAACCGAATAGCTGGGCGAAAGAATTTCGCCTGTGCCCTCGGGGGCCAGAACGGTGGTTTTCTCTATGTCGCCAAAACTGACAACCTTGGCGGACAGACCTATAGAACCGAAGTCCTCGATTGCCGTGGTTGCGGCAAAATAGTTGACATCGATATCGGCGAAGTACTGAAGATGCGTGAACATAACCTCAGTACCGTCGTAGTATGCAACGCCCGCCGGGTTCCAGTAGAGCGCTTCGGCACCAACTGCCTCCGCCACTCCCGCACCCGCCAGCGCAGACATGCGACTGCCGACAGGGATTCTCAGCTCTTGTGCACCCGAGGTACCAATACGCTCATCACCTCCGGCGTAGAGGGCCGCAGAGCACAAAAGCATTGCAACTAACGTTAAGCAAAGTACTTTTATCTTCATTATAATTCCTCCCCGCCTAATAAGTGTTAAGCTGTTCGACCTCGGTGAACACAATCATCTTACCGAATGTGTCGCCGATCCCTTCAGCCTCTATGTAATACACATAGATACCGGAGGCAACGTACAGGCCGCTGTTAGTCTTAACATCCCAGACGAATTCCGCGGCAGCCTCGTCTTCCTTGACCATCTCGCGGACAAGGTCGCCGGCGATGTTAAAGATTCTAATTGTGCACCTGGTCGGCGGCAGATTTGTGAACTTAATAATACGATCAAACTGATCCGGCTCCAGGATCGAGTAGTTGTAATATGGATTCGGAACGACCTTTACATCGTCCAGACTCAACTCAACAACGGTTCCATCCTGCATGCCGGTCGGCTTGGTGGTAAACTGGAATTGGTCAAGCTGAGTATTCGGAATCGTAGAATTGAACCTGACGACCGTACCAGATGGCGGCGCAGTAAGAGCTCCGCTGAAATCATTAAATATCACACGTCCCAGATGGAAATGATCGGGCCAGACATACCCTGTTGCTCCAGCATTCTGGGGAAGCGGTTCGGACGGGTAGTCAGTCTCCGACACATAGATCCTGTCTCCATAGCTCCATCCGCCAGATCCGTCATCATCAAGAATGAAGAAGATGTCTCTTCTATCCGGCTCGGTCTCATTTTCCGAGAAGTGCCAGATCTCAAACGGGGCCCTATCAGGGAATTTCTCGTCATCATTCCAGTTGTAATACTCGCTTCCTTCATCGGTAAAGCGGAATTCCCAGGATTCCCATTCCATCAAGCCGCGCCAGTTGAAGCGATCTTTGGCCGCCTGGCTGCTGCCGGACACGTCAGATGAAACATAGTAGTCACCGGTTGAACTCAATGACCAGAAAAGATTATCCGGCGGCGAAACCGGATCACCGGCAAAAGCTGTCTCAACTATAGAGAGAATACCGGGATCGGGGCCCATCACACGAACCATGAGACCGTCTATGACATCATAGTCATAACCGCCCCCTTGATTATCCTGATTGGAAAGAACCGTAGCTCCTTCGCGCAGCAGATTCCAGGTGCCGTCTTCATTGAACGTCACCGTGAAATCTTCCGGCTCATCATTTGTGTAGTTGAGATACTCGACCACAACCATACCCTGGGATGGACCCTGGTTATGGTCCGCTGTATCGACAAATACAGCCCCCGAACTCTTGGGCACAACCGTGATCGGGACCCTGGTTCCTTCCAGGGATGCGGCATTGAAGCCCAGGAAGTTTACTCCGCTGAAGATGGAATCCTCAGAAAGAACTTCCTGAATATTGACCGAATAAGGTGAAATTGCAAAATAGTACGGACGATTGTTGATAATCGGTCCACCATCCAGATAGCTTCTCTCGATGAAGAGATGGTTCACCAGACCGCTTTCGCTTCCGGCCTGGGTAATGACCTTCTCCACGCCTCCGGCCTGGTTATTAACCACATCGGAATAGATCAACTGGAAGTCCCAGGGACGCAGAGCCGAATCACATACCTCATCCTCGCAGTTGAAATAGATGTACTCACCCGCGGAATCGATGAAGGTATGCATGGATGTTGCACCATCATAGTCATATGTGGCCACCTTGGTCCACGGACCCGAGGGCGATAGACCCTGATAAATATTATATCCTTCAAAGACATAGAATTCATTCAGAGTCTCGATATAATCCTGGAAATGGGCCTCGGGCCAATTCTGTTCAGGATCGGCCGGGGTCCAGGTCAGGTCGATAGCGCCGTCATACCCGCGGGCATGAACCACAGGGGCCGGCGGAGGAGACGGAATATCGAAGTTAAGATCAAATACAACCTGGGCCTGCTCGTCGACAGTCTTCATCTCAGTGATGCTGGAAAGACGATCGCCGCCCTGGCCCACAACTATGGCCGCCACAACTTCCTGGGTGTCTCCCGGAAGCATAGTGAACGGGCCGGTTGTCATCATGTAACGGCGGTCATCAGCCGCAACATCCAGCCAGCCTGTAGCGGTGACCGGATCACCGGAATGCATGAACTTGGTAACTTCTGAGGTCGTGGGATTGACCTGATCCTGACCGTCGATTGTAAGCCCGCGCTGGTAGTTATAGGTTTCGAGCGGACTATGCGGGTCAGTTCCATTGATGTACTTATTGAATGAAGTCATGGGCAGGTTCACATAGCCATAAAGCCACTGCCCCTGGAACTTAGCCGAATCGTCCATGTTGCCGGTCTCGATGATCGGGCCCTGGAAGAAGTCGAAACCAACTGCAGGTGGCGTTTGGCCATAGATGGCGTCGCCGCCGGCTTCGTTATAGCAATAACCCATGGATAGAATCGTATCGCATCCAACCAGGTCATCACCCGCATCTCCAAGGTCGGGGTCGGCCCAGAGAGAAATAAAGGTGCTATCGAGCTGATTCCCACCCTTATTGATTATCAGGAACTTCATGAATATGACCTGTCCCAATGCCCCGGAACGGCCATAAGCAAAGGTCGACTGCTGAATTTCAATGCCCAGGGGCAGAGAGGCTCCAGCGTCGATATTGTGTGATGATGCATCAGCATCGTTATAAACGGCCCAGCACATCTGGTCACCCAGAAGTGCGGGATTGCCTAATGAATCAACCGGGGCGCCCTGATCCACGGGCCAGTTGGCCCAGTCCGGATTCGTTTCGGCGTTATCACCGCGGTTGATTTTATATACTCTGAAGCTGGCGTTATCGGGAATGAAAGTACCGTTCTCCATCGGGCCCGGCACAAATTCACTACCGTATTCCGCCACAACAACTCTCAAGTCGTCTTCAACCTTTGCCCCCACCCAGATACCGGCATCGTAAATAACGGTTCTCTTGGTTCCGCGCGGGAAATAGAGACCGTCAGTTTTGCCCAGGATGTTAGCATTATCGTATGCATAGTTTCCGTCATTATAGACGAAGCAAAGCAGGTTGTTAACATCCAGATACGTATCGGTATCTAAAATCAGGGCCTGGTTCGACGACTGAACCTTTCCGGTCTGACTCGACACACCCCATGCGACTGAGGTCAGCATCGCCAGACAGACGAGAAAGATAAAGGTCTTTATTAATCGCATCCTTTCCTCCTTAAACTTCCCATTTAAAAGCTGAGTCTCATGCCGAGACGGATCATACGAGGAATATCATAGTTTCTCGGGTCTCTCTGGCGGAACTCATATTGTTCCAGACCATTCATATTGCCGTAATTCGGATCAGCTTCGCTATAGGTATCAATAAATACCTGTCCCGGTTCGGTTGCCAGCCAGCCGGTGTCATCCGGCTTACCGGTGCCCTCGTATACCGCAATTGCATTCTCGGTATCAAAGACATTAAGTACCCAGACATAGAAGTTCAGATCAAGGCTGGCAATATTGAAGGACCTGCTGGCCTTGAGATCCACCCTGTAGGTCCAGGGGCCGTAGCGGGAGTTAATCGGAGCGGCCGGATTAGGCGATACCGCCGCCAGTGTGACCTCGTTAAAGATCTCTGAAGGCGAATATGGCAGGCCCGATCCAACTGTGAGAACCGCATTGATTCCGGACTTTTCCAGAGGATAAAAATCGCCCAGCCTGGGGCCTTCGCCCCGACCGCTGCGAACATCCACGATGGCCGTAATCTTATGCCTCTGATCGAACTCCAGGGGAGATACTCTCCGCGGACGCTCTGAATTCGTCCAGGCAATATTGGTCTGGGAAGTGGCAAATGAGCCGGTACCGTTGGCGTACTGCAGAGAATAGGCAATATCGAAAGCGATATTTCGGGTTCTCCGCATCTTCATTGCAAATTCCAGACCCTTGACCGTGCCGTAATCCTGGTTGCGATACGTAGCAAAAGCATTCGGCTGTGAGGGCTGGTTGATAACCTGGGTAAGATTCTTGATGTCCTTATAATAGGCTGTCATATCAAACCTGGCATTATCACCGAGCTGGTGGGTTACACCGACCTCGTAGGCCGTGGTTTCTTCGGGCTCAAGATTCGGATTTCCAACCGGATTGTAATAGGGAGCCTCGCGCACCATGTACTCGAGATAATCATAGCTCGTGTACAGGTATTGGAGCTCAGGGCGCTGGAAGAACTTGCCATAGTATAGATGGAAGACTGTCTTGTCCGTTACCGGGAATCCGATACCCAGACGAGGCGACAATCTCTGTTCGGCCTCGGCCGGTTCCAGATCCTCAGGGTTAAGCTCCTGCGCCATCTGAATCTCTTCATCGGTGGCATCAGGATCCAGAGCCCTCTCGAATGGATCAAGCGGGATCTCATCATTGATAAGCCGGTCAGTGTTCACATTAAGATAATCATAACGTAAACCGGCATTGACCACCAGGCCCTCCCACTCGAATTTATCCTGGAGGTAGGCAGCAAAGGTATAGGGATGTTTGGCGGCGTTCCAGCCGTCATCCAGATCCTCGATGGATGCGCCGACTATATTCGAATCTGCATCATATTGGAACACGATATCATATCCATAGTTATCCACGTCATCCAGGCCGCCTTCGGGACCCTGATAGAGCCTTCTGGGGGTGGCATGGCGCAGCCAGCGCAATGTATGCCGCTGATACTCCAGACCGAATTTCAATTCATTTTCGGCATTGATCTGCGATGTAATATCGAATTCAGCGCCGTAGTAGGCTGATTCCCTCTTGGTGAAATCATCAAAGAAGTGAGCCTCATCCTCCTCGGTTTCGGGATCGTCGCCCGGCCAGAAGAGCTTGGTATCGTTGAAATTAGGGTTGAGCTCGGAAGCATAGGCCCAGGGGTCATCAAAGAAAACGCCGTCGCCAAGGAACCTGTAGGTTTCAAAGTAGTTGGCCTTGGCTGTCCAGAAAGTCTTCTTGCTGACATTATGGGTAAACTGCAGATAGAATGAATTGTTTCTATCCTCGAACTTGGCCATGTGCTCCTGGTTAAAGTGGAATGAACGATCATAACGATCGAACTCATCGTAGGAGCCCAGAATTCCGATGCGCGCGATGAAATTGGGGGTAACATCATAACGTAATTTACCCTGCCAGGTCCATCCACGCAGATCGTTATTGGGCAGACGATCGCCATCGTTCAGCGCATGAGGAGAACGATCATCCTCCACCCGGCGTTCGCCGGAAACGAAGAATGAAAGCTTCTCGTTATCGGGAAGAATCGGACCGGTAAAATCAACCGAATAGCTGTTATAGCCATAGTCATCGGTAAAATTACTGGTAATCGCCTCGACACTACCGGAGTAATTCCTGATGCCTTCCTTGGTTGTCACCTGAACTGCACCCGAGGCAATCCAGCCGTACTCGGCATTGAATCCACCGGTTGTAATCGAGATCTCTTCGATCGAGTTGTTATTAATACTGAGGTTAGCCAGACCGGTCAACGGGTCCTTTGTGTCAAAACCGTCAACCATGTAGGCAACCTCATTCTGTCGGCCACCACGAATATTCAGGGTTGGGTTATTGGACGTCTCGTCTCCACCGCGCTGCCGTATACCGAAGTTGTCCTGGTATGTAACCACGCCGGTGGAGAAACCAATAACATCCTGGTAGTCCTTGGTCGGAAGATTCTGAATCTCATCTCCCGAAACCAGGCGCAGGGTCGAAGTCTGGTCCCTGATGACCAGCGGACGCTCGGCCTCGACAACCTGAACCTCGCCGACATCGATAGCCCTGGAAGTGAGCTCGAAGTCAACATAGGTGGTCAGGTCAACGGAGACAAAGATGCCGCGCTTCTCAATCGGCTGATAACCGACCAGCTCAGCCTTGATGTCGTATTCGCCTACGGGCACATTCAGAATCGTATACTGCCCGTCGACATCAGTCAGGGCGCCCATGTTGGTTCCTACCAGCTGGACGGCTACTGTCGGTAAGCCTTCCCCGGTCTCACGGTCCACTACCCTGCCCGCGACCTTACCTACATTGGCTGCGAAGGCTGTCGATGACAGAAGCAGTAATGCGACCGCCGCAGTCAGCAGGTATAAAATCAGTTTGTGTTTAAACAAGGTGAAACCTCCTCACTTTGTTGTTAGGGAAAAAACTTATAAGATATACATTAACAATTTTAGGTACTTCACACCTCCTTGTTACAAATTGGACAAACTTCACCATCGAACATTTTTATCTAAATCAAAATGCCCAGGTTGAAAAGATAGGATTTTTTGGGTAAGATCTGTAACGAAAGCCTATACACACCTCCTTTGCTCGAAATCCTCCATGTACATAACGCTCTCTTGCATTTTTAAAACAGGTATTATCGGCCCCCGATCCGCGGCCACCGTGCGGTTGTAACTTCCCAATCCTTAGAGGATGGTTGTCATCCATGACCATCATACCTTCTACACAGCCTTCCCCAAAAAGCCCTGAAAAACGATCTGCCCCAGGGCTTATCCCCCATATCTTCTATGGGAGTTTACAAAAATTTAATAAATAAAGTCAAGATAAAAAAATAATGATTCGCCTTATGGATTGGGTACATAAAGCTGTAAGAATTACCCCAGTGCCAAATAATATACGACACAGATAATTCGCTTTATTTGCCAAATGCCTTAATATTTCTTAAATTTAGATCGGAAGATTATGAAAATAATTCACCTTCAGAGGCGGACAAAAAAATAAATGCAACAATTTAACTATTTGTAGCATATAGGAATATGTATGATAAAACTCGGTATAACCGGACAGATTGCCTCCGGTAAATCCACGGTCGCAAGGGAATTTGCTAAATTCGGCGGAAGGGTAATATATGCCGATGAGATAGGCCGGGAGGTTGTCGAAGAAAGGCCCCCCATCCTTTCCAAGCTGATCCGCGCCTTTGGCCCCCAAATCGTTACCCCACAAGGGATTCTGAAAAGAAGGGAACTGGGCAGAATCGTCTTTGCCTCAGCCGAAAAAAGGGAAATACTGAACAAAATCGTCCATCCTCCTCTGCTGCAGAGACTCAGGGAGGAATTGGATAAGTGCTCGCTTGATCCCGAGTGCAAACTGGCTATTGTCGATGCCGCCCTGCTGGTGGACTGGGGCTGGCATGAAAAAATGGACTGGACTGTGTGCGTGGTCACTGCGCCGGATACGCAAATACTGCGCTTAAAAACGAAAGGACTTACCGATCAGGAAATACGCGACCGCATAAATTCCCAGACAAATCGCGAGGAATTGATCTCCGCGGCCGACTTTGTTATCGAAAATGACGGCAGCCTGGAGGAGCTCAAGCAAAAAGTCGAGATGATTTACGACCAGATAATGCTGGAGTCCAAATAACAGAGGGTCGAGTTCGCCCGTCTGCCTGAAACACCGCAGATAAAAAAATTGACAATGCTCCTCTTCTCCCCTATTTTTGGCACTTATTCACTTGTTATTATTATCAGGGTGTCAATTGAATCCTTTCAATTTTGATATTGAGCAGTTGAATCAGAAGGCGCTGGATATCAGGCGCGACATTATTACCCTTTTGGTCGAATCCCAGAGCGGCCATTCCGGCGGGCCGCTGTCCTGCGCGGATATGGCGGCGGCCCTGTATTTTAACATTCTCAATCACAATCCGGGTAATCCGGATGATCCCGTGCGCGATCTGAATTTCTTCTCTATCGGGCATGTCAGCCCCCTGATTTATTCTGTGCTGGCTGAAGCCGGTTATTTTCCGCTCAGGGATCTGCTCACATTCAGAAAGCTCAATAGCCATCTGGAGGGGCATCCAAACTGCCTGCATACCCCCGGGATCGAGGTTTCCGCCGGCTCTTTGGGGCAGGGCCTGTCGATCGCCTGTGGGGCGGCCTATGGGATCAAAATGGACGGCAGTGAACGCAGCGTCTTCTGCTTCATGGGCGACGGTGAGCAGCAGGAGGGCTCGATCTGGGAGGCGGTCATGTTCGCCGCCCATTACAGGCTCGACAATCTCTGTGCCCTGATTGATTACAACCACCGCCAGATTGACGGCGAGACAGAGAAAGTTATGAATATCGCCCCGCTGGCCGAAAAATACTGGTCATTCGGATGGAATGTCTATGAGATCGACGGACACAATATGGGAGAAATCCTGGGGGCATTGAAGGCCTGCTCTGAATTCACCGGCAAGCCGTCAGTGATAATCGGTCATACCGTAATGGGTAAGGGAGTTTCATTCATGGAGGGCCTGGCGGAGTGGCACGGCAAGCCTCCCGCACCGGACCAGGGAGAAAAAGCGCTGGCTGAGCTGGGCACGACGTTCCGGGAATGGTCTGAGAGGCTTCGCAATGGTTGAGCTGAAAAAAACGCGGGTGGGATTCGGGCATGGGCTGGTGGATGCCGGCCGCAAAAGTGAAAAGGTTGTGGTGCTGGTGGGAGACCTGCGCGATTCCACCAATGTCAATTTCTTTGCGGAAGAATTCCCGCAACGATTCATCGAGGTCGGAATTGCTGAACAGAACATGGCCAATGTCGCCGCGGGACTATCGCTCGTGGGCAAGATTCCTTTCTTCACCACATACGGCGCCTTTGCAACCTGCCGCTGCCTGGATATGCTCAGGGTCACTATCTGCTACTCCAATCTGAATGTCAAAATTGGCGGGGCACATGGCGGCATCTCGGTTGGCCCGGATGGAGCCACCCATCAGGCCCTGGAGGAGATCTCGATCCTGCGTTCCCTTCCCAACATGAAAGTCATAGTGCCTTGTGATTACTATGAAACCCGCAAGGCGACATTGGCCTCGATAGATATCAAAGGACCCGTTTATATCCGTTTCGGCCGTGAAAATGTCCCCGTTGTAACCGGCGAAAAAACACCTTTTGAATTCGGAAAAGGGGCTTTGTACCGTGACGGCGGAGATGTCGCCATTCTGGCCTGCGGAGTCATGCTCTATGAGGCCCTGGCGGCCGCTGATGAGTTACAGCGCGATGGAATCGATGCCCGTATCATAAACATTCACACGGTCAAGCCCATCGACGAAGATATAATCATCAAAGCCGCCTCCGAATGCGGCGCCATTGTCACGGCAGAGGAGCACCAGGTCTATGGCGGCTTTGGCTCGGCCGTGGCTGAGGTTATTGTTAAAAACAGCCCTGTTCCAATGGAATTTGTGGGCATCCAGGACTCCTTTGGGCGCTCCGGCCAACCCGAGGAATTGATGCAGACATATCATCTGAAAGCCGTGGACATAATTAAGGCAGCCATGAAAGTTTTGGGGCGCAAGTAGATATTTTCGGCATATACTGGAGGTGTAATTGCCCGCTTTCTATCGGTCGAGCGGATCTTCCCGGATCTAAGCGCTTGACATAGAAGAACCGGCCGGGCAATATTGATTAGAGTATCAGATGAGGGCCATTATGCCAGTAATGCTTCCGACATTAAAAGGACGAAAAATCAATCTCCGCCGGGTGCATAAGTCCGATGCCGAATCGATTTATAAACATGCCGGTGATGAGGAGATTTCACGCTATACATTCCTGCCGAATCCTTACCGGCTCGATGATGCCTACCGGTTTATCGCCGTCACTCACACTGCCCTGCGGGCCAAAAAGGCCTTTAATTTTGGCATCGAGTACAAAGAGGAGAAAGAGATAATCGGCATGATCAGCCTGGAACATGTGAATTTCCAGCATCTATTTGCGGAGACAGGATACTGGCTGGGCAGGAAATACTGGAGTCAGGGTATCGCCAGGGAGGCGCTGCAATTAGTTTTAAAATTCGGATTTGAACAGCTGAAATTGAATCGGATTTATGCCCGGGTAATGCACCCTAATATCGCCTCCGCCAGGGTGCTGGAAAAAACCGGATTCAAAAAGGAGGGGATTATGCGCAAGTCAATCTGGCGCGGGGGGACGTGGATGGACCTCATCTGGTATGCCATTTTAAAGGAAGAATACAAACACATAAAGGCCGACTGGAAATAAAAAAAGGCCATCCGCTGGCCTTTTCATACACGGAATACCCACGAACTGCCTCTATTCTTTTATAATCGCAAGTTTACCGGAAACTGTCGTACCGTCGGTAATCACGTAATAAAGATATACACCGGATGCGAGCTTCCGTCCCCGGTCGCTGGTCACATCCCATCTCAATTCCGGCCCGGGCAAATCTGTAAACTCCCTTATTACATCGCCATTTATGGTCAGGATCTTAATATCGGCGCCGTCGGGAATGTTTCTGAAGACCACGCCTGCTTCATGTTGAAGCGGTCTATAGGGATTGGGCGAAACATGTATCTCTGCGCTGATACTGAATCCGACCGGATCGCACCAGGCGGAATTTGCCGCCCGGGCGCGCCAGAAATAATGCTTGCCGGATTTCAGGGTTTCAGCCGGAATCCACTCTACAAGATCTGCTCGCCCGGAGATAGGACCTGATGAGACAGGAGCCAAAAATTCGCTATTATCAGCAACCTGGAAATAAAAATCGAGTTCCTCTCCGGACTGAGAAATCTGGATTCCGAACTCCGGCCGTATATTGGGCACAACATCGCCCTCTGCCGGATAAAGCGGGATGGGCGGCGGAATCCAATCTCCCATGTCAATTGGAATTAATACAGCTCCGGCCCCATTCTGGAGTTGTATGCTGGTCTCGGCCGGACCCAGGCTGCCGTCAATGTTTAATTTTCTGTATGCCCCGGGAAGATTGACGGAGATTTTTGTGGCCGCATCGAAAACCTCATCCCAATCATTAAGCGGCCTCATCATAACGAGGCCCTTTTCGAAATTGCGGGAAAAGACCTTATAATACTGCCCCCGGGGATCGGTGCCTGTCTGATACACTTCATAATGTTCGAGCGCATTGCCGAGATCATAATCCATACATCCGCGCCAGGCCAAACTGTCGAAATGCTCGTTATACTGGGCGGTATATGGCGCTCCCAGCCCGGCCCTCTGGAATAAATAGGATTCACCTGAAGTGATTCCATAAAAGGAAACCATATTGTTATAAACAGCATCGCCCCATGTAAATTCGCCGTTTTCGCCGATTTCCTGACGAGAGCAGTACACTATTGAGACGCCGTTCAATGCACAGGCGGAATCCCTGGAGGCCATTCCTTCAAACCCATAGATGCTGGCGTTTGGATTATGTACAGGGTTGTACAGATATTCCATCACAAGGAAATCGCCCCCGGCAATGTCTGGATTGGCATAATCATCGTGCCAGCTCTGGCCGACATTGAGTGAGAGATACTTCTTCGTTTTATCCTGCGTCCAGCTCCCACCCCCCGCCAGGGTATCCCTGAGAGCGGCGGCAAACAGCTTCATCTGCTCCCAGTACCACTCTGCAAAATCTGCAGTACCGTAAACCAGATTCGCGCCGGGAGTCTCGGCCACGCGTCCGCCGGAACTGATAAGCCCCATAGCGCCGTAACCGTGCCTTCCCCAATTATGCATCCAGTTATCCAGATAGATTCCATCAAAGTGAGACTGGCGCCCGTTCAAATCTTTCCACATCGAATTCTCCAGGCTGTCAAAAAGCATGCAGGCATATTCGATCTGCAGCTGGCGAGTAATCGGGTGGGCATAATTGACCAGAATCCGCCCGATCCCTTTACCCTGATAGTATGAAAGATAGTCCGGAGCGCGACTCACACTGTCGCTGTCGGCCATATCGACTGAGTATGTTCCGGGGATGGTCCAGCCGGAAACCTTCGTATCTCCATAGAAATGCAGGTATAAAATTTCAGGCGAATACCCCATCTCGACACATCTGGCTGTGAGCCAGTTGTGCTCAACAGCCCCGTAGTAATTGCCCTCCGTAATTCCGGGTGTTGTATAATTATCCGTGCCTGAGTTATAAAGCATTACTATCGAATTTGGATTGTACTTTTTGACCGAATCCAGCAGCCGGCCGCATTCCGAATATCCGGGAAAGATATCATATCGTTTGATGTTGATGCTATCTATTCGACAGGTTCCGTCTATCCCGGCGCTAACAAGGGCGTCTTTTCTTGAATCGGTGGGAATTTCACCTTTTGCTAACGGCTGAAGATGAAATAAAACGCCGATGATTATCACTCTGAGGGATACAGCTCCGGTCGTCATCTATTCCTCCCGCCAGATCACTGATTGACAATATCTCGACAGGAACGATCTGGATGTCTATTCAGGTTCTTTGTGTTCTGCACGGCATTAATGTCTGAAACTGCCGGGGCATTTCCATCTATCCCTCTTACCAGCACAGTCCTTCGTAATTGCCGCCGGTTTCGGAAAGATCATCCACAATTCGCACCAGATCAATAATAATCTTGTCCGAATCCATTGTGGCAATATACTCTATATCCGGATCTTTGGAACCCAATACAATTACATCGGAAAAATTAAAGACCTCGTCCACTGTTGTGGCCAGAAGATTACCGATATGGGGAATTTCTTTCTCGATATAGGCTTTATTCGCCCCTGTCAGCCTCGCCAGAGAGACATTTTTATCATAGATTTTCAGTTCAAAACCTTTTCCGAGCAGGGTCTCAGCCAACGTTACCAGGGGTGATTCGCGCATATCATCGGTGCCGGCTTTGAATGCAAGCCCGAGCAACCCGACCCTCTTCTTTTTTGTGGCATAGATCAAGCGCAGGGTCTCCTCAATCTGATTCTGATTGGAGGGCAGAATGGTGTTGATAATTTTGGAGTCGCAATCCAGCATCTTGGACTTATAATTCAGGGCCCTGATATCCTTCGGCAGACAGGCCCCGCCAAAAGCAAATCCGGGCTTGAGGTAATAGCTTGAAAGATTCAATCTGTCATCCATGCAGAACAGATCCATCACCTCATGTGAATCCACTCCAAGGCGCTTGCAGATCATCCCCACTTCATTGGCAAAAGCCACCTTCAGGCCGTGAAAGCAATTATTTACATATTTGAGCATTTCAGCGGCTTTGATCGAGCTCTTAAAAAAAGGCGCGTCGATAAAGGCGTAGAGCTCATCCAGTCTCGACGAGGCTGAGGGATCATGAGTGCCCATGACCGTAAATGGCGGGTTATAAAAATCTTCAATCGAACTGCCTTCCCGTAAGAACTCCGGATTGTAGTAAACATCAAAATCCACATAGACCTTCTTGCCTGAACTCTGTTCCAGAATGGGAATCAGGAAATCTTCTGTCGTACCCGGAAGAACCGTCGATCTGAGCGCAATTATATGGAATCCATCTTTGTTGGCCAGGAGCGATCCGATCTTGGCTGCCACCCTTTCGACATAAGTGAGATCGAGATCGCCGTTTTCTTTCGAGGGTGTGCCGACCGTAATCAATGTTACTTCGCTTTCATTTATGGCTTTCTTGGTGTCCATTGTGGCCACCATTTTGCCGTTCTCGACCACCCGGGCTATAAGCTCGTCCATACCATCTTCGATGACGGGGGATTTTCCGGAATTGATGAATTCAATCTTGGATTCATTTATATCCACCCCGATCAGATCATGACCTTGATCCGCGAAACAGGCCGCAGTGACACAGCCTACATAACCCATCCCGAATACAGATATCTTCATTAATGCGATTCTCCCAGATTATCGACGACAGCTCTCCTGCCGCGGGTCCCGTTTAAAACATCCTCCAGAGCATTGGAAAACCTCCCGGCTACCTTCTCCCAGCTATAGTTTTCCGCTACCAGCTTACGGCCGTTCTCGCCCAGTCTTGAAGCTAAATCCCGGTTTTCCATTAACTCCAGGACCGCCTTCGCGAAATCATCCGGTTTATCTTTTATAATAATATGTTGGCCGTCTGTCAATGGCAATCCCTCTGCCCCGACGCTGGTGGATACGATCGCTTTTTTCTGGGCCATGGCCTCGTAGATTTTTATCCGTGTCCCGCCGCCTATCCGGATCGGCACGACATAAACACCGGCCGCATCGACGTAAGGCCTGATATCGTCCACTGTGCCGGTTACAGTGATGGAATTATCCCGTTGGGCCAGCATTCGGATGTGCTCCGGGGGCCGTCGACCGGCGATGTAAAACCGGGCATCGGGACGCCTGGATTTAATCTCAGGATAAACAGCCTTAACGAAAAATTCCGCGGCGTCCTGATTCGGGAGCCAGTCCATGGAGCCGACGAAGACTATATTTTCGGGTTTCATTTTTTCCAGATCGGGCCTGAAGTAATCAACATCGACCCCGGTCGGAATAAGCGTCGTGTGTCCGACGTCATACCTGTCCTCCAACAGCCTGCCGTCAGATTCTGATACAACCAGGACATCATCAAAACTGGAGCAGGCCTTTTTCTCGTACCTGAAAAACTTCTCATACTCGATTTTGAGATAAACCTTCTTCAGAGGATTTCTGCTGACCTGATGATGTCTGCGCCAGATTTCGGTCTCCACATTATGCTGGAAAAGCACTTTAGGAAAATCATGGATATCGATGCAGTTGGAGGCCATCTCAAGAAAATCGCAGAGAATAAGGTCTATACCTTTCTTATGAATATATTCTTCGATCTTCTGTCCCACTCTTTTATTCCTGTATTTATTGATCACGTATGGGTGCGGCGATAGTAAATTCGCGAGCAATGAAATATAGAATCGCGGAGAGAATTTCCTGCCCGGGCTGAAGCGGATATATTCAACCTGATTACAGAGACCTTTCAGGTGCTCCAAGCCCTCTTTGGAAGGCTCTTCCTCGGCCAGACAAAGGTAATTCACCTCGTGCATCCCACAGAGCTTTTTCAAAATATTATAGCTGCGGATTTTCCCGCCGGTATCGGCAGGATAAAGAAAATCGGATTTTATCCAGAGAATTTTCATAATAAGATAAGATATGAAACGGCTTCCCGGCTGCAATCTAAAACTTAGAGCAGCCGGATCGCGCTGTAATCTTCCCGCTCAAGGAAAATGCGCTGCCAGAGTTCAAAATTGATTAATGTCCAGATCTGGTCGGAATAATTTTTTTCCCCGGTTTGATGTTTCCCGACAATCTGTTCAACTGTTTTCTGATTAAAGATGCCCCGCTTCCTGGTGCGCTGGTCGAATAGTATATCTGTCACAATATGTTTATAGTCATACCGGAACCATTTCTCGATCGGGACCGGAAAACCCTTTTTCGACCGGGACAGGATGGGAGCGGGAACTCTTTCCTTCATGGCCATACGCAGGATGCGTTTGGTGTCAAAACCCTTGAGCTTCATACTGATCGGAAGCGCGGCTGCGAATTCCACCAGCTTATGATCCAGAAACGGGACCCTGCTTTCAATCGAGGCCGCCATCGACATCTGGTCCTGCTTCATCAAAAGTTCCAGAAGATAGGTCTTTATATCTGCATACAGCATCTTATTCAAAAGATGGCCCGAATTACAATTACCACAAATACTGTGGTAATTATGATAAAGCTTTTCGAAGTCAAAGCCATCTAACATCCCCCGGCTGTACAGTGACTTTTGCACATGACGTGAGAAAGTAGAATAGTTGTCGAGAAATATCGTATCGAGATCATCGTCCAGGTAGACTGTCGTCCTGAGCGCCTTATTCTTGTAAGGAAATTTATCGGGCAGAAAATCGAGGAAGGGCCTGAAAAGATACTTCCTGACTGAATTCAGAACCGGCAGCCCCAGTATTTTTCCGGCCCTCAGATTATACAGAGTCTGATAATAGCGCTCATATCCAGCCAGCAATTCATCCGATCCTTCGCCTGTCAATACTACCTTGACGTGATCCCGTGCCAGCTTTGCCGCGAAGTACAAAGCCACTGATGAGGGATGTGCTATCGGTTCATCCTCATGGTAAATCATATGGGGAAGATCCGAAAAGAACTGCTCCGGGCTGATTGTAATCTCATGCCGTTCGGCCCCGCACTGCTCTGCGCTCAGACGGCTGTATTCCAGCTCATTAAAAGCCCTTTCCTTAAATGCCGCCGAGAATGTCCTGATTGGCTGTTCAAGCATCCTGCTCACTCGTGCTGCAATCGCCGATGAGTCTATCCCTCCCGAGAGGAACATCCCGAGGGGGACATCAGACATCAGGTGCATCCTCACACACTCATCAAAAAGTTCAGTGAAGCGCCTGACATACCATTGCTCCGATTTTTCCGGATCGACATTTTGGTAATCGAGATCCCAGTACTGCCGAATTTCTGTCGCGCCATTTTCAAAAGTGAGAGTGTGACCGGGCAATAATTTTTTTATGCCTTTAAATAGCGTTTGATCATCGAGAGTGTATTTGAGCGCCATCTGCTCAGCCAGGGAATCATGATTCAATTCACGCGGGATTTCATCGAAGGCCAAAAGCGCTTTGATTTCCGAACCGAAGCTCAGGTGATCCCGGCAGTCATAGTAATACAGCGGCTTTATGCCCAGCCTGTCCCTGGCCGCAAAGAGCCTGTTTCTATTCAGATCATAGATCATGAAGGCAAACATGCCGCGCAGATGATGAACGCAATCCCGTCCGTACTCTTCGTAAGCATGGATGACGCCCTCGGTGTCGCAGTTTGTCCTGTATTTGTAACCTTTGCCCTGGAGGGTCTTGCGGAGTTCGAGGTGATTATAGATTTCGCCGTTATATACAATCCAGATAGAGCCGTCATCGTTCGACATGGGCTGATGCCCGCCGACAAGGTCTATAATCGACAGCCGTCTGAAGCCAAACCCAAGATTGCCATTTACGTATTCGCCGGAATCATCAGGGCCGCGGTGGCGCAAGGTGTCGGCCATTTTTCTTAGAAGTTGCTGATCTGTTTTTCTGCTTTTATCCTTGAAGTAGACTCCGCAAAATCCGCACATGCCTATATCTCAAACTCTACATACCGCCCGCTGGTAACAACTTCATATTCATTGCCTCTGTACCTCACTCTGGCAAAATTATCTGTCAGCAGACGGCACTTTCCGGATATTTCACCCTCGAGAAACAAGACGCAATCCTCGATATATCCATATAATCCTGCAGTAATATTCGATTCCCAGTATTTGAGACCCGCTATTTCGATTGTCCCATCCTGAGCAAGAAATAACATCGTCACCCGGGAATTTTCATCTTTCCTTAAGAAGGCCGACTTGCCTTCAGAGGAAAATTTCCAGTAATCGGAGAAGTCATCTGTCCGAATCGACCAGGAACCCGAACCCAGATGCTGAAATTCAGGGCCGCTGCTCTGTTTGTTGCAGGGAACTATACAAAATGGAATCTCGAGATTCCCGGAATGCACCGGCTCTATCACCAGGGTGGTAATTTTATCGAGTTCCAGGTAATCCCGCGAGTACCATCCTGAAGGGGGATCTTGACGGCCGCTTTCGGCGGAAAATCTGTAGTCAATTTCTGACAAGGGCTTCAGGATCACTCTCTTCCGGGAGGATTCCAGGATGATCTGATTTTGGCCGGGTGAAAATGAGTGCGAGGAAAAGGGTGTATGGAAGAGGAATTTTGAAACTGAATCAATCCCTTTTATGACCCTGTTCAATACAATAAAGTAATCATCCGCAACTCTGTAAACAGCCCGCTCATGCTGAAATCCCGGCGCCTTTCTGCGGGCAAATCCGGCATTAATGAAATCAAAATATCTGGCCAGGATAACATTTTGAACCTCGGCGTCGGCATAATACTGCCAGTCAAATATATTTTCCTCGTCAGCGCTTCCCCTTCCGTCCACCAGGCAGATATTGTGGGCGGCCCCGGAGCGGAAATAATTTCTCATGCCTTTGTCTTTCGTATAGCAATAAGTGCCCGGATCGATAAATACCGGCTCGCCTCCCAGAATCAACTCGAAGGAAAGCGCATCGGCATGGCTGTGGGCAGCTTCCTTCGATCCAAACCTGCCGCAATCAAACAGCAGATAACTGTTCTGATCTTCCGTTCGCAATACAGCATAGCCGGCATCTCTAATATGCTCTGATACAAGCTGTTCGCACTTTTCTCTCTTATGGTTATGTTCGCGGCAGGCCGATATACCGAATATCCAGGCCGATTCGAATCTGGCGTGACCCGGGTTAAATTCCTTGCGATTGAAGAGCAGCGCTGCATTGGAAAGGGATGCCGTGCAGTCGCGGGCATCGTCAAATTCAAGCCAGACCAGTTTTCCGCCGTCAGAATCCCCAAGCTGGGGCCAGAGCCCGTCGGGACGCCTTAATTTATGCAAATACTCCGCCATCTGCTCGGTCTTCTCGCGAAAGATCGACGGCAGAGGAATATTATTTATCTCGGCCAAAAGAATCGTATGCATATAAAAATCCAGGCTGTAGCGATGATAGCAAATGGAGAGTTCGGTATGGGCTCCCTCCTCGGTAAACTGATTTGCAAGCTCTTTTTCCAGTATTTCCAGCCCGCGGGTCATGAAATCTTCGGAACGATTCAGCTCGGGGAAAAACAACCCGGCCAAAAATAGACCAAAGGCTTCGCCTGTCAAGTGTGTGTGTGGCGAAAAATAGAAGGAAAGGTGGGAATTGATATGATCGGCAAGGTGATAGACATAATACCATACCAGTTCGGCAAAGCGGTCATCCAGCAATTCGATATTTCTGAATAGTTCGATTGTCCAGATCAAGGCGTATATCCTGAAGGCACACTCCAGGGATGAGCACCAGTTGATTCCCTGCCGGGGAGGATTGCGGCGGAACCAGTCTTCCAGTATGCCGAATGCCTTGAGGGCATATCTGTCCACCCCTGTCAGAATATATGCCTGCCCCAGAGGATAGATGAATTTCAAGCGGGACAACTCCCAGACTACTTTGGCATCACCTACGGAATCGCGATACAGATATGGTATATCATCATAGAATTCCGGTTTCGAACTCTTTCCGGTGGAAGGATCGAGAAACCAGTTGGGAGGAGAGCCAAAATCCATGGGCTCATCCCCGAATACAGGATACCTATCCCGAAGAATCTCCTCTGCCGCCTTCAGGCTGCGTTCACATTCAGCCGGGAAAAACTCCGGAATCTTCTCCATCCATTCAATTCTCTCAGTATTGAAGAAGAACCTGGGGGTTTTGCGGTTTCTGAAATTCGCTGCCAGGCCTGTTTTGAGCAGCTCTTTATCTTTGATTAAGTCTTCCAGCTTCTCGCGGCTGAAATTATATGCCCCGGAAGCGGCTTTGCGCCTTTCGGCTATTTTTTCAAGAGCTTCCCTGCCCCGGAAAATGAGCTCCGGAAACTGTCCCTGCAGGATCTTCGATCCAACCTTCACGAGCCTACTTGTATTCATCATATACTTCCGTGTAGATTTCATGCCATCCTTTTCTAACCGAGGGCCATGTAAACCTTACACACTCCTCTTTCGCAGACCGGGTCAAATGCACTCCCAGGCCATTATCTTCTATAATCCTGAGCATCTCCCTCGCCAGGGCCTCATGGTCATTTCTGGCAACAAGCAGTCCGGTTTCGCCGTTCTTGCAAATATGAGGTATTCCACCGGCGGCGGTGGACACGACAGCCAGCCCGGAGGCATAAGCCTCCAGAAAGGAAACCGGCATATTATCAATATCGGACGAATTCAGAAATATATCATGCTCTTGATACAGCCGGGCCATATCATTTCTTTCGACCCTGCCTGCAAAAATTACATCTGCAATTCCTTCTTTTTTGACAAAATCCCTGATATCCTTTCCATCCCGTCCGCTACCGACAATGGTGAGCAGGGCCTGCGGATATCTATTCTTCACAATCGCGAATGCCCTGACAGAAGCATAAATATTATAGACCTTTTGCAGATTTCGGGCCACTATTATCCGGGGCGCAAATTTCTCCCGCCGCTCAAATTCAAACTGCGCGAGATCAACCAGATTGTACACATAAGAAGCTTCCAAATCAAAATCAGCCAACTCCTCGACCAGGTATTCAGACGGTACCACAATCCGATCGGCCATTCTCATTATCGGAATCGCTATCCAACCCTGTCTGCTCAGGTGATCGCGGCATTCCCCCGATCTATAATTCAAAATCACTTTCTTTCCCAGATATCTGGCAATCAATATTGCCGGCGCAGGAGAAATAATAAACGAGCGGTAGGAGGCCGAAAAAACGTGGATTATATCGTAATTCGGAATCATCCGCAAAAGTCTCACGATATAGAAAAATGAAACCACCAGAGTGCGCACATATTTGATTTTAGTCAGATGGAAAAGAGCACCCGGAGGACGTGGATTGTGCGGCGCAAATCCGACATTCACACCACCCGTCCGCAGATGCTTTACAAGCAAATCGGCCTGCACAGACTGGCCTCCCATTATATCTAAGGACGGCGCCACGATAAGCACCTTATATGGATATTTATAAGCCATATCCAATTAGTATCTAATAAGTTAGCCTTCAGTTATTTGAATCGGAAAATCTGAATCAGTGTCAGCATTACCGGCAAATACCTCTCCCTATTATAATTTAATGTGTGCGGAGTCCTTTTAAATCATATTTTCAAAGGAGATCTGACTTCACTCTTTATGTATCGGAATTTTCCTGATCTATCCCTCTCAATCTTATCCACTCTATTAAAATCTATTTTTACCTGGTTTTCCATTACCGAATTAAAACCGCTGCGAATAAAACTTAGCTTATCCTCCGGTAGCTTCCTCCCGGAAACATAATTGAGCACAAATTCGACGGGCCCTTTCTGTATTATCTGTGTCTGGGCATCGATTTCAGACTTTCGTATCACTGCAATGAGGGCCTGCCCGGCAATTGCCTCACCCCCAGGCTTGATTACCGCATCTACAACCCGCCCCGCGACAGCGCCTACCCTGGGCAGTTCGCAGCCGCACTTGCAGGGCGCATGTTCCAGCCTCACCAGATCCCCCACCTGATAACGAATCAGCGGCATCGCATAATTCCATAAGTCAGTTACGAGAAGATTGCCGGGATTTTCACCGGAGGGTCTGCCCTCCTCCGTCACAGTTTCCAAAACAACACCGGGAGCAAAATAGTGCAGGCCGTCGTGATAAAGGCATTCGCCGGCTATCGTCCCGAATTCACGACTGCCATATTGCTCGAAAACCTCCGCCCCGAAGACCTTCTCGATCTTCTCACGCTGATGCTCAAATAGCTGCTCCGCGGTCACAACAATTTTATCGAATTTAACTCTCTTATTTCTCTTCTCCACCTCTTGTGCAAAAGAATAAATGATATTCGGATAAGCGGAAACTAATCGGGGTCTCAAGTTAGCAAGCCGCTCGACAGTCCTGTCGAAGTTCTCCGTTTTAAGATCATTCATGTTTACAAACCACCTGCGTGTGGCCGCCCTCTGCACAATCCTGGCCTTGAATGTATCAAGCCTATCGTAATCCCGGGCTGCTCCCCAGAAGAAGAGATGCTTGTCCCCGGGCAGGAATCCGTACCAGCGCATAAAATTCAACTGCATGGCAAGTTTCTTCTCCCTGCAGGTTTGATCCCGATAAAAAACCAGGGGCCTGCCGGTTGAGCCGCCTGTGGCGGAACGCAGTCTTCTCCGGGGATCGATGTTTTTCGCCAGGATACCATCCAAATTTTCCCTGATCAGTTCTTTCGTCAGCACAGGGAACTTCTGCAGATCTCCAATCGAATTCAGATCCCAGGGGGCCGCTCCGATATCCCGGAATATTTCCCTGTAATATCGACAAAACCGGTAAGCATGCTGCATCAATTTATGAAAAGCGTGCAGTTGAATCTGATTGATCTCGTCAAGGGAGAGTTTTTCGATCCGGGCGAACTCATCCAGATACGAAAGCTGCCCCGCTTCCCCCCTGTGCCTGAGATACATCGGCAAGGTGGTCCTTCTGATCAGCCAGGATAGAAATGGCATCTTAATCCGCAACCTCGCTTATGACGAAACGGTATTTCCCCGATCGTTCTCTCTTTATTTGCTCGGGAAATTCGAACACAAGTTCGATTCCCTCGCCCAAAACTTTTGCCAGGTCTTGTTTTAATATATTATAAGATTCCTCATCAAAGTCGTTGTTTTTGACAATCTGCACAATGATTTTGTCAATTTTTTTCTGTACAATCCTGGATTGGATTATTCCTCTGGCCCTGGGGAAACATGTCGCAGTCAGCGCAGTACAGGAGAGATAACGTCCGCCGGGGAGCTTCAAATAATCCATAATCCTTCCGCCAACCTCCTCGATCCTTGGCAGGTTTCTTCCGCATGGGCAGCGGTCTTCCTCGTCAGAAAGCACAACCACGTCTCCGAGCTCGTACCTGATAAAAGGAAAAGCCAGGTTCTCCAGATCAGTGACAAGGACCCTGCAATGCCTGCGGTTGTCCAGTGCTTCAAGGACAGGTTCGAACTCCAGCAGTAATGTCTCGGCATTAATGTGAAGGCCATTATGATACCGGCACTCCGAGGCAATAACTGAAAACTCACGGCAGCCATAGCGATTAAAAACTTCGGCCTCGAAGAAATCCTCGATATTTTTGCGGGCCCCGGGTGTGAGGACCTCTGCAGATGTAATAATGGCGCGCGGCGGAGCGAAAGAGAGTTTCATATCTCTGGCATGATTTACAAAGAAATCGACCGCGCCGGAATAGGCCAGAAGAATCTCGGGCCTGAATCTGTCCCACTCACGGGCGAATTTCCTGACCGCATCATCGGTCACTATGTTGCTGTCAAAATTAATTGAAGCGCCCCAGAATATATCGCGCATCTTTGTCCTGAGACTTCTGTGAGATTCCATATCGGCAGGCGCTCCCCAGACAGTCGCCAATCTGTCTCCGATACGATATGAGGTCCACAGGTTATGTCTTAACGTACTCGCGCTTCTGTAATCAATTCTATGCCTGCTCAGGTAATATGATAAGGAGCTACCGGTTGTTCCGCCCGAGACATTTTCAGTCAATTCATCTTTGGAAAATGCCCCCGACACAATTCTATCTTTATTATTGATGACATCCTCACGGGTCAGCTTCGGTATCTTATCAGTGCTAACAAGACCCTCTATATCCCCCTCTTCCAGGCCGATATCTTTGAACTTCTCTTGCCAGAACGGTGAGCTGTGAAATGCGTTTTTGATAACATTGCGCATCTTTTTGAGCTGTATTGAACGCAGCCGTTCTATATCATA
Organism: Candidatus Zixiibacteriota bacterium; assembly: GCA_011056555.1. Classification (GTDB taxonomy): domain Bacteria; phylum Zixibacteria; class MSB-5A5; order JAABVY01; family JAABVY01; genus JAABVY01. Next base: position 12,899 of record DSEQ01000005.1, on the reverse strand, counting down.
ATACTGGCTTTTATCCAGGGCGCGAAGAATGCCCAGACGATCAGTCTTGCTTATTCTGTTCCAGAAATAATAAGCAAGCATTACAATCGGGTTAGTGAAATAATGGTTCAAAGACATCTGCCTATACCTCCTCCTCGAGCCGATTGTTGCGCAAAAGCAATCCCATCGCCATCGTCAAGGCGCCGTAGAAGAACCAGTTCGATCGGTACAGGCTATGCCCGAACATCCCTACCACCAGTAAGGCCAGGGTCGAAATCTGCATCGCAGTCAAAAGACCCCAGGACCAGGTCTTCTTCCTGAACTTATCGACTATATATTTTCTATATTTTCGAATGTAGTAAAGCATTGCACCCACATAGGAAAAAAATGCCGCCAGCCCAACAATTCCCAATTCGGCGGCTGCCTGTATGTACAAATTATGCGCCTTAAGATAGCTCTTGCGATCCTCTGAATAATCCTCGGCATTGGCAGTTCCAAAAGCGCCGGTGCCCACGCCCAAAAAGGGATGGTCATAGAACATACGTATGCCTTTCTTCCAGACCTCGATCCGCTCCTGCGACGAGGCATCCCTTTCTCTCGAAAATATCGAGGCATAGCGCTCCTGGTACTGCGACGGCATAAGGACTATTACTGCAAATCCTGCAGTAAGGAGAAGAAACAGCCTGATGAAACGTCCGGGCAAGAACCACCAGCTCAATATGACAGCAGTTCCGAGCCCCAGGAAACCGGACCTCGATCCTGTCAGGATAATTGTATAGACTGTAATTATGACTATGAACACAGAGAGCGCTTTGAGATATTTTTTCTTCTCCAGTCTGAAGAGCATGAAGTGGAATGGCAGCGACAATCCCAGGGTTGCAGAAAGTGTATTGGGATCTGTTCCCGCCAAGCCATGAGCGCGGATTATTCCCTGGGCCTCAACCACATTGCCGGTCTTATATGCGAGCAATGAGCTTGCGGCCATATAGCCGATCAGCAGCAGATATTCCCACACAAATATCCGCAGTCGCCTGCCTGTCTTGAGAATATTTATTATGAGCAGTATGAAAGCGAAGTTCTTCAAAAATTCAATCACATTTTCCAGCGATTGCGCGGGCCAGTAGGATACCGGAATAGTAATCAGCATGGACAAGATGAAAAACATCATGAAGAGAAGGAGTTTATGATCTGTGATTATCAACCTGCCCCTCCTGAGCCTGATATTTATAATCAGGGAGATGATCAGGAATATGGCCATGAGCCTTTCGAGATGAAGCAAACCCAGCGATGGAAAAATCACCCCGGGCTGGATGATAATAATGAACTGATAGACCAGCAGGCCCGCGAATGGGTGCAGGAACAGAATAACAGCCGCTACAGCCATTATTAGTATCGCCGCAAGATAATGGGAGGGAACAATAAAATTGAGAATGCCGAAAACAATTGAAAGCAGGACTATGAAGATATAGACTATGTTTCTCGATGTTATCGGCCGAACGTCCGAAAAAGCTGTCTCCTGTAAATGCTCCATAACAGCGGACTTGCTTACGAGAATTTACTTTTTAGTATTTGAAATATGGTAAAATGCAACGCCTGCCGAGAACGATCGAGAGCTCATTCAGCCTCGGCCAGCTCCCTGTCAGTGACCACCTGGTCATACATCTTCGTGTACAGGGCCTGGTGAAGTTTCACCGTCACATTTAGATTAAATTTGGACCAGGCCGCCCTGGCGGCATTTGATCCCATCCTCTCGCGTTTATTTTGATCCGCGAGCAGTTGATCTATTGCATCAGCAACTTTTTCCGGATCATCCGGCGGTACCAGCAGGCCGGTCTCTCCATGCCGAATTATCTCCGAGTTCCCACCCACATCTGTAGCCACAGAGGCGACACCCAGCGCGCCATATTCCATCAGGGTGTTCGAGAGCCCTTCTGCCCGTGAAGTCAGGACTCCCACATCGAAATTCTTTATAAATGAGCTCGGATTCCCGACCGCGCCAAGAAATTTTATATTGTCACCCAGAGACAATTCCCGCGCCATCCGCTTCAGTTCGGCCGCATAGGTTTCATCCCCCCCGCCTATTATCACAAACCTGATGTCGTCACGTGTATGACTGATTCTGGCGGCCGCCCTCAGAAAAACTTCAAGCGCTTTCACCGGTCTCAAATTGGCCACTACTCCGACCAGATTCTCATGCTCCGCCGTCCCCATAAAAACCCGCGCACTCCTTACATCCTGCTCGGAAAACCTGAAACGGTCAACCTCGAGACCGTTATAGATTACTGAAAAACGCTCCGGATCGATTCCCTCTTTCTCCGAAATGGCCTTGACCACAAGTTCGGAATTGGCAAGGAACCTGGAAACATGACGATTGGCGAATTTGGTGGCCATGAGCAGGCTTGAATTGTAGAAGAATCCGGTATTCCTGCGAGTTGAAATTATAATCTTACATCCCGCCTGCCGTGCAGCCAGCGCACCGATCACATTGGCATCAGGGAAATACGTCTGCACGATCTGAAAATTATTATCGGCGATAAAGTATCTAAGCTCCGTCAGTTTATTAAAACCCGACAGGGACAATACCGGGCCCATCTCAAGATTATGGATGGGGCAGGGATAACATTCGCTGTCCAGCCACTCCGTGGCCCTGAGGGTCATAAGATGGGGTTCAAAAATATCCTGATCCAGATTCCTCAGAAGCAGAGATAACTGTCTTTCAGTTCCGGCAGTTACGTCTGTTATCTCATCGATAATGTATAGAATTTTGATTTTGCTCATCATGCTCTTTACAATCGCCGAAACCGATTCGGCACAAAGGAACTAACCTGCTCTTTTATTATAAAATCGGCAGGCAGCAAGTCCAATCTTACAATTATTTACCTTAACTCATTATCTTGAATAGGTTCAGATGTCAGCGTTTGAGCATTTCCGTAAACTGCATACCCTTATTATATGCGGCCTCCAGGAATTTCTCTGCCGTCGCATAATTGCAATTTTCCATCTCGCATTCCAGGGTAATATCCGGAATCCTTTCCAGCTTATTGAGTTGCCCTGCCAGCGCCGGAAGATTCAGTTTACCTTCAAATGGAATCAGGTGTAAATCTCTGCGGCCGTCGTTGTCATGAAAATGCATCACAATCATGCGCTGGTAATATTTCTTCAACAAATCCATGGACTCATTATAAAGCATTTCATGCCCATTGTCATAGCAAAATCTTAAATAATCTGATTCAAACAGATCCATTGCATATTTAAATAAGACCTCCGAGTCAGAATCGAGATTCTCCAGCGCTATTAAAACCCTCCTTTCCTCGGCAAATTCGAGAATTTCAGCAACAGTGAGCTTTATCCTGGCCATTCTCTCAGACAGCTTTCGGGGCCTGAATGTTGAGAGGTGGACTATCAGTTTTTCGACCCCCAGTTCGGATGCGGCCGCGATACTTCTTTTGATTTCTATGACAGCGTTCTGGGCAAATATATCCTGGGTCTGGGTAAGATCGCAGGTCGGATCATATGGCGCATGAACGGAGTCTATGTCGAGCCCCAGTCTATCGGTATATTCCAGGAGTTTACCGCGGCCCTCAGCGGTATTATAATTCGAATGCCTGATATTCCCGCCCACCGATATAAATTTGAAGCCCGCAGCCGCAATGGCCTCGAGATTTTCTGCCAGAGGAATCTGATAGTTGAAGCTGGTGGAAATTCCGATTCTCATGGAGATTAGAAAATAAACAATATATCTTTTGTCAAGTTTTTTGATTGGGGGGTCATACTGTTCCCCTCAGGTGTATTGATTTTGAACTTTTTATTGGATTTTGATCAGCATTTATTGGGTTAAGTCGATATATTTGAGATTTTTTTATCCTGCGCAGGGCTCTCCCAATCTGCTACCATATTGACTGCCATCATATTAGGCAATAATATCCGGGGCGGGTATGTATTTTGCCTGTTTAGATTATGATAGATATTTGTAATTGAATCGATAGAACGTATCCGGTGCCGAAGAAGGGCTTAACTGAGGCTAATTTCTACGAGATGTAGAATAAATCACACCTCCCCTCAGGCAGCAGCCTGAGTTGCTTGCCCACTAGCCGGCGAGAGAAATCTCGCCGGTGTTTTTTTTAGTTGATCCTGATCTGGGTCACCTCCGGCAAGCCGGAAAATTTCTGCATCAACGTCAGCCCGATCTCCTGGCTGCGGCTGCGGATATAATAATCCAGCGTAAACTCCCCACCCTGCTTATCCCTGAAATAATCAGTGTCGAGTATCGTGACCTGATAGCTTTCCAGAATATTTTCACAGTTTTCGGCAAACTTCTCCATCTCTGTGTCCCGGGAGGCAATAATAATATGCTTGTATGTATGGGGATAGATTGTGGAGCTGATCTTTACCAGAAACAGAAGTACGAATAGGGCAAGGATGGTACTGATGACCGCGATCAAATAGAATCCCAGACCGATTACTATTCCAATTGCGGCAGCAAACCATATACATGCGGCGGTGGTAACACCGCGAATGAAGTCTTTCGTTTTAAGGACCACACCGGCGCCCAGGAAACCAATTCCGGTGATAATTCCGGCCGCCAGGCGGGCTGGATCGATTACGAAATTACCGATAAAACCGGGATCCTCCTCTATTGCGATGGGCAGGGACCTGGATCCGATAATCAAGAGCGTTGACCCCAGACAGACGAGAATATGGGTCCTGAGCCCTGCGGGCCGGCCATGATATTCGCGCTCCACCCCGATCAGCGCCCCCAACAAAACCGCCAGGGCCATCTTGATAACCACATCAACATCTAAGACAAGAGCGAGATCATTCATCTTGCTTTCCCCCAAATTTAGAATATCCTGCGAGGCTTCCAGCAGAACACTCCAAACTACCCGTTAGAACATCTTGTAAGTGAGGCCCAGACCGAGAGTCTGTTTGAAACGGCCCTTCTTCTCAATTTGTTTATCATACAAAAACTGGACATACAGCGAAACGGTCACATATTTGATCACCGAGGCCGAGATCGTATTTTCCCAGTTAACATCAACAGCTTTCCAGTAATCTTCTTCCGGGGTTCCCTCAACTTCGTCCTTTTCCGAGAAGAAAAGCGCTTTGTAAAGCGTGAGCTTGCCAATGTAGCCCAGGCTTTCCGAGAAACTATAGATTACATCGGTGACTGACTCAAAACCGGCATCAGTGCGGGTATTCCAATCTTTCTCGCTTGCGGCAGTATCCACGATAATGTTGTTTATTGTCTGCTTCACTGCAAAGCCGAGACGGCTCAGGATTTCGTCTTTGTCCCGCTTATAGAACATTCTTGAGGCGCCCACCGATTCTGTCAGGAGCAGAGGATTGAAATACCTTTTGATTGAATCAACTGAGGCGTCGAGAAACTGGGTCTCGAGCCTGACCGCGAAATAAGGGTCAACATAACCGCCAAAAGTCAGGCGGGAGAGATTCTCGATATCGATCTGATCGGTCGATTTTTCTGGCTTATCCCATTCCTTGGTTTCAGCATCCTGGATATGAGTCTGACCGAAGGCAAGTTTGAGGGTGGTCCTGTTGTTAATGGTCTCCGTGATCTGCTTCACGAAGATTCCGTTAAGGGTCGAAACCCAGCTTATATTGCCCGCCTCACCACCCGTCCAGCTGTCGGAGTAGGCAGTCTGGGTTAATTTCAGATCGAAGGTCAGGGTTTTCTCCCACGGTTCGGCATACAAGCCGGACGAAGTAAATAGAAGGGCGGCAAGAAGAATCAGTCCTTTTTTCATAAGTGCCTCCATGCTTGATATGATCATTCTTCTTTACGGGGAATGTATAAATCGCCAGTGTGATAAGCTATTAAAACAATTATTTTTTTGAAGAGAAAGCGGAGCGCCGAAAAACGCTCCGCTTATAATAATATTCTTATTTCTTCTTCGCCGGTTCCGGCAGTTCCTCTTCAATTCCTGCCAGACGTTTAGCCACCTTGACGGAATTTTCCATCCCGGAGAACAGCCTCACAAACATCTTAGCGCCGTCAGCAGAACCTCCCCCATGCATACATCCGGGGATACCTGCACCGGTGGTGGTCCATTCCACCAGCCGGGCGGCGCGCATACGTGTCTCGGCCGAAGCCGCAGCCTTCAGATACTTCTTTATCAGGTGCCCGTAGTTTTCGTCGTTATAATCAACATAGGAAGGCATACATCCGGTTTCTCCGATACCTCCCGCAATATCCTGCGCCAGAACCGAGGTTTCATAGGGCAGTCTGGCCACAAGCGCCTTATTTATATTCGCAATCAATGGATCCGGCTGCCATGCGCCCGAGGGGTGCTTTTTCCCGAGCACGGCAGCGGCGATCCCCATTCCGAAGGTAGTCTCATTATTGATATACATCTGCGTAAGTTTATCGGAAAATACTTTGGACGGCAATCCGTTAGCGCGGGCGGTCAATATCGCCGCACCGACCTTAATATCGCCCTGTCCGGCCACACATCCGCCAATTGCGGCGCGATACGGCAGGATGAAGTTAACCACGGCGGAACCAGTATATTTGTATTCGCCGGCCATGAAAACCCTCTCATTGGGAATAAAAACATCCTCAAAGAACAGGTAAGCCTGTGTTATTCCGCCCTGTTTGACCGGATTGTCAAACGAATCCTGCTCTTCCTGTTCGCGGGTGTCATTGGGATGACGCGCTTCAACGATTGTGAGACCCTCTATATCCTTGGGAACTACAAATGACACTGCCCAATCGGCATCCTCCTCCTTGTAGCTGCTGCCGGGCAGAACAAAGACCTCGTTGGCGGCCGCGATCCCGCAAATCATTACCTTGGCGCCCCGCACAACAATACCGTCATCACGCTTCTCGACAATGCGGAGGTTCATATCCGGATCATCCTGCTGTGAGGGTTTTTTTGTACGGTCGCCTTTAGGATCGGTAAGGGCCCCGGAAATTGTAATATCCCTTTCCTGGGCGGACTTGAGCCATTCGGTCAGGCGCTGATGATAATTGGTCTTAAGATCATTATCCATATCATATGTAGTCGCCCACATCGCATTTATGGCGGTCCATCCCGCACATCTCCCGCCGGTACAGGTTCCCGAGAGTTGAAACATCAGACGTTTCATCTTCGAATTATCAATCTGCTCCTGCGCTGAACGGATGATCGACAGGTATCTCGAAATCGGCTCACCTGTGAGGTGTGATATTACGGTCACCTTATCTTTCAGTTCCGGATCATTCTGCGCTTTATAAATCTGCGAATGTCCTTCCACCGTCCATTTCGTGACCGGATCGGTTGTAACGTCCTCAATTAGCCTGCCGAATTTGTAAATATTCGGCCGCATCTTCCGCAGGCTTTGTTTATATTCCTCTGCAGTTTTTAATGCCATGCTGCCTCCTGTTTCAATTTTCCTATAATATATACGTTGAATGGAATTGCGCAAAGCTATTGCAAAAAAAAGCCGCCCTGTTGCGGACGGCTCAAATTTCACAAAACATTCTTTAGAATTTTAGTAAGACAGGATCAAAACCGGTATGCGGATGCTTGGTATTGTCACCGATCGCCACCGCGATGCCGTATTCATGGTCGATCTCGAAGACTATATCATCGGCATTGCCGGTATTCAACGCTCTTTTGAATTCGACCGTCCAGCGTTTTCTGACCACGTCGTAAGACCCGGCAGCCTCGACATCCCAGCGGCTTCCGGAGGCCTGATTGGAAAGGACATAGCCCGGAACGAATATGCTGTCCAGCTGCTCCGCGAGCGCGGCAGGGATTAACTGATCTGCCAGATAAGCTACGGAGTCTTCCGCAAAAAGAGTTTCACTGTTTACAATCGTATAAGACGTATCGGTACCCACAATCGTTGTGTCGACCTTATGCGTGTACAGGGGAGTACGGACTTCCGCTTCAAAATTCGGAATATATCCCCTGTTTTCCACAGCATCCAGACCATTGAAAACATTATCGGTCTGCAGGGAATCGACAAAATTAAGGTCGAGCGCACGGCCTATTGGGTCGGTTACGCCGGCCCGCCAGAACCATCCATCAACACCGACGCCGGTTTCATTGTACATCACCAGGTCGGCTTCATGACACATCAGAGCGCAGTTCGGTCCGATTTCTGCGGCGCTCTGGCTGGCGCCGTTGCTGCTCGGATCAGGGTCGAAGAAGAATGAGATGTTGTCTTCCTTGAAGGTGAATGTCTGTCTCCACGGATAGGGAACATTAGGATCATTATAAGAGACAGTGTCCCAGACCCATTGCCGGTAGCGCACATTACGCGTATCATCACTCCAGCTCACAGCGATATAGACATAATTGGAATCGCTCAGGGCTATGATGTCAACCAATTCCACATCATTTCCGGGATTGAATTCAGAGGTATCCACAGAAATAAGCTGGGTCAGGCTGCCGGCATCCCAGATGGCATCCGGCTCTCCGTCAATATCGGGAGCATCGCCGGGGGCAATATAGGTAACATTAATCTGATCGGTGGGAGGGAAGATCACCGGCGGTTCTTCGTCGCTGCTGCATGCAAAAAATAACACTCCGCCTGTGAACAGCACAAACGACAGGACTATCACTAATTTTCTCAGATCCATTTTGTTCTCCTAATTGATCGATAGTTTATTAATCTTATACACGGCAAAAGTATTCAATTTCCAGCCAATGTCAATTATAATGTCTTTTGCCTTAAACGGTTGTTATGCTTGTTATAATTATATTACGTTACAACTTTCAAAATCATTATCGTCAAATCGTCCAGAATGAAGTCGGGATCTTTGAATTGGTTTATAGCGTCGACTATCGTATGGGCAATCTCCTCAGCCGTCTTATCACGGTTCTTACTAACGATATCAACCATCCGATCAGTTTCGAATTGATCTCCTTCGGAATTTTGGGCTTCAGTAACTCCATCTGTGAAGAATATCAGAATATCGCCATCGTGCAGCCCTATGGGACGTTCCTCATAACGGACCTCCGGCTCTATACCGAAGGCCAGGCCGCCCTCTTTGAGTTCGATTGTGTGCCCGTCTTTGTCCACAAGGATGGGAGGGAAATGGCCGGCGTTTGAATATGTGAATATTTTGCTCTTGTTATCCAGCACGCCATAAACGGCGGTGACAAAATTCCCGTGGTCCAGGGATTCGGTCAGCAGGCGATTGACCTTCTGCATAATCGCCCGGATAGCATAATTATTCCGGATTTCCGCTATCAAAGAGGCCCTGAAAGAGGCCATGATAAGCGAGGCGGGAATGCCCTTACCGCTCACGTCGGCAATAACAAGCCCGGTCTGCCCCTCCTCGATTTTGATATAGTCAAAATAGTCCCCGCCAACCTGACGAGAGGAGATATTGATTCCGGCAATATCGAAACCCTCGAGCTCCAGTTTCCTGCGAGGCAGGAAGGTCTTCTGAATTGAGCGCGCAATGGAGACCTCCTGGTCCAGCTGCCTTTTCATCACCAGCTCCCGGTACAGGGAAGCGCGCTCAATTGCGATTGCAGATTTTGCCGCAAAAGTGGAAAGAAGATCAAGATCGTGTTCATTGTATGCATTCTCGCGGTCTGACTCGATATTGAATACGCCTATTACCCTGTCTTTCAATTTGATCGGTACCACCAGTTCCGATTTGGTGCTGTTGCGGGCGATAATATAGCGGCTGTCCTTGGAAACATCATCCACAACCACACCCTGTCCGGTTTCGGCCGCCCAGCCCACCAGCCCCTCCCCCAGCTTGTCCCGCAACAGATTCTCATATTCCGGATCGTCGTAGCCCTTGGAATGGATGGCATAAAGATAGCCATCATCCTTCAGCAGATATATGCTTATCCCGTCATAATCGACCACCAGCTTCAGAGCCTCGGCGATCGCCGCCAGAACCTCATCCTGCTCGAGGACATTAGCCAGCATCTGAGATGTATCGATCAGGAGCCTGTTTTCAAAAGTCTTTTTCTGGACCAGTTCGCGCATTTCAGCATTTTCATAAGCCAGAGAAAAGCTGTCTGCCAGCGCTTTCAGGAAATCGACCATATTTTCTTTTTCAAAACAAGAACTGTCCTGGCTGTAAAAATCGAGATGTCCCGCCCACTTATTTTTGAAGAACAGCGGCAGGCGCAGCCTGCATGCAAAGCGGCGGTCCAGCTTCTCCTTGAAAAATGAATTCCAGACATCATTCTCGTTCAAATCGCAGGGCACAGACATCTCGCATCCCTGATCGTTGAAATCAAAATCCTCCGGGTCGAGATGGAGCTTCTTCTTGGCCCCGGGCGACATGACATAGACATCATCCGGGGCACGACCCTGATCCAGCATAACGAGGCTGACCAGATCGGCCTCGGAAAGCTTCAAAGATTCCTCCAGGATAGTAGAGATCAGCTCCCCTTTCTGGAGGGGCTGAGTGAGTATGCGCGAGGTCTGCGACAAAAATCTCAGACTTTCAATGAATTTTTTATCTATCTGCATACCATTTAACATCTTAATTGTATCTCGTTCAGGCAAATCACGTCATTTTGACGCAATTGTCAATTTAAATTATCATATATGATACATATCGGGTTCGCCCACCCGGCGCTTAGGCGTCAGGCGGAACAACATCACCATTAATACGATAAAAATCGTCAAAAGCACAATTCCCAGAGATATCGAGAAGCCTCCATCCTGGACCTCAACCCCCTCGGTTTCAGCAATTTTTGCCACAATTACCGCGATACCGTTGAAAATAGTATGAGACACAACCGCATACAAAAATGTTCCGCCTCGAAATGCTATAATTCCCAGAAAAATACCCAGGATGAAAAGGGATATGAAGGCCTGAATTTGCGCGTGGGCCGCCGCAAATAATAAAGCGGTTACCGCAATTCCGGCATAGGGCCCGAATCTCTTTATCAGAGAAGGCTGAATAACTCCGCGAAACAGGGCTTCTTCACAGATGCCAGGAATAACTGCCACCGAAAGAAAAACCACGATAAATGGAACATCCCCTCCAGGCATCAGGAGCTCCCGCCGCATCTCCATCTGCTCCTCGGAGAAAGGAAGATAACGCTGTACAAACTCCAGCAGCATGGCAGCTATTATCACCAGGAAAATTGTGTTGAATATGGTTATCAGGTTCAGGTCGATACGCAGAAAATTTTTTGGCCTTACAAAATCATCAAAAGGGTATTTAACATGCGCAGCGAGTATGACCACCGGCATCAGAAACACGCCGATCTCGACCATAAAGCTGATGGTATGGATACCGAAGAAATGCGCTAAGATGAGAGTCGCGATATTGCTGAGGATGAACACAAACAGCACCAGCAATACAGCCTGTCTGGCATTTATCATCGGCTCCGGGTCAATTACATATTTGTTGTTTGAATTCTGAGTATGCATTTTGAATATCGGCGGCGCCTCTTAATCGGTAGTTGAATATCTTGCAAGCCCCAGACCGCAGGCGCGATCCAGAGCCGCTCCGGCGGTCAAAATCTCATAATAGACAATAACCAGATTCGATCTGGCCGATGTATAAGCGTTCTGGGCATCCAGAAATGAGATTTGGGATGCCAGCCCGTTCTCGTACTGCACCTCGGTTATCCTGTAATTCTCTTCGGCGCTTCTGAGCTGATGCCTGGCTGACCGCCATTGCGCCAGGCTGTTCTTCAAATTATAATAAGCCTCGCTGACCTGCAGATCAACCGAACGTAACAGATCGGATTTTGCGAATTCCAGGCGGTTGATCTGAGCCTGGGCCTGATCGACCCGCGACCCTCTGGCTCCAAAACTGAGGATATTGAATTTCAGCAGGAGCGAGAGATTCCAGTAATCGTGCTGCAAGTCGAAATTATAATCACGTCCCTCCCAGCCATAGGTCGCCGAAAATGATATTTGAGGAAAATAATCGGATCGATGCACTTTCTTCAGGTAGCCAAGAGCATCGATATTATACTGGAGCTCCCTGATTTCAGCCCGATTATCATAAGCAATGTTTTTATAATCCTGCAAGCTCTTAACGGCGAACTCCTCAATCTCCGATGTGTCCACAATATCTTTGTCCACGGGCAATTCAATATCGTGTTCCGAATCGTAGTCAAGCAGTTTATTGAAATACAGGCGCCCCAGTTCGCGGGAATTATCAGATTCGGAGATAGCCTGCTCTGCCCTGGAGACCCCGACCTCGGCCCGCAGAACCTCGTTTCTGGCCACCCTTTCAGCCTCAAAAAGTTTCTGGGCTACCTCCAGATGCTGCGCCGCCAGATCCTTGTTTTCGACCGCAATATTGACCAGCTCAACAGTCATGGCGTATTGATAATAAGCCTGCTTGACCCGGAAAATTATTTCTTCCTTGACGCCTTCAAGCTGTGACTCGGCAGCCATCAGCTCCATACTGCGGGCATCATAGGAGGAGCTTACCAAACCGCCGGTAAAAATCGGCTGTATCAAATTAAACCGCGTGTCATGTTCCCTTTCTCTGAGAAAACTAAATCCGGACGGTTCTCCCAGTTCGACACCCGGGGGCAGGCTTTCTATGAATTTAGAGGGATCGATCAGCACTTCGCGTCCGCCTCCCTGGCGTGAATATCGGGCATTGAAATCCAGTACCGGAAAAAATCGTGAATGCGCCTCGTTTTTGGCGGCGGCCAGTTCATTAATACGTTCCACCGTCTGTTTAATTGTCAGGTTTGAGCTTAAAGCCCGGCGCACATATTGACCCAGAGGATCGTTCCCCTGTCCAACAAGATTCTGGTATGCACCGGCCAGCAGCGCAAATATGACAAAGGCGGCAGTACTGGGTTTCATATGAAACGAATATAGTAAATGGAGCTTTCACAGCAAGTAAAAGTTTAGCAGGCTGTTATTTACAGCTTCTCCAGGCTGAGATTCTCAACTCCGGCGTAACGGCAATTATCGGAAGCTTTTTGATTGGCGGTCCAGGCAGCCAGTTTACTGGAAAAGCC
>DSEQ01000004.1 GCA_011056555.1 Candidatus Zixiibacteriota bacterium | reverse complement strand
CTTTTCGGCCGGAGCGGGAGTTAAGCTTCCGATCAGCGATTACAATGTTCGTCTGGACTACGCCTATTTCGACTTTGGCGTGCTGGAATCCGTTCACAGGTTCTCTATCGGGTTCAGCCTGTAACCAGGAAAAAATGTTCTTGTTATAAATTGGAGGAATGATGCACAATAAGCATGCAAAAATATTACTATTCGTTGCGGCTGCACTGATTGCTACTACCCTGATTTTCGCCGGTTGCAGTGATACAGAACCGGGAGGGCCTCTTCCGCCCAATGCGGCCCCAAAATGTTATCTTGCTAATATTCCCACGGAAGGTGAGGAGTATTCTTATAATCCTACCCTGTACTGGTATGCAACCGACGAAGATGGCTTCATCAGCCAATATCGGTATGTGGTGAAAAAAGCTGAGGATATCAATGACGATCCTCTGGCTTTCGCCGAGAGCATTATGAATAACGGCGACTTTGATGACTGGACAGTGATCAATACCGATGCTTTGAACCCGGGACAGTCTGCGACCTCGAATACCGTTCAGCTTTACGCAGTGGCGGACCCCGAAGTTTACACACCCCAGTATTTCTTCGTGCAGGCCGTGGATAATGAGGATATGCCGTCCAACTTCACGGATACAATTGATGGCCAGATTGTTGCCCTGGCTTACCGTATGTATTCCAGAAACAATAATCCGCCTGAGACACAGTTGAATGTCGATACAGAGCGGATTTATTTTAATCTGGCACAGTTAACTGATACTTATAATGGAATCAGTGTGAGCTGGTCCGGTTCAGACTCCATCGATTATCCGAGGGCCGAGCCGCCGCTTGAATATCATTGGAGGGTCTATGGTCCCTTTGCCACGCAGGCTGAGGCCACGGCCGATCCTGCGAAATTCGTGTATGAATCTTATGATTCGACGACAGGGTCTGTCTGGATCGATAGAGAATCCGCAACAATATTCAATCTTTACAGGAATGAAGGCGCTTCAGACATGACCCGTTCGGATTATTTCCTGTTCGAGGTTCGAGCCCGTGATGACGCCTTTGTGCCCGATCCCACTCCTGCCCAGGCAGTGCTCCACGTGGTGGAACCCGGTTTTGAGAAGGGTCTGATGCTGGTCGATAATAATTCCTATGTTGCCCAGGATTATGTTTATCATTCTATAGCACCACTGCCGACAAAAGATGATTCTGCCGTGGTAGCACTTCAGGAGTATATGACATCGGTCTTCGAGCAGGCAGGATATCCGGCGGATACGCTGTATTTCTATCTGCAGGAGGGCGGAAACCCGACAATCAAGAGGTTGCCTGCTTTCGATACCCTGCTGCAATATAAATATATTGTCTTCTTCATAGAACAATACCGGCCCGTAAATATGGCTGCCGAAGTAATTTTCGCCCCGCTCAAAGACTATCTGGATCTGGGCGGAAGGGTGATCTTTATCGGATGGAATACATACTGCGGCAGTGTTGGAAATACACCCACCCTCTATCCGTTCGGCCCGGGTACTTTAGCCTACGATTATTTTGGAATCCAGGGCGAATATTTTACGGCCTGGAATCAGACCGGGACTAATTATGGTCCTATTGTGGGAGTGACCCCAGAGGAAATGGTCCAGGCAGAAGCGATTGTGCCGGATTTACCGCCAATTCTGCCGACTGATCCTGAAGGTAATATGAGGGATTATTATGTCAGGCCTGATTACGCCCCTGTTGAAGGTGTGAGATTCGGCAACAATTATGAATTCACTGGCGGGGCCGAGCCATGGGTCTCTTACTATGTCAAGACCATTAATGCCGAGGCGTTATACACTGCCAGATCGGTGTACTCTTCCAAGGATATCTATGGTCATGACATGCGCGAATTCCAGAGCATCTTTGGTACAGCCCGTCAATCGATCGACGGCCGTGTGGTTGGTGTGAGAAAGAGAACCGACGTATATAGAACTGCATCTTTCTCCTTCTCACTCTACAGCATGCCGGAACCTTACGCAGTCGATTTCATACAATCCATCATGGATTGGCTGACTGCTGAGGATGACAGGTAATAATCAACTTCAAGAAGAACTCTGCGGGAGGATGAGAGATCATCCTCCCTTTTTTATTGCCTCGAGTATTCTGCGTGCGGTTTCAAATTCCGGGTAAAGGGTCAGAATCTCTTCCAGGGTCTCGACAGCTTCAGCATTCCTTCCCAGATTATAAAGAGCCTGGGCTTTATAAAGCATGAATGTGCGCTTCTCGATTCCGGCTGATTGCGGAATAATCTGATCGGAGAGCTCCAGCGCCCGTTTATAATGACCTATTCTCATTAGTGCTTCCAGAAGTCCCCGTCGGGCCTGATCCAGTGTGCTGTCGAAAGACAGGGCGGCCTCAAATGCTTCAAGCGCCCGGGAATTCTCTGATTTATTCAGGTTGATCACGCCGGTATTTGCCCATGCCAGCGCCATCATCTCCTCCTTCTTCTCGACCGAAAAAAGCAGAGTATGAAGCGCGGGGTCACGGTCATATGAAGGCTGGCTGATTTTCTCGAACAATTCCAGGGATTTCGAGAAATCCGCCTCCGCTCCTGATAGAAGATCAAGATTCACTGCCGACAGGTCAATCTTCAATACGCCGCGGTAGAAGTAATAGTAGGGGTTCTCTTTGTATTCCTTTTCAATCGCATTGATTCTTTCAAGAGCGGTGTCGAGCCTCGCCGCCGTACGGGCAGCCTTGACGTAGTTGATCATTACCTCGGTATAAAACGGCTTCAAATCCAGGGCTCTTTCGGCGTAGTCATATGCCGTCCGGTAATTTCCCTTTAATCTGTGGATTTCGGCCAGGCTGGAGAGCGAACGGGCCGAATTCGGATTTACATCAAGTTCCCGCTCATAATAATACTCGGCCGAATCAAGTTGTCCCGATCTTACAAAAGATGCCGCCAGGTTCATATTGGCCTGCGGATATTGCGGATTTGAGCTTAACAGCTCCCGATATATCTGGCGCGCCCTTTCGAGATTCCCCTCTTCCAATTGTCGATTGCCGCGGATATATTTTTCCTGCAAAGGATTAGACAAATCGGTCTTATGAAAATTGATCAGGCTGAAGGCGGCAGCGGCAATAATCAGAATCGAATAAAGAATGGTATTGTTGAATTTTTTCTCTGAGATCAGCCAGAGCATATAATAAATTCCATAGGAAGCGAACATTATCCAGAAAGGCAAAAGCGGCAGCCGGAAGCGTGAGGTGACGAAAAACAGCAGTACTGCAAGGGAATAGAATAAGATAAACAGAGCCATCAATCTGGCCTTATAGTTGCGTTTGAGCCCGGCGATCATACCCACCAGCCCGAAGGGGAACAGAAGCCACCAGGAGATCTGCAAAATCGCCGAGACCGAAATCGAATTCTTGAATTGGGGAATATTTCGATTATTCGAGATATTATCATTTGTGAATAGCAATGTGATTTTCTTTAGATAAAGCTGCAAAGCCCTTCCGGGTTTATCGGCCATCTCTTCAAGTCCCTTTCTGTACCAGAATCTTGAGACCTCGGATGGGTTCAGCTCCCGGCCGGTTTCCCGCTCCGCTATTTGCTTGCACTCGGCATATTGCCAGAAGGCTCCACCCAGTGAATCCGGCATAGCCGCCGACCATCCATCAGCCTGCTGATTATTCCCGATATAGAAGTTTATTCCGCCCTGGGTCGGAAGGGCGGTAAACTGTCCTCCGACAACCTGGTTTCGTATTGCAATCGGCAGGAGAATTATGATCAGCCCCGCAAGGAAAAGCGCGCTTCTTTTGATCCAGCTTTTAAAGTTGAACAATTTTGAGGAGGGTCGCAAAAAAAACAGGGGTACTATTACCGCCAGTATCAAAACTGTGGGACGGGTGGCGGTTGCCAGCCCCAGGATCACGCCCGCCAGCAGCCAGAATAAGAGGCCGTGTGATTTTTCGGCGCGCATAATTGTCAAGAAGAACAGGGGCAGGAAAAATAACAGCAAAAAATCCAGCAGCAGCTCAGATTCGAAGAAATAGAAGTTGAAGGTAAATATATAGAGGATGGCCGCTATTTGAGCGAACCTGGCGCCAAAGATCTCTTTACAGAGCTTGTATGTCAGGAGGAAGGAAATAATTCCTATGATGTTCTGGGCGATCACGATCCCCAGTATCGAGTCCGAAAATATAAGCTGCAGCAGGGCAAGAAAATAAGCGTAAAAAGGGGCCCGGAAGAATACCTGGCTGCCCCAGAAATCGCCTGAAGCAATCGCCTGGGCCCAGAGGTAATGAAAGCGGGCGTCAACAGTTAAATGACCCCAATATTCGGAACCCTGATACTGCCAGATGTAGACGACCCTGAAAAGAATATGAATCGCCGTAACTGCAAGCAGAAAATAGAGTTCCTGCCGAGCCGAGATCTGTTTTGTATCCATCAAATAATATTTTAAGCTATTTAAATATCTTGAACAAGTATTTTCACAGATATTGCAAAGGTATGCATGCAAAGAGGGGATGTGAAATCGCTTTCATATCGTCAAATATAAAACATTTTTGCCTGCGAATAACTGAGCTCTTTAATGTGCCGGATTTAAGCTCTTGACATCATATAACTTATATCCGTAATTGTACCGGCAGAATAGATGAATTGGATATGATTTCCATGGATATTGCCAGGGTTCATCTGCGGCATCGCTTTTGCTCGATTAGGCATGGAGCGTTTAAAGGAGAATGCAATGAATTCCAAGCACAGCACAGAGATCACAAAAATAAAATTTCTTTTAGCTCTTTTACCATTAATTCTCCTTTTTGCTCCGACCAGGGAAATCCAATGCGGGGAGCTTTCCAGCTCCCTGCATGGTATTTCTCCCGCCATGAATGACGCAAGAATACAGGTGCTGGTGTTTCTTGAGGATGATGGGGTTTCGATTTTGTCCAAATCCTCTTCTAATTATAACCATAGCCGCAGCCAGCTTCATAAAGAGCTCTTCACCGAACTAAAATCGCGCTCAAATGCCAATATAAATAGATTCGAAGGTAGACTCAGAGATTCAGATCTGCCGGCCGATGTCATCCGGACCTTCTGGATAACATCTGCAGCCCTGATTGATGTTCCGGTCGCTGAACTTGACAGACTGGCTGGTCTTGAGGGTGTAGAATTTGTGGCTCCGGATACGACTCTGGCGCTGATCGATCCAGTCTCGATTTCGATGTCCTCGGAATTTTCGGAGGGCGCCTCCGAACATCTTTACTCAATCGGAGCCGATAAGCTCTGGAGACGTGGATTGACCGGCAAGGGCAGAATTGTCGGCAGTTTCGATACCGGAGTGGAGGGCTCTCATCCGGCGCTCAACTCTGCCTGGCGGGGTAACTCGGTTGACGGTTATTCCTCAGCCTGGTTCGACCCCTATGGCAGTACGTTCCCATTTGACGACAATGGCCATGGGACCCACACTATGGGGATTATGGTCGGCCTGGATGGGAGCGATACAATAGGTATAGCTTTCAATGCCGAGTGGATCTCGGCCGGCGTTATCGATCGGGGCTCAGGCCTTTCGCAGACCATCTCGGATATCCTGGCCGCTTTTGAATGGGCAGCCGATCCGGATGGTGATCCCAACACTATCAGCGATGTTCCGGATGTAATCTGCCATTCATGGGGGATCCCCCAGAGTATTTTCCCCCCCTGTGACAATACTTTCTGGTCGGCGATCGACAATCTTGAAAGTCTGGGGATAGTATGTGTTTTTGCGGCCGGTAACGAGGGTCCGGATTCAATGTCCCTGCGCGTCCCGGCCGACAGGGCCAGCGGACCTTTGAATGCCTTCTCCGTTGGAGCTATTGACCAAACCGATCCGAACTTCGTAGTAGCGGCGTTCTCCAGCAGGGGACCCTCAAGCTGCGACAATTCCAGGACCAAACCGGAAGTTGTGGCCCCGGGGGTCAGTATCCGTTCATCCTACAAAGGCGGAACTTACAGGACTATCAGCGGTACCTCGATGGCCGCGCCGATTGTGGCCGGCGCTGTAGCGCTATTGCGTGAATATAATCCCGAGGCTACCTCCGAACAGATCAAACAGGCTATTTTTCAGTCCGCAGTCGACCTCGGTGCCAGGGGAGCCGATAATTCCTATGGCAACGGTTTGATAGATCTCGAGGCAGCCCTGGCATTGATTCCTCCTCCCGATTCGCCTCACATCCAGATTTCGAGTTTCGTGGCTGGCGACGGGAATGATGATATTTTTGAGTCAAGCGAAATCGTCGACCTGACGCTTAATGTTATCAGCCAGTATGCCTCAATCAATAGTCTCTGGGCCAGAATTTTTATCGCCGATGAATATGCCCGGGTGCTCACAGATTCTGCCTATTTCGGTTATCTGGAATCGGACCAGGAAGGGAACAACAGCTTCAGTCCGTTCGTAATTCAGCTTTCCGAGCAGGTCAGGCCCGGCGGTAGAATGCCCGTGGATATCGATTTTTACGATGTCAATGGCGAGGTTATCAATGCCGGACGCATCGAGATTGTAGTCGGCCAGAGCCAGAATGCTGTATTCCATACTTTGTCCAACGGCAGTTTCAAGCTTACCGTCGATAATTTCGGAGGAATCGGACACGGCGAAAATTCACCATCGCCTGCCGGCGTGATAGGTTTCAGCCCCGTTGAAAGTGAGTTCGATATACTTCCCGAATTCTCGCTGATGATTGCCACCGGGAATGATGCCCGGGTTTCAGATGCATCCCGCTCGGAGACCGAATTTATCTCCGACAATGATTTTCTGGCCAGCCGGGAAATGGAAGCCGTTTTCCAGAATCCCGGTTCTTTTGGTGCGGCCGATCTTTTCGGATATTACAGCGACTCGCTGGCGACCGAACCGCTGGGAGTTTCCATCAGGCAGCGTACATCTATATTCGACGATCCCGAACTTGAAAATTGCGTAATTATCGAATATTCCATTTTGCCCGAAAATGGCCTCAACGGAGATCTTTATTATCTCGGATTCTTGATGGATTGGGACCTGGCTGATGGCGGAGGCGGTGTCGAACAATCAGCCTTCGATGTTAGCGGTGATTTCTGTTATTTCTATAACCAGGATGATGATCTTTATGTCGGCCTGCGCTTCCTCAACAAGCCTGTTTATGGGTATAAAATTCTGCCCAATATTCCAGGCGGAAAATCACTTCTCAGCGAATCAAGCAAGTACCAGCATCTTACCTCGGGAGAGATTAATGGCGGTGTAGAGAAGTGGACTGATTATTTCAGCATAATCTCGGCCAGGGAAACCTATAATGGCAGCGGCGACAGCATCAAAATCGGAATCGCAGTCGTGGTCGGCCAGTCGCTTTCCGATCTGGAATATGGATTTCTCAAGGCGTATAATTACTATAATATCTCCACCGGCGCTGATGATATTGTCGATGGCTCGGTTCTGCCGGTCAATTTCACACTTAATCAGAATTACCCCAACCCATTCAATATGTCCACCACTATCAGCTTCAATCTCGCTTCACCGGGGCATGTCCAGCTCGATATATTCAATATCCTCGGCCGGAAAGTTGCGGAACCGGCCTGCGGTGAGTATCCGGCTGGAAATGTATCGATAACCTGGGATGGCAGAGATAAGACCGGCGATGAGCTGGCCTCAGGTACTTACTTTTACAGGATGACCTACAACGGCAGCAAATATACTACGAAAAAGCTGATGATCCTCAAATAGCCTTTACTTCGAAGCATAAAATATTTATATTGCAAAAAGGAAACTAATTTCCTGTCCTTTTGTTTGATAGACAATGGAATATGGTAACCTCAGGAAGGACAAGAATGATGAAAATTAGCTGCCACAGACTCATACTGACAATTACATTGGGAATCTTCCTTTTAACGACAATCGACTCATTTTCAAGACCTTTGCGGCCGGATTTGGTCGAAAAACTGAAACAGGAAGGCAAATTCGAAGAGTATAGAGAGTCCATGCTGGAACTCCGTCAGAAGGGCCTGAATGCCCCCTCGACCGATAAATTTCGGCGATCAGATATCTCGCAAAGCGCCGGACCCGATACGATGAGGGCGGTCGTTTTGCTCCTTGAATTCTGGGATAATCGTGCTTATGGTCCTGTGGGTGTTGATGCGACTCCTGAGTATTTCGACACTCTTTTCAACTACGAAGGTGCATGGAAATCCGGGAGTATGCGCTCCTTTTATAAAGAAAACTCCTATGATCAATTTGTATTCGTTGCCGATGTTTACGGCTGGTATCTGATGGACAGTACTTATGACTATTATGTCGACAGCAACCGCGGCTTTGGCACTTATCCGCAGAACGCACAGGGGATGGTCAGACATGCGCTGGAATTGACTGACAGTGAAATAGATTTTTCACAATATGATAACGACGGCGACAATTATGTCGATGCGCTGATTATTGTCCACGCCGGTCCCGGCTATGAGGAGACTCTTGATGTGACCATGATTCATTCACATAAGTGGAATCTTGATTCGACTTTTACTTCCGACGATGGCACATATTTGTTTGAATATAATATGAATCCCGAGGAGAGTGCCGGTTATTATCAGCCTACATATGAGCGTATCAATATCGGCGTCTTCTGCCACGAGTTCGGGCATACCCTGGGACTTCCGGATTTATACGACACCGATTACAGTTCCAGCGGTGTGGGCGCATGGAGCCTGATGGCGTCCGGCAGCTATAACGGCGACAGCAAGACCCCGGCGCATCTGGACGCTTGGTGCAAAAAAGAAATGGGATGGATAGTCCCTGACGTTATCTCTGAGAGCATAATAGATCACCCCTTTCCAGAAATAATAACCTCCGGTTATGCCGCCAGACTCTGGACTGACGGCGACAGCACAAACCCGGAATATTTTTTGATAGAGAATCGCCAGAGGAAAGGCTTCGATTCACAACTCCCCGGCGAGGGCCTCCTGATCTGGCATGTTGATGAAACCCAGGGGAGCAACAGGAATGAATATAACTATCTGGTGGGACTGGAACAGGCTGATGGCCTCTTTCAGCTTGAAGCTGAGTCTCATTATGGAGGCGACCCCAACGATTCTTATCCCGGAGGGCTGGGGAAAAGGGAATTCTCCGAGGTTACAATTCCTGCCAGCTTTACAAATCCATATCCGGTCTATCCTGACACGAATGGTTTGCCGGATACGACATACGCTGCAGTCTGGGGCATCTCTGATTCCGACAGCCTGATGTATGCCAATCTTGATGTTAATTATACCCGTCCCAGATATGAGCTCATCGATTATTTTCTGAACGAAATTAACGGCGATGGGGATCAATATACCGAGCCGGGCGAGACCCACGGGCTTTCAGTGATAGTAACGAATTATCGCGCTGATGCTCAGGATGTGCATCTGTATATTGATATCGATAATGAGCTGATCGAAATACAGCAGGATTCGATCTTACTGGGAGATTTACCCGGTAATGGCATGGTTGACAATATAGCCAGTCCAATTGAATTTTCCATTCCTGAGGGTCTGGAGAGCACAATTAGCAACCTGACTTTCAAGGTTAAGGACCCGTCAAATTCCGATTCCCTGATCGTGGTTCAGCGATTAAATCTGGGGACGCCGAAGATCCTGCTGGTCGATAATGATAACCTTCATTTTGAAGAGTATGAAACCTATTATACTGATATATTTGACAGCCTTAAGTTACCCTATGTCTATTATTGCCGCGATACTATGGGAACGCCGGGATCGGAATATCTGAATTTTGAAAATATAGTCTGGTTTTCAAGTTTTGACTCTCTGTCTTCCTCCGATGTCGATTTCCTGGAATCATACCTGGATGGGGGAGGGCGCCTGTTCTTGACAGGACAGAATATTGCCGAGGGCCTGGCATCCGGTCCCGATTCTCTTTTCCTCAGGGATTACCTGAAATGCGATTATGATTCCAGTCAAAACAGGTATGCCTGGCTTTATGGAATTGACGGAAGCTATATCGGCTCCGACAGCCTCAGACTGCTATTGTCTTTTGATGGCGCTTCGAATCAGGACTCGCGAGATCTGCTGAAGGACATCGATCCTGAAGCCTCGGCCAATCTATTTTATGTTTATGGTGGTGAGGTTCAGGGAGTGGCCGGTCTGGAGTATATCGGCAACTACAAACTGGTCTTCTGGGCATTCGGACTTGAAGGCCTGACCAGTATCAGCCCTGTGGTCAGTACCAGGCTGCAGGCCATGCAGAAGGTGCTGGATTTTCTGGAAAACGGCATTTCTACTGACGTGGAGGATGAACAGGAGATTAGCGACCAGGTCCCCCGTCAATTTGCTCTGGACCAGAACTATCCCAACCCGTTTAACCCCCAAACGCGGATATCTTATCAGCTTGACCGCAGTACGGATAATGTGACGTTGAAAGTCTATAATATTCTCGGACAGGAGGTTAGAACTCTTGTAAATGAACCTCAGGATGCGGGATTTTATGAGGTCGTGTGGGACAGCAGGGATGATAGCGGTAATCCGGTAGCAACCGGAATATATTTCTACAGGCTGCAGGCGGATAATCTGACCGAAACCAGGAAAATGGTACTTTTGAAATAATTTTGACCTGAATTTATAGAAAACCCGTCCATCCGGATGGGTTTTTTATTTTTATGGCGATCCCTTCCTTGATGAAATGGTAAAAAATGATATATTGATATGGTTCAAATCATAAAGAGAGGTAGTTCTATAATGAGGAAAGCAACACAGATACTGGTCTCTATCGTACTGGTTTCAATCTTGATTGGATTCTCTTCCGATGCCTGTGGACAGGCTAAGTATAAATACCGCTGTAAAGTGGCTGCCGAGCTTTATTCCGGTTATCTGAAGGAGGGTGAAGCACTACCTCCAGTTTATCCTGATATGTGGATGATTGATTATCCCAGAAATGTATATTTTGCGCCTGATGCGGAGAAGTTGTTGAACCGTGATTTTAATATCGATAAGATATCTCGTCTGGGATCGTACCGAATCGAGAAGAAGGTCAATGATTCGATAATGTTTCTCTTTTCAAAGAATACCATGAATAATGATGATGGCTGGCAATTTGATTTCCGGGGCCATCTGCTTCTCGGACGGCAGCTCAGCCGGGTGGACAATTTCATATATCGAGACGGCGAGGAGATATTTCCTTTCACGGTGGAATTGCGAGTAAATCCCACGGTAGTCTACGCATTCCGTGAGAGCTCCGAGAGTGAAGAGGTGATGTTCCTGTTTTTCTCCTACACTCCGCACGATAACTTTCCCAAGTCCCTTCTAAATGAGTTTTCGCAGGAAGATGAGTTTGAGAAGCTGGGTTACAATCCATTCGACTTGAAATTCCCCCTGCCGAAAACGGAACCCGAAATTATATACAAGGCCGTCGCTGAATATCCGCCTCACCTCCTGAGAATGAAGAGATCTGATACAGTCAAGCTGATGGTCCTGGTAGATCGCGATGGTACTGTGGTGCGGGCCGAAATCATCGAAAAAGCACTTTACACACCGTTTGATAACGCTGCTGTGGATGCGGCCAAGAAATCTTTGTTTAAGCCGGGAGTCGACGAAAAAGGCAGGGAAGTTCCGGCCTGGGTATCGTTTACAGTCGATTTCGATGCGAGTAAGTATAGTCAGAAGTAATATAAATCAACGGATTATTCAGGTTGATACTATCATCCTCCATGAACCTGGATAGGCTCATTTTCGGATCAAGTATCCTTGAAGATAATTATCTGAGATATCTTGATCCGAGATTCAAGCTGATCTCAGTATTGATCTTAATCATAGTCGCAGCTCTCGTGTCAAATCCCCTGTCTTATTTGATCCTGACAATGCTTCTTTTGGCTGGAGCTATTTCCATTGGTCCCGACTGGAAGCTGCTCTGGGTAAATTTCAGGCCGTTTCTATTTCTGTCATTGTTGACATTCCTGCTGCACCTGTTTTTTTCATCGGGAGAAGGACGGGCTATCCTCTCAGTTGCAGGCGCGGAGATCACATCGGGCGGCGTAATTACCGGGGCGATTTTCGCCTGGAGGATATTCCTGTTTTTTGCTGTGGCGGTATTATTCAATCTGACTACGGATCCGCTGGATATTTCGGATGCCGCAACAAAGCTCCTGAAACCATTGAAGATTGTCAGAATACCGGTTGACCAACTGGGCCTCCTGATTTTTATGGCATTTCGTTTTGTTCCGGTTATATCGGAGGAATCGCAGGCCATCTATGCCGCCCAGGTTTCCCGCGGATATGATCCGCAGGGCGGCCTGACAAAACGCCTCAGGAATTCAATTCCGCTTTTATCCGCAGTTCTGGCCTCATCGGTAAGGCGCGCCGGGTATATGGCGGATGCGCTCGAGGCGCGCGGATTTTATCCAAAGCGGGAAAGATCCTCCCTCAGGAGCTTCACAATAAAGTCCGGGGACATTGTATTTTTTACCGTAGTATTGATTTTCTCAGCAGCATCTTTGATAATCGGATATTATGCATAATTATAAAATCACTATAGAATATGACGGCGGCGGTTTCAATGGCTGGCAGGTGCAGCCCGGCTTGCGGACGGTTCAGGGCGAGATCGAAAAAGCTGTGGAAGAGATTTCAGGACGTAAATCGAATGTTATCTGCGCCGGCCGCACAGATGCAGGCGTGCACGCCTTCGGGCAGGTGGCAAATTTTAAGTCAAGAATCGACTGGGGTGATGAGAGGGTCCTCAAGGCGCTTAATAGAGTGCTTCCGGATGATATCGTCATCCTGGAATGTGAAGAGGTCGGTTCGGATTTTAATGCGCGCTATTCCGCATTGGCAAGGCATTACGAGTATAGAATATATAATGCCCGAAGCAGTATCCGCCGTAACTTCTACTGGCAGTATCCGGCCCGGATTAATCTTGCCTGTTTGAAGCGGCTTTCGGCTATGATAATGGGTGAGCATGATTTCAAGTCATTTTGTGTCAGGAAATCGCAGAAAGAATCCAATCTCTGCACAGTCACAAAATCGCACTGGACAAAGCGGGATAAAGAATATACCTTCCAGATTATTGCCAACCGCTTCTTGCACGGTATGGTGCGGAGCCTGGTGGGCACGATGATAAAAATCTCGGCCGGATTCTCGGAAGAAGAGGTTTTTGAGGAGCTTTTGGCAAAGCCTAAAAGATCGGAGAAGGTCTTTACCGCTCCGCCCAATGGGCTTTATTTGATGGAAGTCGCTTACGAAATTGAATAATGATCTTATTTGAGGGTTCGAGCCCGATACAGAATGGAGGCTTATAAGTGAAATTCTTCATCGATACCGCCAACATAGAAGAGATAAAGGCAGCCAACGACATGGGCGTCTTAGACGGCGTTACCACAAATCCCAGCCTGATTTCAAAGGTCGAGGGTAAATTCGAAGATATAATTCTTGAGATCTGCAATATTGTTGACGGTCCTGTTTCGGCCGAGGTCACGGCCACGGATTTTGAGGGCATGATGACAGAAGCCCGGCACCTTGCCAAAATTCATAAAAATGTTGTGGTCAAAATCCCCTGCATTCTGGAGGGCCTCAAGGCCACCAAAGCCCTGAACGACGAGGGCATCAGGGTCAACATGACCCTGGTATTTTCTCCCACCCAGGCGCTTCTGGCGGCCAAGTCCGGGGCGACATTCTGTTCGCCATTCGTCGGCCGTCTGGATGATATCTCCGAATATGGGATGGACTTGGTAGAAAAAATTGTCACGATATATAATAATTACAGTTTCAATACAGAAGTTCTGGTTGCCTCTGTAAGAAACCCATTGCACGTGGTCGAGGCCGCCATGATGGGTGCGGATATTGCAACTATACCGTTCAAGGTCATCAGTCAGCTGGTGAAGCATCCGCTGACCGATATCGGCCTCAAGAAATTCCTGGATGATTGGGAGAAAGTGAAGGCGAGAGGATGATTTCTCGCTACACTCTGCCGGAGATGGGCAATCTCTGGACAGATGAATCGAAATTCGGGGCCTGGCTCAAGGTGGAAATTGCTGCCTGTGAGGCCTGGGCAGAATTGGGGGAGATTCCCAATGCTGCGGTCAACAGGATTAAGAAAAAGGCATCATTTAACGTGAAGCGTATCCGCAAGATCGAGGAAAAGACCCGCCATGATGTTGTGGCATTTGTCACCAATGTGGCTGCGAGCGTGGGCGAGGACGGTAAGTATGTTCACTACGGCCTGACTTCATCGGATGTCCTGGATACCGCCAATGCTCTGCTTCTCAAGGGGGCCGGGGAAATACTCCTAAAGCGTCTGGATGACCTTCAAAAAGAGGTAAAGCGTCTGGCATATAAATATAAGGATCAGCCGCAGATGGGACGCACGCATGGCATCCATGCCGAACCGACCTCCCTGGGCCTGAAATTCGCGCTCTGGTATGATGAGATGACGCGCAACCGTGATCGTTTGGAGAAAGCGACCGAAGTTATATCCTACGGTAAGATCTCAGGCGCTGTAGGCGCATATGGAAATATCGATCCGCGGATTGAGAAAATAGTCTGCAGGAAACTAGGGTTAAAAGTGGCTCCGATTTCCACTCAGGTCAACAGCCGCGATCGTTATGCAGAATTTATCTGGGCAATAGCGATAACCGCCACCTCGCTGGAAAAATTCGCGCTGGAACTCAGACATCTGCAGAGAACAGAACTGCGTGAAGTGGAAGAGGGATTCGGCAAAGGCCAAACCGGCTCATCTGCCATGCCGCACAAGAAGAATCCGATTTCGGCAGAGAATATATGCGGTATGGCGCGGGTGATGCGCGCAAACCTGATGGCTGCACTGGAAAATGTCCCGCTCTGGCATGAACGCGATATTTCGCACTCATCAGCAGAGAGAATCATTCTGCCGGACTGCACAATTGGCCTGCATTACCTGATGGTCAGGCTGACCGGCATTCTAAAGAAGCTGGTGGTTTATCCTGAAAATCTGGAAAAGAATATAAAGTTGACCGGGGGCCTCTGGGCCTCGGGCCGGCTGCTTCTGGTTTTGACCGATAAGCTGGGCTCGCGCGAAAGGGCCTATCGTATAATCCAGAAAGCTGCCCACAGAGCATGGAATGAGGGAGCCGATTTCAAAGCGGAAATCCTGGCCGATAACGAATTGATGAAACATTTCAGCCCCGGGCAACTTGAGAAAATATTTGACGTAAAATCATATCTCAAACATACGAATATGATTTTTAAACGGGTTTTTAAATGAAAATTGCCTCGGAGGGTCTGTTTCTTATATATCCCGCCGCAGGGCTGTTTGTAATATTGCTGGTACTTTATATAGTACTGGATTTCACGATTCTGGTTTATCCGGTACTGGCATCGGCGCTGTTTCTGGGATTTGCGTTGTTCTTTTTCCGCGATCCCGATAGAAATGTGCCGGATGCATCCGGGGCTGTGCTTGCCCCGGCCGATGGCAAGGTCATTGCACTGGATGACAGGATACCGGATTATTGTGAAGGTTATAATACCCGGCTCTCAATCTTTCTTTCCATGTTCAATGTACATATTAATCGGATTCCGACCGGCGGGGTTATTCAGCGTCTTGAATATCACCGGGGAAAATTCAGACCTGCATTTACGGAAAGGGCTGCGGAGTTAAACGAGCATACCGTAATAGAGATAAACAATCAATACGGCGATATATGCTTTTGCCAGAGAGCCGGAACAATAGCCCGTAGAATAGTGTGTAATCTTAGTAAAGGGCAGAGGGTTGACCCGGGTGCGCGCTTCGGCATGATACGATTCGGCTCTCGTGTCGATGTCTATATGCCCCAAAATGTCCGCACGCTGTCCCGTGTGGGGGACAGGGTAAGGGCGGGTGAAACTGTGATAGGAGAGTTTGCGGCAAGTGAACCTTAAGGCGATATTCCCCTGTGCATTTACGGTTGGAAATCTGGTGAGCGGATTTCTGGCAATCGGAGCGGCAGTACGCGGAGATCTGGTCGCCTCGGCCGCTCTTGTATGCCTGGGGGCAATACTGGATTTTCTGGACGGCAGCACGGCGCGAGCGCTCAAGGGGGCCACGCGTTTCGGGCGGGAGTTCGATTCATTTGCCGATTTTGTGACCTTCGGTGTGGCTCCGATGGCCATGCTGTACAGCTTCTTGCTGGATTCCATAGGTATCTGGTCATGGCTTCTGTCGGCGGCATTTCTGGTGGCGGGGGCATTCAGGCTGATCCGCCAGAACCTGGAGTATGAACGGGGCGCGCATTCCGGTTATGTTGGCTTGCCGATAACGTCAAGCGGTATAGTCCTGGCCGGATTCGTGCTGATTTCCTTTGAATTTTCGGGAGGGATGGTCCTTCCGGGTGTTCTGACAGGTCTTTTGCTGGGGTTGATAATTTTGATGGTTTCCACTATAAATTTCCCGCGTTTTCGGGTTTTCAAACGTAGCTATCCGTTGTGGTTAAAGTTTTTACTTTCAATTTCTTTTGCTTTGCCATTAATTATAAAGCCGAAATTAGTGATTTTTTGCATGATCATGCTGTATATAGGCATGACCCTTGTAAGAGAAACGGTAAAACTGTTGAACAGCAAAAGAGCTCATCAAAAATCGACATAGTCTGAATCAGAGAGGAATATAGATGCTTTCAGCCAAAGTCACTGTAGTATTTAAAGATGGCGTTCTGGACCCGCAAGGTAAAACAATTTTCAATGCCCTCCAGGATCTGGGATATAATTCGGTGCGGTCTGTATCCACCGGCAAGGTTTTCAACCTGCGCCTGGATAAAAGCGACAAACAGGAGGCGGAGCGGGAGTTAAACGAAATCTGTCAGAAGCTTCTGGCCAATCCGGTGATCGAGGATTACAGGATAGAGGTAGAGCAATGAAATTCGGAGTGGTAACATTTCCAGGTTCCAACTGCGACTATGATACCTACGCCGCAGCCAGATATATACTGAATGAAGAGGTGGAGTTCCTCTGGCATCTGGATACCGACCTGAAAGGTTCCGATGTAGTCATACTGCCGGGCGGTTTCTCCTATGGCGACTATCTGCGGACCGGCGCGATTGCACGTTTTTCGCCGATTGTGAAGGAAGTGATCAAATTCGCGCGCGAGGGCGGAACCGTATGGGGAATCTGCAATGGTTTCCAGATTCTTCTGGAGGCGGGGCTTTTGCCGGGTGCGATGCTGCGTAATAAAGGGCTGCGTTTTATCTGCAAACATGTCAATATAAGAGTCGAATCGGTCGGCAACAGGCTCACCGCCGGCCTGGATCCGGGACAGGTTCTGCATATCCCCATCGCTCATTCCGACGGCAACTATTACGATTATCCGGAACGGATCGAGGAGCTGAAGCGGAATGACCAGGTAGTATTTCGGTATTGTGATGCCGGGGGGAATATAATCCCTGAATCAAATCCCAATGGTTCCGTGGATAATATCGCCGGTATATGCAATCGTGACAAGAATGTTTTCGGCATGATGCCCCATCCTGAGCGGGCTGTGGAAAATGTCTTAAATTCTACAGATGGATTGAAACTTTTTGAGTCGATTCGTTCGTATTATAGCAGGAGGGCAGCGGTATGACGCGCAGGGATTTGTTTCTTCTTGTTTTTTCACTGATACTGGCGGGTGTTGTTGGAGGCCTGATCGGAGATATCGTAGGGCATTACCTTCCGGATGGGGCCCTGAAAACGCTCTTTCAAAAGAATATACCGCTTGGCTTCGATGCCGCCAGCGTGAATTTCTATGTGATCAGTCTCACTTTCGGTTTTAAAGTCGCGATAAATTTTATGAGTGTTCTTTTTATGATTTTGGTGTTGATATATTTCCGCTGGTGGTATATATAATGGGTTTAGGAGGAATTATTATGTTATGGATGCCCGGACCCACCGAGCTTTTATTGATCTTTCTGGCGGTCCTTCTGCTTTTTGGAGCAAAGCGAATTCCTGAAATCGCCCAGGGCCTGGGCCGTGGTATCAGAGATTTCAAGAAATCCATGAAGGAAACGCAGGACGAAATCAGCAGCCTGGATGATACTTCGGATAAGAAAAAGTCGGAGCTGGAAGATAATTCCAGGGACAAGCAGTAATGGAAAAGTTTTCCAAGGAAAAGATCGATGAGATTGCCAAGGTTGTAGGCGCGGAAAAAATAGAGTGGGATACTGATCACTACCGTCTCAAGATCTCCTCCAAAGAATCGCGCAGGCTCCTGGTACTCGAGATTTATCCCAGCACGGCCCTGGGACGGCAGACCGGTGCCATGATTGTGGTGTATGCCGGCGGGGCGCACCTGCAACTGCATAACTGCTCAGGATTCGTCTGCTCGGAAGAATTGGGCGAGGTCACCTTCGTATCCGAGACCGGAAAACAGATTTCCGGTATGGTTGTCGAGAGTGATGCCGCCTGTTCGCTCTATTCCAATATTAACCGGGAGTTGATCTCCTCGGATTTTACCAAGTTCGGAGTTGAGGTTATGCTCTCGGGAGTTGCCCTTTCACTGGCCGAGGATATCTTGCAAAAAGATGAGTCCGAACAAGAAGAATAAGTGAAAATTATGAATTGGCAAAAAAAACGGCGCCTGTACTGGCGCCGTTATGCTTTTCCGGTACATCCCTCAAATTTAAATCAATAGCGCACTCCCTTTGGCGCAAAGGAAGAGATGAAGTCCTGTAATGATTTTTCCATCTCGCCGGCAGACTGGAAGCGCTTGAGCGGGTCCTTCTCCAGCGCCCGCATAACCACGTGGTCGAGCAGCGGAGGCACTTTGGGGTCTATTTTTGACGGGCGATCGGGCTCATCATTCAGAATTTTTACTATCAGATTATTGAGGTTTTCGCCTTCGAACGGCCGCTGTCCAGCAAGCATCTCGTACATCACCACACCCAGAGAGAATATATCTGAAGATTTTGTGACCTCTTTTCCACTCAATTGCTCAGGGGAGATATAATTCGGAGTGCCCATAGCCACTCCGGTCTGGGTCATATTGGATGACTCGAAATGGGCGATGCCGAAATCCATAACTTTGATACGGAATCCTTCCAGCACCATGATATTGGCCGGCTTGATATCTCTATGTATGACATGCCGGTCGTGCGCATACGAGAGTGCGCTGCAGACCTGGGATATCACGCTGGCGACTATTCTGAAGTTGAAGTCCTGCTTGCGCTTGATAATATTATCGAGAGTGCGTCCCTCCAGATATTCCATAGCTATGTACTGTATGTTTTTGTCCTGCCCGACATCATAGATTGTGACGATGTGGGGATGTGAGAAATTGCCGGCCGCTTTGGCTTCGAGCATAAATCTCTCTCGCAATTCCTCGATTTCATCGGCGTTGGCAAGTTTATCGAACCTGATGGTCTTCAGCGCGACCGGACGGCCGATAGCCGGGTCAAGGCCCTTGTAAACCGTGCCCATAGCCCCCTGCCCGACAATATCCAGAATCTTGTAACGACCGAACTGTGAGGGTCTCCCGGACTCGTCAAACGAGATTTGGATACCCCCCGTAGCGGAAGCATCCGGCGGCTTATGCATTTCTTTTTCACCGGGAGCCGGAGTGTGCAGTTCCGGGGCTGCCTGATGATGTTCCAGGTCTATATCAGATTCATCGCCGCTCCCCTGATCTATCACCGCATCATCAACATTCACAACCGAGTGGTCGAAAGATGATAATTCTGATGTTTCCTCGCCCACCTGCTCATGCTCCTTGGTATTTATAGCGGTTGTGGGAGCAAATTCATCCGCCTTTTTGCGGCGTTCCTTTCTGACTTTCACATTCGGGTCGGTTTCAATCGTAAAAGCGCGCTCTCTCGGCTCCGCTTCCCGTTTATCTTCGCGGGTCATGTTTTTCCGCAGCTGCAAATTCGCCCTGCGTTGCTTTTCCTCTTTCCTGCGGATATCCGCTTTACTCTTCATCATCGGAGCGGCAGCCATGAACAGAAGAATCTCCAATGCCGGGTAAAGGGTTTTAGTAATTGTGTTGAATGACGAGAACAGAATGAAATTGATATTTACCAGCACAAACAGGAAGACAACCAGGATGGTGAAGCGGTGAACCAGCGCCACACGCGGCAGCAAAAATGCGCAGAACAGCCCGATTCCGAGGATTATGACTATTCCCGCGTTGGAGGAAGCATCAAGCGAGTTTATAAAATCATTTCTTATTATATTTTCTACGACTGTAGCTGTTTTTATGCCCGGTGGCATATTGGGGGTCATCGGCGTTTTGAGGTGATCGTATTGCCCGGTCGCGGTCAGGGTGACTATTACCAGCTTATTTGCCAGTTTCTCAACGGGCACCTGCCCCTCCCACAGCGACTTGACCGAATAGGACTTGAAAGGATTCGATTTGCCCAGATAATTAATGAGCAGATGTCCTTTGCCGGTGACCGGAATCGATCTGTTGCCCATCTGAATGTTTTCGCCCGGATTATAACTGATTCGGTTCGGGTCGATTCCCAGGTAATAGGCAGAAAGTATCAGTTCCACCGAGGGGTAATATTTATTCTCATATTTAAGTATCAGGGGCTGATAGCGTACACTGTTGTCTTTTTCGAAAAGATTTACATCGGCGCCCAGATATTTGGAGGCCAGGCCAAAGATATTCTCGGGCAGATCGGCTCTCTGAATCTTCTCGACATCATCCTGGGAAATCACGCCCGGCGTGATTGATGAGGCTGTCAGCCATTCGGGCGCAGCCTGAGTCGAGGGCGTACGGCTTCCCAGGACAGCCTCAAAAGGTATTATAACATTTCTGGACTGCTGAATATTCTCAGCCAGCAGATGTGAATTTCCGGAAACATAATCATCAACGTTATTCTTGATTGCGAAATCGAGATAAACCGTCCGGGGCTGGTAATAATCAAGGGCCTCGATCATACGGGCCAGGGTGCCATGCGACCATGGCCACCATCCCAGGTAATCGATAGCCTTATCGTCTATTTCCAATAAAACCACATCATCTCCAACCTCCTGCTCGCCCCGGAAGGAGAACATGGCATCCTGAATCTTATTCTCGAAGTTCTCGAAGAGCCTATTCTGTTCCAGAAAGAGCGCTATTACCAGGAGGGTAATCAGAAGATAGAGTATCAGGCCTGGATGTTTTCTAACGAAGGACTTATCCACATCCGTGATCTGAACATTTTTCAAAAAGCCGGGTAATTTCATGTTATCGTCCTAAACTCAGCCGTTCCACCAGATAGCCCGGAATCTGGGCCTGCTTCATTTTCTCCTGGGCGGTCTTAATATCGTATTTGATCCGCTTAAAGTAGATTTCCTTACTTTCCTCGTCATAGGTGACATAGCACGCATCGGGATTACCATCTCTCGGCTGTCCAACCGAGCCTACATTGATAATATATCGGCAGTTTGGCTCGATTTTTGTATATTCCGCCGTAATCAAATGCGCATTTTCCCCATCTTTTTGTTCGACAATAAAAGGCCGATGAGAATGGCCTATAAGACATATCTGTGTCTGGAAATATGCGAAATTTTCTTGGGCCTCCTGCAAAGTGGAAATATATCCCCAGCTTTCAGGATCTTTGGGGAGGGCATGCACAAGAGTAAATCCGCTCCAGGTCTCGGAAATTGAAAATTCCCTGAGCTTTTGCAGATTTTCCGGTTTCATAGTTTCGCGTGTGAAGAAAAACGAGGCCCGAGCATACTCATTGAAATAGTCTGGGGATAATTGCCCGATAACCGCCGCGTCATGATTCCCGAGTATTTTCAGGTCGCTTATTTCAACGACCTTTTCAACCACGCGGTCCGGATCAGCTCCGTACCCGACAGCATCTCCCAGAAAGAAGAGCTTATTCAGTCCGGCGGTTTCGAAATCTTTTAAACATGCGGCGAGGGCTTCCCAGTTCCCATGAACATCTGAAAAAAATCCTACCCTCATGCACCTGCCTCAATAAATTTGAAGAAGGACCTTCCAATTTGTATAAGATCGTTGTTTCTCAAGTCACGCCTGCTGATTGCTTCACCATTCACCTTAGTATAACCAATTTTCCCGAGATTAGCCAGTGTAAAGGAGGCCCCTTCCCGGATGACTTTGGCGGCAATTTGAGGCGCCCAGAAGCCCCTTATGGGGATATTGCAGAATTTTGACTTTCCAAATGTTACCACATCGCGGTCGAGCAGGTGTTCCCTTTTGTCACCTTTGTTGTTCACTTCCAGTATAACCGAGCAGCCCAGTTTTTCGGTGATCTCTTTTTGTTTCTTGTCGGCCTTCAGTCTTTCCTTGTGAGCCTTTGTCTGCAGGAGCATGGTGCCGTCCAGGTCAGAGAACTTATTCTCACGCTCCATGGAACTATTGAATATTAATTCGTATTTACCAATACAGATGCGGTCTTTGTCCTTGAGTGTCTCCTCCATGATCTTGCGGTCATTGACGAAGGTGCCGTTCAAGCTGTCGTTATCTATCACTATGGCTGAATCCGGGGAGAATTCAATTAATGCATGTTTCCTGGACACTCCGCGGTTGTCCAGTACGATATCGTTATCAGAAGTTCGGCCAATGGAAATGCGGGGTTTTTCGGTGACAACTTTTTCAATTATTTTGTTGTCATATTTTACAATAATCTCCGGCATTTTTTGCTCCTTGTTAGTCGGCACCTAATATAAAGTCGTGCTTGATCTTACAGGCAGTTTGCGCTTGCCTGCAGGGATTAATACAATTATATTGTCGGTTATGAGCGATAAAAAGTTAAGTCTAAATGGTAAGGTTGTTTCCGCTCCGCTGGCCAATATCGCCGGTTCGGCTTATCGGGCGATGGCTTTAAGATATGGCGCTGCAATAGCTTACAGCGAAATGATCTCGGTTGACGGGCTGGTCAGGGGCAATCGCAGGACCCTGGATATGTTGAGATTGCGGGAGGGGGAAAAGCCGGTCTGTTTCCAGATCTTCGGGCATGACCCGAAGATGATCTACGACGCCGCCCGGATTGTCGCCGGTACCGGATGTGATATGATCGATATCAATTTTGGATGTCCCGCCAAAAAAGTTGTCCGCAATTTATCCGGGGCGGCTTTGATGAATGATCTGGAATTGGCTGAAAAGCTTATAACTGCGGTAGTCACCGCGGTCGATATACCAGTCTCGGTCAAGTTTCGCTCAGGCTGGAATCGTGAAAGTATGAGCTTCATTGAGTTCGGCAAGATGGCCGAGGCCTGCGGAGCGTCATATCTGGTATTACATCCCCGAACACGAGCTTCCGGGTTCAAGGGCAAGTCGGATTGGAGCAAGCTGAAGCTCTTGAAGGAGAGTGTTGGCATAGACGTTATCGGGTCGGGTGATATCAGTACTCCCGAGGAAGCCGGGCGGATGATAGATGAGACCGGGTGCGATTATGTTATGATCGGACGGGCGGCTATGGGTGCTCCCTGGATCTTTCAACGAATTGACCATTATCTCAGGACTGGGGATGATCCGGGAGAGCCGCCTCTGGATCAGAAGATAGAAATCATGCTGGAGTTCTGCCGTCTGATGATCGATGACTTCGGAGAAAGAGCGGCCTGTTTGAAATTAAGGAAGCATCTGGCCTGGTTTACGAGGGGCTGGCATAATGTTACCAGAATCCGTCCCCTGATGTTTTCAGTGGAAAATTACCGGGATATTGAAAAAATTTTGTACAATTATCTCAATGATCTGGAAAAGGTGGCCTGATGAAAGAAAGCGAAATAAAAAAGCTTCTGGACGAATTAGAAAAAGGCAAAATTACAAAAAGCAGTTTTATCCGAAAGCTCAAGATTGCACCCTATGAAAATCTGGAATTTGCCCGCGTGGATTATCATCGCAAAATCCGCATCGGTATTCCCGAGGTGATTTTTTGCGGAGGGAAATCGCTGCAGCAGATATCGGGGATTGTGGGACGCATGCTTCAAAACAAACATCCGGTCCTGGCAACCCGTGTTGACGACCGGATTGCCAGCGGCCTGAAAAAGAAATTTCCCGAAGGAAAGTACAACTCCCAGGCGAGAACATTTGTAATAAAGAAAACTGACAAGAGAAAGAAGAAAGCCGGAAAATATCTGGTCAGTATTATTTCTGCGGGCACCTCTGATATGCCTGTGGCCGAAGAGGCGCGCGAGACACTTGAATTTTTGGGGGTGGCTGCCAATTGCGTCTATGATGTGGGGGTGGCGGGATTGCACAGGTTTCTGGGAGAGGAAAAAAAGCTGGAATCCGCCAAAGTTCTGATCGTGGTGGCCGGTATGGAAGGAGCGTTGGCCTCTGTGGTAGGTGGATTATATAATAAGCCGATTATCGCGGTGCCGACCTCAATTGGTTATGGCACATCATTTTCGGGCTTAAGCCCGCTTCTGTCGATGCTCAATGCCTGTTCCTCGGGAATCACTGTTGTAAATATCGATAACGGTTTCGGGGCGGCCTGCGCCGCTTTCAGGATAATTCGAACAATGAAGGAAGATGATGAAAACTCTGATCTTTGACCCATTTTCCGGGTGCGCCGGCGATATGATTCTGGGCGCCCTGGTTTCAGCAGGGGTTGGTTTTGAGGAATTGAAATCTGAGTTGAAAAAACTGGGATTGAGTAACTACAGGCTTGAAAAATCCGAGGTGATGCGTCATCACATTTCAAGTGTAAAAGTGGATGTCGGAATTGGCGAGGAGCATGCCCATAGGCATCTGAAAGATATATACGAGATCATAGACAAGAGCTCATTCAATGAATCAATCAAAAGCAGCGCAAAGAGGATATTTTCGCGTCTCGCCGATGCAGAGGGCGTGGCGCATAATACCTCACCCGAGAAAATTCATTTTCACGAGGCAGGAGCTGTTGATGCCATTGTGGATATTGTGGGCACATGCGTAGCTGTTGAAATTCTGGGTGTGGAAGCGATATATTCCCGCCCCATAAGCTTAGGGGGAGGGTTTATCAAAGCCGCTCATGGTAATATGCCGATTCCGGCACCGGCAACGGCCGAGCTTGTGAAGGGATTCCCGGTCGTATTCAGGAAGGTCGATTACGAGTTGACCACACCAACCGGAGCAGCGATCGTAACCACTCTGGCGAAGCCATTACAAAATTTTGGCGAGTATGAAATCAAATCTATCGGGTACGGTGCGGGGAGCCGTGATCTGGAAGAACTTCCGAATTTCCTGCGAGTATTTGTGGCAGAGCCTCATGGAGCATATGGATATGACAATATCCTTCAGATTGAAACTAATATCGACAATCAGAATCCGGAGGTCTTCTCATTTCTTTTTGACGGGTTATTCGAGCTGGGCGCCAGGGACCTTTTTACGGTTCCGATTCAGATGAAGAAAAACCGCCCGGGAACGCTTTTAACCGTACTTTGTGCCCCCGAAGACAAGGATAAGATAACATCTTTCATTTTTGCAAATTCAACGACTTCCGGGATGAGGTATCTACTTCTAAACCGCACCAAGCTCAAACGTTCGATCGAGACCATAGAAACGAGTCTGGGGCCGGTTAAAACGAAGGTTTATTATGTTGATGGGGGGAAACGCTATTATCCTGAATATGAGGATTTGAAAAGATTGGCATTTAAGCACAAAATTAGTATAATAGACCTTAATCAAAAACTGCAATTTGAGATCAATAAGATAAAGGAGTTGTGATGGCACAGGGAATCTGGATATTCGCACAGCACAAAACCGGCAGCCTTTCCAATGTTACCTATGAATTGCTGGCTGCAGCAAAGAAGCTGGCAGAGGCCAAAAGCTCAGAAATTTCAGCGGTCCTGTTTGGCGCGGGGATGGATGATGCCGCGGCTGATCTTTTTAAATATGGCGCTGACAAGGTGATTTATTATGATAGTCCGGAGCTGGAACAGTTTCGGGATGACGCTTATGCCAATTTGCTGGCTGATCTTGTCAAGAAGCATGAGCCGGAGATACTCCTGGGCTCGGCCACATTTTACGGCAAAGCTCTTTTCCCGCGCCTGGCAGCTCTTCTGGAGACAGGCCTGGCGGCTGACTGCAATGGGCTGGCTGTTAGGGAGGACGGTACTCTGGTGGCGACCAAACCGGCCTTCGGTGGTAATGTCTGGCTGACAGTGACCTTTTCCGAGCAGCGTCCCCAGATAGCCACTCTGCGGCCCAAGGTAATGCCTGAGGCGGAGAAAGATGATTCCCGTTCGGGCGAGGCGGAGAAGCCAGAGGTGCCCTCTGATTTAGTCCAGAGCAAAATTAATGTCAAGGAGAATGTCGGCGGAGGAGAAGGTTCCATAAACCTGACTGAAGCGGATATTATCGTGGCCGGTGGACGCGGCCTTAAGGCCCCGGAGAATTTCAAGCTGATCGAGGAATTGGCCGGCGCCCTCAATGGCGCGGTGGGAGCATCGCGCGCAGTTGTGGATGCCGACTGGATCGAGTATTCGCATCAGGTTGGGCAGACCGGTAAGACGGTTAATCCCAAGCTCTACATTGCCTGCGGAATATCCGGGGCGATACAGCATCTGGTGGGAATGCAGTCATCCGGAACAATCGTGGCGGTCAATCGCGATAAGGATGCGCCGATCTTCAAGGTTGCCAATTATGGTATCGTGGGCGATCTATTCGAAATAGTCCCCGCCCTGACGGAGAAATTCAGAGCCGAGCTGAAATAAGCTCCAGGGTTTAACAATATGGCTGCCTGACTGCGGATGTTCGGCCCGGTTTCGCGCTCAGGTTTATATCATCTCCCCTCTTGAGACAGGAGTTTGTATGCGCCGCAAGTGTTCATTCTATGTTGCTCTCGCCGCTTTATTCTTATTGTTCCCCCCGGGGGAAATGCTTTATTCTGCAAAACTTGACGTGTCCGTAGAATTCGGCTCAGAAAGACGTGAGGGATTTACACAGTATCAGATCAAATTTTTGACAGTGGAAGAGGAAGACCTGCAGATCTTTGGCAATTCGCGCCTGAAATTTCCGTTCACAAGCTATTTTTCAGGCGGTTATGTGCACGCGGAATATATGGGATTCTGCGCCAGCGCGGGTTACTGGCAGGAGTACCGCTCCAGCAAGGATGATAGGATGGAGGATTTTGACTGGCTCAGCTCGAACCTGGGAGACTATATTCCTCTGGCATACGGCAGGACCACGCCTGACACAGATATGTATTACCTTCAATTCAGGCTGGAATACGAATTTAGAGTCAAAAGTATCGAATTCGGGCCATTTGTCGATTACACAAAACTTCATTCCGAATTTATGTTGACCGATTTAAGCCAGTTCTGGTATTATGATCTTCAGAATGGCACTGAATACGATCCACCCCGTGACACAATGGTGGAGGGCGAGGTTCTGTACTATGAACAGGACCTGCATATGCCCTTGTTTGGAGCTGATTTCGGAATAACGGCTATCCCCGAAAAGCTGAAATTAAATACGAAGTTGGGAGTATCGCCCTTCGTCAGTGTGGATGATTATGATGATCATATAATCCGCGCCGATTCACTTGAGGCCTGGAACTCCGGAGATGGCGGGACCTCCTGGCTGTTTGAACTGGGCGCTGCTGTGGGGATTTTCGATGGCTTGTGGATTAGCGGCGAATTCGGGTACAATGACTACAGCGTCAATACTTTGGGCACGCAGCGTTTGATCAGTGATGATACAGGAGAATATGTCGTCGCCAGCGGAATCAATTCGCAGGTAAGGGGAGTGATGCGGAAGTTCCGGTTCAGTATATCATATTTATTCGGGTTATAGCGCTGGAATCAGAAATGTAAGAAGCCGGCTCTTTTCCGAACCGGGTTTTTTTCTTACAATAGATTATATCAACTGCAGGGCGGAGGACCCCCGACAAAAACGTAGTTCATCAGCCAGATGGCATCCGACACATTCACGAGATTGTCACAATTCGCATCACCTTTGATCAGTGATGGTCTGGGTTCTTCACCACCGGCAAAGACATAGTTTATAATCCAGACCGCATCGGAAACATTCAAATTGCCGTCCGCATTGACATCTCCCGAAGCATAATCGTCCTTACATAAAATATTGATACGGACAATCCTCTCGCCGGTATGGGACTGATTGTCTATACCTTTACCGGCGATATAATACTCTGACTCCTCAACTTCCGGTATATCCCAGTGAGACCCGAAGCCGTCGGAAGGATCGAAATCCAGTCCAAACACAGTACCGCTCGGGCTGCTGTCTTTGGGATATATTGCCACTGCGAGATCTATGGTTCTGTATGATCCCTTGTACATTATTTCCGGTAGCGGATTGAAGCGCAGGGTGGATTGAAGGATGGTGCCTGACCTGGTATCATATATCATGACAGAGTGAAGCCCGTTTGTGCTTGAACTGAAATCTATTTCGGCAAATCCCAGCCAGTGACCGTAGGGATGGCCGATGGCGGTCAGTATGGCGCCGTTTTTATAGCCCATAATATAATCTAAGTCTCCTATGGAGGGGCTGGTCAGTAAATCGACAGTGAACTGGTTTCCCCGGCGCCTGAAATATTCCTCCACGGCCCGGATGAAATTATCATCCTTGGCCCCAAGATTCCGCCTGATCTGCATGGAATCAGCGAGTTCCTCAACAATATCCCTGTCGGTCAGAGATCTCCTGCCAGTCTGAGCGAGACCGGGAAAACCATGCTCGGCAAAATATCGAATATAGCCGGCCACTAAGACGGGAGCATTATAGAACTCGCCGAATTCACCATTTGCAAAATAATTACCGTCATGTCGGTCGCCATCGGTATCACCGTATTTGGATTGAAGCAAGAGTGCGGGAGCAATAGCCACAGTATCCCGAGCTTCGAGATATTCGAACTGCACGAAACTGGCATCCTCATCGGGGATATTCATTATAAATGTCACCGAGTCACAGATAGTGTCTCCCCGCGAGGGATATGTGAATTCAGGCTGGAAGGGAGTGTTGTCGAGATAGATGTCTATTGTGTCTGAACCTGAATTCTGAGCCTGATCATAGATTGTGGCCCTGACCTGATACCAGCCCTCGGCCAGCGAGGAGACGTCCCATGAGAGTGAATATCCGTCCTGATATGAGGAGGGACCGATACCATTTCTCAGCGAAACATCAGAGTTATAATCCTCGCCGATGACTGTCCAGCCTTTGCCGGGACGGTAATACTCAAAGCTGCAGCGCGTGGTTGGAATAGTGTTTGCCAGTTCTACCGCCCTCAAGTATACCTTAGATGAGCATGTCGAACTATCCGGGGGCCATGCCATTCGCACCTTCGGTATACCTGCGGTAGAGCCTCCCGACCGTCCGATCGAGAACAGCACCAGATTTCCGGGAAAGGGATAGTATTCGTTATCTACTAAATCGATGTAGCCTTCCCCCCAGTCATTCCAGTTCACACAGAGATATGGATCGTTGTCGAGAACGATTTCCGGTTTCATAGCGGATATATCATTTGAAAAATAGAATCCGCAGAAATATGGTGAGGTGACTGTTATCGCTTCATCAAAAACGATTGTTAACAAGTACCCGCCCGCCCGGGGTATATGGAAGGTCTGTTCCGACGACATATCTATCACTCCACCCGGATACGGACATGAAGGCAGGGATAGATCAGGATGCAGTCCCTCGATATCTGCTGAGGCATGTATTGTGCCCGGTGACGAGAACTGCAAGTGTATGGCCACGGCGTCAATCTGGAACGGATAGCCGCCATTCAAGCCCTCTGCCGAGGGATCCTGGTAGGCCTTGTATATTTCATCACCCAT
Source organism: Candidatus Zixiibacteriota bacterium (assembly GCA_011056555.1). Lineage (GTDB taxonomy): Bacteria > Zixibacteria > MSB-5A5 > JAABVY01 > JAABVY01 > JAABVY01. The sequence goes on along the minus strand of DSEQ01000004.1, from coordinate 70,193 downwards.
CATCCAGTCCGAAACAGCCCAATGCGCCGCTCCCGCCATGTGCACGGTACAGGCGCTTTCTGCCTCGAAGCGGGTGACGTAATCAACGGGATAGAGCAATTCCGGCTTGGTTGTGTCTGCTGATTGATATAATGCAGAGTCTTTAAGGTCATCTGCACTCGACCGGGAAATTAGAGTTATGATCATAAGGACTGCCGACACGGCAATCGCATTCTTGAGCATACTATATCCTTTTCTGTTCTTCTATGTATTTATCGTAGTGAACCTGACCGGGCTTTAGTAGCGGGAAGCTCTATTCCAAAATTGTGCGCCTTTTGAAGAAGTAAAAAAAAAGAAAAAAAATAAAAAAAGTTTAGTGTTTAAACATTGCATGTTGACAATAAATTGTTATAATTATTCTAAATTAGCTGATATGCATGTCACTTTTAATTGGGTTTAAACCTTTAAGAATTTCGAGGAGGGTAGACATGGCCAAGAGAGCTAAGAAAACCACCAAGAAGAAAGCGGCCAAGGCCAAGAAGGCGCCCAAGAAGGTCCGCTGCAAAGGTGTAACTGCTGATGGCAAGAGGTGTAAGCGTATGGTTACGCCTCCGGCCAAATACTGTTATCTGCACAAAGGTGGTAAAACAGCCAAGTCAGCCACGAAGAAAGCCAAGAAGAGAGCTAGGAAGAAATAGGCTGGCTGCGGAGTTTTCACTACTCAGAATTAAAAGCCCCATCGTGATGATGGGGCTTTTGCTTTGTATGCTCTGCATTCTCTATTGAAATTTAGTCCCGCAGTATCATATAGTCTGCGATTCAGGATACAGCGGACAGAATCCTCTTGCGCGCCGAATTGAATTTAGCCGCTCCCGGCAGTACATCCTCATAAATCCGCATGGAGTCCTTTGCCAACTTCATTTCTTTCAGCATCCGGGAAAGCTCTTCATCTTTCCTCGCGCGGCCGAGAAATCTTTTTTTCTCATCAGGCGTAAGCTCGCCGTCGAGGTATCTCTCAGCCGTCTCCTCAAAATCGGGATAGGCTTTGGGCATAGCTTTAAACCTCTATCTGAAGTCTTTCAGGGCGCGGCGCAGTTTGAGACGAGCGATATGCAGATTCGACCTGACCGTACCCTGCGGACATCCCAGGGTTTTGGCGATCTCCTTTTTGGAGAGGCCGTCCAGGTCCGCAAGGATCAGGCAGAGCTTCTGCCTGGGCGGAAGCTCGTCCACGACCGCTTGAACGATCTTCAATAGCTCGCGCCTTTCTACATCTTTATCCGGGCTTTCATTCCTCCTTGAGAGTTCAATTTCTACGGAGGCTGGGACAGTCTCGTCTTCGCTAAGCGAAATCTTCTTCCGCTTAAGTCTGCGCTTCCTGTCAATGGCGCAGTTGGTGGCCATCTTGAAGACGAAACATTTGAAACCAGCCTCCGACCTGATTCTTTTCAGGTGATTGTAAAGCTTTACGAATGTCTCCTGGACAATGTCCATGGCTTCGTCAGGATCAGGTATGATCGCGTAGGCGGTCATATATACCCTCCGTTCCAGGATCCTGACGATCTGCTCGAAAGCTTTGATGTCACCTGTCTTGGCGCTCTTTAAAAGCGCCACAAGCTTGGCCGACATGCTAACCGTCCCCGCTATTAGATTACACGATTCAGTTTTGAAAATGTTTAATCAATCTGTGCGGATTTTTCCGGGAAAATGGGGATAGTTACTTTTGCGCTTAATTCGATTTGCACCTGTAAAATACCATTTATGTAAGGTCTTGTCAAGCTTTTTGTTATGTTAAAACAGGCACTAAAATGGAACCGCCCGGAACTCCGGCCGTAAAATCCCCTTGACATTATATGGAAAAACCGAAATATTAGTAATTCGTTACGTGCGCCCATAGCTCAATTGGACAGAGCGTCTGGCTACGGACCAGAAGGTTGGGGGTTCGACTCCTCCTGGGCGTACTTTTTTTATTGCGCAGAATCTGCATCGAAAAGCAAGGCACATAATTGGCGGGCATTCTTAATGGGGGCCAGCGATTCGCATCTGTTTCTTATCTTTCATTAACAAATCAGTCCCGTGCAATGTTATTCGCTAATATAAATAACACTGAAGGGCGAATTGAATTTACCAGACAAGAATCAAGGTTGGGGCATGCGGTGTATGTCACGGTGAACCTGTCGGCAGGTTTTTGTGCAGTATGGTTGAGTATCTAATACATGATTTCAACCAGGATCAGGTCCGGGATATACACTTTTTAACATTTTTATTTATTGCCATATTAAATGTATGGACGTATAATGGCCGATTAAATAATTAAAAGGTATGAGGTATTTCATTTGATAGAGGTAGATATTCCAGGATATGGCAGACTTGAGTTTGAACATCTGATCTGCGACTTCTCGGGCACAATCTCTGTGGACGGTAAATTGTGTCCCGGCCTGAAAAGCAGATTTAAAAAACTGGCAAAGCAGCTGCATATACATATACTCACCTCGGATACGCATGGCGGGGCGGAAGCATCTCTTGTCAATGTCGACTGCGATCTGGTGATACTGAAAAAAGAGGACCATGATGTCCAGAAGGAGAACTATCTGCGCAGCTTGAATGGCGCGCAGGTGGTTGCGATCGGGAACGGCAACAATGATGCGCGTCTATTGAAAACTGCACGCCTGGGGATTTGCGTTTGTCTTGACGAGGGATGTTCGACCGCGGCTCTGGAGGCGGCCGATATTCTGGTGAATTCCGCGCAGGACGCTCTCGATTTACTGCTTCATCCGGACCGTTTGAAGGCCACACTCAGATATTAAAAAGCCCGGGTTTTTACTCCCGGACTTATCTTATCCGTACGTAACTTCTTCGGCCAGGCGGTAGCGCCGATACATTTTTGCATACTGCCCGCCGTTTTCGATCAGCTCGGCATGTTTGCCGGTCTCCACGATTTTTCCATCTTCCAGCACGTAGATCATATCGGCGCTCTCCAGAGTGTCCGGCCGGTGGGTAATTAGAATTGTCGTCATATCCGGCATGACCTCATGCAGCCTTGCCCACAGGGCGCTCTCGGTGCTGGAATCGAGGGCCGAGGTGCAATCATCCAGAATCAGTATCTTGGGCTTGCCGGCCAATGCACGAGCCAGCGCCAGCCTCTGTTTCTGGCCGCCGGAGATCGAAACACCGCGTGTCCCGATATATGTGTTGATGCCGTCGGGGAACTCATCGATCTCCGATTTCAATTGCGAAACCTCTATGGCCCAGTTCATGACCTCCTCGGAGATATACTCTCTACCGAAAAGGATGTTGTTCCTGACCGTATCCGAGAACAGCACAGGCTCCTGGGGCACATAACCGATCTGCCTGCGAAGCTGGCTGAGCCTGTAATCGCTTAGCTTATGCCCGTCAATCCTGATTTCACCTTCTGAGGGATCCACCAGGCGCGGAATCATATTGACCATCCAGCTTTTTCCAGCCCCGACCTTGCCGACCAGCGCAACAGTTTCGCCCGGGCTGATCTTCATAGAGATATCATCAACAATATTCCGCGCAGAATCCGGAAATCCGAAGGACACATTCCGGTATTCAATTGCGCCCCTGAAATCGCCGTCAGCCCCGACCGAGCCGTTTTCATCAACCATGGCCGGAGCCGCCTGCAATTCCCGGAGGCGATTGATCGAAACCGCTGACTGTCGTGATTTTACCAGAAACTGCCCGATGTCGAACATGGGGAAGATCAGGTAGACGACATAATATACAAAGGCCACCAGCTTGCCAATCGACAAATTAGCCCCGATTACCATATATCCTCCCGCCAGGAGCACAATTACCACGCCGAACTGCCAGATATACATGTAGAGCGAGTCCACAATGGTCGTGGCCTTGATGGCCGATATTTCGGCTGCACGTCGGTTGACAGCCGCCTCATGGAACTTCTTCTTCTGCACCTTCTCCTTGACGTAGGCCTTGACCACCCGGATTCCTGAGAAACAGGCTTCCATGATATCGTTGAAGCTGGAGATATTTCTCTGCAGGTTGTCGTAACGCCGGTCGAGAATGGTGGCGCTCTTAAAGAAGATCAGGATCAGAATCGGCAGCGGCCCGGCCGACAGGAGTGTCAGCATGGGGTCGATGGTGATCATCATGGCAAGGGTGAAGACCACGAAGACCACCGCTTCGTAGAACCTGAATATCCCTGAACACGCGAACCATGCCAGCTTCTGCTCGATATCATCCGAGAGACGTGTCACCAGGTCACCGGTCCGGAACTTATTAAAGAAATCCGGACCCTTGCGGGTGATATCGTTGAATGAATCCTGGCGAATCATCCATTCCAGCTTGAAGTTCATCCAGGCCCGATGCGACTGCACGAATGCGTACAGGGCACAGGCGATGACTCCCAGGGCTACCAGTGTCAGGGCATAGGTGGCCGCAGCGGACAGCCCCAGGTCAGATCCCAAACCCGTCAGCCATATCTGAATTCCGCCCTGAACAGTTCCGGTCTTGACGAAATCTACTGTAAACTCAACCATTCTGGGAATAGCTACCTGAAACGCTGCCTGAACCGGTGTCAGAATTAATAACACCAGCAATAGATAGGGGTAACGTTTGTAGTATTTCCAGAGCCATTTTATTTTATCCCGCATCTTTCAATACTCCGTTTTTATTCTTGAACTGCAGATGGAACAGCTTGGAATAATAACCATTCTGCAGGATCAAGTCTGTATGGGTGCCGCGTTCGATAATCTCTCCGCGGCGGATAACCAGGATCTCATCGACGTCCAAAATGGTCGAGAGACGGTGCGCTATGATGAGCGAGGTCCGTCCCTTCATCAGCTTGCGCAGCGATTCCTGAATAGCGCGCTCTGTCTCCGGGTCGACCGAGCTGGTGGCCTCGTCCAGAAGCAAAATATCCGGATTTGTAACCAAGGCTCTGGCAAATGACAGGAGCTGACGTTCCCCGCGGCTGAAGTTGGCGCCTTTTTCTGACACCTCGGTATCATATCCGTTCGGGAGCCTGCGGATGAAATGATCCGCTTCGACTATCTTTGCCGCCTGCACGACCCTTTCATCGGTAACGCCCGGCTCATCCAGCGCAATATTGGCCTTGACCGTATCCGGGAAGAGCAGTATATCCTGCAGTACCAGCGCAAATCTTTTGCGCAGAACATCCCGTGGGATATCGCGCACATCGATGCCGTCCAAAGTGATTCGGCCCTTCTGCGGATCGTAATATCTCAGCAGAAGGGAGATAATCGTCGTCTTGCCTCCGCCGGTTACTCCGGCCAAGGCGACACGTTTTCCGACCTTAATCTCGAAACTGACATCCTTCAAGACCCAGTTATCATCACCGGTATATGAAAACCATACATTCTCGAATTTTATAGAATCCTTCAAACCGTTCCATTCCGCCGGCTTTTCCGAATCCTTCATATAATCATCCTGCGACAATAGCGCAAAAATACGCTTCGCTCCCGCGATTGCCTTTTGGATGTTGGCCAGTTGCTCGGAGGTCCTGTATATCGGTTCGAACGAGCGCCAGATCAGTATGATGAACATGCTGATCATTCCGACCGTAATATGCCCGGACTGAATCCAGAGCACGCCCAGGTAAAGAACCAGCGCGATCATGATATATTCGAAGCAGAAGACCGTGTTGAAATACAGCACCACAGCGATATTCACATAACGATCCTCCGTGAATTTCAGCCTGTTGGCGACATCGATCTTCCTGCGGGCATATTCGCCGCGGTGAAATATCTGGATGATCGACATGCCATGCAGGAACTCCGTTACCTTTGCGGTCACCTCGGCCATCTTCTTGCGCACCTCCAGAAAATGCGGAGTTGTTTTGCGCTGGAAGATATAGGTCAGCGTCAGGAAGATCGGTATTATGCAGAACAATACCAGCGCCAGACGCCAGCTGTAATAGAACATCACTGCATAAATTCCTGTGACCAGAAGGATGTCGCCGACCACCAGTACAACCGTGTTGGTGAAGAGCATCCGCAGCGCTTCAGTATCATTTTCAACCCGCGCCATCAGACGGCCGACCGGATTTTTATCGAAATAGGAGATATTCAGCTTCAGGATATGATCGAAGAGCCGTTTCTTAAGCTTCAGCATGACATTCTGACCGATAATCTCCAGCTTGATCCTCTGCACAAACTGGAATACTATTGTGAGGCACTGGATACCCGCAATTATCAATACCGTAATCAACAGCCCGTCGAAATCTCCCCCGGTGATATTGACATCGATTGCGCGTTTCATCAGAATCGGCCAGTAGAGCGAGAGAGCGGTTGCGCCTATCAGCATAATCAGGCACAAAACCAGCCCGCCGACATGATCTTTCAGGAGCGGCATCAGCTTCCCGAAGGCTTTGCGGGAGGGAATCTCCTTTTCTTCGGGAGTAAATGTCTCGTCATCGTATAATTCGGTATTCATTTTCAAAATCTCGCTTAAGGTTTATAACAGTCAAATTCGTTTGCGGGTACAAAAAAACCCGCCTGATTATGTGCATCGGCGGGCAGAATAGAGATTATGTGAATTAATTCACATTGACATCTCACCCCCGCCCGATGATGGTACATCACCAATATTCATGATATATGCACTGAACTGGTTAAGCATTAAAAAACCGCTCCTTTCCGACCGTAATATCAGAAATTTACGCAATATTATTTCATAGGTTTCGAATAAATACACTTTTTTTGCTTGTCAACAATTTTTATTGGCAAAACACCTCAAAGTTTATCAGCAATCCGGGCAACTTGGGGGCAAATATTGCATGACAGATTTCCGATCTAATATTATAATTAGTATTCTTCTGTTATGATTGTATGCAGCTATCTGTTCTCATTGCGGAAACGAAAGTATTATGCTTCAGACAATTGGCAGGCCGATAAAAGTTTTGCTGGCTGACGGCCAGCAATTATTTCGAGCGGGGCTGAGGGCGCTTTTTGAAGCCCATGATGGGTTCGAGGTTGTGGGCGAAGCTGAAAGCGGCAAGGAAGCTATTGATCGCGCAATTGAGGCCAAACCTGATGTTATCATCATAGATAATCTTCTCCCGGGTATGGGGGGCGCCGCCGTTACCCGCAGGATACGGACATTATCCCAGCGCACCGAAGTTTTGTTTCTGACTTCTGTTCATACCGAGGAGGCTGTGCAGGAAGCGTTTGAATCGGGCGGACGGGGCATACTGTTAAAAGACTGTGATTTCGAGGAATTGACATACGCTGCAAAGAAGGCCGCGCATGGGGATTATTATATTGCCGGGGCGATCGGCCCCGACCTGGTTGATACGTATGTCAAGGCGCACCTGAAATCACAGCGGCCGGGCGGCCTGATGACTCTTCGCGAGCAGGAACTGGCGCGTCTTCTGGCCGACGGCTACTCCACCAAGGAATGTGCCGACATCATGAACATCAGCCCCAAGACCGCCGAAACTCACCGCGCTTCGATCATGAAGAAACTCAAGGCCCGCAATGTCACCGACATCGTCAAATACTGCATCCGCAATAATATGATTGAGCTGTGAGCATTCGCTCGATTGTTTGCAGGGCAAAACTCTTTAGCGGTATCGCCTATTTTCTTATTTGTGCCCGGAGTACGTCCTCGTGCTCCGCGTCCACTGGGCGCACCGGGAGGTACGCCCAGCACATGAATTATCATTGGCAGAATCACTCCACTTCATAAAAGCGAGTGGGGCAGCACCCCTGTGGTCCTGCCTATTCATATTCGGTAGGTCGGAGATTCGGCTCTTGACGGATTCACAGAGAACCTGCCCTGCAGATAAAGCTGAGGCTTTGATTCCGCTACGGATTCTTCCCCACATGGCTGTACAAAAAACCTACGATTCTCCTCGTGCGTTGTGTGCGTCTTCGTGCTCCGCGTGCACTGGGCTGGCTTCTGTCCCATTCTTCCCAATCCGGGACTTCGGTTTCAAATGTTGCATTGCCGGTTTCGATCCCCTTGCGATAAATCTCCCTGACCTGAGGCCAATCATCCAGGCGCATTTCTCTCTTATCTGAATCTGCATTGATGCAATATAGGCTATTTCTGGGGTCTTTCCCCCATATAAATACATACTTTGCCCGATTGTCTAAATTCAACTTTGTGTCTATCATTATACAGGAGGAAATCTCCGGATATGGTACATTTATCGCAGAAGATGGCAAAATCAAAAGAAACTATAAAAATTCTTCTTAGGAGTCACAGATGGCTTATGTTGAAGATCTTTTAATGGAAGTTAAGGCCAAAAATCCGGCACAGCCGGAATTTATTCAAGCTGTGCATGAAGTTGTCGAATCACTTTCACTGGTTCTCGATCGGTACCCGGAATATCGCCAGGCCAAAGTGCTGGAAAGAATTATCGAGCCCGAGCGCGTAATCATGTTCCGTGTGCCCTGGATGGATGATCAGGGCGAGGTGCAGGTCAACCGCGGATTCCGTATCGAGATGAACAGCGCAATCGGACCGTACAAGGGCGGACTGCGCTTCCATCCCTCGGTCAACCTCGGAATCCTGAAGTTTTTGGCTTTCGAGCAGGTATTCAAGAACAGCCTGACCACGCTCCCCATGGGCGGCGGCAAGGGCGGCTCAGATTTCGATCCCAAGGGCAAGAGCGATAACGAAGTTATGCGTTTCTGCCAGAGCTTCATGAGCGAGCTTTTCCGTCATATCGGCCCCAATACCGACGTTCCCGCCGGTGATATTGGCGTGGGTGGACGTGAGATCGGCTTCCTGTTCGGCCAGTATCGCAAGCTCAGGAATGAATTTACCGGCGTTCTCACCGGCAAGGGCGTCAACTGGGGCGGCTCATTGATCCGTCCCGAGGCCACCGGCTACGGCGCGGTCTATTTTGCGGCAGAGATGCTTGCGACCCGTGGCGAAACCCTCGAGGGCAAGACCTGCCTGGTCTCAGGTTCCGGTAATGTCTTCCAGTATACGGCAGAAAAGCTTCTCGAGCTGGGCGCCAAGGTTATCACAGTTTCCGATTCCGGAGGCTATGTGCATGACCCGGCCGGTATCGACCGAAAGAAGCTCGATTATATCATGGAGCTGAAGAATATCAAGCGCGGCCGAATCAAAGAGTATGTCGATGAATTCAAGGATGCTACCTATACGCCTGTCGATCCTAACACAGACCACAACCCTCTCTGGGCACACAAGGCCGACTGCGCCTTCCCCAGCGCGACCCAAAACGAGATCAATGCAAAAGACGCCCAGAATCTGCTGGATGCGGGCGTTTATGTTGTCTCCGAGGGGGCCAATATGCCCACAGTTCCTGAGGGTGTGAAGCTATTTGTGGAGAAGGGCATTCTCTATGGCCCGGGCAAGGCTGCCAATGCCGGCGGTGTGGCTGTCTCCGGCCTGGAGATGGCCCAGAACAGCATGCGCTATTCATGGACCCGCGAGGAGGTCGACAACCGCCTGCGCATGATCATGAAAGGTATCCACCAAACCTGCGTTGACGCTGCTGAGCATTTCGGAACGCCCGGCAACTATGTCAATGGCGCCAATATCGGCGGTTTCCTGAAAGTTGCGGATGCTATGATCGATCAGGGCCTGGTATAGGCGCTTCCGATCAATGTCAGATTGCAGTAAAATCGGGGTGGAAAAAATCCACTCCGATTTGTATTATGTATGGGATGACAAATAAATGGACCCGATTTGTCGAATTAATTAGTGTAGAAGGCTGATAACAGTAAATCTAACTGATGAAGTAATATGCACGAGTTCAGTGAAATCCTGAAGCGGAGCGGCGATTTGAACCGCTTCCAGATTTTTCAAAATCTGATGCGCTATCGTATACGCGACGTGCTGCTTGTATCCTCGCTTTATGATTCGTTTATTCTTGAAGAAGACGGCCACCTGTATGAGATGATCTTATCGGGTTACCACGAGTTTAATCTCAGCCAGGCCCCGCGCCTGACCCGCGCCTCCAACGGCCGCCAGGCGATCGAGCTGATCGGCGGCAGCGGCCATTTTGACCTGATTGTTACCACCCTCAATCTGGGCGATATGCAGGCGCTTGAACTGGCGCGGGAGATCCGGGAAATCCGTCCCGATCTTCCCATCGTACTGCTCACCTACGAGAATCGTGAGTTGAATGAACTGATAAAAAATTATGATGTTTCTGACTTTGACAAAGTCTTTATCTGGCAGGGCGACCACCGCATCCTGCTGTCGATAATTAAATATATCGAAGACAAAATGAATGTCGCGGAGGATACAAGTTCAGTCGGCGTTCAGTCGATCATAGTCATCGAAGACAACGTCAATTTCTACTCCTCATTCCTGCCGATAATATATTCCGAGCTCTTCCGACATTCCCAGAGCCTGATAGCAGAGGGGATCAATGTCGCTGATAAGCTGATGCGTATGCGCGCCCGCCCCAAAATCCTGCTCTGCAGTACTTATGAGGAAGCTGAGGCTTATTATGAGAGATACGAGGAATATATACTGGGCGTGATATCGGACATAGAGTTTCCCCGCAATGGAAGAAATGACAGGGAGGCGGGGCTGCGTTTTGCTCGCAAAGTACGGGAATCCCATTTCGACATACCGGTACTGCTCCAGACTGATTCGTTGGAATATGAAGATGCTGCCCGTGAATTGGGAGCATCGGTGCTGCTTAAGACATCACACACATTATTGAGAGATTTACAGCGCTTTATGGTGGAAAGCCTGAGCTTCGGTGACTTTGTATTCCGTATGCCTGACGGCCGCGAGGTGGCGCGCGCCTCAGATATCAGGTCGCTGGAAAGGGCCCTTGAGCTGGTCCCTGAGGAATCACTCGAATACCATGCGGAAAAGAATCATTTTTCCAACTGGCTGAAAACCCGCACCGAATTCTGGCTGGCGCACAAACTCAGGCCGCGCAAAGTCTCGGATTTCGAAACCCTCGAGAGTGTGAGGCAGCATCTCATAAACTCCCTCCGTGAATTTCGCAAGCAGAGACATCTGGGGACAATCTCTGATTTCGATCCGGAGACGTTTTACAGCAGCTCAAATTTCGCCAGAATTGGCCGGGGCTCAATGGGAGGGAAGGCCAGGGGCCTGGCATTTGCGAATTCAATTATCAATGATTTCAAGCTGGCGGATTTTTTCGAGGACATTGCGATCACAGTGCCCCCCTCGCTCGTATTGGCCACCGATATTTTTGACCGTTTTCTGGAAATCAATGAGCTGAAGGATTTTGCCATAAAATGCCGGGATGATGAGGAGCTTAGAAGCATGTTTCTGGCGGCGGATTTCCCGCCTGAGGTTGCCAGCAGCCTGAAAGTATTTCTGGGATTGATTACCGATCCTCTGGCGGTGAGATCATCATCGTTGCTGGAGGACTCGCGTTATCTACCATTTGCGGGCATCTATTCGACCTACATGCTGCCAAATAATAATGTCGATGATTCGGTCAGGTTAAAGAATCTCCTCGATGCGATCAAATTGGTTTATGCCTCCACTTATGCTGAGCTGGCCAAGGGATATATCCGTGCCACCCCCTACAGGCTGGAAGAGGAGAAGATGGGTGTCCTGATCCAGAAGCTTGTGGGCGCCAGGTATGTCGATCACTTCTATCCGAATTTCTCGGGCGTGGTCAGATCTCATAATTTTTATCCGACCGCACCCATGAAGGCCAGTGATGGTATCGCGGCTGTCGGTTTGGGGCTGGGGAGGATTGTTATCGAGGGTGAAGCGACAGTTCGTTTCTGTCCTAAATATCCGCGTCACGTAATTCAGTTTTCCGACGTCAAAGACACGCTCGACTATTCACAGAAGGAGTTCTATGCGCTCGATCTGAACGACAGCGTTAATGATCCTGAGGATTATGAAGAATTAAAGCTGGTTAAATACGGGCTCGACACCGCCGAAAAGGACGGTACCCTGACATATGTCGGTTCCACATACTCTGTCGAAAACAATGTGATAACCGATGGTCTTTCGCGCAGCGGCCCGCGAGTGATAACTTTTGCCCCGATTTTGAAGAACCGTCTATTTCCGCTGCCCGAGATATTGCGGATGATAATGGAGATGGGAAGCTGGGGCATGAATTCACCGGTTGAGATTGAATTTGCCGTAAATCTCAATACTGCGGGAGAGAAGCGCAGGGAATTCGCATTTCTTCAGATTCGTCCACTGGTAAAAAGCCATGAGGCCGATGAGCTCAATGTCGATGATGTAGAGGAAGAAAGGCTGATTTGCCAGTCTCCACAGGTTCTTGGAAACGGCCTTATAGATGATATCTATGATGTTGTGGTGGTTGACAGGGACAGCTTTGACCGGTCTAAGTCGTCAGAAGTTGCCGATGAGGTGGCAAAATACAATCTGGAGCTGCTCTCGAAAGATATACCCTATATTTTAATAGGTGTGGGGCGCTGGGGTTCGGGCGATCCATGGCTCGGCATACCGGTGACATGGGACCAGATTTCGGGCGCCAGGGTCATAGTAGAGACCGGATTCAAGGGATTTAAAGTGGTTCCTTCCCAGGGCTCACACTTCTTCCAGAATATAACCTCATTTATGGTCGGTTATTTTACGGTGAATTCATATTTCAAGGGCGGATTTGTTGACTGGGAATGGCTTGGAAAGCGGGAAGCGGTCAGCAAACTGAAATTCACACGGCATCTGCGCTTCAAAAGACCCGTGATCGTGAAAATGAACGGCCATAATAACCGCGGGATAATCATAAAGCCATATTAGGTAAGGACTGATATTTTCGACTGCAAGTGTTTTTTTGAGATTGACACAACCATCTCTCGGTGTTATAGTAAAATATAGAAATAGGGAATTGGTTAACTGACTGAATTATAGGGTCGGGCTGGGTACCCCTGCCGTCACAACATACTTCTAAAGAGCTTATTGACATGGACGAGGTTGAGTCATATTTAAAACTGGAAAGAATGTACAAGAGCCTGTATATTCTGACTGAGAAATTGGAGGAATACGCGCTGCGAGGACAGGCCGGTGAATCCGAATTGAAGAATCTGCATTACAGAGCCTATAAGCTCAAGGACGAAGCGCTTCACAAATGGCTGGAGATAAAGAAGAAAATCGATGATTCCAGATAGCCGGCATACGGAGTTATTTTGAGGATTAATTCTCTTTTATGGCGCTTATTATTTCAATAATCGCCTTTTTACCGTCATTGAAAAACATCAATGTATTGTCCGCAGCGAAAAGCGGATTGGGGATTCCCGCAAAACCGGGACTCAGGCTTCTTTTTATTACCACAACTGTCCTGGCTTTGTCCACATCCAGAATGGGCATGCCCGCTATTGGAGATGAGGGATCGGTGCGGGCAAGCGGATTTACGACGTCATTGGCCCCCAGCACGATGGCGACATCGGTTTGCTCAAAAGTAGGATTTATCTCATCCAGCTCTTTCAAATTCTCATAGGGCACATTAGCCTCAGCCAGAAGCACGTTCATATGGCCGGGCATACGTCCGGCAACGGGATGGATGGCATAGTCAACTTCAATGCCTCTATCCCTCAATAGATTAGCCATGTCGCGGACAGTGTGCTGGGCCTGCGCCACTGCCATGCCATAGCCCGGTACTACCACCACACGCCGGGCGCCGTCAAAAAGCATAGCGATCTCCTCGGCCGAAGTCGATTTTATTTTGCCTTCATAGACCTCATCAGCTGTGGCAGTCTCCGACGTTGGCCCCATAACCCCAAAGAGCACATTCGTAAGTGAACGGTTCATGGCGACGCACATTATATTGGTGAGGATGATTCCGGATGCGCCCACAAGGGAACCCGCAATAATCAAAACATTGTTGTTCAAGACGAATCCGGTGGCTGCGGCAGCCAAACCTGAATATGAATTCAGGAGAGCGATCACGACCGGCATATCCGCACCCCCGATGGGAATTACCAGCAGCACCCCCAGTATCGATGCCACCGCTACTATCAGCCAGTAGGTGATTTCATTTGTCGGGCTCAGGACCAGCCAGACGATTAGTACCACACCCACCGCGGCTATAAACGAATTTATTATTTTCTGACCGGGAAAGACAACTGATTTCTCGGTTATGATTCCCTGCAGTTTGCCGAATGCCACCAGGCTGCCCCAGAATGTTACCGCGCCTATAAGGCCGGAGGCGCCCGACGCAATTGTAAATTGCGTGGGGGGGTGCGTGCCCATGTGAAGAACCTCAAACAGCGCCGCTCCGGCGACCAGAACCGAGGCTCCGCCGCCGAAACCGTTAAAAAGGCCAACCAGTTGCGGCATCGCCGTCATCTGTATTTTCGCGGCCAGGACAGATCCGATGAATCCGCCTACAACCACGCCGATTATTATCAATTCATAGCTGACAATATTTTTGTCGAAAAGCGTTACGACCACTGCGATGAACATGCCTGTCGCACCCAGAAAGTTGCCGCGTACGGCGGTGCGGGGATGGGTCAGCCCCTTGAGTCCAAAGATGAAAAGAACTGCCGCCAGAAGATATGCCAGATTAACAATGTTTGCCTGCACTATTTAGTCCCTCCTCTGGAACATTTTGAGCATCCTGTGAGTCACCAGAAAACCGCCCACAACATTGATTGTGGCGAAAATAACCGCCGAAAGACCCAGGACTGTAGTCAGAGTGGTATGCTGGGTGCCGGCCGAGATTATCGCTCCAATCAAAGTTATACCGGAAATAGCGTTGGATCCGGACATAAGCGGGGTATGCAATGTGCCGGGTACCTTGGTGATAACCTCGAAGCCCACGAATATTGCCAGCACAAATATCGTCAATACGAAAGCGAATGATTCCATCAGCCTTCGCTCCTTTCATCTTCTGATTTTGATTTCTGACCCAGGAGTTCACGCACCCGCTGGTTTACGACCTCACCACCATTGACGATCATACTTTCACGGATGACTTCGTCATCCCTCTCCAAATCTATATTGCCGTCTTTCATCAGGTTTTTTACGAATGCCAGAAGGTTCCGGGAATACATCTGGCTGGCGTGCCGGGGGATGGTGGCTGGAAGGTTAATGGGACCGATAATCGTCACACCCTTGTGATTGATCTCTTCGCCGGCTCTGGTCAGGCTGCAGTTTCCTCCCTGCTCAGCAGCCAGATCAACGATAACCGACCCGGAAGCCATACCCTCAACCATTTCATCGGTAATCAGAACCGGGGCCTTCTTGCCCGGAACTGCAGCGGTGGTAATGACAACATCGCTCTCCTTCAGCACCGACTTCATCATCTCACGCTGTTTCCGGTAGAATTCCTCATCCATCTCCCTGGCGTAACCGCCGCTGGTCTCGGCTTCCTCGGTTGCCAGATCCAGCTCCACAAATTTTGCTCCCAGGCTTTCCACCTGCTCTTTCACGGCCGGACGGATATCGTAGCCCTTAACCACTCCTCCCAGCCTCCTGGCAGTTGCGATGGCCTGGAGTCCGGCTACTCCTGCGCCAATCACAAAAACATGGGCGGGAGCGATTGTGCCGGCTGCGGTCATCAGCATGGGGAACATCTTCCCCAGGGACTTCGCCGCCAGAAGTACGGCCTTGTAGCCGCCGATTGTCGCCATCGAAGACAGAGCATCCATACTCTGGGCACGGGTGATGCGGGGCAGAAGCTCGATTGAAAAGCCGGTGACTCCGGTTTTGGCAAGTTCCTGAGCTTTTTCAGGCGAGCCCAGAGGATCCAAAAAGCCGATCACAATCTGGCCCTGCCTGTATCTCTCGAGATCTTCCCTGCCTTTCTCCGGATTGGTACCGTAAGCGCGTACATGCAGGATAATGTCAGCCTGCTTGAAAAGCTCATCTCTGCTATCAATGATTTTGGCGTCTTTATCCTTATATTGCTGATCCGAGTATCCAGCAGCTTCACCCGCCCCGGATTCGACCAGGACGCGGAAACCGTTTTTGGAATACTGATTTATACTTTCGGGAATTATTGCGGTGCGCATTTCACCAGGAAAAGTCTCTTTTGGGACCCCCACTTTTAATTTTTCATTTTCTTTCGCCATCGATTGAATTTCTCCCAATTCTTGCCGAATCAAATTGAATTAGTATAACAAAGCCGTCTGAAAAACGTTCCCGACAGCCTCCACTTTAATCTGAAACTTGTCATAACCCGATATCAGCAAATAGATACCATTAATTCGCATAATCTAAACAGAAATTGCGATACATGCAAGACAATTATAGTCTTTTATTTAGGAAGGCTGCAAGTTCTTCGGTGTGTGCATTGAGAAAAGAATTGTCAGATCGGCTTTATGATCGCCCGTGCGGGAGCGCCGTCGCCACCCAGAATCTTCAGCGGAAGGCAGACAAGTTCATATCTTCCGGGATTAATGCCCGTCAGATTGAGCCCTTCTATTACCCAGATTCCTGCTTGCAGGATCGCTTTATGTACACGCGCCTCGTTCTTCTTATATCCGCTGATCGATAAGTAGTCGATTCCGACCATTTGGACCTTCAGATTTGCGAGGTACTCTGCCGCCTCAGTCGAGAGATGAACAAAATTTTCATTGAAAGGCTCATCGTACCAGTTGAGATCAGAATTCTTTGTTTTAAACAGAATCCGCTCATCTTTCTTGATTTCATGTCTTTTGAGATCTTCTGTTCCAATTACATCGACACCATTGATTTCCAGTACGCGGACCTCGCCGATAACAGCCGATAGCGGCATTCTGCTGATATCTTTGCCATTCTCCATGAAGTGCAGAGGGGCGTCCATGTGAGTGCCTGTATGCGCGCTCATATCCAGGTGAGTGAGGTTGGCCGTATCGCCCCTGGCTATTTCCATTTCGCGGCCGATATTGACTTTTGAATCGCCTGGCCAGGTAATCATATTGTCTCTTATTGTTACTGAAATATCAATCCATTCGGTGCTGCCTGAACTTATCATGTCAACCCTCTTTTGTGATTTCCGGTTAAGTTACTGTAATCTATTAAACACCCTTTACTTGCTGTATTGTTCATTCTTTTTAAAATGCGAAAGAATAAAAAACATCAGGACAGCTTTATTGTTATATTTGATTATAAAGACAGCAAAATAAAAAGGAGATTTGCAATGCCGGTAATCAAGAATAGAGATATGAAGTTGGAAGAAATCGAAATGGAAGGGGCGGAGAAAATACTCAAGGCGAATGTTATCGGACCGGCCCAGGGCTGGAAGGACTATACTCTCAGAGTTTTCAGGATCAAGCCTGGTGGATATTCACCGCATCATCAGCATGACTGGGAGCATATTAATTATGTCATGAAGGGCAGGGGCACGCTTACTATCGGGGATGAAACTAAAGAGATAATTGGCGGCGACTTTGCACTCGTACCAGCTAATACTGCCCATCAATTTAAGAATCCTTTTGATCAAGAATTTGAGTTTATCTGCATCGTGCCGAATCGCGGCGCTTAGTGCGGACCAGGACAGCGCCCGGATGGGGATATGCCGGAAACAGAGGGCGGTTTTTCTAATGCATTGTAGTCCAGGGACTTAAAAGAGTTATAGGTAACACCGCACTGCCAATTGTGTGTAATTTATCAAAAATTATCATATGAGACAAAACTTATCCAGATTTTCCTTGTTTTGCTTTTTAAGTGGACTATATTTAGTCAATAACGGGAGAATCCATAGCAGTCGGGATTTAAACCGTACACTTTTTCCGGAAGTGTGAGAAAATGGAGAAATACACTAACAGCAGCCGGCAGGATTTGCTGGTTGATCCCGCTTTGCGCAGTATTCTGGAGGGTACCTCGTCAGAATTTGGCCAAGATTTTTTCAAGGCCCTGGTGAAAAACCTGTGCCATGCTCTGGGCACCTATGGAGCCTGGGTGACCGAATTTCTGGAGGACTGTTATCGTCTGCGAGCGCATGCATTCTGGATGGACGGCAAGTTTGTGGAGGATTTCGAGTATGATGTCAGCGGCACACCCTGTGAGCCGGTAATTCAGGAAAAGCGTTTTATTCATATTCCGGATAAAGTTGTAAAGCTTTACCCCCATGATCCCGATCTGGCGGCGGTTGGGGCGGTCAGTTATATGGGGGTTCCGCTGCTGGATACTGACGAAAGGGTGCTGGGACATCTTTCTGTTATGGACACTGCGCCTATGCCGGAGGATCCGCGCAAGATTGCAATCTTCAATATTTTCTCCGCTCGCGCTGCGGCGGAGCTGAGAAGATTGAGGGCCGAGGCAGAGCTGCGCGCTCGTGAAAGAAAACTATCCGGCCTGGTTGACAGCGCTATGGATGCCATCGTTGAGCTGGATAATGACCTCAATATTACATTGGTCAACTCGGCGGCTGAAAAGATCTTTGGATGTGATTCCGATCATGTTATTGGCAGGAGTTTCTCATATTGCCTTTCGGACGAATCCTTCAATAAGCTGTCGAAGATAGTCTCGGGGCTTTCCAATTCATCTTCGGAAAAAAAGTATTTGTGGATTCCAGGTGGTCTGCACGGCAAATCAGGCAGTGGTGAGAAATTCATGGCTGAGGCGACGCTTTCATGTTATCAACTAAGCCGGAATACATACTATCTGCTGATTTTGCGCAATATTAACGATCGGCTCGAGGCCGAAAAAAGAATAAATGAACTGCAGACTGAATCCCGGTACCTGAGGGAAGAGCTCAAGCTTTTTCATAATTTTGATGAGATAATTGCAGGCAGCCGCCCGATGCTTGAGCTTTTACGTGATGTGAAAGAGGTTGCTCAGACTGATGCCACCGTTTTGCTGCAGGGGGAGACCGGCACCGGCAAGGAGCTGATTGCCAGCGCCATCCATAATTCGAGCCGCAGAAGAGAGAAGACACTGATCAAGGTTAACTGCGCCGCCATACCCTCAACTCTTATTGAAAGCGAGTTCTTCGGGCATGAAAAAGGGGCGTTCACAGGCGCAACCGGTAAGCGTGAAGGACGATTTGCACTTGCCGACGGGGGAACCATATTCTTGGATGAAATCGGTGAGTTGCCGGTCGACTTACAGTCCAAACTACTGCGCGTTTTGCAGGAGGGAGAATTTGAGCCGGTCGGAGGCTCCAGGACGGCAAAAGTCGATGTGCGAGTTATAGCTGCCACCAATCGTAATCTGGCGGAGATGGTCGAGGAGGGGAAATTCAGGGAGGACCTGTATTTTCGTCTCAATGTCTTCCCGCTGCAAATCCCTCCCTTGAGGGAGCGTGAGGATGACATAATCCTGCTGGCCAATACATTTATCAAGAATTATTCCAATAGAATGGGGCGTGTGGTTGAGCCTCTCAGCCAGGAATGTATAGACCTCTTAAAATCGTACGATTGGCCGGGTAATGTGCGCGAACTGCAGAATATCATCGAACGTGCAGTGATCACGTCGCGCAACGGACAGCTTAATCTGGAGCGTGCTTTTCCTGAGATTTTTGCTAAACAGAGTTTGTCTTCTACGATCAGCGCAAAAATGATTGATGACCAAATTCACACTGTAGATGAACTTCGCGAGCTGGAACGGAATAATTTAATCAGGGCCATGGAAAAGTCGCGATGGAGAGTATCAGGCTCTGAGGGCGCCGCCCGACTCCTGGGAATGAAACCCACAACTTTAAGCTCACGTCTCAAGGCCCTCGGAATTTCAAAACCTCAATAACCACCTGCCAGGGTTTATCGAAAATTCGGATGATCCTGCGAAATCTCGTGTATCAGCTCACGAAATTTCGTGAAGTCACGAAATCTGGTCAACGGGCAGGGGCAATCGAATTTCAGTAAGTCAATGTCATTCAACCAGTAGTAAGTTTGTTTGAAAGTTTGGCACGGCTCCTGCAATAGCATCGGGACAGATCAAATAAGACGGAAACAGAAAATTAAAAAGCGAGGCAAATAAAATGCGGTACATAAAACTTCACACAAATCATTTCGGGGATGGGCAGCCTGTGATCTGTTTACATAGCAGCGCAAGTACTTCCGGGCAGTGGCGGACGCTGACAGATAAATTGGCCGACAATTACCATGTCATCGCACCAGATCTTTACGGATATGGCAAGAGCCAGGCCTGGAATGGCGGGACACTGATGTCCCTGGATCAGGAAGCCGCGCTTTTAGAGCCTCTTTTCGAGCAGCAGGATGAGCCTGTTCATTTGATCGGCCACTCATTCGGTGCGGCGCTGGCGATGAAAGCGGCTTTGATATATGCGGGGAAGCTGAAGAGCCTGGTTGTGTATGAGCCGGTTTTATTCAGGCTGCTGTTTGATTCTGACAGTACTGGAGATGCAGAAGTTGAAATCCGCCGCGTAAGAGAGGCGGTTTATCATGAACTGGAAGACAGACAGCCGCATGAGGCTGCCCGAATATTCGTGAATTACTGGAACGGCGAGGGTAGCTGGGAGAAGCTGGATGCCCGACGGCATTCGATACTGGCCGGCAGCATGCGCAGTGTGCTGATGAATTTTGACTCCCTCTTTTCCGACGACTCGAACCTGGCCGATTACAGCAAAATAGACATCCCGGTTCTCTACCTGCATGGGGTCGAGACCCGGAATACGACACGACGTATAACAGAACTTCTGGCAGCCGGGCTTCCGAAACTTGAGTTCTGTGCTCTTCCGGGGATGGGACATATGGGACCGCTGACACATGCGGAAAGTGTCAATGATCTTATCTTCAACTTCCTTAAAAGGCACGACAGCGAGAAAGCGCTTGCCAAAACTACCAGGGAGAAAAGAAATACGGGCGCGCCTCTCTCGGGTATGGGCAGGTGCCTGCTCCATGAGCACTATACCGCATCCTTTGCGGGACAGGAATCGAGAACAAGATTGAGCAGTATCTTGAGCAATTAAAGAATCTGATTACAAATAATTAACTTAATAACCTTAAAAGCAAAAGGAGCTAAAAATGGCTACCAGGACTAAAACAATCGTAAACGGTGTCAACACCGAAGAACTATTCAAGACCATCGATTCGATCAAGGCTACTCCGGGAATCGCCAAATTCAAATTTCGCATCACCAATCAGTGGCAGGATTGCGGGCACAACCGTTCCACCATCAAAGACTTCTATGGCGCTTTCGAGGATATAGACCATGAGCAGACCTTCGTGATCGACTGCGATGAACCGGCGATCCTGCTGGGTAAAGACAAGGGCGCCAATCCGGTCGAGCATCTTCTGAATGCTCTGGCCGGATGTGTAACCAGCGGCATAGTCTATCATGCAGCCGCCCGCGGAATCGAAATCCAGGAAATTGAGTCCTCAATAGACGGTGATATCGATCTGCATGGTTTTTTAGGAATCGACCCCAATGTGCGGCCGGGCTATCAGGGTATCCGAATGAATTTTAAAATCAAGGCGGATAATCTCACTGATGAGCAGATAAATGAGTTGGCGACCTTCTCATCCTTCTCACCTGTGTTCAATACTGTCAGCCAGGGAACGAAGGTTGATGTTAAGGCCGAGCGTATGTAGTTTTCACCTCTTTGAAATACAGATGCACGATAGATGCGCGGCGAAGCCGGAAATGTCCGGTGACGCCGCGTATTTTCTTATATTTATCTCTCAGTCCAGGCCAATACGGAGGAGGGAAGAGTATGTGCCAGGTAGATCAGCCCCGCAATAACCGGCATCAGGGTCAGTTCACCCGCCCGTGAGGAAAAATGTTTGTAGAGATCAGCAATTAGAAATATGCTGAGCGATATAATTGTGAAGCAGGTGTAGGAATGCCGGAGCGACTCGTGAGTAACCTGGATCTGGCGTTCGTCCAAATCTTGAGTTCGAGCATGTGCCAGATGCCACAGCCTCGTTTTCATGTGGACCTGCATGAAGCTGTACACAACCCCGGCAAGCGCCGCCAGGCATATAATTGCATAGGGGATATTCCAGGTATCGATTTCGGCGATATAGAAACATACCAATGCCAGAAGAAGCGTGCCGTAGTTGAGCACCACCCCCATCCTCCGCTTCGATTTATCTGTCTTCAATGCTTCAGACATCATTCTGCCCTCCGGCTTGTTTTCTTTGTGCCATAAGCTCCTCGCTTAAGGGCTTCATCGGGTCTGTCGAAAAGATCATCTCCACCGGCAGCCCGAAGACTTCGCTTATCCTGAAAGCCAGGTCCAGGCTGGGATTGTATTCCTCCCTCTCCAGGTAGCCGACGGTCTGGAAGTTGACGCCTATCTTCTCGGCCAGATCCTTCCTGGACATACCGCGCTCTTTTCTTAAGACCAGAATCCTGTTATAGAGTTTTCGCCCTTTCATACGATAAATATAATAATATGTTATATATTTCCAATATATAATTATAATGAATATTCATTCTTTTCACTAATTCTATGTAGCATAAAACATTAGGATACTTAGTAATTTGCCTGATTTTCCGGCATATTTGCTATAACAAAAAAGGCAGACCCCTCGGGCCTGCCTTTCTTATCGTGATCTTATTAAGATGACTATTTCAAAAGAATCATCTTTTTCGATTCGGTGAAGCTGTCTGTGACGATTCTGTAGAAATAAATGCCTGAAGTCTGCCCGACGGCATTCCAGGTTACAGAATAGCGACCGGCGTCATAATATCCGTTTGCAAGCACCGCTACTCTCTGGCCGGTGATATTGAATATCTCCAATTTGACCTGGGAGCCCTGCGGCAGGTTGAATGCTATTTCTGTTACCGGGTTGAACGGGTTGGGACGGTTCTGCTCCAGGGTGAACTGATCCGGGATCTGTCGGGATGCTGATGCGATACCGTCAACATCATAAACCCATCCCGATTCACAGGCGCTGGTGACATTATTTGCTCCCGCATCATATGGATAAGTCGCATGAGTGACATCGGTCACCTCAAAGCACCATTCGCCGGCACACTCCTTGGTCTTTCCGGTTTCGACAAAGGCCACACCGTCAGCACCTGTCAATGCGCTGTAAGCGCCGCCCACCGGGCCCGTGGCGCTAAGATAAACAGTTGCGTTGGCCAAAGGCTGGCCGCTCGAATTGTATATCGTGGCCCAGCATTGACCGCTGCAGTTGGGACCTGCTGTCTTGCGTGATACAGTCATATCGTAAACGAAACAATAATCGGTGCCCTGTTCAGTCACAATTATGTAGTCAACCTTGGTTTCGGTATCTGAGCCATAATCATTTGTGGCAGTCATCGAGACAGTATAAGTCCCGGGATTGTTATAGGTATAAGATGGATTCTGGACAGTTGAAGTGCCGACTCCGTCTCCAAAATCCCAGCTCCACGAGGTCGGACTGCCGGTTGACATATCGGTGAACTGGACAGTCAAGGGCGCAAAACCGGAGGTCGGATTGCCGCTGAAATTGGCTGTCGGGGGAGCCGGGGCTGAGCTGTATTCAATATACATCTCGTCCACATAGACCGGATCAAGAGAATTTGTCCCCCACCCTCTCTGGCTGTCAAGGACTCGTATATATACAACTCCTGTGATGGCCGGAAGGGAAGCGGTGTAGACCTGTTCGGTTGCGCTGGCTACAGTGGCCAGATTATAATAGTTCACATCATCAGTGGAATAAGCGAATGTAAAGTCGTCGCCGTCGGAGTTATCGGGGCGATAGGCTTCGAGATAGAAAGTGGCTCCGCTGGAAGCGTCGATGTTGAAGTTCCACTTGTGCTCCAGATAGCTGTATGTTTTGACCGGATGGCCGGTGTATTGAATTTCAGTTATGGTCTCATAAACATTGTCGCTGCTGTATGTATCCAGGTAACTTCCTGAAACAGTGCCATAAACCGGGATATCCGAAAGCGGATATGCCTTTGTAAATTGCGATTCGGTTACGGTGATATAATCGAGTTTGACAGCCTGATCCGAACCGCAGGAGTTGGTCGCTGTCAATGTAACCGTATATGTACCCGGATCATTATATGTGTACGAGGGATTCTGCTGGGTCGAGGTTCCGAGGCCATCGCCGAAGTCCCATGACCAGCCGGTCGCGCCGGTCGAAAGGTCTGTGAAGTTGACCGTCAGAGGAGCATTGCCCGCAGTAGGCGTGCCTGAAAAATCAGCCACCGGCGCTGTGCAGGTCACCGTGATATAGTCAACTTTGGTCTCAACATCGCTGCCGCAGCTATTGGTCGCGGTTAAGGTCACCGTATAGGTACCGGCGTCATTGTAAGTATATGACGGATTCTGCTGTGTCGATGTACCTGTGCCGTCGCCGAAGTCCCAGCTCCATGAAGTCGGGTTGCCGCTCGACTGGTCGGTGAAGCTTACCTGCAGAGGAACCTCGCCGCTGGTGGGCGAGCCCACAAAATCGGCCACAGGCGCAACGCACGGATTGACGGTGATATAATCAACCTTATGCTCGACATCCGAACCGCAGGCATTGGAAGCTGTCAGTATAACTGTATAGGTACCTGCGCTATTGTAAGTGTAAGATGGATTTTGTTCGGTCGATGACCCGGCACCATCACCAAAATCCCACGACCAGCCGGTAGCATCAGCCGATAGATCTGTAAAGTTTACGGTCAACGGCTCGGTTCCGCTTGTCGGACTGCCTTCAAAATTAGCAGTCGGACCGCCGTTCACGGTTATGTAGCCGGTTTTGGTTTGTGTGTCATCACAGCCCTGTGAGCTGCTGGATACGGTCAGGCTGACTGTATACGTGCCGGGCGTATTGTATGTATAGCTGGGATTCTGGGCGGATGAATTACCGCCATCGCCAAATGTCCATGACCAGCCGTCAATGCCGGTACCGCTGGATTGGTCTGTGAAATCCACTGTCAATGGCGCACAGCCTGAGGTTGGTGAGCCGGAAAAATCTGCAGCCAGGTCACATTCCGGCCCGGCAGCATTAAGACACTTGCCGGCGTCGACAATACCGACTCCGACATATTTTGTCTGATTATATGATTTTGTATTTGCAGCATCAGTGATAATTGCAAATTTGTCAGGTCCCGAAAGCGCGGGATTAAACGATTCCAGTAATGCCGCCACGCCCACGACATGCGGACACGACATCGAAGTCCCGTCAAGAGGCGCAACGTAATCAACCGTGGGATTGGCCGGATCGGTGATAGTGCTAAGGACTGCCACGCCCGGTGCGGCAATATCTACCCACGAGCCATAGGTCGAGAAATCGGCCGGATTTCCCTGGCTATCGGTTGCACCGACATCGAGACAGTCCGCTCTTGTTCCCAGATAACTTGGATCGTCGGCATCGCTGTTGCCTGCAGCAGAAATTACCATAACATCCTGCGCCAGAAGATAGTCTGTCGCAGCGGCGAGGCCGCCCGAATTGGAATTTCCAAATGAGCAATTAATAGCGGCAACGTTCCATCCATCAATTTTAAGCTCAGCCATATAATACATAGCTTCGGCCACATAGTCCATAATGACTACGCCAACGTTACCGTAGATCCAGTAGTCCA
Source organism: Candidatus Zixiibacteriota bacterium (assembly GCA_011056555.1). Lineage (GTDB taxonomy): Bacteria > Zixibacteria > MSB-5A5 > JAABVY01 > JAABVY01 > JAABVY01. The sequence goes on along the minus strand of DSEQ01000004.1, from coordinate 44,927 downwards.
GGACATAGCCGATACGGCAGGGCACGATTTTGACTCCGTTGCCACCGCCGGTGTAAGTTCCGTCACCCCAGCCGCCGGCAACACCGGATACGGCGTAACCATTATTCGTGATAGCGCCTATAGTGCCGGACACATGAGTGCCGTGCCCATCGCCGTCCCAGGGATCATTGTCGGCCCCTCCGCAATCGAGGTCGACACAGGGATATGAATACCAATCGGTACTCTCTACAAAGTCCCATCCAATAATGTCGTCGACATAGCCATTGCCGTCATCATCGACGCCATTTCCGGGAATCTCGTTCGTATTAACCCAGATATTACCGTTTGTACTGGCATCGTTCGGACCGGGAGGATTACTCCCGCCCAGATCGATATGGTCATATTTTGCGCCCATATCGAGGACGCCCACCAGTACCGTATTATCGCCGGCTTCCTTATCCCAGGCGCTGTCGGCATTCATACCATAAGTGTCCCAGTAATGCCACTGGTCATAGGCATATCCGCTGGGAGGATCCACATAATATGGGTCATTGGGAGTGGAATAGAGAACATGGACCCCGATCGGCTCAACCCTTTCCACGTCCGGGAGGGCGGCATAATCGGCCATCGCTTCTTCCAAAGTTCCACTCTGAATGTAAACTTTGTAATGCCGTGAAATATCCTGTGCTTCCGCTGTGAGCGATACACTGTTGCGGTCGGCACCGGGGAACTGGGGCCTTAAGCTCTCGACTTCGTATTTCTGAGCCAGTGCATCAAAGCCCGAGAGGTTGGACAGGGCTACTGATCTGTTCAAGTCTTTTCCATGATCGACAGCCACATTGTCTTTTAAAACAACAATGAAGCGGTCCGGGACAAATCCGAGAAATCCCGGGGTGTCAATGTACTTGGATTGATCCGTTTCCAGGTAGTCCAGTGCCAGGACTGTTCCGGGCAAGATGAACCCAAGCAACAAGATAGCCACCATCAACTTTTTCATACGTTTCTCCTCCTTTGCTGAAAAAGTTCAAGTTTCAATGCTGCTAATATTTTTTCTATTGCCGAACAGATAGTAATCTTTTCATCCTGAAAGCGGGGATTTATATAAATATATATATTATTGAAAAATTTGCAAGAGATTATGATAACTGATTCCAAAATCTCTAAAATGATTGCCCGGAACATCAATTTCCCCGTATTGTTATGCATAGCAAAGAGATAAATAATTGAAAGGGCGGGTAGTATTATAGAGGAGGTTTTATGTACAGCTCAATCCCGAATCGACAAGGCAGGAATGTACTGTCAATTATCGTCTCAATATTCCTGCTTCTTGCAGGCGGATCGATACTCATGTTTGTGGCCTGCGGCGGGGAGGAGACGATTGCAGATGTTACAGTTTATGAAGCTCAGATCAAACCTTTGAATGAAAATGTGACCGGATATCAACCTCGGGGAAGCGCTCGACTGGAAATTCTCGGCGATTCGCTTACCATTATCGTCAATGTCTCCAATCTTCCTCCGGGAATGATGCATCTCCAGCACTATCACGGCTTTGTTGACGGATCCGAGGCGGGCTGCCCGACAATGAAGCAGGATGCAAATCAGGACAGTATTATCGATTTAATAGAGACACAGACAGTTGCGGGAATAACCCTGGTTCCGTTTCATCATGATCCTCTCAGCCTGGAGATTGCCGCGGAAATATATCCGTCTGCAGATTCCCTGGGTTATCTCTCTTATCAGGCCACAATTTCCATGGATTCACTCGAGAACAGAATGGCAGGCAAATACGGTATTACTCCGCTGGTATTCGAAAACAGGGTAGTTTTCATGCATGGCGTTGATTCAGCCACCGCCCTGCCCGAAACAGTACAGTCGCTGGAAGGAGTCCCGGCTCACCTTACCTTGCCCATCGCCTGCGGCAAATTTGAGCTGCGCGTATTCGACGAGGACGTAGCCAGCGAAGGCATTTATCAGTAAAAGCAGATTGAAATTTTGCGACAATAAAAACAGGCCAATCCGTGATCCGGATTGGCCCTATTCTTATTCTGTTTTTCCGTGACCGATCATATCTCACTGAAAAGTATCTCGAAAAAACGCTCTCTGGCATGACGCTCCAGCCAGGGGTAATGCCCGCATCCTGGCAGGAGGTAAAAATTTGTGTCAGAAATGCAAGCCTCGAGAAAAGGCTTGATTCCTTCCAGTGGATGCGGGTCGTAATCTCCGTGAATGACCGTGACGGGAATATTAATTCTGGAGAATTCCTTTTTTAGATAGCCGGGCCTGTCGCGCAGCTTCACGAATTCCGGCCAGACTTTGTTAAAGATCTCATGCTGCACCTCGATAGTCTCATCATCCGCATCGATTGGATCATATTTGTCAGTTTTTGTAAATAAGTCACCTAACTCTTCAAAGAGTACTACTTTTTCATCAGGAGCAGCAGTCAGAAGTTGGCTTTCGATTTCATGCAGGCGCTTTCGTTCTTTCTCATTCAAGCGTTCGGTTCTGATTCTTTCTATTCTGGCTGAACTCTCGGCATCGAAGACTGCGCTGCCGATTAAAATCAATTTATCATTAAGCTGTGGATATCTGGAAGCCAGAAAAAGCGCCAGCACCGCGCCCCATGAGGAGCCTATCAATGTCACAGGCTTGTCAGAATGTTCCACAAGCTGGCTTTTCAGTTCTTCAATCTGGCCGTCAACCGAATCTCTGGTCTGCAGCGGTTCGAGGACTCCAATTTTCTGTGATAATTCACGGGCCACCGGCGCCATATATCCCGGCGCTCCGGGGCCGCCATGAAGGACGGCTGCCCTGTATGGCGGAGAACCGTATTTTCGGACTCTGGATTCAATCACAAAGTTAAACTTATAATAAACGACCTATTTCCAGTTATCAAAATTAAACGAGCCATACCTCTCGCTCATCCAGTTCCTGAGAGTTATTCGGATTTCCCGTTGCATAATGTGGTCGTGAGTAAATGCTTCCAGGATTTCAACCGCATGGTCATAATCGGATTCGCTCTCATATATGAAGTACCGTACATGCTTATCGTTCCAGCTTCTTTCGTAGGGTATCCAACCGGAATCGGGATAATAAAATTCCTCCAGGTCAATTTCGCTCAAAAGGGTGTCCGCAAAATAATCGCAAAGATATGACATCTCTGTGCTGGCTTTACAGATATATGCAAATGATCCGGGGACATAGCGCCAGTATAATTCATAGCGAGGTTCGGTGAAATTTGTATCTACCGGGATGAGGCGAATATATTCATCGGTGACTTTTAAATTATAAAGGTCCTCCTGGAATTGATATTTAATCCGCAGCGTATAGTCGCCATTGGAAATTGCAAACAATTGGGAGGTTACTGCCGGCCCGAAAGAAGGCCACATCCCGAAATACTGCAGTACCCCGGCGAATCTAAATTCGATATTACCGGGAGAAACGTCGACATACCTGCTCAGGCTGTAACCGCTGTGCGGATATTCTCTGGCAGTGTAAATGCCGATAGATATCTGGGGCGGCGTGGGATTATCAAGGTAAACCTGGCCTTCCCTGATAAGAATTATCAGCTTGTCATCAATCGGCAATAATTCGGTATCGTACATCTCCTCAACATCAAAGGATGGGTATGACTGCAGTATAAGCGGCGTGTCATCCGCCTCCATCGAGTCAACAGGACTGACATTACAAGATATTAGCAATATACCCAGCATAGCCAGGAGAAAATATATTCTCGCTTTCATGGAATACCTCCGCTTGAAATATAATATTCGTAACTCAGACGGCAATGTCTTTATTTTGTTCAAAGCGGAATCAGGCTTTTATTTTAACAGGGAATGGAAAGATGGTCTCGCCTAGGCCAGCATTTCAGGCCGCAAATCAGCGTCCGCCTCACGGCCATACCGGATCACTATTCCAGGTAGAGCCTCGACATCATCCTGCGAGGTGCGGAAATTGACTATGCATGAACGCAGCACAAAACGGTCGTTGATAACAGCATTGGAGATAAATACTTCGCCGCCGCGCTTGAGTCTGACCAGAATCTCCTCGTTGAGCGTATCCAGATATAGGGCGACTTTTTCCTCAGCAGCGCGCTCCTGCAAATCGGGGGGAATATAGCGAAATGTGGTAATGCTCAGATTATGAGTCAGGGCTTCCAGCTCCGGCTCATTATCTGCCAGACGATATATTTCTTTCGCCAGATGGATATCCTCTTCGATCATACGAATATAACCGTTACGGCCGACATGCTGAAACGCCAGCCAGACCTTGAGCGCGCGGAATCCGCGTGAATTCTGCATGCCGTAATCGACATAATTGACGGCTTCCTCTCCGAAATGATAATAGGGCGGATGATATGAGAAAGCGCTGCGCATTTTTTCGCTGTCACGCACCAGGGCACATCCAGCCTCGAGAGGAGCATAGAGCCATTTATGAGGATCGACCGCGATTGAATCAGCCTCCCGAAGAGCATAAATATTTTCATCGATATTTTTAAGGGCGGCAGCAAATCCGCCATAGGCGCCATCCACATGAAACCAGATCCTGTATTCACGGCATAGATCTGCAATTTCCGGCAGGGGATCAACCGCACCGGTGCTGACAGTACCGGCAGTGCCGACCACCATCATGGGAGTATCGCCGTTATCGATATCATGCCTGATATTTGAGCGAAGATCATTTATATCCAGACGCTGATTTGAGTCAGTTTTTATCCAGCGCGTGTTTACAGTACCGAGCCCAAAAAGATCAGCGGCCTTTTCAATCCAGGTATGGGTTTCCTTTGAGGCATAAACCCGCAAATGTGAATTCTTGAGCCCTTCCGATTGGATGTCATATTTTGCAGCGGCTTTACGTGCCGCCAGGAAACATACGAAGTTGGCCATATTCCCGCCGCTGGTTAGCACCCCTCCGCAATCCGAAGGATATCCCAAAAATTCTGCTATCCACCTGATCGACTGCGCCTCGATTTCGGTAGCCATGGGCGAAAGCTGCCAGCCGCCCAGATTCTGGTTCATTGAGGAAGCAAGCATATCAGCAAGAATTCCAATCGGTGCAGGGGAGGAGGTTATATATCCCCAGAAACGGGGATGGCCATTGAACAGGGAATTTTCCAGCAGAAGATCGACTGCCTTCTGCATCAATCTCTCCGGATCAGTGCCTTCTTTGGGAAGCGCAATTTCTGACTGCAATTTTGCCCTGATCTGCGCCGGAGTCAGGTCGGTTGTCACCGGTCGGCTGCGAATGCTATCAAGAAATTCGGCTATTTTATCCACCAGGTCGTGTCCGATTTTTCGGAATTGATCTGCTGAAAGATCAATGGGTGCGCTCCTTTTGGGCACCTTTTGCACTACCTTCTTCATAATTTCCGCATTTTCATTTTATATATTTTTGAATCGCCTTTATATGATTATCGCAGGCCCTCGAACAGGTCATTTTCCTTTTTGCGGCCGCCATTGACCGAACTGAAAACACGATAGTATTGCTGAACTCCCCATATTGACAGGTGATGTTTCTCAGGCAATTTATCAAGTTTGGAATAAATAGTCAATTGTGTTTTGTGACACTGCACCGCCCTCCAGACTGTCTCCCAGACATCGGATGTATCAATCTCAGTCGTAATGAGCCAGTCGGGATGAGGTGTGGCGCGCCGTTCATGCCCGTCTATATTGAGCTTGAGATCGCGAAAAGCCGATAGATATGCCTCCCAGACACGACTGGTCCAGGCCATGTAATACAGCTTGGAGACTCGATGCGGCTTCCCGGGTGCGGGAATCCCATTGTGTCCGGAGTAATCACAGTCGGCAGCACAGGTAACCGCTGCCGTCGCGAACTGGCTGATAGCTATATGGTCGGGGTGGCCGTAAGCTCCCTCGGGGCCGAAGGTAATCACTACATGCGGCCGGTGCTTCCGGATACAGCCTGCGATTTTAGCAATAGCCTCTGATGGATCGGCTTTGTCCAGGTCTTTATCGATATAGTCAAGGAGGTTGATTTCTTTTATTCCGAGTGTCCTGGCGGCATTCCGGAGTTCCTCCTCACGCATCCGTCCGACCTCTTCCAGGGCGGGCCGTTCCGGCAGATCGCCATAACGTCCGCGCTCCCCGCGGGTGGCGGTAACAAGATATATTTCCACCCCCTCCCGACTGTATTTCGCCAGGGTACCGCCCATACCCAGTGACTCATCATCCGGATGTGCGAGTATTCCCATTAATCTCAGTTTGGATGACATAGATAAATCCTGTCCTTTTGTCATTTTATTTTTCAGTTTATCCAGATATAATGATCGCCTGGTTAAGCTTCGCTGCCAATATACAATGGATGTGCTTTACAACTGATCGCTACAACCGGTAAATAACTAACATAGTTCCTTGATGTCAATAATTAATTAGGATAATTTTTGAATTGTATCGCTATGAGAGGAGAAGCAATTGCCTGGCAACAGATTATATGCGATTCCATTCCCATATACCATACCTGACTTCCTTTGGCATCGGATGTCCGCAGGTTTTCAGGGTGAGCAGGATGCTCCCGCGATGGTGGGCCTCATGGCTGATCAGGTATCCGAGCATTGGAATAACGCCTCTCTTAAAGCCCTTGATTTTGCCTTCATTATCTATGCCGCTTCCAATAAATTCGGCCATTGCGTCGGCTGATTCATTCAGGCATTTTTTTAGAAGGTCTCGTGTCACTTTTTTCTCTTTGTCGATACGTGTTTGATCTTTTACCAGATCTTTGGCATAGTTCTCGATACGATACAAGCGCACAAGATGCATATGCGCGAACTGAAGAGCGACATTTCGCCCTCCCCGTTTGGAGAGTGTACACTCGAAACCCTTGTCGGATATTGCATCCAGAAGCATCAAGTTGACACGGTTATTTATATACCATGTCTCAAGAATTTGTTCTTTCATGTGGTTACCTGCGTTTTAGCCAGGAAGCTACAGCCATGTGGGCGCCATGCTTCCCGGGAATTTCAATCGTATTCATTTCAAGAATCTTGAAATGGGGTGCGAAAAGCTCCCTTAGTTCACCTTCTGATGAGAAATAAAGCACCGTTTTGATCGGGGTCTCGCGGAATTTGCCTTTGCCGCCGAAGGATGGATCGTTCTCACTGAAGCCAAGGGAGAAGTAAGTCCCTCCCGGCTTAAGTATATTGTGAACGTTTTTGACATATCTCGGCCGGTCATCAGGAAAGATATGATGCAGCAGTTCCCAGTCCAGCGCAAAATCGAAAGTCTCATTTAATTCTGACATATCGCCAAGCAGATCACACACCATAAATCTGCAATCTACTCCGGCGGCCTCCGCCTGCTTTTTTGCGATCTTTATCGCCTCTGTACTTATATCGATCCCGGTGACCTCAAAATCCTTTTTTGCCAGCCAGATAGAGTGGCTGCCCGCCCCGCATCCAAGATCGACAGTTTTGCACGGGCCTATCTTACCGGATTCCACAGCATCAATAAGTATTTGCGGTGGATCAGGTCGATTCCAGGGGATTTTGTCCAACGACATGTTGCGGTATATATCTTCCATCTGTTTACGGATATCCATACTTCTCCTGTCTTGCTGAGCAGTCTTAGGATATAATAATATACTAAATCGATCAAGGTCTGTATTTGGTATTACAGAAAAAATCCGCCTGTTTGCAGGCGGATCAAAAATTTATGGGACAACTGATTCTCATCAACAGTCAAAGCAGGGGACATTGCCTCCTGCAAAGACATAATTGATTATATAGACAGCATCCGAGATACCAACGACAGAGTCGCAATTGGCATCACCGGCTTCATAGGGCATAGGCGGGTCGCCGCCAGCGAAAACGTAATTGACGATCCAGATAGCGTCGGAGATATTGACCAATCCATCTCTATTGGTATCGCCGCACAAATAGGGCTCGACGACAATATTTCCTCCCGCAATCACAGGAAGAATCGCTTCCTTATTTTCGGTTACCAGCATCGACTCTGCACCAATTGACAGTACGGTTGGGTGAGTGTAATAACCCACAAACCGAAAACTTAAGTTGCCCGTTGATTGAGGTATCACGACGAAATTCAGAACAGCTTCCCTGCCCGGGGGGATATTAAATTCCGAATAGCTCCAGGTGGCCGCATACATTGTATCCGGATTGACCATATCATCTTGATTGCATTCATAGTAATTCAAGAAGACGTCCGCAGATAATCTGGGAGCATTAAAAATTTCATCTGTATACTCCAATATTGCATCGCCATCCCATTCCAGCGCGAAAGCAAACCCTCTTAGGTTTTCATCGTTTATGATTCCTACTGAGATAGTATCCTGCTTACCAACATAAAGAATGTCGCTCTCGATCCAGACCGTATCCGGAATTCCCGGATCATTGTATATGGGTGCATTGTAGCTGCCACAGTTGCATAATATATCTGAACTATCTTTAAAAATATAGTCGTAGAGATTAATCGCATCCCTGAGATCGGTATAGCGATCACAGTTCACATCAGCATGCCACGGATCGGTAAAATCAAAGTCAAAGCATCCCAGGTAACCCTTATAAAGGCCGAGCAAATCAGAAGCATTAATAGCTCCGTCAGGGCGGGTATCTCCGATCATATAGGCGCATGAAATATCGAGCGCTCCCGCCTGGAACTGAGGGGTGAAGCTCCCGCCTGATGAACTCAGGGTCAGGTTCCCATAAGGTGAATAAGGGAGACTGTCGATCAAGACTCCCCCGCCATAATTGGGACGGAACCATAGGTCGCAGATCTTCCCATCTCCCGCGGGCAGCGCATTACCTGTACCAATCTCGAATTTTAGAAGCAATGAATCTACTGTGCGCATGTCGCTCCCATAAGAGTAAACCTCTCTGATATCCAGAACTGCCGGGTCGGATAGACGGCTGTCCTGGTATGATACCGAATCGAAGCGCACCCATCCGGAATAGCCATCAACAATAAGCGGAATAATAATGGAATTCAGGTCGTTGTCATTATAAATCGATACGGACACAGGGAAGGGCACCGGATCATCATAATTGAAACTTCCGGCGGCATCTTCAATGCGAACCGTATCGGGCGTGCCCGCATCCTGTGCATAGACGGCAGCCACCGGCATAAAGAGAATATAGATTGTTATGATAACTAAAGACTTGCCAAAAGCGCTCATGATAACCTCCTGTTATGAAGTAGTTACCGAATTTTCGCCCGGCAATGCAGTTTGGGTCGGTAGATTATTTGTTGGGACTTATATTCCGGCAATAGTTCTCTCTCATTTGTAAATAAATAGGCAGTAATCGTTTCCGCAAGCATAATCGGCAGCTATATCCAATAATCTCACATTTCTTATGATATATCCCGACAGCTTTTGTTCTGGCTCGAAATTTTTAATTTTATAATCTGGAACCGGGATTGGAACCTTATTTTCAACCCGTCATTTCTTTATTATAGGTTATCATAATCAAATAGGAGGCGTTTTTGATATCAATTAAGCGCTGTATAACCTTAATCCTGATTCTGGCGGTCGCTCCAATTTTGCAGGCCCAGGATGAGCCATTAGCTCCTCTCCTGGAAGGCATGGGAGACCATCGTCACCAGATTACAACCGATGATACGCTGGCCCGGAAATACTTTAATCAGGGCCTGATACTGCATTATGGTTTCAATCACGCTGAGGCGGCGCGTTCATTTCGGGAGGCCCAACGTCTTGATCCTGACTGCGCGATGGCATATTGGGGCGAGGCCCTGACATTCGGCCCAAATATTAACGCCGGCATGTCCGAGGCAAGTGTGCAGGTCGTCTGGGATGCTATTCAAAGAGCGCAGGAGCTATCAGGGGACATCTCCGAAAAAGAAAAGGACTATATTGATGCTCTGGCAAGCCGCTATGCGGAGAATCCTCCCGCCGACCGCTCGGAATTGGACCGGGATTATGTTGATGCGATGAGGGAACTGGCGAGCAAATATCCTGATGATCCCGACGCTCAGGCGCTGTTTGCCGAGGCCTTGATGGTCACCACGCCCTGGAATTACTGGCTGGATAATGGTGAACCGAACAGCATAGCCCGTGAAGTTCTTTCAACCTTGGAGACCGGCCTGCAGAATAATCCGCAGCACCCGGGCTTAAACCATTTTTACATTCACCTGGTTGAAATGGAACATCCCAAGTGGGGGGTTGCCAGCGCTGACAGGTTGCGCGGGCTTGTACCAGGTATCGGTCATCTTCTGCATATGCCCTCGCACATCTATATCCACATTGGAAGATATGCTGACGGCTCAGAGGCAAATCAAAAGGCTGTCGAGGCCGATCAGCGCTACTTGAATCAGCATGGCGCGCATGGTATGTATCGTATCTCTTATATGCCGCACAACTCACATTTCCTGTGGTTCACCACCGCAATGGAGGGGCGGGGTCAGAAATGCCTCGAAGCGGCCAACATCACGAAAGACTATATCATCGAGGACCTTTTGTACCAGCCCGGCTATGGTTCACTTTATGAGCATTACGCTCTGCCGTACCTGGCCATGGTACGTTTCGGGATGTGGGACATGATCCTGGACGAGCCGAAGCCTGATGATGAATTACTTTTTCCGGTTGCCATATGGCATTATGCACGCGGGCTTGCATATGTCCGCAGCAACGATTTGCAGAGTGCCCAGGCAGAACTCGATGCCCTCAAAGGAATGAATAATCGGGAGACACTTCAGGCGATGGGAGTCTGGGGCGTTAATACTACCGGAAATGTCATGCAGATTGCGATCAATGTTTTAAATGCCGAAATTTGGGCCGCCGAAAGTAATTATGCAGATGCGATTAAGCTCTTGCGTGAGGCGGTCAGGCTGGAGCACAGCCTCGGTTATCATGAACCTCCGGCCTGGTATGCCCCGGTCCGTCAGACCCTCGGGGCAATCTTGCTTGAAGCTGGAAATGCTCAGGAGGCCGAGCAGGTATATCGTCGTGATCTGGAAGAATGGCCCGATAACGGCTGGTCATTGTTCGGACTGTATCAGGCCCTTAAAGAACAGGGGAAGGATTTTGAGGCTCAAAAAGTATATGATAGATTTCAGGAAGCCTGGTCCCGCGCTGATGTTGAGCTGACAAGTTCACGGTTGTAGAGGGAGAGATTATGTATAACCGCCTGAGATCGAGCTCTTCTGGCAGTTGTACCGGAGAAATTCAGGTTTCCTTTTCTTTGTCAAAGTCAAAAAAAATGCGATCAAATCATTAAGTTAAAAGCCCGTGTAGTCTCAGACACATATTGGAGGAAAAATATGATGGGGCTGAAGTCTATCTAAATATGGTCATAACCCCAATGGCTTCTTCGCAGTAAAGACCCAGCCGGGAGCTGAATCGGTTTCCCGTCTCAGGATCATATTAAGCTGCGCGGCATGATGCTGGAAATGACGCATATTGTATAGAAGCAGCTCACCGTAATTAAGAGTGACTTTCGCAAATTTATATTGCTGCTCGATCCATTGCTCGGTCATCTCCTTAATTACCTTCCGAGCCTTCTCATGGCAATGTTTAAGATAGGTCAGGAGTTCATCTTTGGTGTAGACCCGATCGGGCATTACACCAGAGGGGTCAAGCTCACTTAATGTGAATGGCTCCGGTGGTTTGAAATCATCATCCTGGCCCGACAGATAATAGTCCAGGAAGAAAAGGGTATGATAGGCGAGATACCAGTACTCCGGTTTCTGCTTACGGTCGCCCCAGAGATCATCGGGACATGCCCGAATTGCGTTCTCCAGCGTATCTATCGCTGCTCCAAACTGACTCCAGATGATTGTCTTATATAGATTATCCATAATCCTCCAGGGTACGTTTCATAATAATTATGGATAAATTTAATCCTCTATTACGACCTTGTCAATCATATTTTGAATCATATCGCCCTGCAGTCTGCAAATATTGATCAAAGGAATATTTATCTTCACCAAAATACACGATTGTGTAAGCTCTTACTAATAATTTGTAACAATATTTCTTGCTGGTCGTACTCTATTTTATGGATCTCAATTTCATATTTGTGGGTGTTTATATGTTTATTAAGCGAAATGCTAAGTTGCTGCCGAGCCGAACAGGAAATGGCATTAAAGCGCGGCAAATTCCAATTACAATAATCCCTGCGCTGATCATCCTCAGCGTCTTTTTAAGCTGCAGCGGCTCAAATAATTCCACCGGTCCTGACCCTTCCAATGGCTTTGAATGGACTACCGCTCCTCCGGAGGAATATGGCTTCGATCCCGACCTGCTGGATACATTAACCGAACACCTTACCTCCGGGTATCTCGGCCGTGTCACCAGCGTGCTTATCGTACGCGACAAATATTTGATCTATGAAGAATACTTCCGAGGCAATGACCGCAATGATGCAGTGAGCATTTATTCATGCACCAAGAGTATATCTTCCGCCCTGCTCGGCATCGCCATAGGTGAGGGACATATTCCCGGTGCAGATGCTCATCTTCTGGATTACCTGGAAGACTATGACTGCTATCCGCCTACTATGATGGACAGCCTCGGCAGAGAAAGTCTGACCATAGAACATATGCTGACAATGACGGCCGGTTTTGCATGGGACGAATTCTCCTATCCATACGGGAGCGTGCATAACAGCTATACCCAGATGGTCGCTACTGACGACTGGATTCAATTCACCCTCGACCAGCCGATGACATCAAAGCCAGGTAATACCTTTGCCTACAACACCGGGCTCTCAGGTTTTATGGCTATAGTCCTTGAAAAGAGCACAGGACAATCTGTGGAGTCGTATGCGAGAGAGAAGCTTTTCGATCCGATCGGGATCGGGACCTGTACCTGGCGCTATGATCCCAAAGGCAATCCTGTGACCGGGAATGGCATTAGAATGAAGCCGCGAGATATGGCCAAATTTGGCTGGCTGTATTCGCAAAATGGAGTATGGGATGGCGATACCATCGTCCCCAACTGGTGGGTAGAGGAGTCTCTCAAGCCGTATACAGAATTCGGGGACGGCCGTGCTTATGGCTATCAGTGGTGGATGGCGACTGTCACCGACGGTCAGGAAAATTCATTCTATATGCCCTATGCCATGGGATGGGGCGGGCAGCACATTTTTGTCCCGCCTGTGCTGAATCTTGTTATTGTCGTAACCGGCGACGATGATATATACATTAATAGCAATTACATTGCCGGCATTCTCGATCTTATCGGACAGGCCATGCAGGAATAACATTTAGGCTCTCCGGATAGGCTCAATCTGAATTCAACGGCTGCATATGGTATTAGAATCGAAGATTATTAGCAAATTTCCAGCCTGTGAAACCGATCTTTCTCGCCTCCGTAAAAACATATATATTCTTTGTAAAATTAACAGGAAGGTGAGATATGAACAGGAATATCCTGATTTCGATGTTTTTGATTATCCTGCTAGTCATCGCAGGCAGTCTGCTGGGCGAAAGCCTTACCGATCCCTACGATATTCTCAATCGTCATTACGAAGCAATGGGAGGGCTGGAAAAATTAAAAGCACAGAAGACATCTCACCTGGAAGCTAATCTGGTGCTGGAGGGCACCGGCCTGGAAGGCAGCTTTGAACAGTGGTCGGAAAGCCCGATAAAGAGCCGTCAGGAAGTCGATCTGAAAATTATAACTCAAATATCAGGTGATGATGGCGAGTTTGCCTGGTCAGTTGACCAGAACGGCAAGTTGCAGATCAGGAAGGATGACAGAACACAGGATCAGCGCCGCCTGCAAATCCTTTTGGCTGAATACGACCACCTAAATCCTAACTCTGAAATCTTCAGCCTCAGCTATGAGGGCGTCGATACTGCATCCGGCAGCGATTGTCATGTCGTTAAAATCGCCAACTATATAAATCAGGATTATTCAAAGCAATATTACGATACCTCCAGTTTTATGCTTCTGAAGGCTGTAGCAGTTTCTCCGGAAGGAGAAAGCCGTACCTGGTATGAAGATTATCGTGATGTCGACGGTGTGCCAATTGCCTTCGTGCAGAGATCGATTCAATTTCCAAGCGGTATGAAATCCATTATCGAATTCACGACGGTCGAAATCAATGTGCCAGTCGATCCTGAGCTATTCGAACCGCCTTCTGCTGACGTCGAGGATTTCCGCTTTACAAACGGCAAGTCGGCCGAGGATATCCCTTTCAGGTATATCGAACATCATATTTATCTGCCTGTGGAAGTCGGCGGCAAAACAAAATTATGGATTCTGGATACCGGCGCCAGCGCTTCAGTTATAGACGAGGATTTTGCCCGGGAGCTGGGCCTCGACCTCGAGGGCAAGGTGAAGGGACAGGGGGCAGGGAAACTGGTTGATGTCTCATTTACCACACTGCCCGCCTTCAGTCTGCCCGGTCTTGAATTTGATGAGCAAAGTGTAGCCTCGATCAAGATCGCTCCTCTTTTCAGGCGCTGGCTGGGAATGGAGGTAGTGGGGATTCTCGGTTATGATTTCCTCTCACGTGTGGTTACAAAAGTAGACTATGCTAATGAAATGCTGTCATTCTATTATCCGGATAGTTTCAGTTATCAGGGAGACGGTGTTGTAGTTTCCACGCCGATCTCGCAGCGCAATATGCTCGAGCTTCCGGTTATTGTTGACGAAGAGTATGCCGGCTTCTGGTCGCTGGACCTCGGCGCAGGAGGTATGAGCTACCATTATCCCTATGCGGAAGAACATGGTCTTCTGGATGCTTCCGGTATTGACTGGCTCGGTCATGGCGCGGGGGGATCACAGCCGATTCGGCGTCTCCAAAGCAAGACAATGGAATTTGCCGGATTCACAGTCAAAGATATTGAGGCGACTGTTCCATTGGAAAAAGGCGAGGGCGCCTTCGGTCATACGCAGCTGACCGGCAATATCGGCAATATACTCCTGCAGCATTTTGTGCTCTATCTCGACTATAAACATGAACAGGTGATTGTCGAAAAAGGTGATAACTTTGACAGGATCTTCCCGCACGATAACAGCGGCATGCAGCTGGCAAATAACGAGGAAGACAGCCTGCAGGTCATCTTTGTGGCGGACGGCACTCCCGCTTCTAAAGCCGGATTCGAAGTGGATGACATCATTCTCGCTGTAAATGATGGCGAGGTCGAGGATTTGGGCGGAATCGTGGCGGTCAATAAGCTCCTGCGCAATGAGCCGGGAACCACATTGACATTCGATGTGGCACGTGATGGGGAAATTAAGCAACTTGCTTTGACATTGGAGGATCTATTCAGGTAGTTTGAACTTCAAAGTCAGGATAATAGAAATAAATCTCTGTTTTATTCGCGCTGGGCGCAAAACAAAAGTGAGAGCTTATGAATGGAAGAATATCCCTTATTTTGGTGATTTCATTCGCGATTCTGATAGGAGGATGCGGGCAGATGGCACAAAAATCCGACATTGAAGCCGACAGAGCGGCAATAAAAGAGGTCATACATAACAGCATTGGCTGGGCCGCCGCCAAGGACAAGGAATTATCATTCAGTTGTTATGCTCAGGATCCGGAGCTGTTCTGGTTTTCTCCCCGGGATGACGGCACGGTACATGGATTTGAGGCATTTGTCGATCTGACCGAAAATTTCTTCATGCTGGATGATTTTAAGGCGGTTGGTTATGAAATCAGGGGTCTTGTAGTCAATATCTCGCAGTCTGGAGATGTGGCCTGGTATCATGCCCGCCTGGATGACTTCAATGAATGGCGCGGCCAGCCGGCCAACTGGGAGGATGTGCGCTGGACCGGAGTCCTGGAAAAACGGGACGGCCGCTGGCTGATTGTCCAGATGCACTTCTCCAGCCCGACCGATCGCTCATGAAAAATAAGAAAGGCAGATCAGCTTGATCTGCCTTTTCATAGAATTTATTGTTGAATATCTTCTATTTGACCATGACCATCTTCTTCGTCATCGTAACATCTCCCGCGCTCAGGCGATAGAAATAAACTCCGGTAGCGACAGTTTGGCTGGCCTCATCGGTGCCATTCCATTCGGTTTGATACGTCCCGGCCGGTTGGGTTTCGTTGACCAGTGTTTTCACCTTCTGCCCCAGAACGTTAAAGACATCGATCGTTACCTGTGTCTGCGAAGGGATAGTATATTCTATCGTAGTCGTTGGGTTAAACGGATTTGGATAGTTTGCAGCCAGAATGAAATCTCTCGGCGTATTGGCCGCAATCCGGCCCGCAGGTCCGGGAGCCGGGAAGTAACCGTCAGTTAATGTTTCCAGAAATGCCACAAGGTCATCGATCTCATCTGAAGTCAATCCCAGATCGCCCAGCTCATCAGTATTTACGTTCATGGGCACCTCAGGTGGCGGGAAATTCATGACATCCCTGGCATTGTAGAACTCGACAACTTCCCTCAAAGTCGAGAATACTCCATTGTGCAGATATGGTCCAGTCATGGCGATGTTGCGCAGTGTCATGACCTTGTGTTTGCCCATCTCCTCGGGGAGCCCCAACACTCCGCCAAGTCCGTAATCAACCCAGTCATAACCGTCAGGATTGAAGCGCGGTGTTAAGGTATAGAACGGGTTTTCCGGATTTTTGGGCGCACCCAGGTTATCGTAGGTAAAGTCAGTGAACAACGGCGGTTCGCCTCCCTCACCAGGCTCGCTGGGATGGCAGGCATTGCACATTGCCTTGCCCTCAAACAGCGCCAGCCCGCGAAGCTCCTGCTCGGTCAGCACGTCGTTTCCCTGCAGGTAGTAGTCGTACTTAGAGTTGAAAGGAGCAAACATGTCCGTTCTTTCAAACGCCCCGATCGCATTGGCAACAAAGTCGTACGCTTCGTCAATGTTGTGACGGATATATTTGGCATCATGCCCGAACACCTCAATAAAGAAATCGGCATACTGGCCGTCAAGGATATCTTCGATAACCGCACGCTTGTTCGGATTGTTCATCTCGAGCGGATTCAAGAATGGTCCTTTGGCCTGCTCTTCCACATTGGCCGCTCGCCCATCCCAGAATTGACCGCCCACATACAAACCTTCAACGGGATCATAATGAAAATCCGGGCTGAGGAAAGCATAGGCGCTCATCGGGCTGTTACGGTTGCCCCACCTGTTTTGGGGAAGGACGCCCTGTGAGACAGGGAACTCTGAATCAGGATCGACGAAAAACGCCGAGGGCAGGTGACAATCCGCGCAGGATTGGCCATCCGGCTCGGAAAGCATCTGGTCAAAATACAGCAGTTCCCCCAGCTCCTCCAAGGGAGTCATTGCCATGGGATGCGCTGCCAGAACAAGCACCATCAGCCCAACTGCCAGCAATACATTCCTTAACGTTGAGTTCATAAGACCTCCAACTTTTAATTATTATTCTCTGACCCAGACGTAAAATCCGGCATCCCGCATGCTGGCACACATCGACAGGGATACATGATTTCCGGAGGGATTAACTACAAATCCGCGATTAGAAAATTGTAAGTATTTGAATCAATACTACTTCCGGCCTCCTTTTCCAGCCTTTCGGTTAGGGGAGTAAGGCTGAACATAAAGTATAAGCTACGCGCGCTTGTTTTGCAAGAGCTAAATTGATCTGACGTACGCTATTATGATGATCCCGTCCCATCTACGAACCGGGCCTGTAAATTTTCAGGTATGTCGATCGACCGTCGGAGGAATCAATCTTCAGCGTCTCAAACTCGTCTGCGCGGTAGTCATCGAAATAGATATTCTTTACTCTGTCTATTTTATGTTCTGTAGTAATACCCAGGGAATCCTCCAGCGCAATATTAATTCTCTTTTCTGCATAAAAATCCTGGGCAATATTTTTTAGCCTGGCATATTCCCGCATGCTCTTCTTTACTCCATTTTTTTCGACCTCGATAGAAACCAGGCTATTATTGCACTTCGTGCAAAAATACCTCAGGAATGTGTACCAGTTTTGGGGTCTTATCATGATGTTCTTCATTTGTTTCTCCTTCTTGCTCTTTTACTGACCGCAATTAAGTACTCCGAATCCCTGTTTAAAAATGATCAACATTTGCGGGTGCATGACCAGGCTCGAAATTTCGGTTTCACCCGATTCTGCGCAAATAAGCGTCCGGTTTTCCATCGAATTTTGCTATGGTATTGTGCAAAAGCTGATCCAGATCATACACGGCGGTCTCGATCTGATTCCCCAGGTCATTGAGCCTCTTTACATGTTGCCATCTCAGCATTACCGCCTTTTTCTTCAACTCTTCAATGATTCTCTGCAACTCCCCGATTTTGGTGCAGACTTCCTGTAAGTTCTTACCTCCCGAGAACGCTGTCTGGGATTTCAGTTCAGCAATCTCCTTCTTCCAGTGGCTGAGCTGGATCACCATCTCGTCCAGGTCTATGGACCTATCTACAGTCATGCTTACCTCGTTTCTTAGGTTTAATTTTTTCTTTTCCGAGGCAATGACCCCAATGGCGGTATTCCTTCCGTAAGTCCGGCAGGAAGCTCATCCGATTGTTGAAAGGTGTCTTGCCTTATCCTTAAGCTGTAACCCTGACTGAAAAATTTAGCCGCCCTTTTAGTAAAACTGATCAAAATCTCTAAGGGTATATCTAATCAATTCTAAGAAAAGATCAATATTACTTAAGTGCATATGGAATCCGTATGTAAAATACGTACCCATGAAATGTGCGAAAAAAATAGTATCCTAAAGTAGATTATTAGATTGATATCCCGATGTTATTGCTTTCATAGATCTTAGCAATTTGGAAGGCATTCGGTATCCGGAATTCCAATAGCAGATTTGTATTCCTCAATTATGCGGTTTTAGCCAACCCGCGGGAATGTCTGATGAGCCTCTGAATTTGCACATGGCCGGAAGGCGTCATTCCGAGGGAGTCCCGACCTCCGGTCGAGGACGATCGTGGGAATCTCGAAGTATATTAAAAAGATATAAGGTATGAGATCACCACGTCATTCAGGCCTTTAAGGCCTTCGCACCTCGTGATGACGTGTCCTTATGTAGGTAGGATTTATTAACAAGACCTGTCGGGTGAGCTAAAAATATTCCGGGATGAGTTTATCGCGGCTAAGACTATTCCACCGCCTGCAGGAATGATGTAAGATTATCTTCACTGCCCACGAGCTCGAACTTACGGCGGATTATTTCGCGATGTTTATTGACAGTGGCCGGAGCTATATTCAGGAATTCCGCGATTTCCTTCGAGCGCATGCCGTTTTTTATCATATAGCAGATTTCCAGCTCACGTGGCGAAAGCTTGGAGAATGCCGCTTTGAGCTTGTCGATGAAGGGTGAGGCGATCTCATCCAGATCCTTCTCCAGCATGGCGATGTATGTGTGCATATCCGGCGGTGCGATTTCTTTCATGCGCAGGAGCGTGTTCTTAACGCGCGTTTCTATATTTCCGGCGATCTGCTTTTTCAGGTTTTCCTTCTCGCTCTCGATCTGCTCCAGAACTTCGCGCAGGGCGATATTTTTCTTGCGCAGGCTTTCGCGGTCATACTCAAGCTGTTCTTTAGTCTTTCGCAAGGCGTCCTCGGTCTTCTTGCGCTCGCTGATATCGGCCAGGAAATTGAGGGTGGCCGGTTTGCCCTCCCAGTCAATCACCACAACCCGGTTCTCCACCCATTTGATCGTGCCCTCTCCATCCTTGATACGGAAGGAATAGACCTCCGGGGCTCCTTTTTTCTCGAGCCTGGTCTTGTAATATTTGAGAATCTGGTCCCGGTCCTCTTCATGTATAAAATCATAAAATGGCCGGCCGATTAGATCCACTTCATTCTTATCCAGCACTCTCATCACCATTGGATTCACGAGCTGGAACTTGCCTCCTTGAATGACCGCAATGCCCTCGCCGGCATTTTCGACCACCATGCGGTAGCGTGCTTCCAGCCTGCGTCTTAGTTTCAGATCCCGACGATGCCGTCTGCGGGTTTCAGCGTCGGCGATTTCTCTCCTGATGGCAGGGGCGAGACGGCCCAGTCTGTCCTTCATGATATAGTCATGAACCCCCGAGCGCATCGCCTCCACCGCAGTATCCTCTCCGATTTTTCCAGAGACTATTATAAAAGGAATATCTATATCTGTTTCTTTCAGTATCTCCCAGGCTTTGATGGCATCGAAACGGGGCATAGAATAATCCGAGATCACCACATCCCAGCTGCTATTTTCCATGGCAGTCCTCATCCCGCGCGCGGACTGCACTCGTTTGTGCTCGACCTCCATACCATCCTTCTTGAGCAGGTGCAGGATAAGTTCCGCGTCGGTTTCAGAGTCCTCGATTAATAGAAGTCTAATCTGCTCTTTCATTGATCCCCCGAATCCTCCTGTGTCCTGTTCAGCACCAGCCAGTACATTCCCAGCTGTTCAACAGCTCTGCTGAACTTCTCGAAATTGACCGGCTTGGTGATGAAACTGTTCGCGCCCGAAGCATAGCTTCGGACAACATCGGTTTCCTCTGATGAGGATGTCAGTATGACCACAGGGATATGCTTCGTTGCTTGATTGTTTCGTATTCTGTCCAATACCTCCACGCCGTTCAGCTTGGGCAGCTTCAGGTCCAGTAAAATAAGTCCCGGCAGTTCGCCTCTGGGATTATCCTTGTACTTGCCGCCGCCGAAAAGATAGTCAACCGCCTCCCGGCCATCCCGAACATGTTCGACCTCATTGGCGATTCTGATTTTATCGAATGACCTTTTAATAAGTTCAGCGTCGTCCTGGTTGTCCTCAACCAGTAAGATTTTTTGCTGCATGATTTTCATCTCTTTCCCCACTCTGTAGTGTAAAATAAAACGTTGCTCCTTTTCCCTCCTTGCCTTCCGCCCAAACCTTGCCACCGTGGCGTCTTATAATTCTTTCTACAATCGAAAGTCCGATACCGGTTCCGGAGAATTCCGAAGAGGTATGCAGTCTTTGAAAAGGCTGGAATAACTTGTTGACATACTCCATATCGAATCCGGCGCCGTTGTCTCTTACATAATATACCGTATGATCATCTTTTTGCAAAGAGCCAAATTCTATTTTGGCATTCTCATTTTCTTTGGTAAACTTCCAGGCGTTTTGCATAAGGTTTTCAATTACCTGATAGATCAGTTTTCTGTCGCCTTCAGCGCTCAGATTTTTTTCGATTAGAAATTCGACATTTCTTTCTGGATCGAGCTTCTTCAACTCCTCTGCAATCCGCTCAGCTTTATTGCTCAGGCTTATTGCCTCCTCTTTCATTATCGCTCTGCTGATCCTGGAAAGACGAAGTAGATCATTGATTAACTCGCTCATGGTCGCGGTGCCGCTGGTAATACGGTCCAGATAATGTTTCGCTTTATCATCGAACTTCTCCCGGTATTCTTCCAGAAGTATCTGGCTGAAGCCCTCGATCGCCCGTAACGGCGCGCGCAGGTCGTGCGAGACCGAATATGTGAAGGCTTCCAGCTCTTTATTGGCTTCCTGCAGGGCAACGTTATGACGCATGAGCGCAGTATTCAACCTCTCAATCTCATTTTTAGCGGTACGGTATTCCGAGATATCCCGGAAGGAAAGCAGTATCAGGTTAGCCACGCCATCCGAGCCCAGAACCGGCCGGCCGTTTATGACAATCACGCGCTTGCCGATGCGGGGAAACTCCTTCTCCACCTCCAGGTCATCAAATTCCTCCAGGTCTTCCGAAAGCGAGTCTATGGCACGGCGCACCGCGGGTTCATCCCATACAGCGCCCTGAATTTCGAAGATTGATCTTTTGAGGATTTTCTTGACAGGTACGTCGAATAATTTGCAATAGGGAAGATTACAGCGGACAATTTCAAGGTTATCATCCAGGACCAGGATTCCGTCACAGATGGAGGCGATTATATTTTCAGCGAAATCGCGGCTCTCTTTCAATTTGTTTTCATATTCGATATCATGGGTTATATCCTGCAAAATCACAACACCCGCAATTATTTCCCCTTCCTCATTTTGTACGGGAGCCGCATGCATCTCAATCGTACCGATGCTGCCGTCGCCGCGCTTGAAAGCGGCAACCTCACCGATTATAATTTCTCCTTTTTTGAGGACTCGATACAATGGAAAGTCTTCCGGCTTATACGCAGTGCCGTCATCGTGAAGGATCTTTCTCACCTTGCCGTAATCAGAAAAATCTCTGGCATCTGCCACTTCCACTTTGAATATTTTGTTCATCATATTGCTCTGCAAAATGACTTTTCCTGACGGTTCGGCGATCATAATTCCCAGAGGCGATTGATCCAGAATCGCCTCCAGCATCAGGCGCTGGCTCGTCAGCTGGCTTAGCAGCCTTTTTCTTTCGATCTCTTCTTTTTTTCTCTCGGTTATGTCCCGTTCTATTGTCAGGAATCCTGCCGGCCGGCCAAAAGGATCACTGAAAACGCTGATCGTCAGCCAGATATCCAGGATTTTCCCCTCCTTGCTCACTCTTTTTGTCTCCAGGGTCTCGATTTTACCTCTGCTCTGGAGTACCACCCTGAGATTATTCATCTCCACTTTTCTGTCCTCTGGCAGAAGCCGGTCGATCTTCATCTTCAGCGCTTCTTCACTGGTGTAGCCGTACATCTCCTTCGCGCCCCTGTTCCAGGAAATAATATTCCCGCTGAAATCCTGCAGGGTGATTGCATCAGGGGAGTTGCGCATGATATTCGTCAGGATATGCTCGACCTCAGTTCGTTTCTTCTGCTCGGTAATATCAGTCAATGTGGTCCGGATTTCGGCAACATTGTCGATTCCCTCTTTTTCTACTGAACTTTCCAGATTCACCCAGAACTCTCTGCCATCCATGCCCCTCAGCCTCAATTCGCACGACCGGCTGGTGCCGCTTTCTACAAGTTCAGAGCAGTGTGAATGAAATATATCCCTGTAATCCGGAGCGACAAACTGGGCAAACCTCTGATTTTTGAGCTTGCTTTTTTCGATCCCTACAAGTTCGGAGAAGGTCAGGTTGGCCTCGGTTATTATGCAGTTCGTATCCATCATCACGTAGCCCACCGGGGCGAGGTCATACAGCTGGAAATATTTCTCACGGGATTCCTCGAGCAGCCCTCGTTCTTTGTTCAGATCCCCGGTAAGTGTCTCCAGCTCGGATAGATATACCTGCAGTTCGCTGATAAACTGCTCTACATTCTTAGGATCAAGACGTTCCGGCTTTTGCCGCATTGAGCTTGATATTTCTCTTGCCTTGATCTGCAGTTTTGCGGACTGTTGTTTCCGCCCCTTATGCGCCAAATTATCCTCCTGTTGGGATTTCATCGCGACTTGTATTCCTCGATAAAAAGCCAGCACCAACCTGTTAGGCGTCCCAAAAAGCCTGGTCCGATTCTTGCAATGGGTTGTCAGAGATGATCGTGAAAACCTTCCGACGAATTCAAAATGGTGTACCGCAGAGATAGCATGCTGCGCCCCGCCCTTTGACATTTGATCAAAAAACTAATGTTCCGGGCTGCCTGAATCGGTCACACTTGCTCGTCACTAAAATAGCAAATAATAGCGAATCGCGCAACGAAAACCGGGATTAATTTGGCAATTATTATATCTGATTTAGGAACCTGTAACAATTGTAAATGCTTGCTAATCAAGAAATACAGGATATCCGGGTGACCCGAGCTCCGGTTTCATCGGGGCCGGGCACGTATGCTGCTTTAACGGCACTTTATCAAAACTCCTTTTGGCTCGAAGCCTCTTCCGAAAGATATTCGATTTTTAATTCTTGATATTCTCAGAAGTTTCTTTGACCTTCCTGACCTCCTCCTGTTTCTTGATCTTTTTGGTTTCGGCCCTCGCTGATCTGGCAGCGCCCTCTTTTTCGGCCCTCCTGCGCACAATCTTCCTGAGCTCCACTTCGTATTCATTCCGGAATTTGCCGGGAACGAATTTGCGGATGGCCCTGTGAATATGGGCGGAAAGATGATTGAGTTCATCGTGGCAGATACGCGTCTTCTCGCTGCTGATCCCGCTCGATCGGCTTGTTTTCCCTTAAGCAGTACGTCCATTCGGGAAGCGGCTGCCTGTCCTTTTTGTGCAATTGATGGAAATGTACTCCATTTCTCACGCACCGCGGAGTACAGTTTGACCGGGCCCGGACATCCCCAATATGTAGTAAGGCTTCAAATATTGCCCTGGCAGGTATAACCCGGCAGGACCCCGTCCTTTAGTGCGGTGAATGTTATGTACATAAACCTGCCCCGGTTTTTAATTACCACAAAGATTATAGCAAAAATGTTACAGGCATCCCGGAATTTGCCAGGCATAGTAACGCTGCAAAACGCACTCTGTTGCTTATCAATGCCCGTGAACCTGTTCCGCGCTTGAATGACCGTCATGGCCCCGGCCGCTGAGGTAACCGTGCAGACCCTCGACGAAATGCATGTAATCTACATAGGCTTTGACGTATTCGCGCCCGGCTTCGACCGATTGATCCTTGTGCTGGCTCAATTCAACCGCCCGCTCGTAACGTCTGACAATATTCTCGCGAACGGAGCCGGCTATTTCGTCTGCCAGGGCCCCAACATTTCCGGTTTCCAGGGCTTTATCCAGTTTAATATAGATGGGCTCAATATTTCCCGCTTCCTTAATTCCGGTGTAGGGCGCGCCCTCGCTGGCCCGGTGAAGACGTATGAATGTCTCGATGAACAACCGGTCCGCAATGGCTCTGGTTTCATCCGATTCAGAGCGCACAGTGCGAACACGCGCAAACAGGTTCTTGATCTCCGCTTCATCCTCAGGGGCAATCCATTTCAGTAAAGGGGTGACATCTCCGTTATCAAGTGACTCGCGTATGAGCGGGATGATCGGCCCATCCTCAGAGTCACAGTGGCCATAGGCCTGGCCGAATGCTGCCAGTAATATAAATGACACCGCTATAAGTCTCCCGGCCCAAGGCCGGGCAGGATTTGTGGACTTCTTCATAGTAATTCCTCTGCTTTCGACTTTGGAGTGCATTTATTCGTTCAGGATATAAACCAAGTGATCAGTTTGTCGATTCATGATTTATATCAATTTGTACATATTAACGCGCTCATGTTTCCAGAGAGATGATTTGCGCATTCGAACGCAGCCTGTTGATTATCTGGTCCCGAAGCGAATAAGGACTCCAAATGTGATCGAGTCCAGATCATCGCTTCCAAGATGCTCCAGATCATTGGCTTTCTGGAAACGATAAGAGGCAAAAACATCGAGATCAAGGCCTCCCACGAAGAAATCGACCCCGGCACGAAGGGCATAAAATGGATTGCTCTGCCAGCTGTCATCCAGATAGCCAATACCGATCCCGACACCTCCATAGATAAACTGCCCGATCATAGCGTACGCCTGCGGTTCAAACATAGTCTTTTCACTCGCACCAAAATCGGGAATCACTTCAATAGCTCCTTCCAGCCTAAACATCGTATGCGTGAACAAGACCGAGCCCATGAAACCGACAGCATTCTCATCGAATTCCGGAGCATCCTTAATATCACCCAGGGTCCTGAGGTAGTGAATGCCTCCCCCGAAACGCGTACCGGCCTCGGCGGGCGACGCAAGTATCAAGAAACAGAAGCTGATCGCCAGCGAGATCGTAAATGCGAATAATTTTTTCACGATCCACTCCTTTCATGATCTATTTTACAATATGTGTGCTGAAGATATGGATGTTGCTACCATTAAGACCTACCGTCCTTTTGTAAGATTTTAGTCTAGAACAGATTTGCAGGGAATCCTGTTCCCCTCGGAGGGAGTTTGGTCATTCTTGATTCTACCGACAGGAGCCATGGTGGAAACTTAATTACATATTACGGCCTTTTGCATTAATGCAACCCTCTAAAACCAGCTATGTTGCAATATTGCAATTATGGAGTTGCCCTCCAGCAACATCAGTCAAGGTTGATTACTTGCAATTTGCTTCAAATCAACGCCTTACATATATCGGTATTCTCATATGCTAATAGGCATGCCTTATGCATATCAATAGAAGAGATGTGAAATAAGTCTCGAAACCTGAAAGCCATTTGGAGGACATATGATTTTGGCGATTTCATCACAGGGCCCCACTCTCGAAAGTATGGTTGATCCGAGATTCGCGCGAGCACCCTACTTCATAATTTATGATACTGAGAAGGAAGAATTTGAGGCAATCAACAACTCTGAAAATGCCAACGCGATGCATGGCGCTGGTGTTCAGGCTTCGCAGGAGTTGATGTCCCACAAGCCGGACATTGCAATATCCGGGAATTTCGGACCCAGGGCATTTCAGGTCTTGAACAGCTCCGGAGTCAGGACGGCGCTCTGGGCCGAGGGCAAGGTTTCCGAGGCGATAGAACTTGCCAAATCGAATCAACTGGAATTTACGCAGAATGCCAATGTCAGGGGACATTGGCAATAAATATAGGTATTACTTTAATTTTTTAAGCAAGGAGTATAAGATGCCAGGTGGAGACAGGACAGGTCCTCTCGGATTAGGACCAAGGACAGGCCGTGCGGCAGGTTACTGCAGCGGTTACCCGGCACCCGGTTATGCCAACAATCGTTTTGGAAGAGGATACGGTTTCGGCTTTGGATTCGGGCGAGGTCGGGGATTCGGACGAGGCTTGGGCATGGGTTATGGACGTGGATGGCGTCACCGCAATTTCGCCTATGGAGCCTATGATATAGATTATCCTTATGATCCGGATTACCGCGATTACCCCGAGGCACAGGCGAGGAGCGCTGATATTACAAAAGATGAATTGCGATATTTAAGGCGCGAAGCCAGAGATTTAAATAAGACTCTGGATGACATTAATGCACGCATAAAAGACCTTGAAGAAAAGAAAGAAGCCTGATCAGATCGGGCAAAATTTTCGGCCGGCCGGAAAGGATTTGACTTGATCAAGATATCTGTCGCCAGTGGAAAAGGCGGTACAGGTAAGACAACCATCGCCACAAATCTTGCTGCGGCGCTGAGTGCGAGGGGCAAACATGTGGCTTACCTCGACTGCGATGTCGAGGAGCCTAATGGCGGAATTTTCCTGAAGCCTACCATCAGCGCTAAATCCGCGGTCAGCGTGCTGGTGCCGCAGATCGATCTGGAGAAATGCACCTTCTGCGGCGACTGCGCTGCGATTTGTGAGTTCAACGCCATTGCCGTTTTAAAGGATAACGTTATAGTCTTCGACTCTCTCTGTCACAGTTGCGGGGGATGCTATCATGTCTGCCCGGAAGACGCGATAAAAGAGGTTCCCAGGCAAATTGGGGAAATTCAAATCGGAGCCGCCAACGGCCTTAAGTTTATGGAGGGCCGGCTTAATATCGGCGAATCCCAGGCCCCTCCTGTTACCAGGCAATTGAAGCGGGGGATGCCCGCCTCGGATATAGTCATTATCGATGCCCCGCCCGGGACCTCATGCCCCGTGATCGAGGCGATCAGCAATACCGATTATCTCATCCTGGTCTCGGAACCAACGCCATTCGGCTTAAACGATCTCAGGCTGGCGGTGGGCATGGCCCGTGAGCTGAAGCTGCCCTTTGGGGTGATCATAAACCGTTCCGATCTCGGCGATAACCTCACCGAGGATTACTGTAAAAATGAAGGAATAGAGATTCTTTTGCGAATCCCGTTCAACCGCAAAATTGCCGAAGCCTATTCTGACGGCAGGATGGCGTGCCACCAGAGCGATAATTATGGCGAAAATCTATACAGGCTTTACGAAAATATTGCAGGCAGGATAACAAATGACTGAGTTAGTAATCATCAGCGGTAAGGGCGGTACCGGGAAGACCAGCCTGGTAGCTTCAATTGGAGCGCTGGCCGAGAACAAGGTAATGGTCGACTGTGATGTTGACGCTGCCGATCTTCATCTGATACTGAATAGCAATTTGCTCGAGAGCCATGAATTCATTGGCGGGAAAAAAGCCGAGATTATCGAAGAGCGCTGCAATTCCTGTGCTATCTGCCTGGACTACTGCCGTTTCGATGCCATCTCCGAAAATGAGGATAAATTTAAAATAGATCCCTTAGCCTGCGAGGGATGCGGAATTTGCAAGCACTACTGCCCTGAGGATGCGATTGCGTTTGAACCGGTGGTATGCGGTCACTGGTACATGTCGGAAACTATTCATGGCCCGCTTGTACATGCCCGTCTGGGAATTGCCCAATCAAATTCCGGACGGCTGGTTTCACATCTGCGCAAGCAAGCCCGTGAACTGGCGGCCGAGAATGGCCATGAGATGATTATAGTTGATGGTCCTCCCGGGATCGGATGCCCAGTGATCGCATCAATCACCGGTTCAGATTATGTTGCCATTGTAACCGAACCATCACTTTCCGCCTTTGGGGACATGAAAAGAGTGCATGAGCTTATACAGCATTTCAACGTCTCCTGCGGAGTCATTATCAATAAGTACGATATCAATCCCCATATGTCCGCCGGAATCGAAGCCTTTGCAGAGGAAAACGGCATTGCTGTTCTGGGCCGGATACCTTTTGACAAAGATATGGTAGCGGCCCAGGTAGCGGGCAAAACCATTATTGACTACCAGCCCGGCGGCCTTTCTGATAGCATCAGAGAGATATGGAAGAATCTGCAGGCCGATTTAAAAAAAGTGGAAGTCAAAAAGATCGATTTGAAAGCACTATAATATGTTTGTCTACGGCCCGGTCCCATCGCGAAGACTGGGACGCTCATTGGGAGTAAGTCCCATTCCACCCAAAACCTGTTCCTACTCATGCGTGTATTGCCAGCTTGGAAGAACCACCGCCCTGGAATCATCCAGAAAAAGTTACTACCCGAGGGAAAAGATTCTGGATGAAATCCTGCGTAAAACGCCTTCCTCAAACGCGGATTTCATTACATTTGTCGGCGATGGCGAACCGACTCTGTGCGCTGATCTGGGATGGCTTATCGGCAAAACAAAGGAGCAGGCGGGACTGCCGATTGCAGTGATTACAAACGGCTCGCTGTTTTTTATGGAGGATGTGCGCCGGGACCTGATGCCCGCAGATGTTGTTCTGCCAACACTCGATGCCGGCGATCAGGACACGTTCAAGAGAATAAACAGACCA
Organism: Candidatus Zixiibacteriota bacterium; assembly: GCA_011056555.1. Classification (GTDB taxonomy): domain Bacteria; phylum Zixibacteria; class MSB-5A5; order JAABVY01; family JAABVY01; genus JAABVY01. The sequence continues at coordinate 16,010 of DSEQ01000004.1, read as the reverse complement.
CATAAAGATATAGATTATTCGACCATGCTCCAGGGACAGATTGATTTCCGGAGAGAATTTAGGGGCCGGATATGGCTCGAAATAATGTTGGTGAAGGGTTTAAATGACACCGATGAGCAATTGGAAAAGATCAAGAAGGCTATTGATCGTATAAAACCGGACCGCATTTACATAAGCGTGCCCATCCGTCCGCCTGCAGAACAATGGGTGGAAATACCCTTACCCGAATCTATCCTTAAAGCACAGAAAATTCTTCAGGCATCGAATCCTCTGGATATGCTTGAATCGGGAGAGTTCGGACTCGGAGAGTTTTCTGATGCCCGGGAGGCTATTCTGGAAATAGGCTCACGGCATCCTTTAAGAAAATCTCAGGCGCACGAAATCGAAACAAGGCTGGCGGGATCGGGCGTCGTTGAACACATGATCGAGGATGGCGAGCTGTTCGAAATAAAATATAATAACGAAATCTATTTGATGCCCTCACACCTTAAGCATTACAAGAATCGATGATATAGTTTTGTTACCCTCAACGAGCAAGCGTTAATGGCTCCGGCAGTGCTTTAATTGTATCGGCCGATTTTGCAATCTTCAGATTTACCGGCTCCAGTGATTTATGACAGGTTGAACAATGCGCGAGGTTTGGCTTATTTTGCTTTATTTCTTCCTTCTTATGACACTCTATACAGTTCTCGTGCATGGCGCTGCGATAGGGGCTGGCGCTTGCCAGCTGGAGTCTGGCATACGGTTCATTACCTAATTTCATGTCCTCCTTGTGGCACTCCGTACAGGCTTTTGCGTCGGAGGCAGTATTGGGCAGAGCAGGATTGTGACAATTGGAGCAGGAATGATTTTTTGGATGCAGGCCGTCAAGTTTTTCCTTCTCCGCCACCAGCTGCATATGGCCGAAATGGTCAAATATCTCAGCCGAATCAAGCATGTTTGAATGACAGCGGTAGCAGGGAGTGGCATTATCTCTGGGCATGGCGATATGATGGCATTTCTGGCACGATTGCTCTTTACCCAGCCGATTTTGATGATCCACATGGGGAAATTCAGTTTTGACACCATCCCGGTTTCCGTCAATCAGCAGAACCGTGCGCGTTTGATCGAGACCGATAGCCGGCTTGATTCTGCCGTCAGTAGTGTCGTCTGCTTTAAAAGGCGGATAGAACAAAAGCCAGGCCAACGGAATCGCCAGCACAGCGATCAGGGTCACTCTTTGCAGGCCGCTCATCAGGACGGTATTCCAGACGTGTGATAATTTATCGAAAGCGTAGGTAAAAACATCCGACTTTTCCATGCGGCGTCTCCAGCTTTCATCGAAGATCGGAAATTGCTCCGATATAAACATAAACACCAGCGCTGCCGCGGCGATAACACCCAGGCTCAAGCCCCACTCCGCCAGTGAGGGGAAATAGGGCTGGGCGGTATCGTGGAAGTAGCCGAAAATACCCACATTCATACGGTTCAATACCAGTCCAAAGGAAGCCAGAAATGCCGCGGTTCCAAGTCCGGCCGGAGACCGCCTGACCCGGGGTATGACTGTCAGGATTATGGGCAGAAGTGCTGCGACAAAAAGTTCAAACATAAACAACCAGCTTTCCCAGGAGCCGTTGAACAGCAGCATCAGCTCTCCCGCCCGGGCCAGATCTACAAATTTTAGTATGAGATATATTCCCAGTATGGACGAGGCGATAGCCCCCAGGAGCGCGAGGTTTTTCATCTGCGGTGTGGCAAAAAACTCCGAGCCATTACTCTTAATGCCCGAATCCATGCGCAAGCCGTAGATCGGATCGGGATCATACAGGCGGGCGTATGCAATCCGCACAAATATGATGAACATCAGTCCAGCGGCCATGGCCGAGATTATGAAGAACAAGGGCAGCCATGCCGAATACCACAAAGCATGCAGGCGCAGGGGGGTCACCAGGAAGAGGGATCCCAGCGAGGAATGATGCAGGCTCGATAATGTTATTCCCACAACAACCACTCCAAACGCTATTCTGTGCAGCCAGTGCGACAGCTTTTCGGCCCCGAATCGTTTGAGTATTGTCGGGCTCAATTCAATCGTCGTCACTGTGAAATACAGCATCACGCACCAGAACACCTCGAACAGGAATGAATGCTCGTTCCACATCACCAACGGATGCCAGAATCGGTGCGGCAGGCCAATATCAAAAAGAAGCGCCAGGCAGGATGATCCATAGCCCAGAAAGGCAATCAGGATGGCCGGTTTCACCAGCGGACGGAAACGTTCCATCTTCAAAACATAAACCAGAAAGCCGATAGTAAAACCGCTGGTGGAAATTGCAACCCCCGCAATCATGTTCATCACTTTCCACAGGCCCCAGGGCATTTCATCTGAAAGGGCCGTGGTCGGCCCGAGGCCGTACCAGAGCCGGAAAATCCCTGCAATCAATGCAAGAAATGCAAAAAACCATAAGATGTCTTTTATAATTCTTAACTTACTGCTCATCATCCTGATCCTTTTTAACTTCCGGTTCTAAGTTTTCAGCCTGGCTCCGTCTTTCGGCAGCCAGTTTCATTCTGCGTCCGATGATCCAGTTTATACTCAGAATACCGCCCATCACGCTCATTGCTATGACAGGGGTTTTTGAAATCAAAGGCTCGGTCAGCTCCGGGATGGCTGAGGCCGGAACTTTAGGCCAGTCGAGTTTGCCGAGATCGACGTCGGAGATATACATTACAGCCGTGCCGCCAAATTCTCTTTCGCCCCAGACATGATTGATATATTTTTCGGGGTTGGCGGCGATGCGACGGCGGGCTTTTTTAAGAAGTTCATCCCTGTGTCCGAAGATCATGGCCTGTTCCGGACAGGCTTCAACGCAGGCCGGCAGCTTGCCGTCTTGAATGCGGTCAATGCACATGGCGCATTTCATGACATAAGGATGGGTGCTGTCCCATTCATAGCGGGGGATATGGAAGGGGCAGGCCAGCATGCAGTAGCGGCAGCCGATACATTTGCTCGGATCATAGACTACTGCCCCCTCAGGTGTTTTTGTGAGGCTGCCGACAAGACAGGCAGAAACGCAGCTGGGTTCAAGACAGTGCATACAGCTTTTTCTCGCGAAATGTCCGTTTTCAAGCTTGATGATGGAAGAAAGACGGTTGGCCGAGAGGCCGTCTCGCGCGGCTACGCTGTCTATCTGCGCCTTCTCGTAATTCGAATTATTGGCCTTGATGCAGGCATCAACGCATTTTTCGCATCCGGTACACCTGGTAACATCGACTAATATTCCATACATCAGACTCTCGCCTCCTCATCGAATAATGCTTTGGCCACCCGGTCGCCCGCGCCGGGCCTGAGCTGCCAGTGCAGACCGGAAATTCTATCGAAGAAATACAGGACTATATGGGCCAGCTTGGTAAAGGGTATCAATACAAACAGAAACTCGGCGCTCAATAGATGGACCAGCATCATCGATTCCCATGTGAAAGGATTGCTTCCCGGATGCGAAGCCAGGTAGCCGCTTAGAAACGGAAACAGCACCATCACCAGCAGAAAGTAATCCATCGGTTTGCTCATGGCCCGCTGGCGCCTGACAAAAATCCGCATGAACAGAAGCACCAGTATGCATCCAATAGTAAAGAGAGTAAGAAAATCGGCTAAGCCCTGGCCGATGGCCGGCAGGTTTGCCCCCAGAAAATTTTCCCACAGGACAATATGGTCCGCCAGAAAAACGGGAACTATTATCACTCCGATATGAAAAAGGAATGAAAAGGCCGAAAAGATAACCGTACCCTTGATCAGATGCTTAACCGGGAAGAACCAGGTCGCCGCGTCCTTCAGGATCGATTTCCAGGGTGCATTCTTCAGCCTTCCGCCTTTGCTGATAATTAGATTATAGAGCTGAATGATCAATAGACGGGCCAGCCCCAGAATCATTATCAAAAACGTCACCGCAAACAACGGGCCTTTTGCGAAATCTATCCATGCTTCCATGTTGAAATTTATACTCCTAACCTCATTAGTTTTGATCTCAATAGTTTAAGCCTACATGGCAAACATCGCCGCTTCCTCTTTGCGCTCGGCAGCGCTTTTTGCCCCCGGTATCTCGATCGCCTTCAGGATCAGATCATGTATGCCCATTACCTGGCAGGGCAGGTCATAATGCTCGACTAATTCCTTGAGCTGCTTTTTGCAGTTGGCACAGGGGGAGATCACAATTTCCGCCCCGGTTCTCCTGATCTGCTCCGCCTTGACCTTGCCGGCGATATTCATCCGAAAATCATGAATCTCGTCAACCGAGACCAGACCGCCGCCTCCGCCGCAGCAGTAGTTATCCTGACCGTTCGGTGTCATCTCGACAAAATCAGGTACAAATGACTTCAAAATCTCCCGGGGCTGATCGACAATCCATCCGGAACGCGCGATATTGCAGGGATCATGATAGGTGACCTTCTCGGTAACAATATCCCGGTTGAGTTTTATTCTGCCTTCCCGGATGCATTGCAGAGTGTATTCCATGAAGTTGAAGACAGGATATGGTTTGCCATTGCTGAATACAGGGACGAAATCGTGGGCCGATCTGGAAGCATGTCCGCATTCACCGATCAATATATTCTTCCCCTTGAGCCTGTCGACCTCGGCGATAAGCTGCTTGATTATGTTCTCCAGGTGCCAGTCGCTGTAAAACAGGCCGTAATTGATGCCGTCATAGTTGCAGGTCCCGATTGTCCATTTATCCCAGTCGCCGGATGCATATAGGACCGCTGCATTGCCCATCAATGTCTCCGGTTCCAGAAGATAGTCGCTGACTGCGCAGAAGAAAACATACTCGCGCTCCATCTTGTCGATTGGAAATTCAACCTCGATTCCAAGCATATCTTTCAATTCCTCGGACAAGAATTCAAGAGTATTCAAAAGAGCCGCTTTGGGAATTTGTGAAGTATTATGCGTCTCCCCCTCGAGCTGTTCGCGCGTGCTAACCTGCAGAGCCTTGGGCACAATCCCCATAAGGCTGAGGATATAGCGTCCCAGACGGGTGATCATGCCATGATCGACGCCCATGGGGCATTCCCGTGTGCAGCGCCGGCAGGCGGTACAACGGTAGAACCCGTCCAGCATCTCATCGATAATCTCCTCGGTCAATTCGAACGTATTCGTAAAGCGCGACTTGAACCATCCGCCGATCGTAAAGTAGCGTTTATATGTATCCAGAAGGAGGTTAGTTCTATAGCACGGTATATCGCGCGGGTCATGGGTTACCTGGAAGACCGGACAGGTGACCGCACAACGGTTGCATTTAGCGCTGGAATTGCAGTATGAATCCAGGAGCGGCTTATAGTCAGTATATTTCAGTACCGCTGCAAACGCCTCCAGAAATCTCTCAACCCTGTTTTCTTCAACCGGGTTCTCGATGTAATATGGATATCTCTTCTTCTCTTTGATAACCTGTACTTTGGACTCTTCCGGTATTGTACTCATCTGTTTTTATCTCCGCTATATGTCAGTTTACATAAAAGCTATGTTGCAAAGAGTATGCCGGAGATGTTGAGGCGACCGTGATAGCAGCTTAGTGCGGGAGTCTTCCGGAACCATTTTTCATTCTAGCCAACCTCATAAATACAAGCAGGACAGCAGAGTCCCGATCCATACAACCGGACTTGAATGGGTCTGAATTTTCTACAACGATTATTTTTTTGGGAGCGTCAGTTCATGGTTTTCGTGCGACAAATTGTCGCATATGTTGCAACATTATGTCGCATTGCGACAGGTGATGCAACTGTTTTAGGGGTCGAAATTATGCAATTAGCGTCCTCGTAACAATTTTATTTATAATTATTTACGATTCTCGTTTTGGATTTGAAGCTGATGTCTCAGAGGCTATTATAGAGATTAGCTCCGCATCAGGACCCATCTTTTGTCGCATTATAATATGCAACACTTCTTCGCTGAAACCGCCTGTCCAGCTTTCGGCACACGAATTGATTATATCTATTCTGGAAGGATTGAAATATGTGCTATGCGATACCAATATTTGCCGACCGGGTGGCTCCGCGCTGTACTATTGCGGAATTCATCCTTTTTCTGGTTCTCAAGGGCAACCGGATCGTCTCCCGTAAGAGGATAAATCTTAAGGATTGTACCTGGATAGAACTGATACGAATTCTGATTGCGCATGAGACCGATATCCTCGTCTGTGGAGGAATTAATAAAGAGACTCGCGAGATGGTGGAAAGCCATGGTATAATGATCATCGATAATGTCTGTTGTTCCAATGAACAGGCCCAGCACGCCCTTGAAAACGGAAGCATGCATTCAGGTTTCGGTTTCTCAGAAGCAAATAACCCAAAAAAACAAAATTCCGGGTCGTTCTCGAGAAAAGATGACCAGGCTGACAAGAAAGATTCATCTGATAGCGCTGAATTCAAGCCGGCGATCCCGGATCTGGAAACGATTGACTGCCTCGCTTGCGAGGATAAAGTCTGCCTGCGCGGCGAGGTATGCCGGCCGGGCCTCCGCAAAAATGCGGCGGAAGATGATCCGGTTACACGCACGATGCTGGAATCATCTCTGGATGTTATGGCTGAGAAGGAGCGCACACTTTGCCGTCTGACCGAGCTGATATATTTCTGCCTGGGGATGAAATACAGAAAAATCGGGATCGCCTTCTGTATCGATATGTTCGAACAGACCGAGATACTTGTCAATCTTCTCAGGCGTTTTTTCGAGGTTTACCCGGTTTGCTGCAAGATAGGCGGCAACCGGACTTTCGATCCGCATACCGGTTCGATTATATCCAATGACAAGGCTGATTTTTCAAATATTTCCTGCAATCCGGTTGGCCAGGCGAAGATGCTCAATAAGATTGGCACGGACATAAATATAATAGTTGGATTGTGTATGGGAGTGGATTGCATATTTTCCAGAGAGAGCAAAGCGCCGGTATCAACTCTCTTTGTCAAGGACAAATCGCTCGCGCATAATCCCATCGGAGCGCTTTATTCCGACTATTACTTAAAGGAGATAACCAAAACGAAAGTTGGAAAAACTTAATTTTGAAGAAAACAATTTTACTGTAAACTCGGAGGAGTTATGGCAATACCGACATTAAATGCGATTGGGTTCTGTGCGAATTACTCCAAACAGGGAGACTGGGCTTTCGAATATGCTCTCAAACTCTCACGAATTCATGGAATTCAATTAAATGTGTTCCATTTTTTGGAGGATCCATACGATCCTTTGGATCGTTCAGCTGACAACCTCTCGGCCGAACAGCGAGCCAAACTTGCTATCGAAAGAGAACGCGAGCTTCGTATCTATTATGACAGGCTGGCCGGAGATTATCTCGACGTGGGCTTTCGGCTCTGCGAAGATAAAGAGTGGACCGAATTGCATCGCTGTCTGGTGATTCGCGAGTTCCAAGTCCTGGTTCTGGCTTATCCCGATCCCGAAGCAACATTTTCGAATCTGCCGATCGAGGAATTCGCCAATGAATTTATCTGCCCGGTGGTGCTGGTAGGGCCGGATAATCCGGACCAGTATCGCCTGAACAGCAGGGCCAGGATGATTGTCGAGAAGCTCGGCCTGCCGGATGGCTGCTGGAGCGAGATCGGCCACATTTCGGCCTGAGCACCGACAGTCGAAATATGCATTCAGGATGCTGGAAGCGATACTTTTTCCGCTTCTCTCAGCATCAGCATCGGATTATATGTTGATTTACAGCATATATTTCGCATATTATCGATAAATGTGATTCGTGATTGGATAAGATGGCCCAGAAATTAAGCGAAATAATCTTCAACAGCATATCTGACGGTGTTTTTACCGTCAACCGTGAATGTATCATAACATCCTTCAATAAGGCGGCGGAGGAGATCACAGGCTTCAAATCGGATGAGGCGGTCGGTAAGCACTGCTATGATATCTTCCGCACCGAAATCTGCAATAAAAAATGCGCCTTGAAGGACACCCTCAAATCTCACGCCACTATCGAGAATGCCAGGGTGACTATTATAACCCGCGACGGCTGTGAAATACCGATCAGCGTTTCAACTACCATGCTCAAGGACGGCAATGGTGAGATTATAGGGGCGGTTGAATTTTTCCGGGATATTTCGGAGATAGACTATCTCGAGAAAAGTTTGGAACGCAAGCAGGCCCTGCGCGATATCGTCAGTGTCAACGACAAGATGCAGAAGCTGATTGGCCTGCTTCCGGATATTGCCGATTCCGACTGCAGCGTTCTGATCGAGGGCCCCAGCGGATGTGGTAAGGAGCTGTTTGCCCAAATCCTGCATAATCTGAGCCCGCGCAAGTACGGTCCCTATATCAAAATCAACTGCGCCGCTCTGCCCGCCAACCTCCTTGAATCCGAGCTTTTCGGCTACGAGAAAGGGGCATTTACCGACGCCAAGCGTGATAAGCCCGGGCAGTTCTGCCTCGCTAACGGCGGAACATTGCTCCTGGATGAGATCAGCGAGATGGATGTTGCCCTGCAGGTTAAACTGCTGCGGGTGCTCAACAACGGCGAGTACCGTCCCCTGGGTTCGACCAAAGCCATGCGCACGGATGCACGTGTGATTGCCGCCACCAATGCCGAGCTGGCCTCTGAGATCGAGAAGGGCAGATTCAGAAAGGATTTATATTACCGCATTAATGTAGTAAATATAAAGATTCCCGCACTAAGCGAAAGGCCGGAGGATATTCCGCTGCTGGTCAATCATTTTATCCAGGTCTTCAAGGACAAGACTCGCCGTCCGATAAAACGCGTAACGCCAGAGGCTATGGTCATGCTGCGGAATTATTCCTTTCCCGGCAATGTCCGCGAGCTGGAAAATGCCATCGAGCATGCTTTTGTTATGTGCCATGGGGAGGAGATCAAACCAAGCCATCTGCCCCAGAATATCTTGGAGGATCATGTCGAGAGTAATGGTATTTCGCCGGTCAGCTCCAGCGAAAAGAAAATTATACAGGAAGCGCTGCAGAGAAACCACGGCAACAAGACCCTTACCGCCAGGGAACTTGGCGTGCATCGCTCCACCCTCTGGCGCAAGATCAAGACCTACGGCATCAGGGTTTAAGGTACCCGACAATGAATGCTCCGGGATTATTATAGCTGAAAGTTTCTAACTCTAAACGGGATTTAGTCGCGTTACCCTCGATGAAATGAAAATTAACCTCCCTGCTTGGTCATGTCCCTTGCTCTTCCTTTTCATATTTGTCAACAAGCTCCTGGATGCGCGGATGCTCGCGAAGAGGGTATAGTAAGGCCCGAGCGACCTTGCGGTTGAGTTTGGTATCCTCGGCCAGAAATACCTCGCCCATGCCGCCCGAACCGATCTTCCCGATGATGCGGTAGTGCCCGATTTCAGTACCTGTCGTCAGGGCCACAAATGACTGAGTTTTGTCGTCTTCGGATTCCATACCCTGCTTCATGAGCTGCCTTTCAGCTGTGTCAGTCTCTGCCTGGCATCTCCCATTTCCTTGATACCCGGATCAGCATCTTTCCAGATTTCAAGGAACCTTTCATATTGAGTAATCGCCCTGTCCGTCCATCCCGACTCCTCGTATGCCCTGCCCAGCAGGTAATGCGATAAAACGCCTAAACCTGCTTCTCCAATACGCGTTCCATGATATATTTTAATCGCCTTCTCCAGCGTTGAAACCGCACTGCCGAGTTGACCATCATAAAGATAGCTTTCACCAAGAAGCTGAAGCGTGGGGAAATTGTGTGGAGCTCCCCTGATAGTCTTTTCCCAGCAGGAAGCGGCTGCATTATAATGATGCAGCTTAAGAGCCTTATATCCTGAGGCTATCCAGTAAAATGAAGAATCCGGGTAGCCAGGTTCGGTAATAAGTGCGGTAATCTCGGATAATAGGCTGTCGGACCCTGACTGATCGCCCGTCTCCGCCAATTTCGCGCATAGATAAGCCCGGAAAAAACTCGAATATAACCTTCTGGTCTCATTCTCGCTCATAATGGAAATCGCCTGGTTCAAGTCCTCAATTACAGCTTGATCATCTCCAAGGAAATCGTTTATAAGCACTCTTGTCATCAGCTTATCGGTGATCTCCGGACATGTGCCCAATTCCATTCGATCTGTTTCAATTCCTATCTCCAGCAACCGCAGTGCATCTTGAAACCTGCCATGATATCTGGGTTTCATAGTCAAAGCCAGCCTGCCGTAAGCTCGTGTCTTCTCATTTGGGTCCGATGCCATTGCGTGATAAAGGCTGTCTGCTTTCGCGATATCCCCTCTAAATAAATATAGGTTGGCCAACCTGGCCCGGCCAAAGTCAGGCTTGATCTGCATCGCCATTTCATAAGCAGCAATTGCTTCATCAAGCTTACCGTTCATTGCCATTATTTCACCTTTGCTATCGTAGGGATTGGCTTCGTTAGGAGCCACTTCGATGTATCTATTAATTGCCCAGACAGCTTTTTCAAATTGGCCCAAATCGTTATATATGTAAGTGAGTTGATTAAGGGCTTCCCGGTGAAGTGGATCCAGTTCAATAGCCTTTTCGAAATTCGTAAGAGCATCCTCAAGTTCATAAGTTTCAAATTTTCTTATCAAGCCCAGAGAGACATATGCGTTCTTGTCGTCAGGATAACGCTCAATTATTTTTTCCAGGTTTGCTATCGCTCGAGGAATATCTCTCTTAATACGGGCATCGAGCTCGTTGATGTAATATCTCTGATGGTGACTGACACGATCTATATACTTTAATGCATGTTCAAGGTGTGTTTTTGCCTCCGGGTCGTTTCGCCAATAGTCCATTGTTGCCAAATAGTAGTGGACCATTGAAAATGTCGAATCAATTTCGATTGCCTTCAAGAATTCCTCTTCCGCATCTGCCCAGTGATGCCTGTAGAATAATTCCTGTCCCCCAAGATAATAGCGGAATGCTTCAGACGAGTGAGTGGTCATTTCGGCCACCTCGGGATCAGCTTCCAGTTCAGCTTCGGAAGGCAGGGTCAGGTCCCGCTTAACTTCAACTGTCAGCCTGTCAACCAGGGTAAATACTCTTTCGCCAACAGCACCCTCTATGCGCTGGGAAGCAGATGCATTGCCGGTAGTGACATCTATCAACTGCGCAGTTATTATAATCTCCGGCTCAAGGTTGATAATATTGCCCACCAGCATCCATTTGGCCCTGGCGGTCTTGGCGATCTCTGTGGCGGTTGTTCGATCAATATTTCTCTTACCTTCAAGCCCCATTTGCTTGAGGATGTCATACAGGCGCTGGCTTGAAACGACCTTCACGAATTCCGACTCGGTCAAATCTGTGATGAGCAGGCTGGTAACAATTTCTCCCAATCTCAGACTGTCGGATGGATCAGCCATATTATCAAAATACATGACTGCAAGCTTGTTCTCCTCAGCCAAAGCCTCCTGCGTGGGACTGATCTCGATTTTCCATGGTTTCAGAATTAGAATCGCAGCAGTGATAAGTACAATTAACAGCGGCACAATTAATCGCAATGAACGTTTTGATGTTACTTTGGCAGGACTTGAATATGATTTGCTGCCCAGATCCCGTTTTACTCGAAGCAGGTCACTGACTGCACCTGCCGCAGTCTGATAACGGTGATCCGGGTCCTTTTCCAATAACTTGGTCATGATCGATTCGAGAAATTCCGGCAGGTTGCTTTTGAATCGAGCCAACGGATCAGGGGTAACATCACTGACTGCCTTAAGTGTTGCGGCTTCATTATCGCGCTTGAATGGATTTTGCCTGGTAATCAGTTCATATAATACAACGCCGAACGAAAACAGATCACTGCGCTTGTCCACATCCTGTCCCTGCACCTGTTCCGGCGACATATAGCCTATCGTACCAAGAGTGGAGCCTGTTTTGGTTAAGTGTTCCGACCCTCGAATAGCAGCCAACCCGAAATCAACAATGCGGACACGGCCGTGAGTGTCGATCAGGATATTGGACGGCTTTATGTCCCTGTGAATAATATCTTTCTCATGTGCTGCCTTAAGCCCTTCGCAGACCTGTATGGCAATCTCCAGAATACGCTCGATTGGGAGGTCTTTACCCCTGATCACCTCCCGCAGCGACTGACCCTCGACCAGTTGCATGGAGTAGAATGGACGGCCCTGGTATTCACATACCTCGTAGATAGCGGCAATGTTGGGATGATCAAGACCCGCAGCCGCCTGGGCCTCACGCGTGAACCGCTTGCGGCAGTCTTCATCCTGGCAGAGATGATGTGGAAGGAACTTCAGGGCGACCTTGCGGTTGAGCTTGGTATCCTCAGCCAGATAAACATCACCCATGCCGCCCGCACCGATTTTATCCATTATTTTATAATGTAATACACTCGTCCCCGATGTTAAGGCAATGAAAGATTGTGTACGATCATCATTTGGGTCATCTGCCGCCATTCGAATTGCTCTTTCATTTGACGAGCAGCATCCTGAGGTATGCCCCGTAGCAGCGCCGAGCCACTCTTCTTAACCCTGCCTGTCTAACCCCTTCTTAACCCAGCCCGATTTATCTGATTATGACATCTCATTTGCCGCAAGAAGTCGCGCAGAAATCAATATAACACTCCAATCATAAACGTCAATGTTTTTGTCATTGTTAAAAAAGTCTGGTTTACTGCAAGAATTCATGTCAAATTGGCCGGAAAAACAAGAAAATTGTATCAACTCGGAATAGTTCTGTGAAAAGGGGAGTCATACTGCATGATGATTATATTCCGGCCGCTTTGGATCGGATGTCTCTTCTCTGAATGGCGACAGCAAATCTATTACTGCTGCCATATTAGAGGGGCGATCGTCTGGCTTCTTGGCAAGCATTTGTAGTATCAAGTTTTCCACATCGACTGGAATGTGATCAAGACACTCAGATAAGGGGGGAGGCTGTTCGACAATTTGACGTGCCATCACACTTGAAGTGTCGCCTTCGAACGGAACCTTGCCGGTTAGAAGTTCGTAGAGGGTTATGCCCAACGAGTAAACATCTGTCCTGGCATCCGCAGGATTACCGCTGCACTGCTCCGGACTCATATATCGCGGCGAGCCGAGCACCGAACCTACCTGGGTCAGCATACTGGATTGCGAGAGCTTGGCAATTCCGAAATCGGAAATCTTCGGAATTCTTTTGCTGGTGAGCAATATATTGGCAGGCTTCAGATCGCGATGGATTATTTCCTGGCTGTGGGCATGTGCCAGTCCTTCTGCCACAGGGATGATAATCTCTGCCGCCTCACTGACTGTAAGACGACCCGTTTGCTTTAAATAGGAGGCAAGATCACCTCCATCCACAAACTCCAGCACCATCCAGAGCCGGCCTTCATCCTCGATCAGATCGTGCACCTGCACGATGCTGGGATGTGTCAGCCGCGCCAGAGCTTTTGCCTCCCGCCGGAACCGGGAGGCGTACTGTTCATCATCGGACAATACAATAGAAAGCTGCTTTATCGCTACCTTTCGATCAAGCAGTGTGTCCCATGCTCCATAAACCAGCCCCATCGCACCTTTGCCGAGCTCCGATTCCAGCCGATAACGTCCATTCTGGCCGATTGATTCAGGTTCATCACTCCTTTGAAGTCGTGACTGTAATTCATGGTGCGTATCTCCGCCGTATCCGATTTTCGGCGGCGATTCAGCGAGTGTATTCTCACCCATATTCTTTTCCATGTCCGGTGTAACACCTGCCTGCAGGCGAGACATTATCTCGGATTCCAGCTCCGCATCCGTAGCCAGAGACAGCGCCCGTTCATACAGCTTTCGAATATTGGGATCACGAACATCCTTATCCGGACCTGCAATAAGTTCTCCAGCGCGCGCATTTGCAAGAGAAAGTCCTTTCGGAATATGAAACCAGAAGAGCAGTAAGAAAGATCCGATTGAAGTAATCCAGAGAATTGTCATGATTAGAATGTCTGCTGAGTGTTTCGATGGATTCATGTGCTCTCTTGTTACCAGGCCGAATAATTTTTTGGATGATTCCGGCGGAAAAACAGCAGAGGTGACGAAATTGACAATAATTGGAGCCAGAAAAATCATGAATATCAGCAGGATCGCAAGCACAATCTGCGCCCGCCGCGCAGTCAAAAATATATGGCCCAGCGCTTCGGGTTTATGTAACGCTCTGCGTGCATCCGGCCAAATCACCCGGATCTTGCCGATGAGATTTCGCAAATAAATAAGAATTGATTGTGTATAACCCTTAAAACTCATAACCCGGCGACCTTTTTACACTGAAGCTGCATTTTACCGTTAAGAAGCTAATGTCTGACATAATTTTCGTTAATCGGCCTTCAGACAAATTATCGGTTTTATTTCATTCGAACTTTATATCTAAACTCCGGGCTGCTGAGAACCGATATATTCGCTATGGACACTCGAATAAGCAATTCACTATATTCGCGGCTCGGGGGACTGCTAACTTGTCTCGCATTGCTGTGTATGCTCATTTCCTGCAGTGTGGTTCTCAGAGGAAAAATCCCCGATGCCGAACATCCGGATCAGCCGTCATCGGTGTATAAATACAAACAACTCGGTATCCCTCCCGGCCATTTGCCGCCTCCCGGTTCTTGCCGGATCTGGATACCCGGAATGCCTCCGGGACAGCAATCGCCGCCCGGCAACTGCTCAGATTTGCAGCGTCGGGTTCCGGCAGGTGCCTGGTTGGTCTATCGAGATATTGGCGATCCCGATCATATTGAAGTCTTTGTATATCATGAGAAACGGCCTTCTGTTGTGGTGGTGATCCGTCATTTCGAAGCGGACAGCGGCCGATTCCTGAGCGAGTCTCAACCATAAACAGTCGCCCTGCAAGTCGATAGCGGAAGCAGCTTGCCGGACCTGTCGAGGTTATTACTCTGATACAGGACCTGCTCGAATTTCAGCGCTTCACAGACTCTTCTTTCTGATGAAAACTTGTTTTATTCCAATAACTTAAGCCAAATCTGGTATGGATATATAAAACAAGATAAAAAACATCTTGCTTTTTGTGGCTCACAGCAGTATACTCGATTCAAATAGTCCATTTTTATCTTTCGTTTCGGATGGATCCGGTGAGTCTCCAGACTGCGCTGTCCCGGGTATTGTCTGGTCAATCCGGATTTACCGGAGCTTTAACAAAATTATGCCGGATGACGCGGCAAAAAAGGAGATGTATTAATGAAGATGCGCAAAGAAGATTTACCAATCGCCCTGGAAATGCCTGTGGCGACATTTCGTGTTGCTGAGTGGGATGAGACGGCGGTTGCCTTTGTCACCCTCAAGGCTGGTGCAGATGCGACCCCGTTGCTTGAGGGACTGCCGGGCGACAAGTGCCAGTGTCCGCACTGGGGCTACATGCTTAACGGATCTATCCATGTCATCTATGAAAACGGGGATGAGGAGATTTGCCGTGCGGGCGAGATGTTCTTCTGGCCTGCCGGTCACACCGTGAGGGTGGAGGAGGATACTTCCTTCGTTGAATTCAGTCCCAGGAGAGAACTGAAGGCAGTCTATGATCATATCGGCAATATGCTGGAGACTGTGTCGGAATAGTACCTTCCAATTCGATTCCAATGCTTGGACCGTAGGGGCACAGCCTGAAGCTAAAAAAAAGGACAGGTACAAGACCTGTCCTTTAATTTTCTAATTATTGAAAGACTTACTTCAATAACATCATTTTTCTGGTGTTCACACCTGACTCAGAAGTCAAGCGATAGAAATATACTCCAGATGAAGCATTTGAAGCATTCCAGGTCACTACATGCTGGCCTGCATCAAAGTGCCCGTCGGCCAGAACAGCTACTCTCTGCCCGAGAGTGTTGAAAACTTCCAGCTTTATGTGTGAATCGCCTGACAAACTGAATGAGATTTCAGTAGTAGGATTGAACGGATTAGGATAATTGTTCATCCTGATTTTCTCGGCACGCGGGCCAAACCGGTTAAGTGTTCCCTCTTCATACAGTGGAAATTCAACCACATCACCGTTGGGCAGAGCGGCAAAGAGGCCGAAGCCTGCGCCATCCTGATCGTCCTCAGGAGTCAAAAAGCCCGATGCGAACACCACCGCAGCGCCG
>DSEQ01000007.1 GCA_011056555.1 Candidatus Zixiibacteriota bacterium | reverse complement strand
GTGATGTCGAAAAGAGCATGAAGCGGTAGCTATCTTATTGAGTATCATTCTCACGTAATCACCTAGCTGAACATGCTCACCTTATATAGAACCAAGTAATTCCCTGATTATTGTAAGCATATCCTCAACCACCGCCGAATCAGCTTTCTCGGTTTTGTAGCCGTGGATGACTGCGTTGCGGAGTTCGAGGGCTTCATTCAGGATATTGTATTCGTCAGGAGTGATGAGGCCCAGGTTGTACATTTTTTTTGCCAGGTATGATGCGGTGCGGCGCTTGATCTTGATTCGCTCACGCATTGCCATCAGCCGCAGTGTGCCCTCAATAGCCGACCATCCGAGGAGAATGGCCGCCTCGATCTGGCCTATCTCCAGAAGATGCTTTATTTCCTCAAGGCGCTTTATGATGTCTTCTCTGGTCAGGACATCGATATCATCGTCAATTGGTTCCTTCTTCCCGCGAGGATTGGTAATCACCATCTCAAAACGCCAGCCCTCATTTTCTTCAATCGCCTTGGCCAGCTTGGGAAGATAGGGCGACTTGACCAGGTTGCGTCCGCTCTTGACCTCAACCACAACATTCTCGTTATAACTTGTGGCAATGATATCAGGGCGGTAATTCTGAAGGAAATCAGGCAGTTCATCACGATTGGGGCTGACATTGACATCATAGCCCTTCTCGGCATACTCGCGCGCGATCGCAGTAATCCTTTTTCGTTCCATATCTGTTTTGTGCTGTGCCATAATTCTTTACACCATCTTCGCATCTTCAATCAATATATGCAGGAACTCCCGTCCGCTGGCCAGCCCCCGCGCGATCGCAGGCGAGACATTGAGAAGACGGAAACTTGTATTGAGCTTGCGCTTGCGGCTGTAGACATCGGTAATCTGCCGGTCATCATGATAAACCAGCCCGATGAGGGAGTCCTGAATAGGTTTGATCATGTTGTCAACATCCAGAGCCTCGAATTTATAGAAATATGTCAGGGTGATGCGCAGCTGGTCTTTGGCGGGCGGCTGATTATGCGGCCAGTATTTTCTTGCTGTCCGCCTGACCTGCGCTTTCCATTGATTCAGTATCCGCCGTTTCTTGGCCTGCTGTGAGATCGGCGTTCCCTCGACTGTAAATTCGAATTTCGTCATCATTTATTCTATTGCATTTTGAATCTTTGAAAATTAGCAGGTCAAATCTTTTAAAGATTTGACAATGTCGAAAGTCGAAGACTTTTGACCTGGAAAATATCACCATTCAAAAAAATTCAATTAGCAATCCGGTCTCACAAAAAACCGCCTCGTATTTCAGGCGGCTATTATATCCCAAATGCAATTCTCGCTCCTATTGCCATCCAAAAAATCAACCGTAGCGCCAGCCGCGGTCACGCGCCAGCCTTGGATTCGGCTTCCAGTCGGTCAATTTTGCGGCAGGCTTCTCCTTCGGTGGAGGCGGTTCCTCTCTCTTCCGGATTGACGCCATCGAGACTTTCGCAGCCTTGTCGGGGGCGATGCTGAATGATTCCTCGGCGGCCCTGATTATCTCCGGCATCAGACCCTCCTCTGCCACCTGCTCGGTAAACTTGCGGCGACCGTTAACAAGATCACGCACATAATTGTCGATCTGCTCCCGGGAGTAATATTTTTCGGGCCGATACATGCTCAGGTCCACACCCTCGGCGGAGAGAATTTCCTCAGTACCGAGAAAGCTGGGACGATACTCATTGGTACCGCGCAGATCGCCGCGTTGAATCGCCGCCATGGTATCGATCGGAACACGTTCGGTCTTGCGGATCATCTTTTTGTTGCCGTTTTTGTCTTTCTCGATTATCTCCCCCATACCGCCGGTGTTATACTGGAAGAAATGTACTTTATCGGGATAACTGTCGGCCAGATCCATCACGATTTTATAAAACTTGTTTACTTTCTCGGCCCGCGATCCGACTATGAATGGATCAGTCCCGACTGTGCGCACCGACTCTCCCGCCTTGGCCGGATTGGAAGCATAGCTGTGGCTCGATTCGCCCCAGAGATATGCCAGTGCGGCCTGGGTCGGATTTAAACGCTGCGAGAAAGTCATGATGGTGTTGCGCCTGGTGATGAATGCAAATACGATACCGTCCAGCTCATCAACAGGCGGAAGATTCAATGACGGATACCAGATATTCTTCATGGCGAAGGGCCAGTGACCGCGCCTTATTTTCAGCTGCTTGCGCATAATGACAGCACGGCCGTTACCGCACAGGTTCTCATCCAGAAACTGAGGATTGCCCTCAGAATCGATCATTACATTTTCATACATCGCGCTCTTATGGATCAACGCGTTATACATCGATTCCTGCAGCTTCTTATCGACATCGGTCTTGACAAAGTAGTTCTGCTCGGAACCGTAGGCAGAACCGTCATTTTTAAGAAAGCAGATATCATCCTGGCAGACCAGAGTGCGTTCGCCCTTCTTCCAGTCGAGGCCGAGCTGATGGCATGACCAGGTGCTTTTCCCTGTGGCCGACAGGCCGAATAAAAAGACGCCGTATTTTTTCAGCTTGCCGCTCTTTTTATCCTGGATGATCACCACCTTTGTCCCGGCATGCAGTCCCAGCATATCCAGGTTATCCGCCGCGTGCATGCCATTCCGCAGGAATCCCTTTTTGTCCTCTCCCATGTAATCAGAGCCAAGCACAATCGTGGTATTATAGTCGGGCAGCATAAGGACCTGCTGACGGATGTGATGTTCCTCCGGGATATGTATCAATGTAAATTCCGGCCCGGGCGCTTTGGTGGCCTTGCCCATAGTGTGCCCCCACATCAGGACATTACGGGCGTTCTTGGGATCGGCCATGGACATATATAGATTGCACTTGGGATTAAACTCCGAATTTTCGCCCATCTGCCGACTCAATTTCGCGATCGGGAGAGTCTCCATCAGGTGCAGGACTTTATCCAGCTCCTCAGGAGCATTACGGATAATATCCTTTTTCTGGTCCGACAGATGAAATTCGCGAACCTTCTCCGATCCAAGATAGACTGTCTTTCCGCCGATTCTGCTGGATACAGCCGAACGCCAACCCCATGAACCATATTTGGTGCGCTGACCGGTCTGATAGGATGGTTCCTTCATGTCGCTCAGCTTGACTTCTTTTATATTAGGGCCATTCAATCGACGCTGCAAATCGCGATGAAAACGGCTGTAATAATTCATGTCATAAAGAGAATCAGACATGCTTAAATCCCCTTGGGCAAGATTTCATCATCATTGAAAAAGAACGCTACTTCAGTTTTGGCGGTGGCCTCGCTGTCGGAACCATGCACGACATTCTTCTCGATCGAGGTACCGTACTCGCGGCGTATGGTATTGTATCTGGCTTTGGCCGGGTCTGTGGCGCCCATAAGATTGCGCCATCTATCTATGGAGTCATGCCCGCCAATAACCATCACAACAATCGGCCCGGAAGTCATGAATTCCACCAGCGAATTATAGAACGGCTTGCCCTCATGCACGGCATAGAATTTCTGGGCCTGATCCTTTGACAGCTTGAGCACTTTCACACCTCGAAGGATCAAACCATCTCTCTCAATCCTGGAGATAACATTGCCAACCAGCTTTCTCTTCACGCCGTCGGGCTTTATAATTCCAAGTGTGTTCGCCATCGCATATTCCTCCTACCCGATCAACTCCTTGATCCGTGACTTCAATGCCGCTGATGGGATCGCTGCTATATTGATTTTATACGCATCCGCCACACGGAATAACTGATGGAAATTGCGGCGCTGCAAATCCCCCAGATCGACCGGATCGCCCAGCAGATAGGGATTGAAGAAGGGCTGCTGCTTGAAGGGGGTCATGCCCGAACCGCTGGGCAGACGATACTTGCCTTCGGTTATATATTCGAGCGCATCCTCCTGCGACAGTTTCTGCACCGCCGGAGCGTTAGGCTCGTATGCAAGCAGCGCAACTGCTTTAATCCGTGAACGCTTCACGACCTTATGCGGACCCTTGATCCAGGCCGGGTCTACCATTGCACGTGAATCCTTGCTGCCCCAGTAGCAGTATGGTTCTCCCAGGTCGAGAGGGAGCTCCTCGCTCATCTCATCCGTATTGGTCCAGTCGGAACGTTTGGTGACGACATTCTCACATTTACTGCGGTCGAAAATTCTCTCGTAATGCGGATGATCTTTCGCTATCACTGTCTTGAAATAAAATTTACGTTCCGGAGCATCAGCCACAGCATCAGATGCACGATAACGAACGAAAACGAAATCGTTGGTTACAAAATTCGAGTCGTCATCCTCTAGCATCCTTATAAAAGTCGAACCGCGCTTGAGACCCTTGGGACCTATCAAAGCAATCGCCTTGCCATCATAATCCAGACAGGCCGCCCTGACACCGTGAACATCCAGAAGACGCTCACTAAGGTCTGCGACCATACCCAATGCCCAGCTTCTAACCTGGCCGTAATAGGCTGTATTGAACATGACAGCCGTCTTCATCTCGCGGTTGTAATAGGCATAGGGAGTTCTTCCGGGTACGCCATCCACAGCATAGATAATTCCATGCGGTTCCAGATCGGATTCAAGCTGTGCCGGATACCAGTTTTCGACCCAGAAATCATACAGGTGCGGGACATTGGTCCGAAGCTGGATGATAATGCCGTTTATATTGGCGTTCCATTCGAAATAGCGGTCGTATGGCAGCGCAGCCTCGGCTTCCTGAACAAGGGCATCCCGCTCTTCAACGGAGATTTCCAGATTGGCATCGGTCACCTTCTTCGGCTCGGTCATAACATTCTGGAGAGCAACTTCTTTATATTTGGGCGACTCCTTCAGCTTCGACATCGCCTCGATAATCCTGTCGGTCCCCTCTTCAATATTATCCATAGAGGTAGCATAGGACAGGCGGATATTTTCATCGGCCCCGAAGGCGCTGCCAGGTATTACAGCCACTGCGGCTTCTTTGAGAAGATAATAAGAGAGTCCAAAGGAGTTACGGATTTTCATGCCTGCGTATTCGGTGTTGTAATAAGCAGAGGTATTCGGAAATAGGTAGAACGCTCCCTGGGGCTCATAGCAGGAAATATTCGGGATACGTTTAAGCTTGTTCAACATATAGTTGCGTCGTGAATTGAACTGCGCCACCATCTGGCTGATAGCATCCTGATTCCCTGAGAAAGCCTCCACTGCCGCCTTTTGCGCGATAGAGTTGACATTCGAAGTCATATGTGACTGTACAATATTCATGGCCGATATAATGTCGCGCGGCCCGGCTGCATATCCTATACGCCAGCCGGTCATGGAATACGACTTGGAGACACCATTTACTATCAGCGTTTTCTCCCTGATTTTTTCACTCAATGAAGCAATCGATGTGAATTTGAAATTATCATAGATCACTTTTTCGTAAATCTCGTCGGCAACAATCAATAATCCTTCGCTTGCGGCAATTTCACACACTTCCTCCAGCTGATCTCGTGTGTAAGCCGAGCCGGTGGGATTGCTGGGATTGTTTATTATTATTGCTTTTGTATTGAAATTGAGATTGTCCTTCAATTCCTGCGGAGTAATCCGGAAACCGTTTTCCTCTTTGGTGCGCACTATAACCGGTTTGCCCTCAGCCATCAAAACCATCTGGGGGTATGAGACCCAATAGGGAGCAGGAATTATGACTTCCTCGTCCTTATTGACCACAGCCATCAATACATTATAGATACAATGCTTGGCGCCGCAAGACACTATGATCTGATTACGAGCATAGTCAAGATCATGGTCCTGTTTGAGACGGGCACGGATCGCTTCTTTCAGTTCGGGGATGCCGTCGTTGGCGGTGTACTTGGTAAAATTATCCTCGATCGCCTGAATGCCAGCGTCTTTTATATTAGACGGAGTCGGGAAATCAGGCTCGCCCACCGAGAAATCTATAACATTAATCCCCTCCGCCTTCATGGCCTTGGCCTTGGCATTGATCCGAAGGGTGGTGGAATATTCGAGACGCCCGATCCTGTTGGAAATCATTACTTATTCCTTCTTTTTGCCGCCCTCTTTACCGGCGCTTTCGGAAGTTTTTGCCTCCTCCTTCCTACCGGCCATACGCTTGACCCAGTCCTCGAGGTCGAATCCGGTCATGGACTTTACCACCACAGGCAGCTGGGACATCATGGAGGCCATCTCGCCGGTAATCTTGGAGGTCCCCATCTTGCCGTCATTGGAGACCATCACGATCTTGTCCACCTTGGAAATCGGTGCGGCCATCTCCCGGGCCAGGTCAGGCAGCTTCTCGAACATCATCTGCAAAAGCGCAGGCTGCGAATAGGAATTCCAGGCCTCGGCTTTCTTGCGGATAACATCTGCTTCCGAATCGCCCACCTTCTCCAGAAGCTCCGCTTCAACTATGCCCTGAATCCGCTTGGCCTCGGCCATGCCCCTGGCTTCAGCCTCGAGGCGATACTGCTCGGCGGCGGCAGGACGGCGGACTGTAGCCTCCAGTTCCTGCTCCCTGCGCTCGATTTCTTTGATCTCGAGCTCTATGGCCGAATCTTTTTCAATTGCCTTGACCTTGGCTTCCTCGGTTTTGAGCTGTTGATTCAGTTTATGACGTTCAAGTTCGTATGAGAAATCAGCGTCCGCTTTTTTCATGTTCAGCGCTTTCTGGAGATCGGCTTTTTTCAAATCAAAGGCCTGGTTGGCCTCCGCAACCTCGGTTTCGGCTGATATTTTGGCGACATCCCCTTCTTTTTTCGCCTGTGCTGACCTGATGATCGCGTCACGAGCCGCTTCCGCCTCGGCCACCTCGGCATCACGCCTGGCCTCGACTATGCGAGGTTTTCCGAGAGCTTCCAGATAGCCAGAGGGGTCGGTGATTTCCTTCAAGTTGTATGAAAGGAGCTTCAAACCCATATTGGAAAAATATTCGCCCACATCATCCAGAACCTTCTGCGAAAATTCCTTGCGGGCCTTGTTGATCGATTCCAGGTGCATGCTGCCGATTAGCGCCCGGGTGGAACCCTCCAGCGTGCGCATGGCCACATCACGGATGTCGGAAATCGGTTTTCCCAGAAACTGCTCGGCCGCCAGGTGGATAGAATTGTCATCACCGGCGATCTTGACCTCCGCCGTGCCCTTGACAGTGCAGCGGATGCCATTGACCGAAATTGCATCGGTGACCTGGAAATCCATGGGAATAATTTCCAGCGGGAGAATACGGGCTTGCTCAATGAATGGCCTGACAAATGTACCGCCGCCAATGCGATACCGATACCCGATCTGTCTGGTCGTGCCGTCGGGCATGGTGATTGTCCGTTTCTTACCACCGGAAATAATCAGGGCCTCATTGGGGCCCACCTTGTGGTAATTCTTCAGGACAATTATTATAATTGCAGCAATTATTATTACTGCGGCAATGATTATAATTAGAAGGGGACTCACAATCATGCTCTCCTTTATATTGAATGAAAAAAGCGGCTATCACACCGCCTGAATTACCATCTGAAACCCGCAAAATAACAATTTTGACCGAAAAATGTCAATGTGAAAGTGAAAAAAATCACTAATTATTTTTCAATATCAAAAACGGCCCGCGGCTGAAATTCATGTGTAATCTATTCCTGCGAAGATTCACCGGCCGCCTTCTTTAAAAGCTCGGCAAATTCCCTTCCGACCGTTGGAATCGAGAACTTCTCCACCGTTTTAAAGCCCTCTTCGATATATTTCTTTCGCTTTTCGGGGGAATTGAGGAGCATCTCTATCGCCTCGGTCAAGGCCCGGGAGTCCTTCTGCGGGACAAGATAACCGTTGACATCATGGGTAATGACGTCCGTAATTCCCTGAGAATTTGTAGATATTATTGGCACCCCGCAGGCCATGGCCTCCAGCAAAACCAAGCCCAGACCCTCTACCTCCAGGCGCTGATCCACAATGCTCGGGAGGACAAAAAGCCTGGCTTTCCTGATCACGTCCGGCACATCTTTGTTTTTCTCGATTCTGCCCATGAATCTTACAGCATCTTCAACATTGTATTCTTTGGCAGTCCTGATCAAGTTTTCCTTCTCGGGCCCCTCACCATATATTTCCAATGGTACACCAAATTTATCATATATCTCCCGATAACCCTGCACCAGATATTCAAAGCCTTTGCGCTTCACCAGCCTGCCGAAACCGATTATCTTATTTTCCTGTTCTACAGGTTTATATTTGAAAAGCTCGCTGTTGAACGGCATGGAGCGCCTGTAGACATTGTTCAAATCCAGAGTCTCATCCACTATCCCCTCGACAAAAGTGGAAACGACATTGGTGTAAGCAGCTTTTTCCAGGATTTTCTGCGCAAACGGCTTCAGGAATTTATACTTTCTTACGATCGAAACATCCGTGCCATGACTTGTAATGACATAAGGCTTACCGCTTACGCTGTTTAAGAGCCAGGCTATGATCCCGTTGGGAAGCCACCAGTGGGCGTGGATTACATCATATTCCTTGATGTGCTTTTTGCAGTAAATAAAGCAGGAAATTATGTATGAAAACAGTTTGAGCATATTTATCGGATTCTTTATTTTATAAGTCAGGCTGCCATAAAAGAAATCCTGCCCGGACTCGAACCAGTATTTGATACGCTTTACCTTAATGCCGTAGAATTCGTCGGATTTGGGAACATCAACTGCCTGCGGGCAGATAACATCGACCTCAAAATCAGATGGAAATCCGCGATACTGGTTGAGCACAAAACTGCCGACATAATCTTCCTCAAAGCGCGGGAAATTATGGGTCAGGGATAAGACACGCATCCAGATTCTGTCCTGTTTTTAAACACGATTTCGAAAATTCAAGGAGCAATCTACACATGAAATCACTCTGTGTCAATATAATTGCCCCCAACTCCCGTTCCTGCAATAGTAAATTATTACCGACCGCAGGGCCGGTGGCTTTTATCCTGCCGACTTAAGTCGGCTTATACATATCCAGCTGTATCCGATTATGCTTACTCTGGTGCCTCACATTGCGTTTTATCACCTCTTCATCAACACTAACCTAAAGCGGATGGGGCACCTGGCGAGGAGTGAAAGCCCCCAAGAAGCTTGAGCGATCTTGGATCCGGCTTTTGACGGGCGTGGCAATCTAACCGTCCCGAGTATCGTCATTGCGAGGAGCGTAAGCGACGTGGCAATCTCCCTGCCGTGCCGTCATTGCGAGGAGCGTAAGCGACGTGGCAATCTCCGCCTCACGATACAAGGACCCCTCCCGCCCGCAAAAATCCCAAAATTATAATTGACTTCAAACACCAGATAATTATTTTATGAACTGACACTGGTAGACGCCAGGTTGTTGGGAAGTGGCTGCATATATTAAAAGATATCGGGAGGAAGAAGTATGGAAAAATACCCAGCAATGAGAACACTGTCATGGCTTCTGAAAATCTGGGCAATTATATCTTCCTCGCCCTTCATTATTTTCGGTATTGATTATCTATTGAAGGGCGAAGACATAAAACAAATAGGATGGATTTTAATTGCAATTGGTTTTATTAATTTCATCATAATCTATGCTTTTGCAGAGATTCTCACCTTATTAATTCAAATTGAAAAAAACACGACAGACAAAAAAGTAATACTGACCGAAGATATTAATTGTCCGTACTGCGATACAGAACTGGAATTAGAATTAAAGGAAATCTTTTCGCAGAGATTTGTTTGCCCTGATTGCAAAAGGATAATTTCCTTTAATGAGTATTATGAAAAACAACTGGAACATAATATGTTTTCCCACTAATTCAGCATGCAAAATACGAAATTCCCAAATCTGCAGGAGGTCCTTTATGTTAAGCATAAAAATCATGATTAAATATCAATTAACATGGCTTGTGATGTTTTCGATGGCCACATTCACTCTTTCTTGTTCAGGTGGACCCGGGCTTTCTAGTTACTACAATGATAAAATGAATTATGATATAAATCAGCCAACAACTGTGATGCCTGCGAAATTAGGCAATGAAAGTGATTTGATATTGCCTGATGCCCTTGCTACAGAACTTCTAAAAATGGGATTCAATATTGTTGAAAGATCGGTAGTAAGACAAATGGTAGAGGAAGAAGGACTCGATTTTACTGAAATATTAAATGGTGAAGAATATTTCAAGTTAGGGACTATTGTGGATATTGAATCTATAATTCTAGTTAATAGCAAAATGCAGGGATCGGGCATAGCAAACGCAACAGTTAAAATTGTGGAATTAGAAAGCGGAAAAATCCTCTTTAGTACATCCTATAGTCAACCTATGCCAGAAAATCCAACCTATTTGAGAAACGATAACATATTGGAGACAGCCAAAAGGATTGCTGAGGAAATCGAGAAAGGTCTTAATATGTAGAAAGGCCAGATGACCCAATATCTTCAGCATAAGGTTGGAGATCAAGAATCCTTTGCTGAGCGGATGGAGCACCCGGCAAATCGGAAGAGAGGGGAATTTTAATATGATTCAAGAAACGGCTACCGTTAACACAATTCTGTGCCTAGGTTTAACACCTTGGTTATCGGGAATAAAAGATGCGGTTATTACCGTGGTGGCTATTATTGGGGCTTATGCTGCAATTTCTGGACTAAAAACTTGGCGCAGACAACTAAGGGGAAATACAGAATATGAGTTGGCAAAACGACTATTGAAGACTGTATATCATGTAAGAGATCAAATCAAATATATCAGGACTCCTTTTATAAGTGCAGGAGAAATTTCCCGAGCACTTGATGAGGAAGCTATAGAAATTGATCAAAACGATCCCTTGCAAAATAGAATCAAAACCAGAGCAGTATACAATATGCGTTGGAATCGCTTGCTTGAAGCATCCTCTGAGATGCACATTGAATTGCTGGAATCTGAAGTAATATGGGGCAGAAAAGCAAAACAATTGGTCACTGACCTCGAAAACCACATCAAAAAATTGTACATTGCCCTAATTACTCACTTTCAGGTATTAGAGGGAAAAATAAAACCAACAGAGGAAAAAATACGGCAGAATGACGAAATTATTTATGATACGGGGGGTGATAAGAAGGATAATGAATTTAGCAATGGTATCAGAAAGGCTGTTGAGAGGATTGAGGAATTCATAAAGCCAAGGCTGAGACTTTAGTGCATCAATTGGGCGGGTGCCCGCTTGTCAAAAATCAGAAAATCTGTAAATCTACCACTGATAAAATATTAATATTTCTCACGGCGGCAGGAATCCCTTCCTGCCGCAATGGCTGTCAGGAAAGGATTCCTGACAGCGCATGACAAAATTTCCACATTTATTATGCCGAAAGATCAGGATATCCATTGAAGAATACGTGATCGAATTACCCATTGGCCCGATTTCTTGACTAAATGATATATCACGCCCGTTCCTGACAGCCAATCCTGCTGGCGTCCAATATAGAGAAGGGCGTCTGTCCTGTCGTTATTTAAACCTACTCTTGAAACACAGGTTGTCCCGACAAATCTCGGAAATTTCTGATAGAACTCTTCCCATGTCCAGTCTTCATCATAATCAGGAGTGTAAAGCCCATATCCAAACCTGAAATTGAATTTTCTTTCCAATCGGTAGTTTTTAAGGTTTTTTTTGACAAAATCGTCAAATGTCTCGCGATCAATAGTAATGTCATTTTCCCTGAGGTACTCAAAGGTCCGCTCCCGAAGTGAATCAACCGAGTCCAAATTACCATTCGTTATGGTCTCTATAACAAGCTTGATTGAATCCCGGGACACCTCATCTATACCCGTTGCGGCTTCGATCTCTGATTTTGGCCCGGGTGGCAAAACATACTCGCCGCTAATAACATACGAAAGGAGATCATACTCTATCTGTTCGATTTCTGATGCGGGATAGATCGATAAAGACGGCCGTGCTTCAGATGTTTGCTGCTTTGCACCGCATGACAAAAAAAGTGCAGCCGCGAATAATAAAATCATTCTCGTGCTAATTAATACTCTTTTCATAAATCCCTCCCCTATGGTCTTTTATAGAATAACGTCCGGAAGCAATGCACGTTTAAATCCCGGTCACACTACATTACCATCAAACATCATGATTATTCCCCGGGAGACAAAAAAAGTCCGCCATGAAGGCGGACTTCAAATAAAAAAACCGGCAGCGTCCTACTCTCCCACTGGGTTACCCCAGCAGTACCATCAGCGTTGCTGGGCTTAACTACTGTGTTCGGAATGGGAACAGGTGTGGCCCCAGCGCTATCGCCACCGGAAATTTATATAAAATATCAAGCACAGGCTGGCGTCAAATTGGCGCCTAAAAGACTTCTCATAAAATCTTTGAGGCAAATAAAAATTTTATGATCAAGTCGCACGGACGATTAGTATCACTCGACTTAAGTCATTACTGACCTTCCATCTGTGACCTATCAACCTGGTAATCTTCCAGGGTCCTTCAGAGCCTAAACGGCTGGGAGATCTAGTCTTGGGATGGGCTTGGTACTTAGATGCTTTCAGCACTTATCCCTTACGGACACAGCTACCCTGCGCTGCCCCTGGCGGAACAACAGGTACACCGGCGGTCCGCTCAACCCGGTCCTCTCGTACTAAGGTCAACTTCCCTCAAATCTCCTACGCGCGTATCAGATAGGGACCGAACTGTCTCACGACGTTCTAAACCCAGCTCACGTACCACTTTAATTGGCGAACAGCCAAACCCTTGGGACCTTCTCCAGCCCCAGGATGTGATGAGCCGACATCGAGGTGCCAAACCCCCTCGTCGATGTGAACTCTCGGAGGAGATCAGCCTGTTATCCCCGGAGTACCTTTTGTCCGATAAGCGACGGCAATTCCACACTAAACCGCCGGATCACTAGGTCCTGCTTTCGCATCTGCTCGACTTGTCTGTCTCGCAGTTAAGCTCCCTTATACCCTTGCGCTCTGCAGCTGATTACCAACCAGCTTGAGGGAACCTTTGAACGCCTCCGTTACATTTTAGGAGGCAACCGCCCCAGTCAAACTACCCGCCTGACAATGTCCTATGCCCTGATTCAAGGGTCATAGTTAGAATTCCGATAGAACAAGGGTGGTATTTCAACGACGACTCCACCGACCCTGGCGGGCCAGCTTCAAAGTCTCCCACCTATCCTACACATATTGTACCAAAATCCAATGTCAAGTTGTAGTAAAGGTTCACGGGGTCTTTCCGTCCCGATACGCGTAAACGGCATCTTCACCGCTGCTACAGTTTCGCCGAGTCTCCCGTTGAGACAGTGCCCAAATTGTTATACCATTCGTGCAGGTCGGAACTTACCCGACAAGGAATTTCGCTACCTTAGGACCGTTATAGTTACGGCCGCCGTTTACTGGGGCTTCGATTCAGAGCTTCGCCTCCGAAGAGGCTGACCCCTCCTCTTAACCTTCCAGCACCGGGCAGGTATCACTCCCTATACATCGCCTTATAAGGCTTAGCAGAGAGATGTGTTTTTAGTAAACAGTCATCCAGGCCACTTTACTGAGACTCCTTTGGGCTTCACCGCGGGGCTAAACCTACTCGGAGCACCCCTTCTTCCGAAGTTACGGGGCCATTTTGCCTAGTTCCTTAACGGGAGTTATCTCGAGCGCCTTAGGATACTCTCCTCGCCTACCTGTGTCGGTTTGCGGTACGGACAGATGTGAAACTTCCATAGAAGCTTTTCTTGGCAGTATGATTAAGGCTAGTTTACGGCCTTTCGGCCTCCCCATAGCATCTCGGAGTATGAGAGGGTGGATTTGCCTGCCCTCTCCCCCTACATGCTTAGACCGGGATATCCATCGCCCGGATAGCCTTCACTCCTGCGTCACTCCATAGGTATAACGCGTCACACCTGGTACAGGAATATTAACCTGTTTTCCATCACCTACGCCTTTCGGCCTCGGCTTAGGTTCCGACTAACCCTGAGCGGATTAACCTTCCTCAGGAAACCTTAGGCTTGCGGCGAACAGGTTTCTCGCCTGTTTTATCGCTACTCGTTCCGGCATAATCTCTTCTGCGCGCTCCAGCATACCTTACGATACACCTTCGGCGCCCGCAGAATGCTTCCCTACCAATCTACATAAAGTAAATTCCACAGCTTCAGTGATGTGCATAGTCCCACAAATTATCGGCGCGGACTTCCTAGACTAGTGAGCTATTACGCACTCTTTAAATGAATGGCTGCTTCTAAGCCAACATCCTAGCTGTTTTAGCAACTCCACATCCTTTGTCACTTAGCACATCTCGGGGACTTTAGCTGGTGGTCTGGGGTGTTCCCCTCTCGCCGATGAAGCTTATCCCCCACCGACTCACTCCCAGGCAACATGTAGACGGAATTCGGAGTTTGAATGGGGTTGGTAACCTTGTAGGGCCCCTAGCCCAATCAGTGCTCTACCTCCGTTACACTAACCTGAGGCTGTCCCTAAAGACATTTCGGGAAGAACCAGCTATCGCCAGGTTTGATTGGCCTTTCACCCCTATGGACAGCTCATCCCCCAACTTTTCAACGTTGGTGGGTTCGGACCTCCATCTCGTTTTACCGAGATTTCATCCTGGCCATCCATAGATCACCTGGCTTCGGGTCTACTCCCTGCTACTGAACGCCCTGTTCAGACTCGCTTTCGCTTCGGCTCCGCAAGTATTTTGCTTAACCTTGCAACAGAGAGTAAGTCGCCGGATCATTATTCAATAGGCACGCGGTCAGATTGCTTCGGTCCGAAGACTGAAGCTCTCCTCCCACAGCTTGTAGGCATACGGTTTCAGGTACTATTTCACTCCCCTCCCGGGGTACTTTTCACCTTTCCCTCACGGTACTTTGTACACTATCGGTCACTGGTAAGTATTTAGCCTTATCAGGTGGTCCTGACAGATTCACACAGGATTCCTCGTGTCCCGTGCTACTTGGGAAACAGATCCAGAAAGCCATCACACCTTTCGCCTACAGGGCTATCACCTCCTATGGCTTCTCTTTCCAGAGATATTCGACTAGATGGACGGTTTGTAACTTTCCGAGCTATCGGTACTTCGCTCTAATCTGTCCCCACTACACCGATGGCACAACGGGCACCGCCTTTAACGTGCTCATCGGTTTAGGCTGTTCCCCGTTCGCTCGCCGCTACTAGGAGAATCACTGTTGTTTTCTGTTCCTGCAGGTACTAAGATGTTTCAGTTCCCTGCGTTGTCCCTGGCGACCTATGTATTCAGCCGCCAGTGGAGCCGTATTAACGGCCCAGGTTGCCCCATTCGGAAACCCCCGGCTCAAAGCTTATTTGCAGCTAACCGAGGCTTATCGCAGCTTGTCACGTCCTTCATCGGCTACCAGTGCCAAGGCATCCCCCGCATGCCCTTAGTAACTTGATCAAAAATCCTTTAGACACTCAATTTTCAGCGCAACCGTGCTTGATATTTTGTTTTCAAAGATCATAATGCCTGAGTTATGTCACTCAGGCAACTCGCCAATTTACATGAGATTCCCGCAAAGTCAAGTCCTTTTTTTAAAAAAAGTTGCAGGTCCCCGGGGGAATCCCCTTTTCCATATTATAATACACTCAAATATGTCAAAAAGTTTGCAAATCTTCAATACTTTTTTCGGAAAATAGTTCCAGAATTTTAAGCAATTTCAAACTGAAACCCGAACCGAACAGCCCCTCTTAGACAACTATCCCCCGACAAAGGTTCCAAATTTTGGTCGATTTTCTGCAATATCATCTAGATCCGCAACGGACCCGACTGAAAAGCGACCTGCAGCCATACAGATCGCCTTTTAATTCACATTCCAAAAAGCCAAAAATCTTTTATCTAATCCTTCTTTGCTCCGGCGCAGGCCGCCGCGGCCGCTTCACCGCAGGTCTTCACGCATGACTTGGCACATCCAAGACTCTTGCCCGAGGTTTTTTGCACCTCGGCCCCTGTGCTTTGCCCCTGCGCCATCAAACCGGCTTTCACGATCAACTCGGCTGGGATGGATTCGTAGCTTTTCCCATCCAGGACCAGCGTGCGGCAGGTAGCGTCAGCCTTATGGCTGGTGCAAACACCGCTGCATTTGCTGGCGCCAACCGTAGCCTCCAGGACTTCTTCTATCGGCTTGTCGTTGATCCAGATACGATTCGATTCCGAACAATTTTTGGTGAAGTCTTCGACCGAGATTTCGGCCGGGTTCAGTTCGGCTTTGACACCTTTCTCCTCCAGCATTTCCATGGCTTTTTTCAGTTCCACTTCAGTGGCGCCGCAGCGATCGCAGGTCTTGCCGTCCTTATCAACCACCCTCTGCCATTTCAAGATCAGCACATTATCCGAGGCGGTTTCGGCGTCGGGCCCGGCAAGGGCAATCCCGGCCAGAAAGATCACAGAGACCATTGCTAAGGCAAATTTTTTCATCAAGCTTCCTCCGGTTGATATATGTATCTTATTATTATCCCGTTATACAGCAAGTACGTTTAAAATATCAGACGATTTTGCAATATTTACCAAAAAGATATAGATTTATTGAGATTCGTCAAGCTATAAAATATTCCATAATTTAAAAATCTGGGTGAGCCGATCTTCAGGCAGTATTGAAGAAGCGCTTGAGACGGGCAGTTCCTCCTGCGGGACAAGGTCTTGATCCTCCGCAGGAGTATTGTAACCTTGGCCAAATTCATCACTTATGAATTGACACGGGTTAAAATCCCGACTGCGTCGGGCTGAAGAACCGAGATACGTTCTGAGTTCTTTATCAACAATTCCCTGAAGTCGTGGACAACCTGTTTTTTGTTATATCCACGCCCAAATAAATTTGGGCGTGCCACCCATGAAATCATGCTCCAGAATAGGCCATCCTTTTAGAGCCGCTTGGACATGCTGACCCGGTCTTCGATATCGTAGCCGAGGCGGCGGTAGAATGTTACGGCTTCGTAATTATTGGACCTCACCTGCAGATTCAGCTTGGGACAACCGAGCTCGCGCAATCCTTCTTCTACCGCTTCCATTAAAGCCTGCCCAACTCCCTGTCGGCGGTATTCCGGATGTGTGGCTACATAATAGACCCATCCCCGATGACCGTCATACCCGGCCATTGCAGTGCCTGCCAGGCTACCATCGACCCGCGCCACGAAGAATAGCTCGCGCTGGATGGCCAGCTTGCGTCTGATATCCTCCTCGGGCTTATTCCATGCCGGGGCGTCCGAGAAGGCGATCCTCCACAACTCGGCCACTTCTTTTTCATCTGATTCTTTGTATGTCGTTATTTCCATTGCGCTTTATAATATGGATGTTTTTGTGGGAGATAAAGAAAAAAAATAGCTCATGTTCCGCCGGATCCTCAGATCCGGCGCTGTGTCAGTTCACACTCCGACTGAAAGTCAGAGCAGGAACTGACACAACATCCAAATACTGATATTTCCATTGCGGTTAGTAGCATTAGTTTTTTTTGCGTGGAAAAAGAAAAAATATCATTCCCCGATCGCCTTTATGATCACGCGCTTCCTTCTCTTGCCGTCGAATTCGGCGTAATAAACCTGCTGCCATGGTCCCAGGTCGAGCTTGCCCTCGGTGATCGGCAGGAGTACCTGGTAATGCATCAGGAGCGCCTTCAGATGAGCATCGCCATTATCTTCGCCGGTTCGGTGGTGACGATAATCCTTGCCTAATGGCGCGAGGCTATCGAGCCATTCATCGATATCCTGAATCAGTCCCGACTCGGCGTCATTGACATAAACCGAGGCAGTTATGTGCATAGCCCCAACCATTACAAAGCCCTCCTGTATTCCGGACTTCGCTACAGCATCCTCTACCTCGCCCGTGATATTGATATACTCTCGTCTCTTTTTAGTCTGGAACCAGAGATAGTCGGTGTATGATTTCATTTTAAACCTCCAATGTTTTCAACCTAATGTGTGCGCGGAGTACGTCCTCGTGCTCCGCGTATTCCGCGCGCACCAGGAGGCACGCGCGGCACGAACATTCCTCACATATTCAGAATGCTGTCGAGGCCCATACGGCGGAGAATATCCGAGGAGATCTCCTCGATTGCGCGGCGGGTGACATCTATAGTATCGATGTTCAGCTCTTCATAAATCTCACGGGAAAAGCGCAGCTCACCCCTGATCTCGCGCATATCAAAATACTTTTCGAATTTACTCTTGCCCACATAATCTGTCGCAAGGACATGAGAGCGCTCCAGCCGCACCATGGAGAGCACCTCCGGCTTCATCAAAAGCCCGAACAGTTTCTTGCGCTCCACCTTTTCAAGCTTTCTCAGAAGATTGGCTTTATAATTCAGGTCCTTGATAATCGGAATATTAGCCGCCTTGAGACCATGATTGCAGGCCAGGTACATACTTATCGGCGTTTTGCAGGTGCGTGACACGCCTAAAAGGACGATATCTGCCTGGGGCAGCTGGTATCCCCGGCCGTCATCATGTTCAACCGTGAACCCGATAGAATCTATCTTGGAATAATATTTGTCGTCTATAATCTGCAGAAGGCCCGGCCTGAAATTGGGATGCACTCCCAGGAAACGTTTCATGGTCTTAAGCATCGGCTCCAGGACATCAAGATGCAGGATATTGCGGTCATGCAGTTTGTTATGACAATGCCGCCTCAGGTCATCGGATATGATTGAGAATATCACAAGCGAATCCGGATCGATCGATTTGAAAATCGCATTGGCCTTCTGCTTTGAACGCACACCCTGATGAATATTCTCGACCATAAAATTGATCCTCTGATCCTCGTACTGGGCCAGAACAGCATCCATCAAACGCTTGGCGGTTTTGCCGGTACCATCCGAGATAATCACGATCTTTTTTGCGTCATCCTGATGCAAGTTATCACCTTCCAGTTTAGATACGATCTAATATTAGGGCTGTCCCATGCAATGGTCAACCACAATTACACCTGTATTCAGGCACCTGAAAGCCATCCAAATGCCCTCTTATACCAGGGTTTGATTTTCACCTGGCCTGTTTCCGCAAAGGCCATGATATCTTCATGAGCATTCGAGGCGGCCTGCCGCCCTATCTCGATTATTTCCTCATATCTCGAAAATTCCGCCCAGTGAAAGTTAGAGACATCCGGTGAGATCACCAAATCAGCTTCTTCCAGAATCATCTTATTCAGCTTAATCCTGGCCAGTTCATCAGCGCGCATAAGAATATCCAGACCGCTATCGAGATTTGTACGCAGGAATGTGCCCGGTCCGAAGTTGACCGCAATTATGATGTATTCATCATGATCCGGGACCGCATCCACCGGTACCAGGTCGGAGATTGAACCATCGGCCAGCAGCAGATCCCCTTTTTTGCAGGGAGGAAATATGCCCGGAATAGCCGAGGAGCAGTAGACTAATTCCGAGAGTTTACCTGAATTTAAATACAGCTCGTTCCCGCTGATCAGATCTACACTGCAGGCGGAAAAAGGGATTTTCAAATCGTCAGTGGTCTTGTCCTCGAAGATTTGCTCCAGGGGATCCATCAAATCATCTTCTCTTGCGAGTGATTTTTTGGTCATAACCGCCAGCCTGACATACTGCCGATTAATAAATCCCCGCAGTTCCTCGAGAAGGTGTACCTTCCGTTTACCGTTTTCATTCTTATGACAGGGCACA
The DNA here is from genome assembly GCA_011056555.1 of Candidatus Zixiibacteriota bacterium. Lineage (GTDB taxonomy): Bacteria > Zixibacteria > MSB-5A5 > JAABVY01 > JAABVY01 > JAABVY01. The sequence goes on along the minus strand of DSEQ01000007.1, from coordinate 89,469 downwards.
AAGCTGTCCCATTTTTTCTGCAGTTCCTCATCGGTAAGAAATTCTGCAAGATGTCTCCTGACGTCGCCGGCATTGCCATAAAGGCAATACAGCGCCCCGATCATGGCGCCTATCGACGACCCGGCAACGTAGTCGATCTTGATACCGGATCTCTCGATTTCCTCCAGGATTCCGATATGGGCCAGGCCGCGTGCACCGCCTGCGCCCAGAGCCAGAGCAATTTTTTTCGAAATAACTCGTCCCATCTGCATTAAAGTAATCTATAATATTTTTTTATTTAACTCAATACTTATCATCGGCATAAAAACTGTTTAAAAAAGGCTGTTGATTTTTTAAAACAAATGAATTGCTTATGTGTTGAAGATTATGGATGAAGTAATTTTCTTTCTCCGCAATAAAAGAGGTATACTTTGCGTTTGATCCTTTTGGTATTGATCATACTGGCTGTCTGCTACGTTCTTCTGCTGGGCGTGCCAGAGTCTCCTGGAAAGATCCAGTTTATTAAATTCTATCATGTCATGAGAGCGGAGGTGCATGATCTGTTTGACCATTTCAGTCTCATGCAGAATCCCTGGGTAAAGGTCACGCTCATAGCCGGGGCGGCGCTTATCTTCACAGGTTTTGTCAGGCAATTGGCCAGATAAGAAATTCGTTTATCAGTCTATCGTGAGGAAATTCCACTTCAGATTGAAATAATAGAATTCAGACCAGCGGAACCAGTTGGAAAGCTTTTCACTTACGGGGCTCAGGAGATCGGGAATAGTTGTACCCACCGCCAGGTAAAATTCCTTCTCGACTTTTCCGATTTCAGGATGTGATGTGCTGTAGCCCAATCCAAAAACAGCGGGATCCTCCCTGTATGTGAGCCAGTAAATATAATTATCATAATCCTCGGCTCCATCCCCCAGTACCTGTTTATTGGCATGACGAAATGATTTAACCGAGGTTTTGAGATCCCAGTTGGCAAAATTATCATCCATAATTTTCAGATAGCCCAGGGCGATTCCGCCATAATCGAAAAATAAATCGGAGACTCCAAATCCCTGGTCCGGATTATAGGCATCAATCGGATATTCAACCGCGGTTACAATAAAGGCAGTCTCTATCATCCCCAGCCACAAGGCGGTTTTATGCGAGTACCCCAGCGCTTTATAGCCGGAATGCAGCAGCTGTGTCAGCTTAAAGGAGACGAACATATGCGAGACCTCGTCATTCAGGGCCATGTTATCTCCCGACCAGTCATCCTTGAAATGAAACTTACCGTCAGGTACACCCCAGGTTTTTTCCATCTGGTTATAAGCGACTGGAAAAAGGGCCAGGTTTGCAGAAAGTGTGATCGCATGAGTGAGGAGACCGGGATTATCACCGTTCTCTTCCTGGCGGGAACTAAGCGGAACCTGATTCAGAACGCTGCCGAATCCGGCGCAACAGCAGCGCACCCCCGGATCAGCGGACGCAGCGGGATTCATCAACAAGAATAACACAATCGCAGCCGCTAGCAGTTTTTGAAATCTACACATATGGCATTGCTTCCGGTCTGTGTAAAATAATTCGACGATACCGGGTTATTATACTATAAATTCGGTGAAATAAAAAGAATATTTATGAGGGTCACAATATCGGCTAAATCAACTTTTCCCGAGCCATCCAGGTCCAGTTCAATCTCTATATCGGGCAGGGGATAATCCCTGTACAGGTAGCCGACATAGGATGCTATATCCGACGGCTCCAGCCAGCCGTTGAGGTTTATATCGCCATCCAGCAGCCACATAACCGCCCTGCCGCTCACATTAATCGAATCATAATACTCCTCGAAATCGGTATTATAAAACCTGATTCGGCTCTCCTTGAGACCCAGCGTTTCGGGATGAAACGCCATGTAAACCGGCTCCTGAATACCGCCCTCAAGAGTATACTCAACCGACTGAAAAGAAAAGTCGAGCGGATTGGATAACTCGGTCCTGAAGGACACAGGCGATTTATAATTACTCTGGATAAATGCCGGCTGATGCTTTTGAGTGGAAACTGTGGCCAGTCCAAACCTGAGGTTCGCGGGGGGCGGATTTCCCGCCTCAGCGGTGTAGTCGATAATAAGCCTCTGACCCTCCTGAACATTATATACCAGGGACTTCTGTTTCGGTTTGAACCTGATCAGATACAGCAGGTCAAGCCCGCCCAGTTCCTGCAAAGGATTCTCCAAAATATAGTTATCATTCTCTCCACCTGTATAATTGGAGCCGGTTATAATCAGGCTGTATCGGCTCTCGGGACTTCCGCGCGGATTTATAAAGCAGTTGTGGCACTCATCCCCATCCCCGGAAAGATATATCAGATCGAGTTGACTGCTATCATCTACCGCAACCGCCCGGACCGGCAGGTCCAGAAATCCCTGATATTCCCATCTCTCGGACAGATGAGAATAGTAATGCACTTTCTGAGTGGAATCATAGGAAAACCGCAGTTCCACCGAATACAAATTCGAATCTTCTACCGCTGAACCATAAAACTCAGAGGCCTTACCGATTCCGATTCCGGCATAATCGCCGCTGAATGTCAAGGGCTCCATCCAGTTCTGGTAATCCGGGCTGAATTCGACATTCCTTATCAGTCCGCTGGAGGAACCGGAAATTATCTCAAATCCTGCAGCGCCGTGATTATGCCAGTCGATAACTTTCTCGGACAGCTCAAACAGGTTATCAAACGCGGTCTTTCTGTCACTGGAGGTTTGGGCCACGAAAGCGATTGAAATTGTCAGACTATCGCCCGGAAAGACTCTGAACGGTCCGTGCGAGATAAGCATCTTCCGATCCTCAGGCATCTGATCAAGCCAGCCGACATTGTATCTTGGATCGCCGTTGTAAATGAACCTGGTTGGCTCGGATGTAGTCGGATCGATATACTGGCTGCCGGTCGAGTCAAGCCCCTGCAAAAAGTTGAATGATTCCTGCGGAGTTGTGGGATAAAATGGGGTGGGATTGGTATGCGTGGCGGTATAGGGATCATAGTCATCGTTGGATGACCTTGCTCCGAGCAGAATAACTCCGGCAACGGCATGGCCGAAGCCCTCGAGCTCCATATCCAGCTTCTCGGAATACTGATAAACCATCGAGCCCGGCTCATAGGAACCGACCAGATCGTTGCGTGGATCTCCAAGATCCGGATCGGCATGGAGTCCCACAAAAATGGAATCCCAGACATCATCAGATCTATTTATTACCTCGAAATCAACAAAAACAACATCGCCAAGATACTTTTCCCTGTCGTAGGCCCAAACCATCTGTCGCACCTCGGCTCTTAACGGGTCCTCACTTCCCGCGCTGTAGTCCCGGCGCGAGGTGTCGGCATCATTGTAAACAGAAAACAAGGTCTGCTCCCCTATCAGCAATGGGTTCCCCAGACTGTCCAGCGGTGCGCCGAGATCGACGGGCCAGTTCATCCAGTCATCTCCGGGACTGATCAGGTCATCACGGCTGATTTTGTATACCTTGAATCGGGAACTGTCGGTTATAGCAGACTCATATGGGCCGGGCGCAAACTCGGTATATGTTCTGCCTGCGCTATAATACGCCATCCCGGTTCTGATACCTCCGCCGACTTTGCCCGCAATCCAGAGCGCCGAGGACCAGATTACCGGCTGGGTGGTATCCGCTCGGTAATAAAACCCGGCATAATCCTCCTCTATCTCACGGAAGAAATCATTGGCCAGGATGCCGTCATTGCCGGCAAACATAGAGATACGGTTGGCATTTATGAAGGCAGTCGTATCCTGGGCAATAAGAATTGATGGTATTGCCATAATTATTGCCAGAGATACATTGAAAAAAAATTTCCGATCAGTCCGCATGGGTGTAAAAAACCTATTTTGCATCCGATGTCAATCTTTAAAAGCGGCCAAAAGCCGTATGGCTATATATAGTTCCTGTCCTGATTTAAACATCCTGGGGATTTAATGGTTTCTGTCGGTAATGAAAAATAATAAAGGCGGATCGGGAGGGATCCGCCTCAAACAAAAGGAGGGAAGCATCAAAAAAGCACGCCAAATTAAGGTCTTGTCAATAACTGGAATCCATCAGCGCTACATGTAATTTATATAAATTGAATTTAAGCTTTTTTTATCTTCTCAAATGATTTGAAACGTTACTGCTGAAATATTGGCCAAAGAGGCACCGTTGCCGGAATCAATAGCTCCGGCCATCAATGTATTAAACTGCATAACACACCAGTCTCTGACGTCTCCGGGCAGAATCACCAGAACCAAAATCAACGCTAAAATCAGAATCAAGAGCTTTCCCATTGCTTCTCCTTAATTTGTTCAGTCTGCCCAAATTGATTTCAAAAGCTGTGCCACATTGAAAAGATGTCCGGATCAATCTTATAAGTTTCTGCCCTGTCAGCGCTTATAAATGGGATGGATTCGGTGTCTGATGCGTACAGATTTTCCAGATGCGGAAAATATTGCCATTATCGGGATGAAATAAATTCCAGCGGTGGATAAAACTGCCTTGATAGAGGCGCCTATCCCCTTTGCCGCGTGAGATAATTTGCCACTCGATCTATTCCTTCCGATCTTTTTCCCCAAACAAAACACAGGGACAACGGCTCATGGCCTGCCCCACGGGGCAAACAGTCAAATAGTCAACTAATCCCGGACACAACGAACAGAAAAACCGTAGCGCTTATCGCCGCTGAAGCGGAAGACATACGAACTGCCGTAATACAGGAGTCGGAGCCATGCGCGGTTACTACTGCTCTCCGGAGATGACCAGAAGTAAGCGAAGTTACCCATATCGCCGAAGGTACCACCGATGTAGCGGCACCCACCGGGCAAGGCGGAAAAGCCACTTTCATTAGTACCGCCAGTATCTGGTGCATACCAATGGGTTGTGCCTGCCTCTTTTAATTTGCCGCCTTCATCAGTCCCGCGCAAACCGGTGGCATCGGCCTCAGCCCGGCTCATACCAAGATACATCTCCAATTGTTTCAACTCCGCATCACTGGGGACATGCCAGCCTACAGGGGCTATGTTGCGGCTGTCATCTACCGCATACCAGTTATATAACCTGCCATAAATGGCAACATTACCCTCATCGTTATTATAGTTGCAATATGCTCCTGTAGTCAGACCTTCCCATTCCGCGCTATCTGTTACATTTGGTATAGGATCGCCATTGCTATAATGTGTAACCTTCAGATTATCCATCATCCAGCATTGATCTCCTATTAGCACTGTATGGTAAACATTGCCATCATAATCGGTAACAGTAGGCGGGCAATAAAAGCCACAGTCTGGAATTCCATCGCCGTCGGTATCGCACGGGGCATAGCCTGCTTTGAAAACGTAATTTATCAGCCGGACAGCATCAGAGATATTCAAAGCGCCATCACAGTTAACCTCACCCGATTCCCAGGGGTCGGGTGCCGGCCCACCGATAAAAACATGAGTGATAATAAAAACTGCATCGCTGACATTGAGCGTGCCATCGTCGTTGGCATCACCACAGACATACTCGCTATTGGCGGCAGTCGCGGCAAGGCAGATCATCGCAGCCACGACTACAAATACGAACAGATATAGGTTCTTTGACATACCACTATCCTATTTTTGGCAGATATGGGGGCGATTTCATCTGCGATAAATCATTCAGGTTGGCACTTATCTAATATAAATTTGCTCTCGATATGCAGCCCTTCTAATCAGATCTTATAATCGTCTTGTCATTCGGGGCTATTCATCTCTTTCCACGACAGTAACACCGGGAATTAACAGGCAAAAAATCCGTCAGTCCTTAAGGCAGCGGATCGAAAAACCAGCGGCCTTGTAACAATAATTGCTATATATATCCGGATTGCTATAATAAATTACCCAAAACCATGCCACGTTGCTCTTGTTCTCATCGGCGGTCCAGAAAGTTGTACTGCTGCCAAGATTGTAGAAGGTGCCGACACTATTGCGAGCGCCTGCGGGCAATGCTGTAAATCCACTTTCATTAGTGGCCCCGTCGTTGGGAGGAGCCCAATGTTCTGTTCCGGCCTCCTTCATCTTTCCTCCCGCTACCGACTCGCCGCCGAGATAATTAATCAAAGCCAACCACTCAGCATCCGTCGGTACATGCCAACCCTCCGGGGCCAAGTTTCGACTGTCCTCGATGGCATAGAAGTTGTAAAGCCTTCCGTAAACCTCAACGTACCCTCCATCATTATTGTATTCACAGTATGCCCCGGTTATCAATGCCTCCCAGTCAGCATCCACGGTTACATCAGGTACAGGGTCACCATTACGATAATGGGTGACTTTAAGGTTTTCCATCATCCAGCATTGATCACCAATTTGCACAGTCTGATAGACATTGCCATCATAATCAGTCATAGTAGGCGGGCAATCGGAGCAGCAGTTGGGGTCAGGTGCCGGCCCACCGATAAAGACATGATTGATAATAAAAACTGCATCGCTGACATTGAGCGTGCCATCGTCGTTGGCATCACCACAGACATACTCGCTATTGGCGGCAGTTGCGGCAAGGCAGATCATCGCAGCCACGCCTACAAATACGAACAGATATAGGTTCTTTGACATACCACTATCCTATTCTTGGCAGACATAGGGGCGATTTCATCTGCGATAAATCATTCAGGTTGGCACTTATAATATAGCGATAAAGCTCAAATATTCAACATTTTAATCGATGTTTTGGATTTTCACCCGGATCCGGATTTGATCACGGACCCTGCCCGGGACTAAACTATTCGCTATTTTTCAGCCACTATGGTTCTTCTAAGACGACCCATCAATCCTTGACACATCGAACCGACAGCCCGCCTCCCTTGACATACCTGAAGCGGTAAATATCTGAATGACTGTATTCGAGCCATCGATACCCGCCGCCGGTACTACTGGCTTCAGTGGAGGACCATAAGCGAGCGTCTGCCCCTAAATTACTGAAGTTACCACTGACCGATCGAGTACCGGCGGGAAGCACGGTAAAACCACTCTCATTCGTAGCTCCCGTGTTAGGAGAGCCCCAATGCATAATACCGATTTCCTTCAATTTCCCCCCTTCATCAGTACCTCGCCAGCCTTCGGCATCGGCTTCTGCCAGACTAAGGCCGAGAAAAATCTCCAGCTGTTTCCATTCGGCATCAGTCGGCACATGCCAGCCTTCTGGCGCTATATCACGGATGTCAATCACTGCATACCAATTATAGAGTCTTCCATAGATGGCAGCATTGCCTGCCTCGTTATTATAGTCACAATAGGCCCCCGTTGTGAGTCCTCCCCATACACCACCGTCGGTCACGTTTGGAATCGGGTCGCCATTACTATAATGGGTCACTTTCAAATTCTGGGCCATCCAGCACTGATCGCCGACCTCTACCGTAAAATATGTGTTGCCATCTATATCTGTGACAGTCGGCGGGCAATCAGATTCACAACAATTCGGATCTGGAACTGGACCGCCAACGAAGACATAGTTAGCAATGTAAATTGCATCGCTGACGTTTAGCGATCCATCGTCGTTGGCATCACCACAGATGTATTCTGCATTTGAATCAGTAAGGTTCAGTGCAAAAAATACAGCGATGGTTGTTACAGCAATCAAACATAATTTCTTCCGCATAGGAATATCCCTCCAAGAAAAATGTTAAAAATCTTGAATGCTCACATATTGCGAACTCTGAGGGTGTCGGTTTCATTTTAGTGCTTGTCCGCTGAATCCATACATATGTACACATGAACCAAAGTCAACCTTTTTGTCATTTTTTTCAGAGAGGGGCAAATGATGCTGTGGATACAGCTCAGGTCTTAGCTGTTGGCATAAAAATATGGCGCCCCCCAGAATCGAACTGGGGACACACGGATTTTCAGTCCGTTGCTCTACCAACTGAGCTAGGGCGCCAGTGAATCAACTCTATACAATTTTTTTCGACCCAAGTCAATATCTTTTTACCATTCTGGCCCTTTTTCGACCATCTAAACAATGACCTTATTTCAGTAAAATGCGCCCTTCTCCTCCTGCTCATAAACAGGCTTTTAAGGTGATTGCAGCCCCTATATCGCTCTTATTCCAAATTATATCGATTTGTTTGATTTTTAATGTTCTCAAATCGGTTTTTTTACTTTACATTGCGTAAATCAGGCCTATATTAAGCCGATAAATCTAAAAAGGAGTTTAGATGAAACGCTTGAAACTAATCGGCTTAGCCGTAATCGCGACACACATTCTCCTGTTTTCAGTCGAAAATCTATCCGCGCAGCAATATAAAATAGGACCCGAAGATGTTTTAAAGATATCATTCTGGCAGGACCCCGCTTTAAACCAGGTGGTCTCAGTGCGCCAGGATGGTAAGATCACTTTGTCGGTCATCGGCGAGGTCACCGCCGCCGGGCTTACCCCCCAGGAACTGGCAACCAAAATCGGAGATCAGGTGTCGAGATATAATAAACAGATTTCGCAGGCCACGGTGGAGGTACTGCAGTATAATTCGCAAAAAGTATTCATTACAGGACACGTACTGAGTCCGGGCAAATATGCCTTCGAGGAGATGCCTAATGTCTGGGAATTGATTAAGGAAGCCGGGGGAGTCACGGAGCAGGGTGATCTTTCCAATGTGGTCATTATCCGCGGCTCCGTAAATAAGGGCGAAATCGTGAATGTTAACCTGGCCAACCTTATCGCAGAGGGTGATCCTTCCAGATACCCCGAATTATACCCGGAGGATATTGTTGAGGTCAAACGGGCCTCCTCCGCATCAGGTCCCGGTCTTCCCAGTAAGGCAGCAGCCACGGAACGCAAGAATATTGTCTATGTTATTGGCCGGGTCGGTGCTCCAGGCACCATCACCCTGGAAGAGAACATGGATTGTCTCGATGCGATCGCGCTTGCCGGCGGTCCGACGCCGGATGCAGATCTGGGCAAAGTCAAAATTTTTAACAAACAGGATCCCTATTCGAATGTTATAATAGTTGATATTGAGAAGCGATCGGAAAAGGGCACACCCCCCCGCTACACGCTTCGTCCCGAGGATACGATCCTGATTCCGACCGACGAAGGCGGGTTCTGGGGAACCTGGGGACGTGTCCGGGATTTTGTCGGTATCTTCGGAACAGTGGTATCAACCTATCTGCTGATAGACAGGTTTTCTGAATAAATAATTATGAGAGACACATATCTTCAGGAAAGACAGATAGATCTGCGTGAATTCAGGCAGGTTATAGACAGGCGGAAATGGCTCTTAATCCTGCCCCTGTTCCTGATCACCGCAATCAGCTATGCCGGGAGCTATTTGATGAGTCCGCGCTATGAATCCAGCGCAGTGATCCTGACGAGCCAGAGCAGCCTGGTTTCAGGTGAGCTGGCGCGTGTGATCCCCGGGGAATTTGGCGACAACTACCGCAAGAGCGACCGGCAGGTCAACCGTGAAATGAATGAGACCCGCGGGCTTGTAACATCCGGCGCTCATCTGGGGAAGCTGATCAGCCGCCTGGGGCTGGATGGAAATCCGGAAATCCTTCAAAATGCCGTAGAAATGAGAACGCATGTTCCCGATGTGCCTGCCCGGGAACTGGCCTACCGCGCCCTGATTGAAGATCTGAGGAAAAACATTGGGGTAAGTTTTATAAGCGAAAACATGATCCGTATTACTGCCGAACATCAGGATCCGGTCATGGCCCGCGACCTGGCTCAGACCATCGCGGAGGTATATGTTGATGAAAAGCTGCAGGCCGATCTTCTGGCGGTGCGCAGAAACCTCGAATTTTCAAATACACAGGCCCAGATATACAAGAAGGAACTGCGCGAAAAAGAAGAAGAGCTGGCGGAATTCAAGCGCGATTATCAGAAATTGACAATAGACAGGGGGCTGACCACCCAGGATAATCTGAAAGATATCGAGTCGGAACTGGATCGCATCAAGCTGGTCGACAAAGTCGAGGCCAACGACAGATTGAATTTTCTCGAAGACCAGATGACCTCCCGGGGGATTGACCCGGCCGATATCAGGACTCCCCCGGAGCTGGATGTAAAGAGAAGAATTCTGATGGATCGCACCACAAATCTGGCCGAGCTGATGGAGAAATACACCTGGCGCGATCCCAAGGTGAATATGCAGAGGCGCACAATTGACGCCAGTATCGATTCAATTGCGTACATGATTGACTCCGTGGCAGCTCAAAAATATGATGGTCTGAGTGAGGAGAATCTGGAGCTGATCTCCGATTATATCTTAACAGAAATTCAACTCGACTATTACATACATAAACAAAACAGGCTTGAACGAAGCAAAGAGAATATCAAAGCCAGCTTCTCGACCGGACCCGATGCGGAAATGCAGCTGGCCGCTTTGGAGAAGGAGGTTGAGCGCGCCAAGGCCTGGTACGATAATTTTCTGGAGAATTATACGGGCTCGCAGCTTGCCATGGAGGTCTACCGTGAAGAAGCAGAGAACCGTTATAAAATTATAGAGCCGGCCTTCGTACCGATCTCCGCTTTTTATCCCGACCGCCTCAAGATCACGCTTATGGGGCTCGCCCTCGGGCTTCTGCTGGGGGCGGGAGCGGTTATTCTGGCGGAGGTCACAGACAACTCGGTCAGGAAGATCGAGACTGTCGAAGGTCATCTCGGGATCAGGGTGCTCGGCACCGTGCCTAAAATAGAGTTCAAGTCCGGAACGATCCGCAGCGGCAAAAAGGTTGCGGCCGATAAAAAAACAATTGGGAGCGAATCATGACCCAGCAAGCATTCAAGCTCAATACCCGTCTGGCAACAGGTGATAAGGAATACCTGATCCAGACCGTTAATGACGATCACGGCAGAAGGGTATTGACCTCGCTGTTCTCCAATGGTGAACTACTGGAGACCTTTGAAGAAACATTTGATGCAGGTATTAAGAACGATGATCTCAAGAAACTGGTTAATTCTACCCACGAGGATAAAAAGCGGGAACTGGAACAGCTTATCGACCTCTACCAGAAATCATCCGAAATAACTGATCCCGGAAACCTGCATTACCTGGGGCAGGCGCTATATTATAAGCGCATGTACCATGAATCGATCAAGCTCCTCGAGAGAGCGGTCGAACTTGATCCCGAATTCCATGAAGGCTTCCTGAGTCTCGGGGTGGTGCAGTTTTCATTGAATAAATTCAAAGATGCCTGCCAGTCATTTTCCAGAGCGGTGGAACTTCGTCCGGGTTATGCCGACTACAGAAATCATCTGGGGGAGTCTTTCCTGGCGCTCGACTCCTGCAAACGCGCGGTTATCGAATTCGATGAAGCCCTCAAGCTCAATATATATTACGGTGAGGCCTACCTCAATCAGGCGATGGCATATATTCTCAATGCCATCCGGAGAGAGGACTTTAACCTTTTCACCAACCAGGAGGAGATGACCGGTAAGGCCCTCGAAAAAGCCAGCGTAATTATGCCGGATATCGTGGACCAGGATTTTCTGGAGGGCCAGAAATTCTTTGAACAGGGCAACCTGGAGAAGGCCTTCGCCAAATTCCTGACCTGCCGCGAAAAACGCCGCCAGAAAAAGGATGCTGAGTCATCCAGCTTCTATCTCAAATTCATGCTCGGCACCGGCAGGCTGAATGAAAAAATGATCACGAGGAGAATAAAAAGTTTGCAGAACGCCCTGAGCAACAATCCGCATTACCCTGACCTGCATTATGAACTGGCCGTAGCCTTTACCCTGCTGGGAAGGTACATCCATGAAAAGGCGGTTGAGGAGTACAAGAAGGCGCTGTCTGTCAATCCCGACTTTGAGCGGGCCCAAAAAAATCTGAAGCTTGCAGAAAATGAGCTCAAGGGTACCGAGGTTATTATAAAGGCAATATTAAAAGGTTGATACCATGAAAAATGAAGACAAGAATATTTATAAGACCTACGATCCGGAATCTTCCATCGGAACTGAATTCAGGCGGCTCTTGTTCAACCTGACCAATAACCGAGTGCTTCAGGAAAAGGGTAAATCATTTCTGATTACCTCTCCTTCCGTAGGCGAAGGGAAAAGCACAGTCTCGACATTTCTGGCCATGACTGGCGCCATCCACCGGCCCCGCAAAACTCTCCTGATTGACGCCGACCTGAGGCGTCCCGTGATCCATAAGATATTTGACATCGATCAGGCCAAAGGTCTGTGCGACGTCATCATGAAGAATGTGAAGCTCGAGGATTGTGTCAAAAAAACAGAGATTGAAAATCTGGATGTCATAACCTCGGGAAGGATTGAGGGCAATCCCACCGAGCTTTTTGATTCTCCCGCGATCCCGGGGATTTTTGAGGCAGCAAAGTTTTATTACGAATTAATCATAGTCGATTCAGCTCCGGTTGTGCCCGTCACCGATCCCATAATTCTGGGAACCGAAGTTGACGGCATATTGCTTGTAATCAAGGCCGGGGCAACACAAAAAGAGGTTGTAAGCAGAGCGATAGACCTCATAAACCAGTCCGGGGCACGGCTTTTGGGGGTAGCGCTGAATAATGTCAAACAGGCTCTGCCATACTACTACAATCACAAATACTACGGTTACCAGTACGCGTCCCAAAAATAATCATGCTCAATTGCATTACTATAGATGTCGAAGACTGGTTCTGCGTGGAATCCTTCAGGGATATCTTCCCCATTGAAACCTGGAACCAGCAGAAACCACGGGTACTCTCGAATATCGTCCGAATCTGCGAGATACTTAATGAATATAATGTCAAGGCAACATTCTTTATCCTGGGATGGATAGCCGAGAAATTTCCTGAAATCACCGAATATCTTCATTCCAGGGGCCATGAGATCGGCTGCCACAGTTACTCCCATGGATTGGTCTATAAAATGTCCCCGGAGGAATTCAGGGATGACACAATCCGCTCCCTGGAGGCCATAAATGCCGGAGTGAACATTCCCATCAGGGGTTATCGCGCTCCCTCTTTTTCCATCAAACCCAAAGATGAGTGGGTCTGGAAAACCCTGGCGGATCTGGGATTCAGCTACGATTCATCCGTCTTCCCGGTCGTGCATGATGTCTATGGCACCCCGGACGCGCCGCGTTTTGCCCATATAATAAAAGTGGATGAGAACAGGTCCATTCTTGAAATACCTCCCTCCACGGTCAGGATATTCGGCAAAAATATCGGCGTTGGCGGGGGCGGCTACCTGCGGCTTTTCCCCTACTGGTACACCAGTCATGCGCTGAAACGCTTAAATCGGCTGGGATTCCCGGGGGTCATATATTTCCATCCCTGGGAAATTGACCTGAAGCAGCCCCGCATAAAAGCCAGGGCCAGGAGCCGTTTGCGTCATTATACAAATCTGAAAACAACCGAAATCAAATTGCGCAAATTGCTAAAAAATTTTAAATTTGGACCTGTCAGGGACGTATTCGATTTGGATATGAAAAAGCAAATAGGAAATCGATTATGAGCGTTTCCAAAGTCGTTGTATTGAAGGCCGAGCCGCAGACTATCCTTGAGGACTACAGAAAACTCCTGCATATGGCGGAATACGATCAGATTATCAAAAAGGATCAGGATACGATAATAAAGCTTAATCTTTCCTGGACCAAGTATTTCCCTGCCTGTTCCTCCCAGCCCTGGCAACTGGAAGGCGTTTTGAACACTATGAAGGAAGATGGTTACGATTTTTCGCGCCTCTTTCCGCTCGAGAATAAAACGGTAGTGACCGATCCGCATAAGGGCTGCGAAAACAATCTCTGGGCTCCTGTATTGAAAAAGTATGGAGCCTCATATACCACCCTGCCGGAAGTAGAATGGACCAGGTTTAAATTCAAGTCCGAGCTCCTTAAGCTCAACGAGATATTTCCCGATGGGATCGAAATTCCAAAAATGTATATTGGAAAACAGATCATTCACCTGCCCACTGTCAAAACTCACGGGCATTCCACTACAACCGGCGCAATAAAGAACTCCTTCGGCGGCCTGTTAAAAGAAGTGCGCCACTATGCTCACAAATACATGCACGAAGTTCTGGTGGACCTGATGTTGATGCAGAAAGAGCTGCATCCATCGATCTTTGCGGTTATGGATGGCACTGTCTGCGGAGATGGAGCCGGCCCCAGGACCATGGAGCCCAAGGTCAAGGATTTTATCCTCGCTTCCAGCGACCAGGTCGCCATTGATGCTGTGGCCGCACGCATGATGGGCTTTGATCCATTGTCCATACCCTATCTCAGGATGTGCCAGGAACGCTGTCTGGGCAAGGCCGACCTGAAGGAAATCGAGATAGTCGGCGAGGATATTTCAAAGGTTAATTTCGGCTTCAAGGTCAAAAAGAGTTTTGTGATCTGGGGCGATCAGATGCTTCGCAAGGGGCCCCTCAGATTTCTGGAAAAGCCGGCGCTGCATTCACCCCTGGTAGGCTGGGCGCCGTTCGCCTCCAATGTCTATCATGATTTGTTCTGGTACCCGATTATCGGCAGGTCGATAATCAAACGCTTCTCCAGAACCAAATGGGGACAGCTTTTCGAAAAATATAAACGCTACTGATTCATGGCAAAGCTGGAACCGTACTATCGCGAGCTTTTCTCGATTTGAGGATTATAGAGACAGACCTTGTTTCTGCCCGATTGTTTTGATTCAAGCAAAGCCATATCCGCACAATAGATTAACCGATCAATACGAGTGGCATCGGTTGGATAAATCGCCCCTCCCAGGCTGACACTGATATTAAGGCACTTCCTGTTCGATCTGTCACGGAATTCAAACTCCAAAATTTTCACCCTCAACCTTTCCATAAACTGCTCGCAGGCCTCCTTATCTGTTTCAGGCATTATTACGCAGAATTCCTCGCCGCCATAACGGGAGACTATATCGATGGAACGCACACTGTTGTGAATCAGCATGCCCAGTTGCTTGAGAATATGATCGCCGGTTTGATGGCCGTGGGTATCGTTTATGATCTTGAACTCATCGATATCGAATATCACCAAGGCCAGAAATCTCTCAAATCGTTTGGCACGCAGGATTTCCTCCGTCAACCGCTTATAGAAATAGCGATAATTGTACAGGCCGGTCATACTGTCGGTATAGGAGAGTTCCTCGATCTTTCTAAACTGATGAATATTGTCGAGGGTCAGACGCAGGGTCTGGCAGAAAGTTTCGACAATATTTATTTCTTCCGGACTGTAATCTCCCCCGCTTACCTTCTTCTCCCCCAATCCCAGAAAGCCGATCCTGCGCTGGGGTAATGGAAAAGAGGCCAGCAGCTTACACCCCCCCCTGGAAAAAGTCTGCAGAACCGGTCCGGGGCCGAGGGCTTCGAGAATATGCTCAACCCTGTGCACACCGAAATCCCGCGAGAGAATCTTGACCATGGCGTCGGCGGATTTGATATAGCACTTTTCTATTTCAGCCGGGACAGTTCTTATTGAATGCGCAACCGAGAGACGGGATTTTTTCTTCTCGGGCAAAAACACAAACGCGAATGAGGGATTCACGTGGGCCTCTATGACTCTCATAAACTTGCTGAATAACTGATTCTCATTATAAATTTTAAGCAGTCTTATATTATCATCGAGAAGATCGAGTATGACGCGCTTTTCAACTTTTTCAGCCTCTGTCTGCTCAGAAGATGGTTTCTTCTCCTGGAACCGGGATGATCTGGAAGAGTGATGTTTCTTGGAGATCTCAAACGAGTAGGCAAGCTGATCTGTCAGCGATACCAGATATCCTGCCATATCCTCCAGCCTATAGGAATCGCTTTCGGACAGCACCACGAAGCCATACAGCTGCTTGCCAAACATTATGGGCAGGGCAACTTTCATATCCAGCTTCTCATAGAGCAGACGGGCCAGGTTGTCATGCGGCTCATCCCTATCAAACCACAGCGGATGTCCCAGATGAGTGAGTTTCTTGACAAGCTCCGCCGCGGGGGTGAAATAGAGCTTGTTGATGCCCGGGAGGTCCGTGTTGTGCCATATCAGGGGAGTATATCTTCCGCGGCTGCTTATATATATAACCAGTCTCCTGATTCCGAAATGACGTGTCAAGCAGTTGTTGTAGTCAGCGGCGGTATGACGAAAGGGGCTGCCGGAGGAAATTGTCTTTGTCAGGGAATCCTTAATATCGAAGTAAATTCTCTGGAGAACATCCTCGCTGCTGGCGGCCCGCTTGCGTGCGGCTGAATATCTTATATACAGAAGAATGACTACCAGCACGAGGGCGAGACAGCTGAGAGCCAGACCCAATATGAGGATCAGATGTGGACGGTCCAAACCGAGCATAGCATGTGCCCCTCCCAGCACAAATGCATCAATCTATTTTTTGCGCGCAAATCTGAAGCGCTTCTTCCTGGATAATATATCGTGTTTCTTGAGAATTCCCCTGATCCTCCACCATCCCAGTCTGGGATGATCTCCAGCCTCGGAGTTTAGTATTTTCTTCATTTCACGGATCGAAAGAAAGGGATCCTCGGCCGCCAGATCAAGAATGCGCTGATCCTCGCTGTCGGCAGCGGGCCGGTCCTCGGTTCCGGAGTCTGCCGATTTTTCTTCCAGCTCGTGCTCGGATATAGGCTCAACAGCCTGCGCTTCAACCTCCTCCTCATCAATAATCTCGGCGGAGGTTTTAACTTCGGGCGACTTCTCACCTTGCTTGACAGAGTGCCGGGCGATATTAAAATCACTTTTGGCTTTCTCGACATTCTCAAATGCCCTCAAAATCGAATCGAATTCCAGGAGCTCGTAGATCTCGTATACATTCGGAATCATACCGGCGAGTTTCAGATCGCCTTCGTGCTGCCGGATTTCGCGGATGTTGGAGATGAAGATACCCCATCCCGCCGATGATATATAATCCACGCCGCCCAGATCGACAACGATATTGTAACGAGACTGATCCATCAATGAGTTCATGACTTTCTCCAGCTCACTGGAGGTGATTGTATCAACTACGCCATCCACCCTGACAACCGATACCTCGCCATCCGCGCCGCCGGCGTCAAGAGATATCTTAATTTCATCCATTTTATTCTCCTGGGCCATAATAACTCCTACCCGTGACCATTTGCTACTTCTTTTGTCAACAGGAAATAATCAAGCGCACCGTGCGAATAAGGCGCGTACTCGAAAATTGTCTTGTGATTTTCCTGAGCTTCTTTTATTTGAGTATTAACTCTTATCTTGGTTACAAAGACCTTATCTCCAAATTCATGTATCAGTTTGTCATATACCCGGTCCGAAATCCTGGTACGTTTATCAAAGAAAGTGGCCAGTATGCCCATGACCTTTACACTGTGTCCGATTTTCTCTTCGATTTCTTCAATAAGAGCCAGGGTCTTTTTGACTCCTTCAGCAGCAAAATAATCCATGGAGACTGGAATAATCACGTAATCGCAGTAGTTGAGGGCGTTAACATTAATCAGATTAATCGTGGGGGGACAGTCACAGATTACATAATCGGAACCCACGAGATTCCGGAAAACCTGGCTCATCCTGACCTCGCGGTCGCTCTGGCTTGTGATCACCATTTCCGATTCAACCAGGCGCTTGCCGCCGGAATCGATGAGGTACAAATTGGTGCGTGCCTTGACGATATCGACCTCACCGGTCAGGAGCAATTCCGAAAGCCCTCTGCGGGGCTGCTGGTTGAAAGCCATGGCCACATTACCCTGGCTGTCGCAGTCTATAATCAGCACTTTCTTGCCCGAAAGAGCCAGGCAATGGCCTAAATTAATAGCCGTGGTGGTTTTGCCGGTGCCTCCCTTGGAGGTCATTACCGCGATTCTAATCATGATTGCTATCTTCGTCCTCGTCTAACCTTTTGGCAGGTTTCCCTGAAGTGAAGCTAGTGGTTTCTTCCTCATTGTCAAGTAAATTCAGATCGATGCCGTCGTCGGCGACTTTTTTCCATCCGGTCAGATCCTGACCGTGAAATCGGGATTGATCGAGCACTTTGTCCGTGGACATATCCAGCTTGATCTGGGTGACCCGATTCGACATCCGTTCCAGCAGTTTCAGGGCGGTATCCTCGTCGATTTCCTCCTCCAGATCGGAGAACATGTCCATCATGTCCTTTATCTCATCCTGAGGAATCCCGGCGCTGGCCAGATTATCAATGAACTGGGCCACCTTGCCTTTGCCATTGCCCGTTTCGCCGCTGGCCGCTTCCAGCTTCTCCAGATACTCCTGCTTATCCCGCGCGATCTTCTCCTGATATTTCTCGGATTCTTTCGCCAGGAGTTCCTTCTGGTCTTCGGTCAGCCCTTTGCCAGTCCGGGCCGAATATTCCAGCCTGAGCATTCGGGTGTTGAGCCTGAGCCTTACCAGCTCCTCATAAAGAGCTTTCTCGTCCACGCGGATATCGCCGTAATCACCCGATTCCAGTTCCTTTTTCAGGCGGGTGGTGCCGTATTCCGGAAACTGCCTGATCAGTTGAAGTAATTTCGAGCGCTCTTCATAGGAAAGCTGCCGCGGCATGGCGTCGCCCCGGGGTTCTTTGTTTTTCAGGCCCTCTTCGCCGTATAACTCGTAACGTTTCTTATATTTGTAATAAGTCGAAGTCGACACCTTCATCTCCTGGCAGGCATCCTTGACCGTCTTGCCCTCGGCCTCGACCAGATTCAGCAGCTTTTTGCGGCGCTGGACCAGGTATTCATCGGCCATCACCTTCTCTTTGATCGCAACCAGCGTGATATCGTCATTCTGCTCGGCGCCCTCTGTAAATTCTATTATTTCTTCATTCAGTTTTTCAACAAAATCCTCGGGCGTCAGGAAGCTGTAATTCCGGATAAATTGTATGAACCGGGTCATTCCGAACTGCTCGCGCCGATGGTTCATTGCCTCCGTGATGCCGTCCGTATATACCACCAGGATATCATCCTTCTTGAGCTTGATCGATTCGGCTTCCAGAGATTCCCCGAATGTCAGCTCCTCGGGCAGGCGGATACCTAATGGTATGCCGCGAGGATTCAGGAAATAAGTTTTTTCCTCATCATGCCGGTATAATACCATCGGATTATGCCCCGCTGATGCGAACGATATTTTGCGATTGATCGAATCCAGCACGACCAGGAAGATGGTAATGAACATGCCCTTCTTGACATCCTCGGTTACAAAGTCGTTAACGCGTGACAGAATATCCACCGCCGAACGATTGCCGCGCGCTTCAAGCCGGATTGCCGTACGGATCATGGTCATAACCAGGGACCCGGGCACACCCTTGCCGGAAACATCCGCGACCACTATCCCCAGAGTGTTCTCGTCGACCCAGACAAAGTCGAAATAGTCGCCGCCGACGTCTTTAGCTGCACGGTAGATTGTGGCGATATCATATCCTTCGATATCGGGGAAATGCTTGGGCAGAAGCGTGTGCTGGATTTCCTGGGCCACCTGCATCTCCTTGTGGAGACGTTCCTGCTCGACTATATTTTTCTGAGCTTCTTTGATCTTCCCAGTCATCTCATTGAATGCACGCGCGATTTCAGAAAACTCATCCGCCCCGTCGATCGGCAGCTTGGCCTCCAGGTCACCGGAGCCTATCTTCTTGACGCCATCAGTCAATTTCTGAATCGGTTTCACGAAGTAATTGGACAGCAGGGTAACCGCCATGAGGGCCAGCACATAACTTATGATGGAAATGATGAAAATGCCCTGCCGGGAACTGCGTATATCCGCTTTCAGGTTGGCGGTCGAGAAACCGATGTGCGCGTGTCCCAGGAGTTCCCCATTTTCGGTAACAGGCAGTATATAATGCAGGATATCCCGTCCGCCGCTGTTAACCTGCTGGGGAACAGTTGTAAGTTCGGAAATTATACCGGGGGGCAATTGATATTTTGAATGCAGCAGTGAAATATCCTCGCTGTGTGCCAGCACTTCACCATCTTTGTCGGTGATAGAGATATAGGCAATATTCTTGTTCTGGTGCCGAAAGTTCCTGACCATCAAAAGAAACTCCGCATCACGCGCCTCGTTGACGATCTCATCCTTGGCCTGCGAGGCCACTGTGGTGGCGACCTCCTCCATCTGGGTCCGAAAATTGCTCCTCAAGGCTGTGGTAGTTCGGTTTTCGAAATAGAAGTAAATGATGAACACCAGCCCGGTCAGGATCAATGTCATCCAGAAAGCGAACTTCTTGCGGATCGAGATGCCCTCTCCTCTTAAGGCTCGACGCGCGGCTGTACGCTTGGGGAAATTTTTGACCAGGATGAGACGATTCTCATTGCGCCGGGCGCGATAATCGACATCGTCCATAATCTTCCGGATCAAATATATGCCCAGCCCCCCCTTGCGGCTGGTCTCGACATAGCGGTCGAGGTCAGGTGTACCCGAGCCCTCGAAATCGAAGGCGCGCCCTGTGTCTATGATTTCAAATACAGCTTTATCCGAGGTCAGTGTTATTTTCAGGCGGATCGTTCCGCCCGGAGCATACAGATAGGCATGCCTGATTACGTTGGTGCAGGCTTCTTCTATCGCCAGCAGTATTCCGGTGAGCTCCTTTTCAGAGAAGGGGGTGCCCTCCAGGGTTTCCCTGACATAATCTTTAATCTCGCCAACTTTTTCCTCTTTGGCGTCGAAGGAAAACTGCGATTCTTTTACAGCTTTTGTGAATAGACCCATATTTTCTGAATTACTGGCCCTGATTCCTCAGGCGCAGCCGCGCCTGCCGTATATTTTCTCTTACATCCCGGGAGCCCGGATATTTTTCCAGCACGATCTCCCATTTTTCAATCGCCTCCCTGTACTTTCCATCCCCGAACAGCTCCAGGCCCTCCAGATAGAGATTCCAGTACTGGCTGTCGGCTTTTAACTGCCCGATCGATACCGGCTCGATTTCAGTTTCTCTCTCGAGCTGTTCAAGATAATCGAGCGTTAACGGCTCTTCAGGATCGAGTTCGAGTATTTCCTGGAAGATTACGCGGGCCGCAGCAGTATCACCTTCATCAAGTTTCTCTGCGGCATTCCTGAGCTTCCGGTCAATCAGGAGCCGGGTCCTGGCAAATGCTATACGCCTTCCGATTTCAGCATCGTCCGGGCTTAACTCCTGGGCCTCGGTCAATACCACCACCGCCTCGGCATACTCGTTCTGAGCGATCAAAGCCTGTCCACGCGCTTTCAGTGAATCCGCCGCCCGGTCAAAATGAACCTCTATTTCAGATAGGCGGTCCAGGGCCTTTGAATTGGCTGAATCAAGCTGGAGTACTTTTTCATATTCCAGCCGGGCCTTTTCATATTCACCTGATTCATAGAGCGAATCTGCTATTCTATTATATTGCCGCATCAATCTCTCGAAGGCAAGTTCACCCGCCCGGGTGTCTAATTCCTGCCTGGCACGACTCTCAAGTTTGTCGCTGATTTCATGAATCCTCGTTATCGCATGAATATTTTCAGTATCATAGGCAAGCACCTGATTGTAATATACAACCGCGGAATCCCAGACTTGGTTCTGATAGAAATCATCAGCCCTGGTTCTCAGGTCGGCCATGCGTTCTCTGCGAACTTCCTCGGCCCGCAGCGCTTCTTCCTCGCGCTGCCGTTCTACCCGCCTGGCTTTTTGCTCCGAGATTGTCGGCCCAAAGAAGAACGAAACGCCCAGCCGATGGGTGGGATCCAGTTCGGAATGTCCCTTGTAGGCATAATCGAACCTGGCAAATTTGTAGTGAACCCCGGCGCCGAAGGTAATCTCGGAACGATCGTATCCCCCTCGCAGGAAGAAAATACTCTTGATGCCGACCTCTCCCCCGATATGGAATTTTGCACCGACATCCTCAGTCTTGTCAATATCACCCGCAAGCAGGAAATCCAAATTGGGGGTGCTGTATCTTGCGGCCACACCCGCCTTGATATTGTATGGCAGCTTTTCTCCCCTGCTGCCGAGCTTCATTTCGCCGGACACAAGATCCTGCGCGTTAATGCCAAAAAACACTGTGTTTCTATAATGTGCCAGGAGCCCGAGATCGACAGAGCCGGTGGAAGTGCCCAGGTCACCCAGGGACTGGTCCAGATATTTCATATTCATACCGAGCGCGATATAGTCGAAGACCTTAATGCCGTAAGACAGCCAGTACTGGCCGTTGCTGTAATCGAAACTGCCCAGCCTGCCCAGCCTGTCGCGAAACACGACATCATCGGTGCCAAGTCTCAGGCCGCCTATTCCAACCGCGCCGAATCCGAGAATTGGATAGGACAAAGCCCCGAACATGTAATTGGTTCCCTCGTAAAGCGGGGTATGGAACAGCGTCAGCTCGCGGTACTCCAGATATCCAAGCCCGGCCGGATTATAATAGACCGCCGAACCGTCATCGGCAACTGCTGTAAAGGCTCCCCCCATACCCAGAGGCCTGGCGCCGGCGCCCAGTATGAACAGGCTCTCACGGCCCGAGGGATCGGCGCCATCGGCCTGCGTGCTCAGAAGCAGCAGCACGACTATCAAGACAAATGCTTTCCTGTTCCTGAATATCATCTACTTCACCACCGCAATTTTTGTCCAGGCTTCACCGCCCGAATATTTTACGACTGCCAGATATACCCCTTCGCGAACTTCAAGCGCCTCATCGTTACGCCCATCCCAGTAGATGCTGTTGATCGTGCCTCCCTGCGCTCCGGGGGAACCCGCAGGGATACTTGTGGTAAACACTTCCTCGCCGATCAAGGTGTAAATTGTTAAATCTACATCACTGGCACTCGGCAGATAATAAACTATCGAAGTTGCCTCAACATCAGGGTTAAAGGGATTGGGATAATTATAAAATGAATTTTCAAATTCCGATTGTACCGTGCCATAGCTTTTGGAAATGGCAAAAGCGCCGCCATCAATAGACTTTACGACCAACGGGCTGCCGAGTACTTCGAACCTGTAATCATTTGCAGTTATATGATCTGAATCCAGTGATATTATGAAATTTTCAAGTGCGGCCTGATCATCAATTACAATTTCCAGATTCAGAACCGCCGAACGCTCGGCATCAAATATGATACCATCCCCGAAATTGAAGCTGAGAGTATTGGAGCTGATAGTACCCGGATATTCCAGTTGCTCATATGAAATAGTACCGGAAAGCAACAAATTATCAAGTTCAAACGCGCGTCCCTGGCGATCGGTAAATAGGAAAGTCATACCCGACAGCAGCACTCTGCTGGTACTCAAGATTCCGGGTGAAAATTCCAGCTCGACAACCGGCAGGGTCTGGCCGGGATAGACCAGATCGTAATCTTCAAATTGCCAGTCCACAAATGTCTGCGGCAGCTCATCCTCCACGGTCACGGCAAGCGTATCGGTTCTTTTTTCTACTAGAGCTGAGTCTAAACTATTCGAGTCAATCGGAAGCTTAACAATCTCTACGATCAGCTCTGTCTCTCGCGGTGTTGACGGCGCAGTAATATCCCAGGTGAGCGGATCGCCGATTACAAAATCAACAGAATCGAGAAGATCGCCGGTTACAAATCCCTCAGGAAGAATCAGCCTCGCTGTACCTGGGCTGACCTTTGCATCACCGCTGTTTATAAATTCCGCTTGCAGGGTAAAATCCTGTTTTATGCCCAGGACATTATCCAGAGCATCGGGCGGAGACACGATCTGAAGGTTGGCCGAAATGCTGGCCGGCAGTTCCACGGTCGCGACCGTATTATTGTCAACCGGATTCTCGACGAAGGCCGGCAGACCGGTAATTGCCCCGAAGGCGTTATCTATAGAAGCCTCGAACACCTCCGCTATGTTCGGAGTGCCGCTGGCGGTTACATTAAATGTAACAGAATCAGTTTCATCGGGCGCCAGCGAAGGGATGGTCAATGAACTCTGTAACACGGTGCTGCCCTCTCCTTGCAGACTCAACCGGATCTCTTCAACCGCCTCCTGGCCCCGATTTCTCGCTGCCACTGTGATATTAAAACTCTGTCCGGTATTGACCCGGGGAGAATTCGGAGCCCTGTTTGTTGTACTCCAGATTTGCACCTTGCCGGGATTAAGCAGGGTTAGAAGATCAGGTCCAATCTCAATATCAAAAGCAACATTTTGCTGGTTGGCGGTGCCTTCAAGATGAAGAGATAATGTGTTTGACGTGAGCAGAGAATCTGACGGCACAAGTTCGCTGTCAAAGCTAATTTGATTCCCGCCCGGAAATATGGGATCTCCGTCAACCGCCGGCCTGAAAATCACCTGCCGGCCGTCAGCCTCCAACTCCAACCGGGAAAGCTGCCTGTCGATTTCAAAGACTGCCTCACCCAGATTCTCAACAGACAACACCGGGGCAATTTCAGTTCCAAGATAAGCCGAATCAGGCCCAAATGAGCCCTGGAGATAAACCAAGTCCGGAGGACTCTGCAAGGTTATCGAATCGGATATAGACACCAGGTCCGAATAACTGGACTGCCCCTGAAGACCGAAAAGATGAAGCGCTGCCGCATACTGTCCGGAGGCGAGGGCCCCTGGAAGCATTATCTCATCAAAGAAAAGAACGACTTCGGTCCCCGTTGCCGGTAAAAAGGTGGGCACTTCCAGATAGGTCCTGAATGTATCCGCATCAAGAATAAAATCGAGATAGCTGTCAGTGTTCAGGCTGATTACAGCCCCGCCAAGGTTCTGCAGTTCAAGGCGCGCAGAATACGATCCTCCCTTGGTCATAAGCACAGGCGTTAGCGACCCGGGCACATAATCGGCCAGTTCCTGGCTGAGAATTCTCATCGAGGCCAGAAATTCGGAGGTGTCGGAGATGGTCAGCTCGTCATACGTGCCTATGAAGCTGGCCCCGAATTCTATTATTCCGATTTCAAAAGTTTCGGGTATGAAAGAATAGAGCTCGAAGGTAGCTGAGCTGTTCCCTTGAATCCGAAATCCCGGGCCGGGAATTGCACTTTGTACAGGCAAATCACCCTGTGATGAAAACAATTCAATTGTGTCAACCGTGAGCGTATCGGAACCAAAATTGGAAATTGTAACCGAAGCAGAGAACGTATCGCCTATATACAGCGTCGAGTCGGATAAATACAACTGCTCGATCAAGGCGGAATTGATCTCGACAGTCTCCGAATTTCCCTGCACTCCGCTCTGTGAAACAGCGCTGAATTTCAGGAAGCGGGCGGGGCCACTGTAATACATATCGAATTGAGTCAAATCGCAAACCCCATCCACAAATGCCTGGCTGTCGGCGATAATCCCGTTTATGACTTCACCCTCGGCCGGTGGAAGTGGAGAAATGGTTACAGTATCTTCAAATGCATTAAAATCGGATACAACATTATCAAAACGATCCAGCACAGTCAGGCTGGCGGGAGCGGCAAAAGACTGACCGACAGTTTGCGGTGTGTTCAGCTCAAATTCGATATGATCCGCAGCGGAGTTTATGACACGGATTGTGTCGAGCTGATAAATAAGAGTATCAATAGTCAAAGTGAAATTAGCTGGCCCTGCTTTCGGCAGCCTCTGAGAAGCCTGCCCGCTCCCCGCTTCAACAAATATAGGATTAATGATCGGCTCCGTGCCATCGGGAGCGATACCATCTCCGGAAAGCTGAACGTCAACGACTCCTGAGAGCAGATTGCCGGAAACATCAGTGAGGCTGGTAATCTGTATCAGGAAATTCTCTCCGGCCGTAACGGTATCGGATGGATCTTGCACGGTTATGTGGGCAGCGATGTCCGGCTTAACTACTATATATTTATACTCAGAGGATATCGACCCATCCGTAATCCGGATCGTTTGCTGCCCGGCGGTGTGGAATATGAAGGCAGAATCAGGGAAGTACTTTTGCCCATCATCCACCTCATTAAACGAATACTTGTTGATCGAATCGTATAGAAGTTCGGCCGCAGTGTCGGAACTCTCGAACCATGCGGCACCTCTATAGCGTCCTACTTCGTTTCCATACAGGTCCTCTACTATGACATGGACTGAGCTATCAAGTATCTTACCGGCCACAATCGTCGTATCCGGAAGCCCGTCCATATTGAATCTAACCGGATCACCTGCCAGCACATAGAGCGAACCCGATTCGGCCGTAATTCCACCGGCATCGCATTTTGCTTTGAAATCATTGAAACCAGTATATTTTGCTAAAAACAAACCGGTTGAATCTATCTCTCCGGCCGGATCATCAAGATACCAAGTTTCCTCAGGACACTCCAATGCGTTGTTAAAGCTGTCGGAACATAAACAATCGAATTGAAAAAAATCACCGGCATAGATTTCCTGTAATGTCGAGGGATCGACTTCTATAGAATTCAGCTCTCCCGGCGAGAGCAAAAAAGGCTGACTGAAATTAGGTCCCGCTGTAACCACACCGGTGCTGTCTGTTAATGTCAGAATCAGTTGATAGGATCCGCTTTCTGTTTCGTTTGTGATTCCCTCCATATCTATCCCGACCAGGCTTCCCGCAACTGGAATAGATCCGGAATCGGCAAAATATATAAGGAAAGTGTTATCAGAAATGACAGTTGTGTCAATTACCAGATTAATGCTGTTTATATCATTATCATCATACCTTATTTTTGTGAATGTCGTAATATCAAAACCATCAGGAAATGTGATTATGGCTCGGCTCTTTGGATACATCACCGAATCTGTTTGTATGAAACTCAAGGTATGGTTATCGATCTCACCTACTACTCCTATCTCCAAGTTATTGACAATACTGTCAACCGGCGACAGAGCGGTCTTCTCCCCGGCAAGACCAGGGGCAACCTGATCCCACTCCTCGAGACTGTATGATTCCCCTCCATAGATTATCTGTGCGCAGATACTCGATGGAGAGAATATTACCAAGGCTAAGATGATTAGCAGCCCAAATCTACTTGACAATACAGCGCAACTCCTTTAAAGACATTAAATTAATACACACACAATTTTATCTCAATAATTCTGTCAGCTATGCAAAAATATTGATGTTATATCTTCTTGTCAATTAAATAATTATAAAGTTCAGGTCAAGCCAGTAGTAAAGCTACCATTTAATATACATCAAATTGAATTTGATGGCAAGATATAACTGCAGCGGGAATTAATGTTTTGGTTTAATTGAGGTGCGTATTCAGCAGATTGTCAACGGATTAGTGGATGGTCATACTATTCCGAAGGCTGCTTGCTCGGCGCGGTTCTGCAAAGCCGGTCGATGGTTTCCCTGATCTGGCCCTGTTCGAAGGGCTTGGTTAGTATGGCGTCAACTCCCTGTTCTTTCAGGCGCTTCTGCTCATCAGGTCTGGCTGAGACGCTGACAAGGCAGGTACGAATTTCCGGCAGCCTGGTCTTAATCATGGCAAAATACTCCACCGGATTTACCTCCTCAAGTTCATCATCCAGGATAACCAAATCCGGCTTTTCCTCAGCTATTATGCCGTCCACAGAGGCGAGCGATTTAGCAGATTTTACTTTCAACTTCAAATTTTGCAGCAGATTTGAAAGCAGGTTCCTGCGGATGCGGTTCTGGTCCACAACCACAATGTTCTTGATTAATCTGGAATCCGAATTCCCAAAACTGCTCTCAGTCTTCCTGATTTTAAGCGGAAGCGTGATGGTAACAGCGGTTCCCTTACCGGGACTGCTTTCTATTTCCAGCCTACCGGAATGTTCCTTGATAATTCTATAACTCACCGCCAGCCCCAGCCCCGTCCCATCGGGTTTGGTCGTGTAAAATGGATTGAATACCCTCGGTATGGCATCTTTTTCTATTCCCTTGCCCTGGTCTTTGATACAGATTACGGCCATGTCGCCTTCCGCGCGCGCGCTTATTGAGATTTCGCCCCCATGCTCCTCCTCGGCCTCGACCGCATTCATAAGAATGTTGATCAGCGCTTCCTTGATCTTTTTGCGGTAGCCCTTTATCACCAGCTGGGTATCGATATTGAGCCTGAATTCTATGACCCCATGGGCAATCGCCTTCCAGCGGGGCATGGAGAGCTCGATTATTTCCTCGATCAGTCCCTTAAACTGAATCAGGTCCGGATCGTCATCAGGCCTGAGGCGGGCATATTTTTGCAGTTCAGCTATCTGGTTCGAGGCCTGGGTGGAGGCATTGAGAATAATATCCAAACCCTTACGGGCAGTTTCCAGCTTGATGACATCGCCGCTGAACTGCCTCAAAATCTGGGCCCGGCCCATTATCAGAGCCAGGTGATTGTTAAAGGCATGCAGGACGCCCCGGGTTATATCGATAAAATTGCGCGATTTTTCGAGCTGCATGAAATGTTTCCTGGCATTGTCATAGTCATTCATCAACTGCTGCAGGTGGCTGTGATTTACCGCTGACTTCAGTGCACCTCCGGTAACACCGCAGACCTTCGATAGCAGCTTAATATGCCTGTCATCGTAAGCATCGACATCTCTTGTAGCCAGATTCAGGCTTGCCAGCAGTTCGCCCTTATCATAAATCGGACTGAACAAAAAAGACTGGTAGCCCATCCGGAACATTCTTTGTGCCACCACTCCCTGGCCTATATCTTTCAACGATGCGATAAAGGCCTTCTTTTTTGATAATAGTCCGGCCAGGCTGGTCTCGCTCAATTTTATGAACTGCTTCTTGAAACTGCAGGCATCATTCTGATCGTCGTATTCAGCCTCGAGCCGAAAAGATTCGAAGTCCGGGTGATAGGTTACGAGTGACATGTGACTGAAATTGACCAGCTTCTTGAGTTCCTTCACCAAAACCGGAAAAATCGTCTCTATCTCCACGCTCGTGAGCATCATCTGGCTCAGATGGTTCAGCACATTCAGGTAGACCGTGTAGGCCTTAATTATTTTGCCCAGGTATGTGCGGATATAATTGTTCAAGGGAATAAGATTATCCGCTCCCAGAGCCGATTCCGGAAAACCAGGCATGAATTTCAGTTTCAAGGCCAGATCAAAATCCTCATAGGGCAGGAAAAACGCATTTTCATGCAGGCCCACCCTGCGGATGAGCTCATGATATTCCGTCCGGCTTACAAATGTGCACTCTTGCAGGGGCGGACTAAAATCCATGTCTTCAAATATTTCGGCATAGGGAGAATCATCGGGCATGATGAAGTAGCCGCTTTCCAGATTTTTCTTGAACTGATTATAAATTATATGACTGATAGTCTGGTTTTCCGCTCCGCCCGGCACAATCATGTCCTCAATTTCAGCCATGTATGTGGAATTGTTCGCCTTGGTGGTCATACTGCTTTGTCCCGAAAGATGCTTTTTTTCAGTTCGCCGAACCTGTTTAATTCCTTCGCTATCGTCTCGGCGCCTTTGATGATAATATCGTTATAACGTATCATCTCCCTGGCATCCTCCGGCATTTTGCGGCGGATCAATTCGGCCGCACCCATTATCCCGGAGAGCTTCGATGATATCCTGGAGGGAAGGTCTGTGTAGGTCTCATAGACCAGTGATCGTTTGTCTATCTCATTCAAGACCGCATTGACCCTGTTCAATTCCAGGGCTTTGCTGTCGATCTCATGCACCAGGGCCGATATGGTCGATACGATCTGCGAATACAGCAGTTCCTGCTGACCCAGCGAGCGTCGCTCCCAGTTGCGCACTTCGCCTACCGAGACGATGCCGCTGATACGGTTCTGCAGCCGCATGGGGGCCAGAATAGCAGACTTGATCCCCGGGAGGCCCATGAACTCGACTTCTGATTTACCCATATTGCTTTCCGGGTTGGACTGATTCACAATAATTGCCTTGCCCATCTTGATGGCCGCTTTGTGCCTGGGCATCAGCTCGAGCTCAACGTCCTTTCTCGAATCAGATATCTGATCGGTACGTCGATGCAAGGAATGGTAGCCTATCGAGCGCAGGCGGTTCAAAGACTGATCGTAGCCCCAGACCCGGCACATGGTTGCCGGAAGAGTTTCCGCCAGAATCTGGGCTGAACGATCATAGAAACCTTTTGATCCTGGACTATTTTCAAGACCGAAGGTGAGATTGAAACTGGAAACCACCTGTTTCTTGAGGGTATTCATCATGCTGCTGACATTATTGAATTCTATCATACGGCACAGCGGCGCATTAAGGAATTGAAGATCGGGTTCATCCAGATGATTGAATGTCTTTGGTTTTACAGCCGCCAGCGTGAGCACGGCCAGCACTCGGCCGGAATCATTGCGTACAGGATAAACCAGGCGGGATGAGAACCCGCTCTTATACAGATGATAATCATCACGGTAAAAATCCGACTCCAGCGTATTGGCCACCAGCATTCGCGCTTCCCCGGCCGCCCTGAGTGCGGCGGTCTGTTTCAGGGGATAACATATTCCCCGCTCAATCAAACTTCCACCGACATCGGCATAGGTATAGCGGTACATGTTCTGGATCGCTGAATCGAGCACCGCCACCGAAATATAATCGAATTTCACCTTCTCGGATAGAATCGGATAGATGCGCTGGAGATAAGCGGCAATATCGCTATCCCGATCGTTCTCCAGGTAAAGCCGATTCTGCCGGCTTTCTATGTCGAGCCGCTCTTTTAGCTCTTCATTTTGTGCCGCATTCTCCAGCTTGCTTATCAGCACCGATCGCAAAATGTCCTGAAATTCCGGCTTCTTAAGTATGCGCTGGTATTTCGGCAGGAGGAATATAAGTTCATATGCCTCGGGCAAATTGCTCTTCAGGCACAGACAAATCTGTTTATGCCTGCGGCAGAGCGGTTCCCTATCAGATGAATTAAGCCCGTCATCGGGCATTCGAAATCTGTGGCCGTTCTTTACATCAAGGCCATGTTGAATGCTGCAGGCGCCGAGATTGACGCGCTGATCATTTTCGATTTTTGTGATCTGGTAATAATCTGCACTTAGAATTTTCGCCAGAACTGCGGAGGCCTCCTCGACAAACGCCAGT
Source organism: Candidatus Zixiibacteriota bacterium (assembly GCA_011056555.1). GTDB lineage: Bacteria > Zixibacteria > MSB-5A5 > JAABVY01 > JAABVY01 > JAABVY01. Next base: position 58,736 of record DSEQ01000007.1, on the reverse strand, counting down.
TTGCCCCTGTTCACTGAAACCCCGGCGATTTCCCCCATCAGGCCGGCAAAGGAGACGGATCTCTTCCTGAAAGCGCCATGGTTGCGAATTAGCGCAAAGTCGATGAGAAATGTAATTACCAGAAGCAGTATAGCTCCCGGGAGCAGGGCCGTAGAGAATGAATCCAATAAAATAAGAACAGTCGTCCCCAAAATACTTTCGATATTCGGAATATTCTGCAGGAGATTCAAGGCCGACCATCCGATCAGCAGGACCAGACTGCTCACGATTCTGCTGTAACCGGAAGATAAATCAGGCAACAGAGCTGCCTTACGACGTTTCCAGAGCCACAAAAGCGCAAGCAACAAAATTGTTATTATGGCCCAGCTTATTTTAGTCATACACAATCCTTCAGTATAACCCCCGCTTATAAGAAATATCGGATTATTATGGTTTCAGTTGAGGGATAAAAGCAATTTTGATGGCAATTAAGCCCTTATTTTGCTTTTGATTAGAAGGAATCAGGGAGCTTCAATCCGCTTTGTATTCTTGAAGTGCATTTTGGCGACCAGTTTCAGTTTATCATGACCGAATTTTTCGGCAAATTGTCTGCCGGTCTGATCGACCAGATTGGATGCCCCTTTCAGGAATTTAATACCGTATTGAGATGAGAGTCTATTCAGATAATTCAAAAATGCCCCCCGGGCGAGGACCGAGGCCGCCGCCACAGCAAGAAATCTCTCGGCTCTTGGTGTCTGCTGAAGTTTTATATTCTTTCCCTTTTTCATAAGCGAATTTTTTATCAGCGACTCATCCCCGAACTGATCAGAAATAGCGGCCCGGCAGTCATGCAGATCCAGTATGTTCTCGATCACCCTGGCATGCCCCCAGGCCAGCAGTTTATTGAGATTCTTCATTTTATCATGCAGCTCGTTATATTTTTCCGGGCCTATCACCACAACTGATGTATGAGATAATTTCTTGATTTCCTCTGAAAGAGAAATGGCACGGTTGTCGGAGATGCGTTTGGACTCGAGGATATTCAGTTTTTCGAGATGAGCCTGATTTCCGGGACCGATATACACTCCCGCAATCACAAGCGGCCCGAAATAATCCCCCTTGCCGGATTCATCGGTGCCGATATACTCGTCGGGAGCCTCAATGATCTCCAATTACATGCGCTCCAGGTACTTGCCGTCACGGGTGTCGATCTTGATCTTGTCCCCCTCCTTGACAAAAATCGGGACCTTGACCTCCAGGCCGGTTTCGACTTTGGCGCCTTTCATGACGTTGGACACACGATCCCCCTTGATCGCCGGCTCGGCCTCGACAACCTCAAGCACTACCGAGGTGGGCAGGTTGATGTTTATCGCATTTCCGCGGTAGAACAGAATCTCATACGTATGATTTTCCAACAGATACCATTTATCATCCCCGATTGCATCAACCGGAATCGCTATCTGGTCGTAGGTGTCGGTATCCATAAAATGGTAGCTCTCGCCGTCATTATACATATACTGCATATCGCGTGTCTCAAACGGCGGTTCCTCGAATTTGGTGCCGGATGAAAATGTTTTCTCGAGCACCTGGCCGGTAACGAGATGTTTCAATTTGGTGGTAACATTGGCGCGCCTCTGGGCGGTGCGGGCATTCTGAAAGTCCAGTATTATAAAGGGTTCACCCTCAATCTCAATTTTCATACCCTTGAAAAAATCCGATGTATCGATCATAAAAATAGAGCTCCTCTCGAAAAATTCAGGTGTATATATATTATTTTCACTCCCTTTTGGCAAGCGGGAAATCGGGAATATTTCCTCGGCAGAAATCCCACCCCTGACGGGGATGGGGCACCCTGGTTCGCGCTGGCAGAAATCCCGCACCTTGCGGGGATGCGGTACACAGGACCCTGCGTTAACAGCTGCAAATTCATGACCGCCGATGAGACTCAATCAAAAAAATTTCGGAATACATCGGCGCCTGGCTTGTATAATAATAAACCCCTGTCGGCAAAAGAACTGGAGGGGATTTTTGTTGCATTTTCATTAAACTTGGCTATATTCGTTAGCTAACTGTAAGTGTACAAACAATAAGGAGAATATGGAAAGAAAGATACGAGTTCTGCTGGCAAAACCCGGACTGGATGGTCATGATCGAGGTATCAAGGTTATAGCTTCCGCCCTGCGCGACGCCGGAATGGAGGTTATCTATACCGGTCTGCGCCAGACGCCTGCGATGATCGTGGAGGCGGCCATTCAGGAGGATGTCGACTGCGTGGGGATCTCAATTCTTTCCGGCGCCCACATGACCCTCTTCCCCGCCATCAAACAGAAACTCGAGGAAAAGGGAGCCGAGGACATTATCCTCTTCGGCGGAGGCATAATACCCGGGGACGATATCAAGGCGCTGGAAGCGAAAGGCATCGACAAGCTCTTCGGGCCGGGCACACCCACCGAGGATATCATCAAATTTATTGAAAATGCAATTGCAGGCAGGGACAAAAAAGAGGAAATTTTATAGCTCAAAATTGGAGGGTTCAACTATGAAACCGCTCAATTCAAAATTATTGATTGCATCAGTTTTCACATTTATTGCGTTGATGGTAATTCCATCTACAGTGATGGCTCAGGAATACGGCAAGCGTGAGGCTGAGGAAATCTGGCTGACCGAGAACGATGTCGATACAGCTTATGAAATCGTGAAGCTTCTGAGCGTCAAAAATACCGGCACTCCTAAAGAATGCCGCCGCGAGAATCTCGAGGATCTTTCCAAGATCGCCTCCAAAATGGATGCGCACGCGGTTGTCTATATCACTCATAATACTCCCGCCGGTGAAAAGGACGCGCTGATTACCAACGGTGTCGCGGTAAAATATCTCTCTCCCAAGGAAATTGAAAAGAGAAACAAAAAGGCCAAGAAACCGCCCAAGCTCGAAAAAGAAAGCCCGCTCGATCCCGAACCATTGCTGATTGAATACAAGGATGTGGACTTCCCCTATAAGATTCTGGGCATTCTGGAAATACATACCGGACCGGCCGAAACCAACTTCTCCTCGCAGGCGATGGACTTCCGTCTTATCGATGATGCTTCCCGTTATGGCGCCGACGGCCTGATCTGGGTCGATTATCAGCGCGTGGGTTCTGATGTTACTGCCGCCCTGGGTATCATGATCAAGGCTTATAACGACTGGGAAACGGTTGAGAAAATCAAAGCCAAAGAAGTCGAGATGATGCAAGCGCGCCAGAAGGCTGCTGAGGAAAGAGCCAAAGAACAGGAGAAAGCCGAGGAGCCTGAGGTACCCGACGAGCCTTCGGAGACGGCGGAGTAGTCTTAAATTGGAATTGAATATTTTGGACTTGTTATACATATGAGGTCAAGGAGGAAATGAATGACTTATAATGTCGATCCGGAACTGCAGCAGCCGATCCGGGATATGATGCGCGAGTTCTGCCCCAAGGAGATTGAGCCTCTGGGACTGAAACATGACCGTGAACCCGATGCGTTCGCTCATGATATATTCAAGAAGCTGGCCGACAAAGGACTGGTGGGTTATGTGATGCCCAAGGAATATGGCGGTCAGGGACGCAAGAAAATTGAATATGCAACCATGATCGAGGAACTCTCATACTTCGATCCGCCTTCATCACTTCTGTCGGCCGTCTCGCAACTTGCGGTCGATCCGATTATGAATTTCGGCACCGATGAACAAAAGAAGAAATATATTCCCAAAGCCGCAACCGGTGAATTGATCCCGGCTTTCGCCCTGACAGAGCCCAATGCGGGTTCGGACGCCGCCAATCAAAGTACGGAATTCGAGGATGCCGGCGATCACTATGTCATTAATGGCGAGAAGATTTTCATCATGCATGGGGATGTCTGCGATTATGCGGTAACATTCGGAAAGCTCAAAGGAGACGAGGGTGATCGTCCCAAAGTCTCGGCCATTATCGTTCCGTCCGATGCCGAGGGTTTTGAGGGTTCGACCTTGAAACATAAGATGGGCATGAAATACGCCACCACTGGAAGAATCATTTATAAGAATGTCAAGGTACCCAAGGAAAACTTCCTGGGGCCTGCGGGTAAAGGCTTCAAGATGGCTATGATGACCCTTGACGGCGCTCGTGTCGGTATAGCGGCGCAGTCCACCGGTATCGCCCAGCGCGCCCTAGATGAGTCGATCAAGTACGCCAAGGAACGTGTGGCTTTTGGCGCACCGATCGCCAAACTGCAGGCGATTCAATGGATGATTGCGGATATGGCTACCAAAGTCGAGGCCGCGCGTCTTTTGACCTACAAGGCCGCCCAGCTCCAGGATAAGGGCGAGTCGATTAACCTGTCCGCCTCTCAGGCCAAGTTGTTTGCCTCGGAAGCTGCCAACTTCTGCGTTGATAGATGCATGCAGATTCATTCCGGCTACGGCTACATCGGAGAATTCTCGATTGCCGAGAAGCTCTACCGCGACCAGAGAGTATGCGAGATCTACGAAGGCACCTCCGAGGTCCAGCGCCTGGTCATTGCCAACAACATGCTCAGAAAATAGATTTCTATTTACTGTCAAATGAAATAAGAAAGCGGCTCCGATTTTGGAGCCGTTTTTTTTGAATGTCATTCCGAAGGAGTACTGACCTTCGGTCCAGGACGACTGAGGAACCTTTTGGCGACTCAATGAGATTCTTCGCTGCGTTCAGAATGACAGGACGAACTAAACTGTCATTCCGAAGAAGTACCGACCTTCGGTCCAGGACGGCCGAAGAATCTATGACAATATATCAAAAGCTCAGCTATCATTTTCCATCCCCCTTGAGCGGCTTCCAGTATTTGTCCAGCATATAGTCATCGCCCGAGATCGGTATCTCATACTCGACCGCTTTTTTGGTCAGGAAGTGGATTATCTCCTCACGGCCTGTGATTTCATCGCTGATTGTTATACTGGACTTCTCGGACTTGACAAAGGCCTTACCGTTCTTGAGAAATAACTCTGTTGCATCTGGAAATTTTATGCATACCGCTCGGATGCCGATACGGGCGACATAATTATCGGTCAGGCGGATTTTCAACAGGTTGCGGTCGATCACTATATATCCAACGAAAACGATAATCACAATCCCTGCGATCAACCTGTGATAATCCACCATATCTCGAAAGAAGAGCGATATCGCCCATACACCCATCGCAATTAGAACTATTCCCGCAAGGTTATAGCTGATCCACCAGGCTTTACGTATCCGGTATTCTTTCATATCCTGATCCAAACCTTCAAAGCAATCATATTCCGGGTGCCCCAAGCTTCAGCTTGGGAAGGAACGACCCTGGCCCAATCTAAAGATTTGGCCACCCTTAACCTGATATATGTGCAAGGCTCAATTTCTTTCGCCAAACAAAATTTCTCTCATCTTTTGAGGAATTTCCGGATCGGGGATATCATGATCCCCCGAAAATATCAATACAAAATTCTCTGCCAATATTTCCTCCGGATGGAGAACATACTCTGTGTTATGACCCACTTTTTCCATAAACGACGGTACATTGGTGTAATAATACAGCACAGGCAGGCCGTCCTTCATCTTCGGAACATACATGCCATCATGGTTTTCTAAGGCCATCAATCCGAAACTCAAACTCTGTATCAGGTTTGTTTCCTCGGTAACTTGATGCATCCTGACCGATGACACCACAATCGGAACAACCGGAATTTCCTCGCCCTCTACCTCAACTTCGATATAATAATTATTGTGAGGGGCATCTGGATTTGTGATGCGCCTGTTCTTGAGAGTATCGGGAAATTCAATTTCATTGCAGGGATAAAATTCTATTATCTGATAAAGATCGTCCTGATATTCCGGATTGTTGCGTGTCAGGATGTGAAAGAGTTCATGATAAATCAAATGTATCAGATCCGCATTTTGCACTTCCTCCGATACACCCGGAAATATAATTGCATTTTGGCGGGTATAGACACCTCCGCCCTCTTCCTCACCAGTCGTTTTAGCAAAATATACAGTGTCCGGAAAATCAAGTTTGATCTCCTGTAACACCGGAAGAATTGAGTCCATCGCTGTCTTCAGAATTTCTATCTCAGCATCATTCCATTCAAGCGCATTCTGTCCCAGAAAGTTCACAAATGAATCGACCGAAACAGTCTCAGTTGTCTTCATCCTGATACTTCGATCGATTGGTGACATGGCATTGATGAACTCATCTCTTGTAATAAGGATCTCCTTTGCTGTTTCCACATCCGCATAGACAATTTTGAAAGGTTTCTCGGCATGGAGGAGCATTGGGAAGACAAATAGGGCTATTGTCAATATATTAATCGCAAACGTCTGTTTAGTCATTATAGTTACCTCCCACATTGAAAGCATAAGATGGTATTTATCGGGCACCTAAGCAAGTAATATTTTGAGGGTGATTGGAAATGTCATTTTAAGGGAGCGTAGCGACCGAAGAATCTTTCTCGATTCATAGAGATTCTTCGCTTCGCTCAGAATGACAGGATGTTAGAGGTTTTTTTGCATAAAGAACTTTGTAAGGGTGCTCCACGCTTCAGCTTGGGAGGGACGCTGACTTCGAAAATCCCAATCTAAAGATTGGCTCACCCAATCAACATGCTATTCCTGCATTTTTTCTTCAAGCTCTACATCTATTCCTTCGAATTTCGTGAGATCATGCGTCTGAGCCAATGATTCTAATTGGCTTTTCAGGTTTTCAAATCTGTTATTTGTGTCTTCCAAATGAAAACTATATTGACGAAATTCAATCATGTTATCAGTAACCTGAATACCTTTTGCTTTGACCTGTGCTAACTGAAGAATATATCCATTTAATTGTTCTAAAGAAGAATAAACATATTCTATGCTTTCATAGATTTTTCTGAAACCAGGCGAAGATACAATCAATTGATAAAATTCAGACAATATGCTCTTCTCAATTATTCTCAATCCAACAGGCTTATATTCCTTTTCTTTTATTTTTTCATTCAACCTTTCCAGGTGTTTTCTTCTCAGGGAAAGATCAGATATAATAACATCTAAAAGCCTCCATTTTTTTAATTCTCTTTGCCTTCTCTCTTTTTTTGCACCTAGGTGATATGCATACCAGGCAACAATAAATGGGGCTATTACAGCAATTATCTGGATTATGACTACTATATAATCCGGAATGCCATTTTGTGATGTGTTTATTACGGGATTGCTAATCGAGACATCAACTGTATCTCTAACCTCTACTGGTATTTTCATTTTACATCCCCTTTCAAAACATATCTATTCTACAACGGTATATTCCCATGCTTCTTGGGCGGATTTTGGTCGCGTTTGGTGGAGAGCATGTCGAAGGCGCGAATCAAACGAGGACGGGTAGTCCTGGGTTCGATCACGTCATCGAGATAACCGCGCTCGGCGGCGATATACGGATTGGCAAATTTCTCACGGAACTCCTCGACCTTCTTGTCGGTGGCGGCCTCTGGGTTATCGGATGCGGCAATCTCCTTTTTGAAAATAATCTCGACCGCCCCCTTGGGTCCCATGACAGCAATCTCGGCAGTCGGCCAGGCATAATTCATGTCTCCGCGCACATGCTTGGAGTTCATAACATCATACGCCCCGCCGTATGCCTTGCGGGTGATCACGGTGATCTTGGGGACCGTCGCCTCACAGTAGGCATAGAGAAGCTTGGCGCCATGACGGATAATCCCGTTGAATTCCTGATCGGTACCCGGCAAAAAACCGGGCACATCCTCAAAAGTCAGGATGGGTATATTGAAGGCATCACAGAAACGGATGAAACGTCCCGCCTTATCTGACGAATTTATATCCAGCACACCTGCGAGATAAGCAGGCTGATTGGCAATAATTCCGATCGACCGTCCGCCCAGGCGGGCGAAACCGACGACAATGTTCATGGCATATTCCGGCATAATCTCAAAAAAGTCACCGTTGTCAACAATGCGCGTGATTACGTCTTTGATATCATACGGCTTATTTGGATTGTCAGGCACGATATAGTTCAATTCCTCATCCATACGGTCATCAGGATCATTGCTTTCGATCATCGGCACTTCATCAAGATTATTCTGCGGGATAAAGGACATCAATTTGCGGGTCATCAGAAGCGTCTCAGCCTCATTGTTACCGACTAAATGAGCCACCCCGGATTTAGACGCATGTACCATCGCACCGCCCAGCTCATCATGAGTGATTTCTTCATGCGTCACGGTCTTAACGACATTTGGACCTGTGACAAACATATATGAGGTTCCCTTGACCATCAGAACAAAGTCTGTGATAGCCGGAGAATAAACCGCGCCGCCCGCGCACGGCCCCAGCACAACCGAAATTTGAGGCACCACTCCTGAGGCCAGAGTATTGCGCAGGAAAATATCCGCATAACCGCCAAGAGAAATCACACCTTCCTGTATACGAGCTCCCCCGGAGTCATTCAGGCCGATGACAGGTGCGCCGACCTTCATGGCCATATCCATAATCTTGCAGATTTTTTCCGCGTGGGCTTTCGATAATGATCCTCCGAAGATTGTAAAGTCCTGCGAGAAGACAAAGACCTTGCGGTCGTCGATAGTGCCGCATCCGGTCACAACGCCATCGGTAAAATATTTTTGCTTATCGAGGCCAAAGTCGGATGATCGATGCCGCACAAACATATCGAATTCCTCGAATGACCCTTTATCCAGCAGAAGATCCAGGCGTTCCCGTGCGGTCAGCTTACCCTTCTGGTGCTGGGCCTCTATTCGCTTTTCTCCTCCGCCAAGCCTGGCGTCATCCTGCAATTTTTTCAACTGTTCCAATTTTTTATCTATGGACATAATACACCCGTCCTGATTAAGACTATTTTTCAAACTTCAACTTTTTCAGCCACCAGCTTCATCCCGGTATCGATTATTCTGCAGACTTTTATATCGATTTCGTGATCGAAGCCCAGATACCATCCATGCTGGGCAATATCCGGCAAAAGTTCCTTTTTGATTTTGATTGTTTCCAGAGGAAAGAGGTCGGCCGAGGCTACATAGGCGGGCCGGATATGCGACTGGAACGGCACAATATCAGCAAACAGAAACAGCCTCTCCCCTTCCGATTCGACTATGACTCCCTGATGTCCCATGGTATGCCCGCCCGTCAGGACCAGCTTGATTCCCGGAATCAGTTCCACATTGCCCTCGATTATTTTCAGAAGCCCAGCGTCATACAGGGGCATAAACTTGGATTTATCATAGGCCGCTTCGGAGCGCTCGTCGGGATCATTGGCCGCCTCCCATTCCAGCTTCTGCAAGATATGCTGCGCCCTCGAAAAACGCGGTACCGGATTGCCGTCACCATCATCCTTGACAGCGCCGCCGACATGGTCGAGATGCAGATGTGTATGGATCACATAATCGACCTCATCCGGCTTTATGCCCAATTCGGCAAGTCCGGACTCAAGCCTGGATTCGGGTGCGGTGCCGTATATTTTCTGCTGCCGCTCTGAAAGCATCTCCCCCAGGCCGGTGTCAACCAGCAATATCATCTCGCCTGTACGAATCACGAAAACATTAAGATCCATCGGGACAAGGTTCTGTTCATTTACTTGAACATCCTTCGACCACAATTTTTTGGGCACAACCCCGAACATCATGCCGCCGTCAACATAAGCAGTATTCTCGACTATGACATCAATCTGAAATTTCCCGAGTTTCATGGCAGGCACTACTTTGATTCCAGCATTTTTCTAATTGTCGAAATCATCTTCCCCCTCGGCACGGTAACCTGAATGCCCTCGGCCTTCAGCCACTCCTCGCGATCCTCGACATCCTCAGACATCTCCCGGCCGCGGGCCAGGTCTTTTATCGTTACCTCATCGTTATTAAATTCGTTTGAGCCGCATATCACCGCCACCGGAATATCCAGACGGTCGGCGTATTGGAGCTGCTTGGGGATCCGGCGATTATTTCCAAGGAAAACCTCAACATTCCAGCCCTGCTCACGAAGCTCGGAGGCTATCTTGAAATAGTCGCTCATACGTTCCCTGTCCATAGTGGCGACAAGCACATCAGTCGAGGTCTTCTGAGCTTCAATCAAATCGAGCTTCTTCAAAGCTGCCAGAAGCCGATCCACCCCGATCGAGGCGCCGGTTCCGGGAGCTTCCTGCCCCGAAAACCTTCCCACCAGATTATCGTAACGCCCCCCCGCGAACACTGACCCGAATTCCGGCAGGTCTGTCAGTATAGTCTCGAAAATCGGCCCGGTATAGTATCCCAGACCGCGGACAACTGTTGTGTCAAAGACGCAATATTCCATTCCGACTGACGAGGCCATCAGATATTCATGTATCTCCTTCAGTTCATCCAGGCCGCGTTTCGCGATCTCGTATTCACCCAGAATCTGCATACATTTTTCGAATGTCCCCTCAAAATCCTCTCTGGGTATGTCGAGAAAATGTTCTATACGAGAAATCTGCTCCGGCTTCAGATTCAGTCCCGGAATTTCATCGCCGGATTTGTCCACCCGCCCCGGTCCAAGCTCCGCGGTAACCGCTTCCCGCCCCTGCTTATCCAGCTTATCCAGGACACGAAACATGCCCGTAGCCTCATTTTCATCCAGCCCGACATATTCCGCCAGGCCGTTGAGAATCCGTCGATTTGAATAGCGTACCGTGAAATTTTTAATATCCAGCGCCTTCATAGTCTCGATCATGATAATTATGATTTCGGCGTCCGATGCGGGAAGGGTCGTACCGACTATATCGATGTCAAACTGCATGAATTCACGGAATCGTCCCGGATCGGGCTTATCTGTCCTCCAGACCGGCGCCGCCTGGTAGCGCCTGAATGGCATCGGCAGATGCGGCTGGGAGGCGACGTAACGGGCCAATGGTGCGGTCAGGTCGAAGCGAAGGCCCATGGCGGTCTCCTCCGGGCCGATAAAATTAAATATCTGGGAGGAGCCCTCCTCGCCGTAATCAGCCCCCAGCAGGGTCTCGATATATTCCAAAGCTGGAGTTTGAAGCGGCTGGTAACCATAACGCTCAAAAACTTCTTGTACTTTTGAGATTAGTTCTCTGCGGACGAATTCGTCCTCGGCGGAATAATCCTTAAAGCCCTTGAGAATCTGCGGCTTAACCTTTTTGGATTTTTTCTTGTTCTTGCCCATAATAAAATATAAAAATGGTACTGGAGGGCGGGCTCGAACCGCCGACCCCCTGATCCACAGTCAGGTGCTCTAGCCAACTGAGCTACTCCAGCACAAAGGTTTAATTATATTTCATCAAGGCATTTAGTCAAGTATAATCTCTGATCGGCCGTTTGGTTCCGGAATTTATTTGCCTGGGAATTAGCCGGAAGACTTGAAAATCCGTCATTCCGGGAAAGCGAAGTGCAGGTCTCCGATACAAACCAATTATCGGGGTGCCGCCGACAAACTCGTTTGTCGGCGATCTTTCTATTCAATAATCCGCCACAAAACCAGTTTGTGGCGGGCACCCAAGAATTCTATACTATTGGAACTTTCTCCATATCAATCTTGATTGGATGCTCTTTTCCATAATACCAAGCTTTAAAGCTTGACCACTTCCACAGGGCCGGAGAATCTACCAAATTTGCCCTAACAGGATTATTGTGTATATAATCAATTGAATATCTCAATGCCTTGATAGTAATGATATTTCTGTCATAACCCGGCCCATCCATCCAGAATCTATACTTTGGATTTTTCTGTCCGGTAATTAGCCTTTTCAGAAAACCAGGATTATTATTTCGCAAATATCTTAATGCCCTTCTCGCACAGGACTGCTTAACTGACTTTAATATCTTAGCAATTGAATATTCTTCATTCTGTGGCAAAATAAGTAAATGAACATGATTAGGCATTATAACATACGCCAGAAGTGCAAAATTATTTCTTTGCCTAGCTAAATTAACAGCATCTGCAAGATATATACAAAATAATTCCTCTGAAAGTAATTTCAGCCTTTTGAAGCATGAAAAAGTCAATTCATGTATATGATTTGGAAGTTCAAATCTCATAGTGCTTTTAAATTAGAAATTGTGGTCCCATTGCACAATCATTTTAAATATATCATTCAATATTGCAGTGTTTAGCGGTAATCGGGGTGCCGCCGACAAACTCGTTTGTCGGCGATTCACTCAATACAAAGATCCGCCACAAAACTGGTTTGTGGCGGGCACCCAACTTATAATCTTTTTTAATTACTTCAGGCTATCCTTATACCGAAGCTTATCTCCTAACCGCCCTCACACCCAAAACCTGATCCATCCTCTGCGTCTTAAATCCAGCCTCGGCCAGACGTTTGATCACACCCTCCACGAAATTTCTGGGACGTCCCTTGGAATATGGGTTTCCGGTATAGTGAAAAAGACGGCCTTTGGGCTTTATGATTTCTGCTAATCTGGAATAGAACTCGAATGAATACAGCTCCCCCGCCAGCGAAAACCGCGGCGGATCATGAATAATGCAGTCATACCGATCGTCAGAGCAATTCTGCATAAACTCCTGTGCGGTCATCTCATGAATTCTGATTTTATCGGAATACAGCTCCTGCGACCAGGGATTCTCCTTTCGAAGATTGCGTATATTCTCATTCGGCTCGCAAGAATCGACATGTGCCGCGCCCATTCGAACCGCCCAGATCGCAGTATATCCAAGACCTCCGCATGAATCCAGGACAACATCCCCTTTCCTGACCACTGTCTCGGCCTTCTGGCGGGCATCCTCGAATGGCTTGACCTCTTTTGTGCGATGCATCTGGATTCCGTCAATCTCAACTGTCGGCGCTTCTCCGGTTGCCACAAGCTGATAATAGCCGTCATCGAATACCGCCAGATGTCTTAGTCTGCCGTTCTCGAGCTTGAAGATGCCCCTCTCTTTTTTCAAGATGGGCAGGATAATCTTCGGGTCAATCCGCAATTCCCGCAAATCGATCTCGGTCTCGGTTAATCCGAGATCTGTCGAGATCGTGATCTTGTCACGCTCCTTGCTGACCGCATCAGCCAGCTTCACCAGCCCATCATGATCAAATACCATACTATCAGCCATAAATTGCACCGTTCCGTCAGGTCCTGATCCCGATTTATCGGGAACATCATCCCGCAAAACTCTTTTAAATTGACATACAGACCTTTGCAATATAGTATATCGAAAATCTCGAATATCAAAAGGAGTTTTATATATGGGCACGGATATTATCAGCGACCTTGCGAAAAAAACTGACACCAAAATTTTGTATCTAATTATGGACGGTCTGGGGGATATTCCTGCCGACGGCCATGATACGCCGCTGGCAGAAGCGCACACTCCCAATATGGATAGACTTGCCAGGGAGGGTACACTCGGTTTGTGCGACCCGATCGCCCCCGGAATCACTCCCGGAAGCGGCCCTGCGCATCTGTCGCTTTTTGGTTATGATCCGGTTGAGAATAATGTTGGTCGCGGTCTGCTGTCGGCTTTCGGTCTGGATTTTGATCTGGAGCCGGGCGACCTGGCTATGCGCGGGAATTTCTGTACTATTGATGATGATGGCAATGTCGCCGACCGCCGTGCCGGACGAATCTCCGACGAGGAAAATAAAAAGGCCTGCAAGCTGATACTCGATAATATCGAGATGCCCGATAATATAAAGCTCTTCCTGAAAACCGAAAGCGAGCACAGGGTGCTGGTAGTACTCCGCGGTGATGGTCTGGCCGAGGAGGTTGAGGAAACCGATCCGCAGGCCGCAGGTGTGCCGCCGAATCCGCCGCGTGCACTGACATCCGAGGCCAAGAAAAGTGAACGGGTACTGACCAGCATGCTGGACCAGATAAAAAAGATACTGAAGGACAATCACCCCGCCAATTTTGTGCTTCTGCGCGGCTATTCAAATCCGCTGGAGCTGCCTACCTTCAAGGATAGATACAAGCTCGATGCGTTAGCTATTGCCGAGTATCCCATGTATCGCGGACTGGCCAAACTGGTGGGCATGAAAACCCTTCCGGCCTACAAAGATTTTGAGGATGGTATCTCTCAGCTCAAGAAATTCTGGGATGATTACGATTTCTTTTTCTTCCATGTCAAGAAGACCGACTCTTATGGTGAGGACGGCAATTTTGAAAACAAGAAGAAGATGATTGAAGAGGTTGACAAAGGGATTGTACCGGCTGTGATAAAACTCAATCCTGATGTTCTGGTTATCACCTGCGATCATTCCACGCCCTGGAGTTTGAAGGCGCATTCATGGCATCCGGTGCCGGTGCTTTTCAAGTCACGCCATGACCGTCCGGACGAGTGCAAGGTCTTCACCGAGGCGGAATGTTTGAAAGGCAGCATGGGACGTCATCCCTCGACCGACATTATGCCCCTCGCCCTCGCCCATGCCGGCAAATTAGAGAAATTCGGGGCATAATTTGATTGGATGCATTGTTTGATTTTTTGTAGGTCAAGCCCTGAAGGGGCTTGACGCCCTCTATTTAATGTCAATTTCACTCCGTATTATATATTTCCGATTCCTTTACAGCTTTCTGATAAAAGTTGGCGGCCATTTCATAGATTTCCTGTGGTGATAATCGATTTCGATCGGGAATAAAAAGACCATATTTCTGAACTCTCTCAATAGGATTCATCCATTCCCTATAATCGCTTTCTCCTTCCGCAAACTTCAGCACACTCATTGCTCTTATTGTATGAGTTATGATGTACTTGATTTCTTCATTCGATGACAAAGCTTCTATCTCTTTTTTTATTAAACCATGGTTCTGCTCAGCAAACTCAATATGCTCTTTATCCAAATTTGATTTTTTTGCACTGAAGATCTCATTACATATTGCAACAGATAATTTTTTTGCGAAATTCAAGTCATGGTTCTTATAGATTTTATCAGCAAGCTTGACGGATAATCCCATTTTTACCGCGTCTATGGAGTCATGCATTGAATCAAATAAATCTTGTTTCGCCGCATGGAAAAACTCCAATTCTTCAGCACTCAATGACTGCGGTGAATTTGTATTATATCTTTTCTTTGATTCCGATAATTCTTCACCCTCTTCTTCTCTTGGCCTAAATACATAGACCAAAGCAATCAAAACAAAAGCAATTGCAAGTGAAATTAACATGATAGTCAAAAAAATAGCCTCCTATAATGCGGCTGGCCCCCGGGCCCACGATTTCTACCTTTTCAAATGCATCTTAAAAATTTCTTTTACAAATTTAGCTATATTTAATTTTTTTACATTTTCAATTGTAAGCTCGATGCATTTCTGCATAAACGGATCATCCAATTCCATCCCAGATAGTAAAGATAAATTTTGACATAAAAGAAATGGGATTCCCAAGTCATCATCTTCGTAATGCTTTTTCTGCTTTTCGCAATCCGAATATTGTGATTGGCGCAGATAAAGAGTATTAATGAAATCATCAACTAATTCCGGTCCATCCATTTTTTCTGGCCAACTTGGATTAATGCTTCTAAAACTTGTCAATGTTATCATAATCGAATTAATAAGGTCGTCCATTGTTGATTGTCTAAGCAAGTGATCTTGGGTCATAAATAGACATACATCTATATGATACAATAAAATATAGATGAACTCTCTACCAATTTTTGTATATTCATATTTTTCGAAATCGAATGCTACTTCTTTTCGATCAATACAATAATCCAATAGACGGGACGCAGATATATGGGCTTCCTCAATTAATTCTGCTGAAATCTTCTTAATTAGTTTTTGTTTTGATTTTTTGAATATCATCGATGTTTTCAACCTTATATCTTTTCCTAATGAATATATTTCCCTGCCGGGCGCGGGTGCCATACCTCTTTAGAGGTGGATTTATCATTTATATTGTACATAAGACTTGAAAGAAAAAATCTTTGTTAAAGCAATGTATCAAATGAGCGATCCTATCTAATCAATTCTAGTTTTTATGCCCGTCACTCTATAAGGTCCAGGATCCAATATTCTTTCCATTGTCACATCTATATATCTTCTGCCAACCTTATAATGTTGGGTTACTTTTAAATTTCCTCCGCCCATATTGAGTACGTACGGCTCGCTAATCCTATCTGATGGTTTCAGGATTTTGTAAACATCATCAGCAAGGTCACCTTTCTTAATCAATACTCCTCTTACCGTGATTCTGTCAACATATTTCCATTCAGTTCTCCTTTTTTCCTTCTCAGCCTCTTTTGCCCATTCATACTTATAATTTAGAGTAACGGCAGTGTCTATTATCGTAATATTGGCAACTGAGATATCATAATAGCTACAAATGAATTTTATCGAGAAATAATTTATTGGGAGTGATGTTTCGACGATTGAATCAACGCTCAAGATCAAGGATTTTGTATCATTTGGATTTGACCAGGTCTTGTCGGTTAAGACTACAAATATATCCGCTGACTCCGAAGATGAGTAATATCCATTCTTATTAAAATCTAAACGCTGGATCAAATAATGATCAATTCTTTTGATTTTGTTTCGAAGTTCCAGTTTGTTCTTCTCAGATATGGACGGCTCCCTTTTACTAGGTTTTTCGTTGCTTCCACATGAAAGATGAAATGCCAAAAGAATTGCAAACATGCTGAATATGCCAATGTAGCTAGCTTTAAAGTTGAATCTGAACTGCATAGTTTTGATCTCCATCATTCTGTCAAACACAATCCACCTCCCTATTTTTATGTTTAATGCCCTCTCTGCTCCGCCAAGTGTTTCTAATCTTAATAATCCTTCACCCGATACCCTGGGACATTTCGGAAATGACCTACTTGGCTATGATTCATCATCATAAGCAGATGAATCATAGTAACCGAGATGTTCCTGATCCAATAATCTATCCTTATCAATAAATCTCAGAAATCCAAATTCTTCGATCAACGGTTTAATACTCGCACCCCATTTGGATAAACCATAGTAGAATAACATTGCGATTTCTATTTCAGAAAACTGAGCTCTGAACAGTTTAGGATAGTAAGACTGAGATTTGCAAGCAAAATTACTTCTCAAGAAGGCCAAAATAAGTTCTACAGTATTAAAATAATTGGAGAAATATTGAGAATAAGTGCCTTTATAATTTCTTTCAAATGCCTCAGAAAGCATTTCCTTCTTTTGCTTTTGCGGATTTGATCTCACCAGATCCTTGTACGAATCAGAGAATGCTTTCATCAGTTTATCGAAGGCTTGAGGACCTTCAACTTGCTGCCCAGGTCTCCTAAGATTTCTTTTTAAATCATTGTGCAAACTCAGGAGATTGAAGTAGATATTCAACTGCAATTGGTAAAAGGATGTATGATTTTGTTTCTTTAGTTGCTCTTTCTGCCCCTCTAGCTCTTTCCGGGTCAATTCGAGCTCTTGGCGCTGAAGTCCTAGTTCCTTACGTTGCTGCCAGATGGTATAAATCAAACCTGCAAATGCAAACCCAGCAAATAGAGCATTAATTCCCCCAAACATATCCCCAAATTGTCCTCTTGTCTGAAAATCATAGGCCACTTTTGGCAACAAAATCTGCCAATAGGCCAACCATAATGCAAATATGAGAAAAATAAAAACCATTAATATCCATATTCCAGATTTTTCCTTCTTCTCTGCCATAGTTCCATAACCTCCCAATGAATGCCTCATTAGCCGATTAGAAAATATATCTTCCGTTAACTGGACTTTTCATATATGAAGATATCCCCAAATCCTCGGGCATCCATAAATGTCTATCATTTTGACTATAATAAAAATATTTAGAAATGGCAAACAAAAAAAGCCCGATCTCGCGATCGGGCTTATGTATCTCAAAATAGCATGGTATCCGAAGTATCGGAGAACGACCTAGGTGTTTTTGCTGTCTTGCCGTGTTATGACAGCTCAACACACCGTCTCCTTAGAAAGGAGGTGATCCAGCCGCAGCTTCCGCTACGGCTACCTTGTTACGACTTAGCCCCAGTCGTGGGTTTTACCTTAGGCGCCGTCATCCCGAAGGTTAGATCGGCGACTTCGGGTACCCCCCACTCCCATGGCTTGACGGGCGGTGTGTACAAGGCCCGGGAACGTATTCACCGCAGCCTGCTGATCTGCGATTACTAGCGATTCCTCCTTCATGGAGTCGAGTTGCAGACTCCAATCTGAACTGAGGCCGGGTTTAGGGATTAGCTCCACCTCGCGGGCTTGCTGCCCTCTATACCGGCCATTGTAGTACGTGTGTAGCCCTGGACGTAAGGGCCATGAGGACTTGACGTCATCCCCACCTTCCTCCGGCTTGTCACCGGCAGTCTCCTTAGAGTTCCCAGCATAACTTGATGGCAACTAAGAACAGGGGTTGCGCTCGTTGCGGGACTTAACCCAACACCTCACGGCACGAGCTGACGACAGCCATGCAGCACCTGTATACCAGACTCCGAAGAGGGGGCCTCATCTCTGAGGCTTTCCAGCATATGTCAAGTCCAGGTAAGGTTCTTCGCGTTGCGTCGAATTAAACCACATACTCCACCGCTTGTGCGGGCCCCCGTCAATTCCTTTGAGTTTCAATCTTGCGACCGTACTCCCCAGGCGGGGCACTTAATGCGTTTGCTGCGGCACTGGCGGGGTCGATACCGCCAACACCTAGTGCCCATCGTTTACCGCTAGGACTACCAGGGTATCTAATCCTGTTTGCTACCCTAGCCTTCGCTCCTCAGCGTCAGTATCTGTCCAGATGGCCGCCTTCGCCACCGGTGTTCCTCCTGATATCTACGCATTTCACCGCTACACCAGGAATTCCGCCATCCTCTCCAGTACTCTAGACTTGCAGTTTTGGATGCAGGCCGAAGGTTGAGCCTTCGGTTTTCACATCCAACTTGCAAGACCGCCTACGAGCGCTTTACGCCCAGTGAATCCGAACAACGCTTGTCCCCCCCGTGTTACCGCGGCTGCTGGCACGGAGTTGGCCGGGACTTATTCTGTGGGTACCGTCAACCCGAAGGCGTTCTTCCCCACTAAAAGGGTTTTACACTCCGAAGAGCTTCATCACCCACGCGGCGTTGCTGCGTCAGCCTTGCGGCCATTGCGCAATATTCCCTACTGCTGCCTCCCGTAGGAGTCTGGGCCGTATCTCAGTCCCAGTGTGGCCGATCACCCTCTCAGGCCGGCTACTGATCGTCGCCTTGGTAGGCCGTTACCCTGCCAACAAGCTAATCAGGCGCGGGACCATCCTCCGGTGCATTGCTGCTTTGATCGGAAAAACATGCGAATTTCCAATGTTATGCGGTATTAGACCCCCTTTCGAGGGCTTATCCCCCGCCGAAGGGCAGGTTTCCCACGTGTTACTCACCCGTTTGCCGCTTTAATCACTCCCCGAAGGGAGCTTTCTCGCTCGACTTGCATGTATGAAGCACGCCGCCAGCGTTCGTTCTGAGCCAGGATCAAACTCTCCGAAAAATATTATAATAATTATTTTCGAAAAATTGATTGAGGCTCCGACACTTCGTAAGTACCTATGCTATTTTGTTTTCAAAGATCATACGCCGTTTATGGCGATTAAAATACCCTCGCTTCTATTTTTCATGGAGGGCTCTGCAATGAACATGCCGATTGGCTCATCGGCAAAACATGAATATACAGGCAATCCGGGAATTGTCAAGCGGTTTTTTCAACTATTTTTTTAATGATATTCCGCTTTAATTCCCTTAGCCTTAATATTTTATCGGAAATCTATCCGTTTTCCTTAAGTCCATCTGTTATAACAATATTACGCCAAAATGTTTCCGAAATTTGCAAATTTTTTCGCTTTTTTCGATTCGGGCGCGCCCATCGCTTCAGGGACATGTTGATAAACCCTTAATGCATCGATATTCGTCATCGCGAGGAGCCAAAGGCCGGCTCCTGCCGGACAAGGCGACGTGGCGATCTCCGCGACCATTCTTGAGGCAACCGCGGAGATTCCCACGGTCGTCCTCGACCAAAGGGCAGGACTCCCTCGGAATGACGTTTATCGGTTTTTATTTCAATATTGCTTACTTCTTCAACAAATCCTGAATGGTGGGCCACCAAAACGCGGAGCATAGGGACGTAACCGATCAAAAGCCATCCAGGTTTGCGCATGAGTAGACAGAACCGCTAAAAGGTTCTGCTCTACACCAAATCACCGATCCCACATCGTTGCTCTCAAAAATCGCTTGCCAAAAGCCGTTAATAATATAGATTAATCCCCTGTTCAAGCCACCGTAGCTCAGCTGGCAGAGCAGACGATTCGTAATCGTCAGGTCAGCGGTTCGAATCCGCTCGGTGGCTTTTTTAGGGTGCACATTGGGGTAGGAGACAATATTATGAAAAAATTAAAATGGCCCGGAGTTAATAAGGCAATACTTAATATTAAAATTGATTTTTCATTTGATGAGGTCGCAGTCATTGACACAACTTGGGAAGGATATTTAGATGGTTATAGAAATGCAGCCGAAATTCTTAGCGATTTAATCGAAAAAAAGGATCACGATTTAGCCAAAAAAGATCTTATTGCAATTCCCTTGGTCTTCCTAATTAGACATAGCATTGAACTAAATCTTAAGTTAATAATCGCATTTTGCAAAGAAAAACGGCTTTTTCTGAATGATTTTGATTTTACACATAATCTACTGGAAAGCTGGAAGACCTGTAAAAGGATTATTGAATTATATTTTGATTCTGCACCTAGTAATGATATTAAGAACATTGAAAAGGGAATAAAAGTTTTTAACTACATCGATCCTCATTCATATAGCCTAAGATATCCCATAGACAAAAAAGGAAACATTTCCATACCAGGTTTTCCAGTAATTAATATATTAGCAGTAAATAAATTGGGTTTTGGGATATGCGAGACATTGGTTAATATTTTTCTTTCGCTTAAGACTATTGCAAAAACCAGTAAGTAGAAAAGGTAAATGGATCCCTTTATTAAAGGCAAGAAGATCAACCTGAGGCGCCTGCATCGGGCCGACGCCATCTCGATACAAAAGTATGCCAACGATCCGGAGGTCACCCGCTTCCTCTTCACCCCCTATCCGTACACCCTGGAACATGCTTACGAATTCATCCGTATGTCACATCGCATGCATCGCAGAAAGAGCGGCTTCTCTTTCGGAATCGAGCACAAGGACAGGCGGGAGATAATCGGATTAATCGGACTCTACCACGTCGACACGACCCACAAAAACGCCGAGGTCGGCTTCTGGCTGGGCAGGGACTACTGGGGGCAGGGATGCACCAAAGAAGCGATGAACCTGATATTAAAATATGCTTTCAATGAAATCGGTTTGAAACGGGTCTTCGCACGGGTTATGCATCCCAACACAGTCTCACTTAAGCTTTTGGAGTCCATCGGATTCAAACGCGAGGGGGCAATGCGCAAGGCAATATACAAAGACGGTAGATGGCTTGATTTCATATGGTTCGCCATGCTGAGAGAGGAGTTCGAAAAATCAAAATAGACACATAGGCGTAAGGTCTTGATTCGCCAAAACCTCGGTTTTGACGGATTGTGACTTGATGGATTTCATTTCATTCAATGCCTTGTCTCTTCTTCCCGAAAAAGTCTATTATCGACTTGCCATGTGACTTGGTCTTCAGAAGTTCAAGGCCTTCGGGTTCACGGTTGACATCATCTTTCTTATAGTAGTGGGCCACAAGGATGCCCCTGTCATCAAGAAGCCCTTCCTCCTGCACAGCCATGACAGCCTTGTTGACATAGTCACCATAAAACGGGGGCGCCACAATTATAATATCGAACTTGCGCCCGCCCCTTCCCAGGTTGCTTATCGCCCGCAGGTAATCATTGCTCACAGCAGTCACCTGCTCTTCAATTCCGAATGTACGCGCATTATCCTCGATGGCCCTGGTCATGTTCCTTTCGATATCCACGGCCACCGCACTTTTCGCACCGCGCGAGATCATCTCAAATACAAATGCTCCGGTGCCGGCAAAAAGATCGAGCACCCTGGCATCCGGAATATCAGGCGCGAGAGTGTCACAGACCATCCGCCTCACCAATACCAGGGCCGGACGGGTCTCGGTATCCCTGGGAATTTTGATCGGCCGGTTCTTTAGATCGCCGGCAATGATCCTGACCTTATTATCCATGCCGTGATGTTATAACATTAATACGGTTTCGTCAATCTGATAATGTCATGTCATTATCACATATCCTTTAGTTCTTTCACCCTGCGCATCTTACGAAAAAGCTGGATATAATCCTTCATCATCTCCTCCTCGGCCTTGGACAGCCCCTCCATAATCGGTATCCCCACTCTCATCAACATCCGTACGATATCAGCCATGGTCCGGTCGTACTTGTGCGCCAGGGCATTGATGCGCTTTTTCAGCTCATACGAGATAAAGATATTTAAGCAGTGTTCGCCCCTCAGTTTTTTGACAGGTTCTGCGCTCATAATTCCTCCCTTAGATGATATTTAAGATGCCCGATAATAGCCTGCGGTGTTTTTATATCGATTCCATAGTCGGTCTTCAGAAGCCTGATCAGGCCCCGATAGGTTTCATGCGGCTTTTTTGATTTCAGTTTCAGGTTGATTTTCTCAACGTCCGGATGGCAGCAAATCCGACATTTGCCCTGATGGTCAGCCCTGAGTCTGAATTCCTCCTCCACAAAATCGGCCAGACTGTTTTTCAGCTTGCGCATGATACGCCTGTTCAGGTTTACCAGATTGTAGGGTTTGCAGTTCAGAAGCCTGGCTATCTCCGATGTTGATCGGCCCTGAAACCAGTACAGCTCAACAAACTCCCGCTCAGAATCAGGCAGCTTTTCCAACTCAAGCCTGACCGCCTGACCGATACGCATCTGGCGCCCGCTGATTTCATCCTCGCCCCAGAGCTCCGGACTCAGCATCTGGTAAATCCAATTATGTCGTACTATTCTCCGCGGCATACGGCCTCCTTTCGGAGACCAATATTAAATCATCCAGGAATTATGTAAAACGCATCATAATTACATGAAATCAGAGGAATTGAGCTGAGAATTTCCTGGGAATCACATGAAAAATGATGGGCCCTTAAAAAGCTCTTACCGGAACGCCGCTCAATTCTGATGCACGACCGGCGATTTCTTCCAGTTCCTTTCGGGAAAGCTTAATAATATCCGGCCTGGCAGGGGGACGATCGAGGGAATAAATCTGGACTTCCACAGGCTTGATTTTCTCGAGCAGGCTGGCCCATTTTATGATGTTGTCGTCCGAGGCATTCAGATCGGGCCCGCCCATGATGAGGGCCTGAATAATCAAATTAGGATGATTGAATTCTATCAAACCTTCAACTATCTTATTGAAATCAACTCCCCCGGCCGGACGATTTATTCTCTTGTACAATTTCTCCGAACCGGCATCGAGCTTCATGATAGGTGTGTCCAGCTGCATTAATGCTTCGACCATTTCGGGCTTGTTGATCGTGGTGGAATTTGACAAGATCGCAAGTTTAACATGGGATGCATATCTGTCGCGTATATCCCTGACAACTTCCACAATTGCTGGAAAATCGGGATGGAGAGTCGGCTCCCCATTGCCCGAGAATGTAATATAGTCGATCTTTTCGCGCAATGATGCCAGCGCCGCCAAAATTGCTTTTTTTATGGCAGAGACTGTGGGAAGTTCATCGTAAAGCGCGGAAACCATATCCGGGCTCTGAGGAGGATTCAATCCATACTGGCAATAAATGCAATTGAATGAACACAGCTTATAGCTGCGCGGGAGCAGGTTCAGACCGAGAGATGATCCCAGCCGACGCGATTTGACCGGCCCATAAATATTGCCCTTCTGGAGCGGAAGTACTCTGCGATTTTCAAAGCCCTCAATTTTACGGGAATTGTCCATAATTGCCTATATTATCCATCATTTTATAAAAAGCAAGTTTTTATTTGCCCTGATCGCGTAAACCCTTACCTTTTATCAGAGCGCGACTTCGAAAGAAAAGGCAGGTTATCAGAATGACCGCAGCAATTGATCAGGATTTCAAAATCAACTTCCTTTCAGTGATCCTGATTATATTCCTCTGCCTGATCTGGCCCTTATCGATTTCACTATTGTTCGAGCCCCCGGCAGATTTTGCGCCCGCAGAGATCGAAAATCCGGTCTTCGTTTTCTATCTGCCAACTATCGGATTTCAGCTTATCGTTTTCTTTTTCGTATTCCTCGTGAGCCGTGGAGAAGGCAGTGGAATTGTCGCGCTTGGCTATAGGAATTTCAAGCTTACTCATGTAATATACGCAATTGTATTTCTTTTCGCATCACTTTTCTTATTGAAAATAGTTAAATTATTTCTCGATAAACTTGATTTCATGAAATTCCATGACCCCTCCCCCCTCTTGCCCCAGACTCTGGAGGGTAGGCTGGTCTGGATTTTGATGTGCCTGGTGGTCGCGGTAAATGAGGAAACCGCCTATCGGGGATACCTGATAACCCGGCTTAATAAAATACTCAGGTCAATGCCTCTGGCAATTATTATCGCAACCGCGGGCTTTGCCGCGGGCCATCTCTACCAGGGCGTCGGGGGTACGGTGCTGCTGTTTGTTTACGGCCTGATGTTTGTCTTCTTGTACCTGGCTACAAAGTCGTTATGGCCCTGCGTGATTGCGCATTTTCTCCATAACGCCCTCGCTATCTTCGTCCAGATGCCGATAATATTGCCGCCATTTTGTTAACGCCCCCGGGATTTCGGCATATTGTGCGAGGGTGATTTATTTCAACAAAGACATCTTCCTCGTCATGATTCTGTCATCCGCTTTCAGCCTGTAGAGGTAGATTCCGGATGACAACCCTTCTCCATTGAATTCAATCGTGTATGATCCGGCGGACATATTTTTCATTGTCTCCGAATATACTTTCCGGCCCAGAACATTATAAACCTCAAAACTCACTTCGGTCATGTCACGAGGCAGATTGAAATCAATTCTGGTTATCGGATTGAATGGATTAGGATAATTCTGTGAGAGTGCCAATAAATCGGGAACAGGGGAATCGCCGTCCTCCCCGGCAGAAGTCGGATTATACAGATTGGAATTCGCATATATATCATAACCGTCTCCGACATTACGGTTATCGCTCCACGAGGCAAACCAGGTACGTCCATTAATCGCTATTGCCGGCTCCTGCTCACGCGCGACACCTGCTTTTTGCGAAATCAGCTGATCGGGATATACCGTCAAACCGGCATCGACGAAACTGAGGTATGATCTCCTTACTCCCGAACGCATATCGCTCCAGGCCACAACATAGCTGTTGTCAGTATCCATATCGACCGAGATATCTTCAAATCCGAGGTTGACCGCGTCGGATATGACCATCACCGTGGAATCAGACGATCCGTCAGGATTGAGCAGCATTGCGTTGATCTCCCTTTCAGCATTATTTTGATTGATCCATGCCAGCACGTAGAATCCAAAATAGGGATTCACCGAGAGATCAAAATCGAGCTGCTGATTTATTGATGTGTCCGCGGGAATCAGCATGTTCCCGCCTGCCGGGGTCCCCTGCGCACTATATAATTGAAACTTGATATAAGATTTGGCTTCCAACTCAATCAGCCAGGCGATCATAAAGCTCTCGTCGTTGGCCATGGCAATCTTTGGATTCTTGCATGGCAAAGTTTCTAGGTTCACCTTGAAGTTCATACCGACGGGGCTCCCGGAAGCATCATAAAGTTGAGCGAAAATATCATCGACACCGTTGCGCCTGTCTCTCCAGGCGACCACCGCCTTTCCCGAGGGAGCAATGTCGCACTCAGGCTCGGCCTGCAATACGGCAGTTCCGGCAGGATCGTCATTAACCGGAAAGTTACTGCCTACTTTCTGCCCATTGGCACCGATCCGCTGAGCGAAGATATTGATTCCTGTCAGCTCGCCGGAAGATCTCCCGTCAACCCAGGCGGCTAAAGCCAACCCGTTAGTGGCGGATCCGATCGAGGGATCGTCCTGGAGCGATCTACCGAGATCGTCATTAAGTTTCAAATTCGAGCCGTATGGATTGCCGAACCCATCCCCGCGCTGAAAGAAAATATCGCCATCATCATTTCTCAGATCTGTCCAGACCACGCCAAAATCATCACCCGCCATCCGCACAATATCCGATCCAACCTGCTGAGCGCCGGTCGCACCTGTGGTCAGCTTGAAATTGTTTCCGGATAAGGAAAAGTCGCTGTTTAAAATCTGTGCGTAAATATCTATGAATGCGGAACGGGTATCCGTGAAGCTGATAAAAACCGATCCATCAACACGGAATATGGCGTTCGGGCTGAATCTTTCACCCAGTACCAGGCCGTCAGACACAGTGAAATTACCGCCGCTGACTTTTCCGGTCTGGTCAAAAACCTGGGCCACGATTTCGGACCTCACACCAATATTGGCCCAGACCGCCAGCAGGCTGTCCCCGGGATTCTGGGCGAAAAATAAATCAAAAGCTTCATTGCCGAGCCCCTCGCTGACCAGAAAGTTATCCTCTACTTTATTTGCATTTCCATCAAAATGCTGAACATAGATATTCTGATCACCATCACGGGAATCACTCCATCCGACCAGGTATCCCTCCGTACCCAGGCTCGCTATGGCAGGATCAAATTGATCATCAGACTGGTTTGCCAGATCTGCAACATTATCGGGGATTCCTGTCGGCGAAGCCTCGGAATCATATAGAATAAAAAATACACTACCCCCTGAGGTGCTGATTTCCTCCCAGATCACTGCAAATTGCCCGCTGCTCCCGGCAGCTACCTTCGGTGACCAGAAAAGCTTACCCTCTTCGGCCGGACTGACCTGGAAATTACCCCCTGCCGCAGAGAAATTGGCATTGTAAATCTGCCCGAAAATCGCCGATTCCAGCCGGGTATCCTCCCATACCACAACTACCCGATTATCGCTTAGAAACGACACATCCGGAAACGAGGTTACATTGGCGGTCATATTATCATTAACCAGCTTGGCATCGACAAGAGGTGCAAAGGTGGAATCATAAGCCCGCAGCCACAGATCGCCGGTTTCATTAACCCACACTGCCACTATGGTGCCTTCCGAATTAAAGTCAAAATCTATCATCGTATTCGACAGAAACCGATCGTCGGATACCAGCAGATTGTCAGCTCCGGAAGTGAGACCGCCCGGGGAGACTACCTGCCCGAATATATCGAAGTCGCCATTTCTATTATCTTCCCAGCCCGCCAGAACCCTTCCTTCGCTCATAAGGCTCAGTGCCGAAAACTGATGCCTGAACCTGTCGGTGGATGCCTCCTCGCTTATTTGTACATCCTCGAATAGAGAGATAGCGCCCTGGTTAAGATCCCCTTTTGACTGGAAACCGTCAACATTGACTGCAGTATTATTTACGCGCGCGTTATGGCGCAGGATATATTCCGCCAAACCGGAATTGCCCCCTGCCATACCTTCTGGAATCAGCATAAATAAGAAAGCTACACTGATTATTACCAACATCACTCTTTTCATAATCACCTCTTAGTTTCTTCTTCCACCTGATTCTGCAAACCCTGCGCCTCGATAATTATATAAAGTAAAATACACACAATTGCCAAAAAATCAATTACCGGTTTTGATTTCAGGCGAGAAAATCGTGCTATCCTGTTTAATCGGAAAAATATACAGAATCATTACCGCACCGACCCGCGGTGAACCTGCTGTAAGTTGTCCCCAGAGCGAAAAATGATATATTTTGCATACAGACCTCTGCATTATGATTCACACTGCCTGTATTTTGGCTGATTAAGTTATATAGAATCTTAATATACTCTGAAAATTACTATAAATCTCTAATCATAAAAAACATACATGCCGATAAGTATGACAGGAGCTTTATTATGATGTTTAATGCCCCGTTAAAGGGGTAAGAGAACCTGGCGATGTTTTACCATCGTGCCAGAAAGCTCCAGGATATCGAGAGGGCCGTTTTACAGCGCAATATGAGCGGTATATCATTGCTGAGATGAGCGATGAGGGCAATATTGCGGGGCTGAAAAAGGCCGATGAAAGGCGTGCAAATATTATGGATATCCTGGCATAGCACGTCAGCCTGGTAAGAAGGCGTAATGGGCAAATCTTCGTGATAAAGCTCCACCGCTAAGTTTACTCTTCCCTATAGAAACTCACTCCCGATCCAGGGGGTGAGTTTTTTAGTACATATTTCAGCGCATATTATTTATCGGGTATGGTTGCTTTATGTGGCGGCTGCGGCCCAGGACCATCGTAAGGCATCCGACCAGGAGAAACAGTCCGCCCACAATTTCCCTGAATGTCGGCAGTTGCTGCAGAAATATAAGGGCCAGAAAAATAACATAGATCGGCTGGGTCTGACTGATAACCGCCACCTTGGAAAGCTCCAGCCGCTTGAGCGCCATCATATACAGCATTCGTGACAGGATCGGCCCGAAAATCCCCAGGGCCAAAACCCCTGGCCAGACTTCTTCCAGGCCCTCGAAACTGAAATCGCCCCCGGCCAGAACGATCCAGTACATGATGGACATCATCAGGTTACGGAGATAGACAGCAATAATCGGCGGGACATGCCTGACAGTCTTCTTGGAAAAAAACTCGGTCAGCCCGAAAAAGAACGACCCGGCCAGCACCAGCCAGAATCCATAGGTGTACTCTACTCTCAGACTTAGACGCATGATCACTAGCCCGCCGATAGAGAGGATCGCCCCCAGGGTTTCAATGCGGTTGAATCTTTCTCCCAGAAAAATAATTCCCATTAGTATGGCGATCATAACCTCGGTTCGATTGAGGAATGCCCCCAGGGAGGGATCGATATTTTTGATGCCGGCCCAGAACAGCCAAATGGCCAGAAATGAGCTGCTGGTAAAAAGCAAGAGCCACAT
Organism: Candidatus Zixiibacteriota bacterium; assembly: GCA_011056555.1. Classification (GTDB taxonomy): domain Bacteria; phylum Zixibacteria; class MSB-5A5; order JAABVY01; family JAABVY01; genus JAABVY01. The sequence continues at coordinate 29,968 of DSEQ01000007.1, read as the reverse complement.
CCAACCCTGACGCTTGATGGCAAATATCTTCTTTAGATTATTGAAAGGGATGTAGGCCGCGCTCATGATTATGGTCGCGATCGAAAATATCATGGCGCTTAATAACAGCGCAGATATACTTCCCAGGTTCCATTTGCCTGCAACTGTGGCGCAGGCCGCAAAGAAGGCGGATGAGAATGAGAAAACATATCCGATACCGGGGGCAGCATCAGGATTTTGAGGATTTTCTATCTCCGCGAAATTCATAACCTTTATATACGCATGATATCCTGTATCAAAGCAGTTGTTTTAAACTTCAAATTCGGACCGTCAATAAAATTGTATAATAGCATGTGATGCCGGAAGCTTCAAGCGGAATATTGGATTCTCTGTCAGCGGCAGAAAATGCCGGCTCAGCTTTCTCCCCTCAATCCCGCCAGACGCAGATAGACGCTCAGTTGCCCCCTGTGATGAATTTCATGGTCGAGGTTTCCGCGCATAATTATCCACCACACCGATACCATGCCGCCGAAACGCGAATCATAAATCATACGGGCCAGATGGTTATCATCAAGCTTTTCAATCAGGCCTGCCCGTTCCGCCCCGGTTATTTCCAATTGTTCCAGCAGGTCGGCATATTCGCCCCGGCTTGAGATTTCAATCGCTCCCGATTTACCGAATATTGGCGCCAAATCCTGGACCTCGAGTTTCTTCTGGAGCCAGCGGTCCGCCTCGATCAGGTGAAAAACAATATCGGCAAAACTCATACCCCCTTCAAGAGGTCTCCAGTTTTCGAAGCCGTCCGGGACATCTTTCAATCGTTTCATCGACGACTCCCGCACTGCCCTTGAGAAATCTGCCAAATTCTGGATATCTGTTGCTATCATGCCTGTAATATAGCATTCGGTTAAACTGGAATTCAACCATTATTTTGAGAGCGCAATAAAATTCAGGTGTCTGTTAACGAGCGCTTTACCGGCCCAGCTTATCGGCCAGCCATGAGATGATCTCTTCGGGGCCCCGCAGCTTCTCCTGCCAGTCCGGAGCGGGGTTGCGGAAATAGTGATCGTAGCGCAGCGTAACTACTCCATTAAGATCATCATATTCATGCTCGGCGCCGAACATCTCCTTGAAGAAAACTGGATAATTAACGCCTTCCGACAACTCTATCATCTGATCTTTTTTCAGGTTATTGAGAGCTGCTCCGACCAACGCTGTCTGATGCAGGAAAATCTTTATGCGATCGTCATTTTCAGCCAGACTCTGGAAATACTCATCGCGGTACAGAAGCGGATAGTATTCCGCCCAGCTGCGCAGAATTTCCCGCTCCGGCCTGACCACCAGAATGCCGGCATTGAAATAGGGGCGGATTTCGATGCTGTCCGTCACAGTCATCATGGGAAACATGGCCGACTCGGCGATTCCCAGCCTATCATAAATGCGGCTCCAAAATTCATCAGGCGGCTCTGCATATGATGATCCGATCAGCTTATGCATGACCGGCTTATAGCCAAACTCGACACCCCTCGATAAGATGAATTCCGAGGGTTCGGCCAGGATAACAGTGTCATCATCCATCCAGACAAGAATGCGCCCCAGACCTTCGGCTTCTTTCTCGGCCATTGCCGAGGCAAATACTTTGCTGGAGTAGTAGAATCCCGCAGCATCTTCAGGTGTCTGACTGCTTTTTATCTCCACTTTCAATTCGGCAAACCTGTCTTTCAGGCCCTCATTTATTTCGGGAGTGTATTGGGATACGTAAACCCAAACAGGCGCATCCTTGTATTTTCCCCCAAATGTACGGATACTTTCGGCCAGTATCAGGGCGTTTTCTAAACCATGTTCGCTTTCGGCAAATGTACCAAATATCACTGCTTTTGTACCTCCACCTGTAGGATTAATTAAAGCGGAACGCGCCAGCACGCAATCCCTGTTTACCTCGGCTGTAGTAATCCCGCTAATTATCATTATCAGCAGCAAAACGACCGTATAGATCTTAAGTCTTGTAACAGGAGTTTCCAAGAACTTCCCTCCTCAAGCAACAAAGACAATCTTATCTTCTTTACTACGGCGGGTTTTCGAATTTGATTCAATTTATAAATCGATTTCGCCGGCTTTCCCTGAAAACAGCCCTGATTGTTTAGATGTTATACAGGGTCTGCAACCGGCTGCAAATGCTGCAATTCTATATATTATTTCGGTTGCATATCCTCGCCCGTCTGAAAATCCTAAGCTGTTGCCCCACAACATACAAGCGATACTTAAGGCTCCGGCACAGCAATTGCAGTAAGTCCCTGTGAATGAAATTTGGAGAAGTAGAGGTGAATATGAAGAGAGCTACAAGAGGATTTACATTAATTGAATTAACCATTATCGTGGTTATAATCTCGGTACTTTCCCTGCTGGCGATTCCCCGTTTCATGACTTCGTCGACCCAGTCAAAACAGGCCGAGGCCCAGGGAATTCTGAAACAGATTTATACCATGGAAAGAGCATATTTCCAGGCCAATGATCTTTACACTGAAAATATGGATGAACTCGATATTGAGATTCTGCCGAACACACGTTACATGTACGATATTTCGTCTGATGGCGCCTCGTTCACTGCCACTGCTCATTGCGCCTCCCCCGGGCTTGATGGCGATCCCACACCGGATACATGGATTATCGATGAAAGTGGAGTGATGTCGTGCACTTCTAACGATGCTGAAAACTGAGGTGACTTGGAGTAACCGGAGAAAGCTCGGCACATATATAATGCCGGGCTTTTTCTTTTGACAGAGCGGGTGACCTGTGATCTTATCTTATCAATGATGCTCTAATATCAAATCTACCGATATTAACCCCTGAGGGCCCACCTGATTATCCGGGAGAGCTTTGGAGGGGTTCCCTGAATTAAGATCGCCACCCTGAAGATTCTGCCTCCCGCCCAGATCGTAAAAACCGTAAACAAAATCACACCGATCAGCCCTACCCAGGGCTGCCAGGCGGGAATACCTATTGGCGAGGTAATCCTCAGCAGCATCAGCATTGGAGTACAGAGGGGAAACAGCGACAGCCAGGTTGAAAAACCTGCGGTGGGCTCCTGGAGCACGGGCATGAACAGAAACCATGATATTATCAAAGGTAGAATCGCTGGAAAGGTAAGCGACTGGGCATCCTTGGCATTGTTGCAGGCCGATCCAAAGGCGGCAAACAAGGACCCGTACATCAATATGGCCAGAATTAAATAGACAAAGAACCAGGGCAGCACATGATACGGTATATAATCTCCCAGGCCGAGATAGCGAACCGTCGCCAGGCCCCCACCCACATAAACCGCAGCCATCGTTAATGACAGCGCAATTGCCCCAAGAACCTTCCCGGCCATAAATTCAAACGGTTTCATAGAGCCCAGAAGAACCTCGGCAATCCTCTGGCTTTTCTCCTCCATCACCGCATTCAACAGCGGCAAGGCAGTCATCATCAGCATCATATACATCAGTACCAGCACTGCAATCGGCACCATCAGCAGTTCAATCTCGCTGCTTCTCCTGGCGGCTTGTATTTCTCCGGTGGCTTCATCCACAGAAACGAGGCCGAGGCCTTCCACATCGAGCCACCTTAAAACATTGCTTACTTGGCTTTCATCAACTCCCGATTCCATCAAACGCAGTTTGCGAAGATGATTGTTGATCGGATATACCACCCAGCTTCGAATATTGTCCAGGGCGGCATTCTTTCCATAATACCTGATCGAACTTCGTTCCTCGTCGCCGTCCGGATACAGAACCTCCGGGCCTATTTCTACAAATGCGTGAAGTCGTCCGTCACGGACCATATCAGAAAGTTCCAGACGCTGTGCATACGGATCAGCCTCATTGGGCGGTATGCTTTCAAATTTATATGCCGGCCTGACCTTTTTTCCCTGCTCATCGAAAACAACCTCGGAATTCCTGGCGGCGGCGGCTTTTATGATTTCATCTGCCAGTATGCCTGAGCGGTCTATAATCGCTACATGCTTGTCGGTTGTATCCACACGATCTTTCATTAGCATAAAAACGATTCCGCTTCCACCGAACAGCAGAGGCGCGATCAGTAGTCCTATAAGAAAGCCTTTGGTACGAATAGTTGTCAGGTATTCGCGCCTTACCAGCCATAGTATCTTACGCATCTTCCTCCTTCAGGGCCTCGCGTCCGGCGATTCGAACGAAGATATCATGCAGAGAGGATTTGCTCACATCGAAACTCTTAACGCGCGTCCGGGCCATTATCTGAGTAATAATATCCTGCGGATCAATCCCTTTTTTCAGCCGCAGCTCCTGCAATTTTCCCAGATTTCTTACCTGCTCGATGCCATCGATTCCATCCACGACAAATTTCCCGTTTTCGGCATTGATTCGTATCGTGTCGTTGCTATACTGGACCTGAATAGATTCGAGCGTGCCGTCCAGCACTTTCTTTCCTTCGCAGATCATAAAGATAAAGTCGCACATATTCTCGGCCATGCTCATGTCATGGGTGCTGAATATGATTGTGCTTCCACGGTCACGGATTTCGAGCGCAGCCTCACGGATCACATCGAGGTTGACAGGATCGAGGCCGGTGAAAGGCTCATCCAGAATCAACAGCTCCGGGGAAGTTAACACTGCAACAATAAATTGAAGCTTCTGACTCATCCCCTTGCTGAGTGTCTCGACTTTTCGATCAGCCCAGGCCTGGAGGTCAAATCTCTCCAGCCAATAATCCGCTTCCTTCTTTAGGTTATCAGATTTTTTCAGTCCGGCATAGAATATCAGCGACTCCCGCACCTTCATATTCTTGTAGAGCCCGCGCTCCTCCGGAAGATAGCCGATACGGTCAGAGGCGCTGCCCGTGCGCCTTTTCCCGAATACTTTGATTGTGCCGCTGTCTGGATAAAGAATATTCATTATCATACGGAGTGTGGTCGTCTTACCCGAACCATTAGGACCGATAAAACCGTAAATGCTGTTTTCGGGAACGTTCAGGCTGAGATTATCCACCGCTGTATGCTTCCCGAAGGTCTTGGTTACATCAACTATCTCGATTACATCCATACTGGTTCTGCTTCTGCCCTTTTTTATTGGAATAACAGTCCTTCAATCATACGGCGAATTTAACCTCGGGTTACATTTTTCACAACTGCAAAATCCTGAATTTTCTTCCCGGGCCAGATTATTCTTAATAGTTGACATTTTGTATGACGATATTATTTTAGGGTTGTTGAACGGAATTTCATAGCGAGGGACGCCATGAGGAAAGCGCTCTTAATCTTGTTTTTCACATTACTGATATTTTCGATGCCTTGCGCCATTCAGGCGCAAGCAATCACCTTTACATTCGACCCGCCGGATTCGACTGCCGGGACGGAATATATTTCTGAAATCGAAACCACGACCTTCATGTTTGAGGAGGAGACGACGAGGACCAATGCTCGAGCTTCATTTCTATTTGAAAAGACGGACACAGCCTGTATTTTGACGTCAATCCTTGAGCAATCGCAATCCCTCAGAAACGGCGAGGAAGTTGAGAATTACGAGTTCGATGCTTTGGTGGCCCTTCCGTTCATACTGGTATTAGATACAGAGGGACGCCTCGATTCAATAATAGGATATGAGGCCATACGGGATTCTCTGACGAAAAAGGACCCCACCGGTTACTCTCAATATGCGCCTGAGTCACACGAATACGAACCGTACTTTATAAATATTTCCAGGACATGGAAAAATCATATTGGTGATTTCCATGGAAAAACCGCAGAAATCGGGGACACGTGGAATATAACCGATACTGTCAGCAATATAGAATATACCGAAATCAATTCCAAGACGATAACCTTCACCGAGCTCATAGAATATAATGAAATCGAATGTGTCCTGATCGAATTTGAGCATTCCATAGACCTGGAATTCACTGATTATTACGAAGAAGCTCTTGGCAAGATGCTGTTTGAAAGCGAAGAACCAACCGAGTATTTTGAATTGCTGGGCGGCTCTGCCAGTATGAAAGGCAAATGGATTCTCGATCCGGCTACCATGCTCTACTATTATGAACATGAAGAAAGAACCGAGACCGTGCAGATGAAAGTCTACGGCGGTATGGAAGTCTCAATACAGACGGAGACGATCAGCGAGACACGAACAAAATACGAAACCAAAGATTAGCAGCTCTCTTTTCCACTGTACGAACACATGAAATGTGGGAAAGCTCGATCATCTTACTATGTCTGATATAGAAAGCAACACAGCGGGTGAAATTTTCTTCGCCCACCTGTTAGGTGAGGTACAATTGTGTCATTCAATACAGAGTTAGGCTCCCTATAATTTTATTGCGAAAATGGTGACAATGTCAGTCTATGATTTTCCGTTCCATCTGTTCTAATTGCCCATAATGAACCATCGTTATCGTCACTATGTGTATAAACCACCCATTCTCCATTTGGTGAAAATGCAGGATAGTTGGCATTATCCTTAACAAGCCGTCGCAGGTCACTGCCATCCCTATTCATAATCCATATCTTGGTGTATTCTCCATGGATTTGCTGCGAAAAGCAAATTTGTCCCGTCTTAAAACATATGTCAATCTCATATTTCCAGGAAGGGGTATCGGTCAGTTTCTCAATCACATTCCCAAGTGTATCAACCTTTATTATCTGCGGGGCTCCCTCATATTCGTATGATATCACGGCTAAATGGTCGCCATCTCCAAACCACACGGGCCGTTCATAATATGTAGGCATCCTATATGTATCTCCGGTACTGAGTCTCTCGATGAAAACTCCTCTTTTTTCTCCTTTCAATTTATGATAAGCTATACGATCCCCATCGGGGCACCAGTCAGGGGAAAAAGTATCTTCATCAGTAATAGCCCGGTAGATACTGTCACCTGTCAAATCAAAAAAATAAAGAGTCCTGTACTGGGCGTACAATATGCGGTTGCCATCTGGTGAAAACCGGGGACACTCAAGAAGAGCCGTATTTTGCAGGGATAGCGGATTTAATGAACTATCACGTATGTCATATGTAAAAAGGCCCCCAAATATGTCCTCCATATAATTTCCATCCCTGACAAAAACAATCAAATTGCCATTAGGCGAGTAATCTGCTCCAAAATCATATTCAACCGGAATTATTAGAGGTTCGGGCTCATTGGAGCCCTGGCATGCCAAATGTAGTAACAAAATGAGTCCTAAAAATGAAAGGTGCCTTTTCATATTCATCCCCTATATATTAATTTTCACTCCTAATGACTTAGCTACTATATCCCTATGCATAGAGCATAATAAATGGCAGTCTACAAATATTCTTTCCACTTTGTACCCCACCCAGCGGGTGGGAAATTTCGGTCATCCTGCTAAGCCTGATCTTGAAAAGCGACACAGCAGGTGAATTTTTCTTCGCCCACCTGTTAGGTGGGGTACATAGTGTGATGGAGTCGTTTTTTGCGACCTTGAAGAGCGAGTTGATTTATCAGGAAAGTTTTGCCACAAAAGATGAGGCCAGATTGAAGATTTTTGATTATATTGAAGTGTATTATAATCGTAAACGCCGTCATTCAAGCCTGGGATCGAAAACTCCGGCTGAATTCGAACTGACGGCAAAACCAACTTAACTTGATGTCCGTTTTATCGGGGGAAGTCCATAGTATTAAATATGTTTTATACAAGGTCCCTAATTCTGGTATGAGGAAAAATATATATGTTTTTATTCTTCCTTTGTTGAAACAACTTTTCCCAAAATACTTTTACGATTTACAAAACCAATCATACGTGAATCAAGAGAATTGTCACGGTTGTCACCTACCAAAAAGTACTCAGTTTTCGGAACAATTAGTTTAGCTGAATTATCTCTGAATGGTATAAAAGGTCGATGTCCATCATTAGAAATACCATATTTAGTTTTTGAGAGCTCATATGGATCAGGCATTTCATCATCGTATGGAAAGATCTTTTCGGAAGTAAACTGTACGTACTCAGATTCATCAATTTTTTTTCCATTGATCCATAGTTTTTTATCAATAAATTGTAGAGTATCGCCTGGCAAACCAATACATCTTTTTATATATATTTCCTTTGGCGAATTAGGAGGATTGAAAACTACTATATCTGAAAATTCTATCTCATTTTTCTTATAGGCATTCATGTCAGCCAACACAACGTCTCCTGTTGAATATGTTGGCTCCATTGCAGGTGTGGTAATTTTAAAAGACCGATACCCTCCTATAGAATTACAGGATATATTTATAATCAAAACTGATATTAAAATAAAATTACTTAGAATCAATCCTATTTTTTTCACAAAACACCTCCACTTGATCTCATTATAATAAATCACTATTATGAAAAGTAAAGACATTGAATGTACCATAGCAACTGTTTTTCAACTTACCAGGCCCTGTCCTGCCCCCAATTGTTGTACCACAATTAAAGTTAGTCATCACGCCACCCTTGTCAAGCTTTTCTTTGTTATTACTGCGCTACATATTAGACCTATTTGTCCCGAATAATGCTTGACTTCTTGATACTGAAGATTAGATTATTTTAATAGAGACAGCCTATACAAGCCTCAGCCAATTGTTGACATGGATCGGGAGGAATTATGAGATACGCCATATCTTTTATTTTGATATTGGCATTGAGCCAATTATGCTTTGCCACCACAATTCATGTACCCAGTGAGCAGCCAACTATACTTTGTACCCCACCCAGCGGGTGGGAAATTTCGGTCATCCTGCTATGTCAATCTTCAGTATAAACTCAGCGTATCCTTAATAATCTCTATTAATGCCTGACCAGTGGCCGGCGTCTACCAGTGTCAAATATAAAATAATTATATCGAACGCAGCGTCAATCTTTTTCTGCAGACAGCCGCACCCCTCGCAGCCAATTGCGAAACCCACCACCAAAGCGGATGGGGCACCCTGCCGGGCGTCTCAGGATGTACGCCCGGCACATGAGTTAGAATTCCTTCATGAACTTGCCATCTTTATAAAAGACCTCGCCGTCGCCGTAAAGCTCGCCGCCATCCTTAAGATCGCAGATCATATCCCAGTGCAATGCCGACTTGTTGGTACCGCCGGTCTCGGGAGGAGCCGCACCCAGAGCCAGATGAATCGTACCGCCGATCTTCTCATCGAACAATATGTTCTTTGTGAATTTATCGATATTGTAATTGGTACCGATCGCAAACTCACCCAGTATCCGCGCACCCTCATCCATATTCACCATCTTCTCGAGATAATCCTGGTTTTTGTCGGCCGAGAAATCGACCAGCTTTCCCTCTTTGAATTCCAGACGAACATTGGCCACCTCTCTTCCGCCATAGCAGGCCGGATACGTATAGACAATATGACCATTCGCCGAATCCTCTATGGGTGTGGTGAAGATCTCGCCGTCCGGGAAATTGTACTTGCCGTCGCAATTGACCCATTTGCGTCCCTCGACCTTGAGCTTCAGATCAGTATCCTTAGACTTGACATGAATCTCCCTGAATCCCTGATGATACTCGGCCTGTTTATCCTGGGTCTTCGACATCGATTTCCAGAAGACTACCGGATCATCATCATTGAGATGCCCGGCCTCATACACGAAATCTTCATACTCCGAAAGCGACATATCGGCATCCTGCGCCGCCGAGATTGTCGGATACATCGTGCCGACCCATTTCAGATCGCCATTAGCCGACCTTTCCATAAACTTCGTAAACAGATCCTTGCGCGCTCCCTGCGCCAGCGCCTGGCGATCGGGATCGACATTGCTCAGATATTTGGAATTGTCGCGCGCCATAATAGCAAACATCGCATCGACCTTCTCGGTCTCGATTTTCTGTATGTCAGAAATAAATGTGAGCTGCTCATCCGAACCATATTTCATGAATATCTCTTCGATATCATCGACCATGGCATGATAATACGGATGAGCGCCGGCATCGAGCGCCTTCTTAAAAAAGGCCTTGATCAGCGGCATGGCGGTATTGATACCCTGCACCTTCACCCATTGGCCCTGTTTCAACTCCAGTGAATAATTAACCATAACATCCGCAAGTTTCTCAATCCTGGGATCCATCAGATTTTCCTTTCTATGTGAATAAGATCATTCCCAAATCATTAGCTCATTAGTCTTTCAGCCCAAGCACGCCCTCGTTTTCAAGGAGCTTTCTCTTCAGACGCTCTCCCCCGCCGTACTTGCCGATTCGTCCTCCGGCGGCGATTACCCGATGGCATGGGATCACCAGCGGAATCGGATTTTTTGAGCAGGCTGTTCCGGCCGCACGGCTGGCGCGCGGATTACCGGCCATGGCCGCCAGTTCGCCATAGGTTACAGTCTTGCCATAGGGTACTTTCTTCAATTTCGTCAGGACTTTTTTGGTAAAACCATTGGCCTGGAGGTCGATGGGGATATCGAGCTTCTTGATTTTACCATTAATGTACTTCTTTATGTTACTGGCGTAAGCTGATGTCCTGGAATCATTTTTTTCGAACATATAGCCGGGGAATTTATCCTCGAGCCAGGCGAAGAAATCGAACTTCGAACTTGCGCCATAGGAAATCTTCACCACTCCCTTATCGCTGGCAGCCAGATAAATTTTCCATTTGCCGCTGTCAAATTCTGTGAAATATATTTTTTTCATGGTACTCCATCCTTTGTAGATTTTTCCAAAAGCCCGAACCAGAGGTAGTAGGTTGCCATACCCCGGAAGGGCATGAATCTCTTCATAAAATTATCAACATCTTTTTCACTGCTTTTTTGCGCAATGCCGTAATTTTCCGCCAGCGCCCTTCTCAATCCGGCATCAGCCGAGGGGCAGGCATCATCCCGTCCAAGCGAGCGCAGCATGGCGTACTCACAGCTCCACCCTCCTATTCCCCTTATCCCGGTTAGAATATCGCGAACCGTATTATCATCAAATCCGCGCAATTTTTCAAGGTCAATTTTTCTGTCCGTAACAGAAGCCGCAAGGGATTTGATGTAATCAGCCTTGTTTCGAGAATATTGCATCTTTAGAAGATCTGATGTTTTTGCCCCGGCCAGGACTTCCGGTTTTGGAAATGTATAGATCGTCTTTCCGTCAACCTGAAATCTCTTTCCGTATTTCTCCACCAGCCTGCGCTTTAATCTAAAGGCAAATTTCAAACTCATCTGTTGCCCGGTTATGGCCCAGACAAGAATTTCAAATGGATCGACAGTCTGGAGATTTATCAGACCATAATACCTTTCTGAAAGTCTTTTTAAAATGTGATCCGTTTTGCAGAACTCATAGAAACCATGCAAACTATAGCCGATACGAAATATGGTTTTTAGATTTTGCGCAATCACATTTTGCTCATATTTCTCGGGCGAACCAGCCAGGGATCTTGCCAAAATCCGAGGCTTTTCGATCTCTCCTACCGACTTAACCTCGACCGGACAGATTTTTCCATGATACGGTATTGCACGGTAATAGCGGCCATTTTCAGCGATGTCGACAGCTTCGAATTTAGAGCGGGAATAATATCGAAGTGATAGATCGAAATCAAAGGGCGCCCTTGGATGTATCTCAATTTCCATCTTTACCTAATTGCAAAATAGACTATTTATGGCTACATTCTGCATTCGTTTTCTTTCATTTACTTAATTAACGCCGTGCATTAATAATTGTTGTAAAAGCGGCAGTTTTTTATTACATATTAGGCTGAAAATCGGACGGCATTATCCGATAAGATGAATAAAAATATGAGAAATCAATTATATCTTATTGCAACATTTATATTTGCCCTGCTCCTGAGCGGATGCGGCGATAATTCCAAAGAAAAGACTATATACCAGCTCGAGAAGCTTCACGCCGATGCCCAGAAGGCCGGAGAGAGGCTGGGAATTAAGCCTGAACTGGCAACAGAAGCTGACCTGAGAGCTGTCATCGATGAGCATGAAGAGGTGGTACAGTACTTTCAGGAGAACTTCTCTGATCTGGCGGAACAGGAATCTCCGTCCGAGAGTGAAATTGATGCCTCCAATTTAGCGGGCCAGAGCCTTCTGCGTACCGCAGAGCTATCTCTTCAGCTGGGCGATACCACCGCGGCCGAAAAGAGCCTGGCTGATTTCGAAACGATTTTTCATCACAACCCGCAGCAGCAGAAATTTGCCTGGCTTCGGCTTGCCCATCTGCTCGACGACCAGCGCAAAACCGAAAAGGTGGAGCAGATCTACAACAAGTTAATTGAGACTTACTATCCGCCGGTTGATTCTGCCGGAGTGCCGGATATGGATATAGTCAGTCTCCCCCATGATCTGGCGGCCTATTTCTACGGCGTCGGAAACGAAGATAAGGGCCTGCGTTACAGCAAGGGAGCGATTGATTACTATAATCAGCTTCGTAACGATTACCCGGCCTCTGTCGCCTGGATGGCGGCCACCCGCCTCCTGGCCGAGACCTATAGATCGACCGATCAGCCTCAGGCCGCAATCGATCTCCTGCTCTCTACGGTCGATTCGAGCGGCACATTCAGCCGGGGCCCTTTGATGCTGGCCGCCCAGACATTTCTTGATGACCTCGCAAAGCCCGACAGCGCCGTCAAATATTACCGCCGGGTGCTGGATTTCGGTATCGACAGCCTCTATGCTCCCACAGCGCTCCTGCAGCTCGGAAATGCGCTGCTTCGGGAGCAGCGATACCAGCAGTCCCGCGATGCCCTGAACCAGCTCCTGGAGCTGGAATATGCGGCCGAACATCATCCGCTGGCACAGCGCATGATTGCAGTCAGTTACGAGGAACAGAAGCAGTACAACCAGGCCCGGGATGCCTATACTGCCATTATAGAGCGATATCCCACCCATTCAATTTCCTATGAAACATATCTGTATCTGCCCGAATTTTTTGATAAACAAGGCAAGAAACAATTGAGCGATCAGTGGTATAATAGAGCAGAGGCTTTCTTCGCGGGTATGCGGAACGACTACCCCCGGAAGACAGTCGGTGCCGCGGCGCAGGAATATCTGGCCCGGCTCTACATAAAATATGAAGCATGGGATGATGCCGTGAGGGCATTGAGAAAATTGCCGGAGGATTTCAAAAATTTCAGGTTCGCGAATGATGCCTATTTTAGAATAGGAGCGATTTTCCAGAACAGGCTGAATCAGGCCGATTCGGCACGTGTATATTATCAAAAGCAGATCGATGCCTATCCCGGAAGCCGTCCCAGCGAACTGGCAATGCAGAGTATTGAAACTTTATAATATCTTAAGGAGGAACTGGTGAAACCCAAACAGGCGCTCTTATTGCTGACAGCATTAGTTTTTATCGTCTCATCCGCTATACTGATAGCCCAGGAAACCGAGGTCAAAAAGGAAGTTGAAAAGGAAGTGGGCAAGGAAGATGTATGTGAGGTAAAAGTTCGGCCCACAGAGGTCAAGAACCATTACGAGTTTGAGATCCTTCTGACCAATAAAGAGCCGATAAATGCTATGTCTTTCCCGTTTTACATTTCGGCCGGCGAAAAGAAGATGTACTATGACTCAGTCTCATTTGAAGGCTCGCGCGCCGAGTTCTGTGCCGTCAAGATTCCCAATCCGGACACCGCCAGCCAGAAGATTAATCTGGGCATACTGACTTCCATGACCCCGCCCATCAGATATATCGACCCCGGGGAAGGAAGAATTGCAAAATTGTACTTCACCGGCGACAACGGCGTGACCGTCAATGATATCGTGGTCGATACCACTTTCTTCCCGCCTTCGAATCACTTGATGGGCGTGTTGCCGGATGGCAAGACACAGATATATCCCAAATTCAAATATACAGTTGTGGAAGAAGAAAAAGAAGAAGAAGAATAACAATTTGGAACTCTAAAAAAGCCCCGCTTGCGGGGCTTTTTTCTTGCCATGTCCGCAAGCCATCTCATTGCCCAACAAAGCGCAAAGAAATTACCCGCCCGAATATCGCCGGACGGGCTTCTCCTCCACACAATCAAGGATAAGGAATATGAAACCACGAGAATCAAATCCTATCATAGCTTAAAGCTTATCTAAATCTACAGCCAGACAGCGCCTGCCGCTATCATCACGATAAGTGCGAAGAAAATCAAAATCCAGTCTAAACTCATACCGAACCTCCTACCATATCAGACAGCCTATCTTTAGACAGGTTACACTCCAGAATCATTTTTATTCGATGTCTGCCCAAAAAAAAGCGGGACCTCTAAGTCCCGCTCACGTCAGTGCTTCTTCTCTTCCTGCAGAGATAGAGATGATTTACTTCAGGAGAATCATTTTCTTTGTATCAGTGAAATCACCTGCGACTGCCCGATAGAAGTACATTCCAGTCGCCAGGTTATCGGCCTGGAACAGGACTTTTACCACTCCGGCATCGCTGTGACCCGAGAAACTCTCTATTCGCTGTCCCCTGATATTGAAGATCTCAATGCTCCAATCGGACGCCTCCGGAAGCGAGAGCTGAATCTCGGTCTCAGGATTGAAAGGATTGGGGAAGTTCTGGGACAGCATGAATTCAGTCGGCAGGGTCGACACTTCGCGCAGATTGACCGCCAGGTCGCTGCCGTAGTAATCGGCCATATCAGTTGAAATGAGGCTGATATCACCATCCACATGGATAGTCCCGAGAACATTCTCTCCCGACGGGATTCGATGAGTATCCATGCTGTAAATCAGGACCCTCATAATATCGCCGTCGGCATTATACTCCAGCTTCATATCTGAAATATCGCTCGAGGCTGTAATCTCGGGCAGCGACTGTGCTTCAGAGATATCGAAGACAAAATGCGCTATTCCTATCTCAGAAACGGATTCTGACTTGATTGCAACTTCGCCGCTGTTCTTTTCCAGTGTAAGATCAACACTTTCAGCAAAAGCATTAAGCTTATTAATCGGCGTAGCATCACCGATCAGCACACGAATGAGGTAAATCAGATCACCAACTGTCAATGTTCTGCCGTCGGCGTTGACGTCTGAAGCCGCCACCTGGCCGCCGTAATTGATCGTGAAGACCGCGGGTCCGAATATGAAGTAGTTGGTGTAGAGTACCGCATCCGCAATTTCATAGGCAATTTCATTCAGGTTCATGTCGCCACGCTTGTCGATTTCCTCCGGGTCAATAATACAGATCGAGCCGTTACGCATTATCACACATCTCTGCGGCTTAACCTTATCACCGACAAGACAGCTGTCAGGAACGCCGATATTGGCATAACGGGAATCCTCGGGATAATTGTCATCATCCAGTTCATCCCAGACGACTCCGTATTGATTGGTTATAAGTTTTTCGACAAACAGTGTGTCGCCCGTTCTGGACGAGAAGGCATTGTCGGAACACTTGAACCAGTAGAAGTCGACCGCATAGGTCAGGCCGGAGAAGTTCAAATCGCTGGTGACATAGAATCTCATTGCTGCGATCTCACCATTGGGCATATAGGCTTCTTCGGGCGGATGCGGGGTACCATCATTGCGGTCCGCAATCGCTACCATACGGATCAGGCCGTCCGGACAAACCGGGCTGCAGCCGCCAATATCGCCCGTCCTGTAAGTGAAATATTCCCAGTCCGCAGTCGCGTCACCGCGATATACATCGGTAAGTGTAAACGCGGTCGGATCGTATTTGACAACCAGGTCAAATCCGCCAACAGCGATATTAAAATCGGCCGAGATGGAAACCTCGACAAAGCTGCTGGTGAGCACGCATTCCGTGTTCTCGATCCAGACCTCGAGGCAGGTGAAGGAATCGCATTCGGGATTTACATATATATAATAGAGCACCGTATCGAGGTCATATGCCTCGCATGTGTCCGAAACCTTATAAACAAATTCAATAACGGTATCCGCCACAGGTGCGGTAAAACAGGTCATCATGGTCGCGGCATCAAAAGTACCTGGACCGGCTGTCTTTTCAACCGTCAGCAAAGCGATGTCATCATCCGGATCGGAAACCGTCAGTCCGTCAAAACAAAGCTCAACCTCGGGCGCACCCAGACCGCAGTACTCGTGATAGAGGCTGTCGGGATCGGCCACGATTTGGGGCGGCTGATTCAGTTCCACTGTCACGGAAACAACGCCCTCATCGAACTCACCGCAGTGATCGGTCACCCTGACAGTAAAGTCGTAAGTGCCCGGCTGCGCTGGCGTGAAGCATACCCTTCCAGTGGCCGTAATCGTAGCACCCTGGGGAGCACTGGTCAGGCTGAATGTCAGAGTGTCGTCCGGCAGGTCGGGATCAGTCGCAGAGTTGTCGAAGCAGATTTCAGCCGCCTCGCAGAGCGCCTGAGTTATGTCATCGCTCACAGTCAGGACAGGCGGCTGGTTGGCAACAAATATTACGCAGGCATCGTCCTCAGCAAATTCGCCGCACTCATCAGTGGCGCGAATCCGCACACAGTAAGCACCTACTGTATCGATATTGATACAGACCTGGCCTCCCTGAACAGTGCCGCTGCCCTGCACAATGGTAATATCGGGCTCAGTACCGTCAGGATCTCCGGATGTGTACGAGAAACAGAAATTATCCGGCGGCTGGCAGACCTTGATAGTGGTATCAGGCGAAATACTGACAGTAGGCGGAAGGTTGTAATGCACGTCAATACAGACTGTATCTTCACCGGTCGCACCGCATATATCGGTCGCCTGAACAATAATGCAGAATGTTGTATCCTGGGAGGCGGCCGCCGGGAAGCAGACCGTGCCCTCGGAATAGCTGCCGAACGGCAGCACGGCTATTTCCAGATCCTGACCCTCCAGATCGTCAAAACTTGCGCTGAAGCAAATCTCATCACCGGAGGCACAGACTATTTCCGAATAATCATCCGGGAGGGTGACCACAGGCGGGGTGTTCATTTCCGCGGTCACGGTCACATCAGCCGTGTCGGCCGCGCCGCACTGATCCACAACTCTGAATGTGAAGCCGTAGTCGCCGGCGCCGGTTAACTCGAAGCAGAACTCACCGCTGAGAGCGTCCAGAGCCCCGGCCGGTCCCGCGAGCTGCTCAAAGCTCAGGGTCTCGTTCAGGTCGGGATCGGAGGCGCTCAGGGTAATACAGGCCGAATCCCCCGGTTCACAGAAGAAAACCGACATTGACGGCGACACCGTCATAAGCGGAGGTGAATTGAGACTGACATCTATGGATATTGTATCCTGGTCAACTTCACCGCAAAGATCTTTTACCCGGATCACAAAATCATACTGTCCCGCCACCACAGGCGTGAAACAGAGTTCCCCGGTCTGCGGATCGATGCCGCCGAAGCCCGAGACTTTTATAAATGTCAATACGTCATTGGGAAGATCGGGGTCATCGGCAACCGCCTGGATACAGATCGGCTCATACTCACATTGAACGACAGAAAAGTCATCAGGGAGTATCAGCACCGGAGGGCTGTTCATGGCGATTGAGATATAGACCGTGTCGATATCCGAATTCTGGCATATATCAGTTACGCTAATTACAAATTCATACTCTCCCGGCTCCAGCGGTGTAAAGCAGACAGTGCCGGACTGGGGATCGATCGCACCCGGACCTGACACCAGGCTGAAGGTATTGCCGTCCGGGCCATCGGGGTCGATCACGGTGTTCTCGAAACAAATCTCATATGGCTCGGAGCAGAAATAATAGCTGGTATCGTCGGCTGCAACCAGGTCAGGAGCTTCATTCAGCTCTACAGTCACGGTCACCGTATCCTCGGCCGCAGCGCCGCACAGCTGGTCGGTGGCGGTCACAACTATATCGTAAACACCATCGGCATCCGCCATAAAGCAGACTTCTCCAGTCTGCTCATTATATGTTGCCGGGGAGGATACAGAGATTGTGACAAGATCGCCTTCATTGCCGTCCGTGGCCGAAACCGGGAAGCATATTTCCTGCGGTTCACAGAGAAGCGTATCGAAATCGGGCACAGTTACCAGATCAGGCACCATGTTCACCCTCACGTCTATCGTAATAGTATCTTCCGGGCACGGCACGGGGCAGCAATAATCCGGATCAATCGTCTCTATCTCAGAACAGCATGAATCGGAAGCTTTCAGTATAAATGTATAAGATGAAAAATCAACCTCAGCCGGCAGGAAGCAGAAGGTGCTGTTGACATAGTCTATCGTCCCTTCGCCCTGCAGGAATTCAATTTCCAGTTCATCGCCGTCGGCATCAAATGCTTCGAAGGGCACGCAGATTGAATCATATTCACACAACACTGTATCGAAATCATCCGGGAGCGAGAATATCGGGCGATCGTTTATCTCATACACCACTTCAAAAGAATCTATAACAAATGCACCCAAATTATCAGTAGCCTTAAAAACAAAGAGATATGTGGCATCACTGCCTGAGGGAAAGAAACAATGCTGGTCCGAAACTTCTCCTGCGCCTACCATGGTTGTGAAACTGCCATAGCCTTCCAGCATCTCCAGTGTTATCGAATCGGTCTGATCATACGCGGCCACATCGAAACAAACCCAGTTCTGACCGCACATATTTAAATACATATCATCGGGGAGGGAGAGCAAAGGAGCGGCGTTCTCGAACCTGACCCTGATCACCAGATCATTATAATCTGCGTCACCCCCGTCCTGCAAATCCTCAAAGGCAACGATATATTCATGGGGATTGCCGGTCGGAAACAAAAGTGCATGGTCGAAGCCATCGTTGTTGTAAATATTCTGTGTATACCACGATTCGTAATCGACCAGGTTTGGAGTCATATAGAATCCGATAGAATCGGCATTCTCGATAATAAAAATCGTTGAATCTCCGGCCTCATCGCCGGCAACGAAGAGCTCATGTTTATCCGAGCTGTCGGCTGCGTCATACCATCCGCTTGAGGCGCTGGTGGCCGACGCTGCCACCTGCTCCAGGATCATTGCCGCCTGTGAGCCGGGCGCGGTGTAAAAAACTTCCCAGCCAAGCTCATCATTAACCACGTCTATAGTATATCCAAGACTGTCCAGCAACTCCTGAAGAGATGGTTCGCCTGGAGCCATTGATATCAAAGAATCCTGTACATACTTATTTACGGGATCAGCGGTAAGGGGCGGGGGTAGGAAAAATAACAGCGCCAACGCAAGGCAGGAAATTGCGTAGCGGGCGTTTCTCGGGTGCATATATTAGCCTCCTTAAAGCTTACTATTATAGCAAGATAACAGCAATCTTTATACCATAAATAACATACTCAATACCCTTAAACAGTAACAGCTCGGGCAAGAATTAAGTTAGGTGCAAATGTATCTGCTCCCCCTCGGAGCAATCCCCAAAGGGATTGGTATATCAATAAGAATTTTCTTCAAATCTTTCAGGTAACAGAAAATATCTTAATAAATTACACCAATTCAATATAATTTGGATGCCTATATTGTCAAGCAAAATATGGCAATATCTGCGCTCTTGACATAAATTATAATATTAAAAAATGTTCAATATTTTGGCAATGCTTTTTTTCGGCGCAGAATCTGTTTTTTGGACTGATATGAATATATTTTGATATAAATTGCAATCCGATGCATAGTTCTTAGAATGCCCTCAATAGTCGGACTTCCTTAATTTTGATGCGCTGAAACGAGGTTTGCCCTCTTCCAGGTAGACGAAGTCCAGAAGCGCTTGCCTTATATCCGGACTTAATTGGGTTCCTTTTATGGCGCTGTTCAGCTTCTGGTAATGGATGATCATCAACTCGTCATAGAGGCCCCGCTCTTTTATGAATTGAAGGAACCGTTCCTTCTCCGCAGGATCATCGCTGGCTGTGAATTTGGCCTTGTAGGACGGTTCAGATTTGACTTTAACTTTATGAGTTGAACCCCTTACAACCTCAACACTTAGCTGTTTGCAAAATTCGAAAAGATTTCTCTCAATCTGCTCTTTTTCCGCCTTCAATTCCGCCAGGGCGTCCTTGACTTCTATATAGCGATTGACCATCTGAACACCCTCATCTTCGGCGAATTCCCGGGGCGACATCATCTCCGTCAGATGCACATGCTTTTTGGCCGGGCAGATGTGATAGTAATCACACCAGTCGCAGAGCGCCGATTCAATGTATGTAAAATCATCCTTCTCTGTGGCATCCTCTATCTCCTGTATGAGATGGATGGTCTTCAGCTTCAGTTCCTCCAGCTGCCGACCGGTCCTGGAGGAGCGAGCTTCCTTGTCGAAAATAAGATAATGCCAGATCAGTTCAACCGATCTGATATCGGAAAACATATTGGAAATACCGATTTGATACAGCGCCAGCTGCCGCTCAGCATCGAAATACTCCTGCGTCTTCCAAGTGCGTTCGGTCTTGTAATCATGAATCTGGTAATGCCCCTCGTCGGTTTCCGACAAACGATCGATGAATCCCTGCAGCCTGTATTTGCCGGAATCGTCCAGGGCCACCTCCACCCTCTGTTCCAGCGCCAGGGTCTTGTCCCGGTCGAAGGGGCGGTAACGGTCATAATAATCCGAAAGCGCCTTGAGCCCTTGATTGTAATAATCTCCGGGCCGCAGGTCGGTTCTGACTATGAAGATATTGTCATGCCATTCCCGCTCCCAGCGCAGCTTGTAATCGTCCAGGAGCTCGTCCTTTGACCACATCCTGGCATTCAACAGAAGCTTGTACATTTTCTCCAGTGACTCATGGCAACGGGAGCCCAGAAAGGCCTCGACCGAATCTCTCCTGTCAATATCGATTCTTTTCACATAACGATATTTATATTGCAGCGGGCAGTTTTCATATGTACCCAGCCTCGAGTGTGAATAAGTAGTCATCGATTCCTCGGCGATCTTAAAATATTAATAACCAACCAGATTGTCAGAGCGCCCCCCAAAAGATATCCCAGCAGCGATAATACCGGGAATCCGAATATCTTCAGCCCCAGTTGTGCATGACGAAGGAGCGAGGCGCTGACCAGGATGGCTGCGATTATGAGTGCCAGCGAAATTCGTTTCGAGGACTCGAACATCTCATTGGTCAGGTCATCCAATCCCCGGTGCCTGAACTGCACCTCCATATCCCCTTTTCTTATCTTCTGAGTGATGCGCTTCAAATCAAAAGGCAGACTGGTTATCAAATCACGCAGATCACTCAGCACCCCCATGAAATCCTTCTTGAATACCGAGAACTGGAAGCGCTTGGAGGCCAGCCCCTTTACGTACGGCTCCACCTCCTCGATCAGGTTGATTTCAGGATCGAGTTCACGCGCCACCTCCTCGGCCGTGATCATGGCCTTGGTCAGGAGCATAAATGCGCCCGGCAGGCGTATCTGGTAACGGTAAAATATGTCCATCGCATCTATCAGCAGAGATTTCATATCAATCTGTCCCAGCGGAATCTTGTGATAACGGTACAGAAGTTCGGTTAGTTCAGATTCGAGTCCGAGCTGATCGTAATCTTCCGGCACGAGGTCAAATTCGAGCACGGTCTTCAATATCTTGCGCGCATCCCAGGTCGAAGCTGAGAACAGCAGATCGGTGAGAAAATCGACGACCGATTGCGACAGATGTCCCACCATACCGAAATCAAGAAGAATAATGCGGCCATTCTTCATGACGAAGACATTCCCGGGATGAGGGTCGCCATGGAAGAAGCGGTCCTCGAAAATCATCTTCATTATTATCCTCAGCCCGCGCCTCGAAATCACCTTCAGGTCGAGACCGGCCTCTTTCAGCTTCTCAATCGCCGATATCTTTATACCCTCAACGTACTCGGCCACCAGGACCTTTTTGGTCGTATAATCCCAGTAAACTTCGGGAATTTTGACCATCGGGTCATCGGCGTAGTTCAGCGTGAAAATATCCATATTCCGCGCTTCATACAGGAAATCACATTCCCGCCGGGAGACCTTGGCCAGCTCATCGATCTGCCCGGTGGGATCAAAGCGCCTGGATTCCGGCACAAAACGCTCCAGCAGTTCCGCCAGGTCGCGGAGGATTACCATATCGACATCAATCAGCTCCTTGACATTGGCACGCTGTACCTTGACCGCAACCTTACGCCCGTCCTTGAGAATCCCGACATGAACCTGGGAAAGCGAAGCCGAGGCAACCGGCTTTTCCTCGAGCGAATCGAATATCTCCGAAATCGGCGCTTCCAGCTCCTTCTCGACAATCTCGCGAACTATCTCGAATTCGAAGGGAGCCACCTCATCTTGAAGCTTGGAAAGTTCAACCACCAGCTCAACCGGAATCAGAAATGGACGGGTCGACAGAACCTGTCCCAGCTTTATAAAGGTAGGGCCGAGTTCCTCCATTGCCAGACGGATTCTTTCGGCGTAGCTTTTGGACGCCAGGTCCGCCGTCCCCTGCAGAAGCTTGCGCTTGCCGATCTTCAGGCGGGCGGCTACGTTCATGCGGCCCAGGATTTCCCCGAATCCATATTTTACGAGAACTTCAATAATGCGGCGGTATCGCTTGAAAACCTTGATTTTTCTTTGAAACCTGTAATCGAACTTCATGGCAGCTCGGGTCCTGTCAGATTTTAGCATTCATCAGATCGGCAGGAGATGACCCGCTCCGGTAATTTGATCTGATGATAAGTTGAATATTCCGTTAACCTACCAATTATGCAATCAGAAGCGATTAAAAGCAAATAAAAAAAGAGGGAGGCCGAAAGCCTCCCTCATGTATAAAAGGCGTCTGGTTTACTTCATGAGAACCATCTTACGAACATCGGTGAAGCTGCCGACCTTCGCTCTGTAGAAGTAGATACCTGAGGCCATGCCCTGAGCATCCCAGGTAACCGTTACACGTCCGGCGTTATCATATCCGGAGAAGCTCTTAACCAGCTGGCCCTGGACATTATAAATGTCGATTGACCACTGGGAGGCTTCCGGAAGATCCAGACTTATATCGGTTGACGGGTTGAACGGGTTGGGTGAGTTCTGCAACAGCGCAAAGGCTGTCGGCAGAGCCTTCATATAGGTATTGACGTTCAAGTCGGCTCCGTAGAAGTCAACTATGCTGACATCTGCAAGGGCCGCATTTTCAACGCCAACAACTGTGAAGAGCTCGTTTTCACCTGCAGGAACATAGGCACCCTCGATATCATAAACAAGAACCCTGAGCTGTTCATCGACAACATCGTACTTCACATCCATACCATGGACGTTCGGTATGACGTCGGCCGAGCTAACTCCGTTAAATACGAACAGGGCGCCGCCAAGATCAACATTTGCATCAGTGGTGACTGTGATTCCATTGCTGTTGTTGGCAATAGCCACATCGACAGAATTCGCAAATGGAGCAAGTTTGCTGAACGGAACGGCGTCACCGGTGATGATCCTGATCAGATAGATCAAGTCACCAACGGTCAGGACCTTACCGTCATTATTGACATCCGAGGCCGCAATCTGGCCCTGGAGGTTGATGTCAAACACGGGCTGTCCATAGATAAAGAAGTTGGTGTAAAGAACAGCATCACCAATTTCGTTGGCGATGTTATTCAGGTTCAAGTCTCCGCGGAGGTCGATTTCATCAGCACACGCGATGTCCACGCCGCCGTAGTAGAAATCCATGCAACCAAGCGGAAATGGCTTGCTGGGATCCGCGATCTCATCACACTGCTGGTAATAAGGATCGGGGATAGACTGCCAGCCAGCCTTGTGCGGGCTCATAGCGGGATCAAGGAGAATGTACTGATCATCGGGACGATTATACCAGTAAACATTGCGACTGATAATAATCTGATTACCAGTACTGTCGGCAATCGTGTTGTCGGTGCAGTCTAACCAATAGAATCCGATCGGTATAAACTGACACTCATAAGTTCTATCGTCAGTGACATAGAACTTGAGGTCGACAACTGTAATTGAATCCGGCCAATGCCATGAACCCGGATCCGGGTGCGGTTGACCATCGTTTACGTCATTTATTCCAACAACTCTCACCAATCCACTGGGGCAGGCATCACCGCAGTTACCGAACGGGCCAGTTCTGTATTGCAGATATTCCCAATTATTGTCATCCAGATAGCTTCCGAGGGTAGCACCCACGAATGTAAGAGCGGAAGCATCATAGGAAATCAGGAATTCAAATCCACCAACATCCTGGCCGTCAACAAAGGCAAAAATCGGAACCGTGGTGTATGTACCCTGAAACACGAACTCATCTTCGCCAGTCTTTGCAATCTTGACTTCGATACCGGTAACCTTAATGTCGAATTCACAGAAGACGTCATCTTCCGGTACACCATCAGTTACACCGATTACCGCATGCCAGATTCCGGCATATCCTGGTTCATCATCGGTCTGCCAGCTCCAGTCACCAGTATTGGGATCGACGGTGAAGGTACCGGGGCCGTTGAAGCTCTCCAGATAGAATTCCAGAGGACCAGGGCAAACAGGTACATCCTGATCATGTGCATCAACAGTACCGAACGCCTCCTCGCCGAAACAGATCCATACCTTGCTTATGCCGTCAAAGGGCACGTCATAGCTCGGAGGACAATAATCGACAACCGGTGGCAGATTCGTGATGATCACTGTGAAGGCACAGTTGGCCACATTCTCATATGTGTCTGTGACCGAAACGGTGACTTCATGAATACCTACTTGACCGAACGAATCCCAGGTCCAAACACCATCGGAATCGATTGAGCCCGGACCGGAAACAACGGCGTAAGTAAGTTCTTCACCGCAATAACCTAAGTCTAAATCATCAGCATCAAAATCATAATTGGCAGGTTCTGTACATTCGAATATTAGGTCTTCCGTTGGGCAATTGGTGAAGAAGGGTGCATTAGACTTGACGGTATACGTTCCCATAACTCCCTGAACCGGCTCAGCAGCACAATCGGTCCCTACAAAGGTTGTGGTTGCTGTAGTAAAGGCATCAATATCCCAATCAATGCCGGTGGGGGTTATGTTAAATGTACCTTCAACGCAGCCAATATCAACGGTCAGTTCAACAACCACTGAAGTTCCAGCATCGAGTACCGGGTCACAGCTTCCCAGGTTGGTGGCGTACAGGCGGAAAATATCCTCCGGCTGGCCGTCAATCCTGGTCAAATCTGATCCACCGGTGCCGTTAAGCAGGTTAAATGATGCGCCGGTAACGGTGGCCCAGGCCCCATTATCAACGATCTCTGCAATAACATCAAACATCGAAATAGGATTATCAGCGGTTACTTCCATCTCTATGGTCTGACCGGTCCGGCCCACATCAAAAGTGGCATCATTAAACGTTACCGTAACATCAGCCAATGCAGAACCAGCAAAGACAAGAAGCATTAACGAGGTCAGCAAAGAAAGTATTGTAAGATTTTTTTGCTTCATTACAATGCTCCTTCAAAGTTTTGATTTAAACCACCAACTTTGCTAATCCTGAAAACTAGTTTCAAGATTCCCCCCTCGAAGGTAAATTGGTAGCTTAATAATCCTAAGCACCAAATGTTACTTGATGTAATGGGCAAATTTGTTTAATGAGGATAAGCCAACAAAAACAATGATATTTCACAACATGTTTATTTTTATTACTTAATAGAGATGTATAAAAGAAGAATGCGCGTAAAGCTTTGAAAAACTGCGTTTCCCTAGACGTCCCTATAATAACTCCATACCAAAAATTGTCAAGAGTTTTTTAGTAATTTCTGCAATTTTTTTTATTTCCGGCTCCGGGGCCATATTTGTCAAAAATTTTGAGCTTTTTTTTCATTTTTCCCAAAAAGCGCTTTCGACTTCGTCAGGGCCTGTCGTTTCTCTTGACTTGATTCCCTAAGAAGCAAAGGCTACCTGCATTTATGCGTATATGTGCATTTATGTTGAAATGATAAAGCCGGGCTGGATATGCCCGGCTTGAGTTTGCTGCGATCCAAAGCTTCTGCTGAGCCGCTATTCCGATTCTGCCGGCGCCGAGGCGCTCATCCGGTTCGTGGATCCGAAACCATCAAACATGATATTCACTCTGTCATCAATTGTGAGAAGATTCTCCGGTTCAATCGATATCGCAAAATCAGAAAGAGAGATAGAAAATTCAGCGGTAATATGTATAAGGTCGCCGGTCAGGCCGGTATTTTCGGCTGTGATCGGCTTCTCTTCTATATATGTCATAAACACGCGAATGTTGGCGTAGCGCTTGGAAAGCCCGTTCAGGGTCAATTCCCCGCTTCCTATAAGGCTGATTTCACGCATATCCTGGAGCCTGTATTCGGATGGATCGGTAACGTTGGTCAATACGAAAGTCGCAGTAGGAAATTCCGATACATTTAGATAATTCTCGGATTTGAGCATCTCGTCCAGTTGCGGATTCCCGGTCGTGAGACGATCCAGTGGAATTTCCATAACCATCACCGGCTGGGTGTAGCCGCTGGGCGGGACAGCCCTGGGGGCCGGAGGGGTGACACGAACCGTGTCCATTTGCTCCTCGGGTTCCTCTTCGGCTGGCGCTTCTTCCTCGGCAGCCATTTCCATAGCGGTATCAGCCTCAGCCATCGTATCGGGCTGATCGGCCTCCTCCATTACCGGCTCAGGTTCCTCCACCTCAACCAGTTTGATGGAATCGAGCCAGAGAGTCAATTCCCCTGTCATACCTCTGACAAGACCGACCACCGAACCCAATGGCGCCCTGCTGTCGAAAATAGCCAGCGACCTCACCATAAGCACGTCATTTTCGAGCCCCTGCCCGAAATAGAATGTCGTTGTTTCTGGAATTACCTGCTCCTCGCGCATCTCACCCTCCTGGGCCAGAAGCAGGGCTCCGGTCACAATCATCAGGAATAAGGCCAACAAAAACGCCTTTCTCATTATTTCTCCTTTCATGAATGCATGTATGTACATATAATAATTTGCTATCTATCGGAAGAATTGAATCAATCAGCTCTTTTTGTGTTTCGCCCGGGCTATGTCAGCTCATGAATCATCAATCCGCAATTC
Organism: Candidatus Zixiibacteriota bacterium; assembly: GCA_011056555.1. Classification (GTDB taxonomy): domain Bacteria; phylum Zixibacteria; class MSB-5A5; order JAABVY01; family JAABVY01; genus JAABVY01. The sequence continues at coordinate 3,189 of DSEQ01000007.1, read as the reverse complement.
ACCTTTGTGCCGACAGGCCCGGAAATCAATCTGAAAAACCACCATCCACACGGCCAGTTTGCCGTAGCCTCAAAATAAATCCCTGCAATTTATGCAAAAAGCTATCGTTTGCCAAGCTAAATTATGCAAAAATTATTTCTCAAATGGTCGACATTCGAAGGCTCAATATTGTTCATTAAAAATTCTTACGCCGCATGAATGTTAAGTGTTGACTTTGGTCCTCCGATAATATATACATAATTGCGCATATGCGTATAACGTTAGGATTAAATGGTTGAGGAAATCGAAAAACTTGCGGCTGTATTCAAGGCCCTTTCCGATCCGACCCGGCTGCAGATTTTAAAAATATTGGAAGCGGGCGACAGATCCGTAACCGAGATAGTCGATTATTTCAGCCTCTCCCAGCCGACAATCTCGCGGCACCTGGCCGCGTTGAAAGCCTCCGGCCTGATCAAGTCAAAAAAACAGGAACAGCAAAAAATCTACTCTCTGGATACCGAGGCCTTAAAATCATTTCTGAGGGAATATTTCGGCTCATTCGAAAACCTGAAAGGCTATAAGCTCTAATCAGTTCGTGCAGCGCGTACCTCCCGGTACGCCCTGTCTGACACAGCGCATGAGGACATACGCCTGCGCTGCCCTTGACGGGCCGCGCACGATCCTTGCGCGTGCACCCGTAAACGCGCCCCTCTATAGCAATCATTTCTTATTCGGATAGACAATCCCGGTATCGGTTATAATCGCCGTAACCAGCTCATGGGGGGTCACATCAAACGCCGGTGAATATACATTGACACCCTCAGGGGCGGTTCTGACTCCGCTCCAGTTGGTAACCTCCTCCGGGTCACGCATCTCGATTTCGACATCCTCACCCGCAGGCGTATTTTCATCATATGTCGACCATGGTATGGCCACATAAAATGGGATATTGTGATGTTTGGCCAGAACCGCCACGCCGTATGTGCCGATCTTGTTTACCACATCAAAATTCTTAGTTACCCGATCCGCTCCGACGATTACACAGTCGATCATACCCTTTTGCATCAGGCTGGCGGCCATATTGTCGGTGTTTAATGTAACATCGATATTCTCCTGCATAAGCTCCCACGTGGTCAGACGGGCGCCCTGCAGGAGCGGACGGGTTTCATCGGCATAGACCTTGATCTTCTTCCCCTGACGGGCGGCGGCATAGATTACCGCCAGGGCGGTTCCCATGCCCGCTGTGGCCAAAGCCCCGGCGTTGCAGTGGGTCAGGATCGACATACCGTCCTTTATTAGCTCTGCGCCATTTTCGCCCATCTTACGGCACATCTCCTCATCATCTTTATGGATCTGCTGGGCCTTCTCGAGAAACAGCTCCCGGATTTGATCCAAGCTCTTTTCTTTATTCGAATTCGCGATATCCTTCATCTGATCCACTGCCCAGGCCAGATTTACCGCAGTTGGACGGGCGATACGGATTTCCTCCAGATATTTCATCATCTCCTCAAAATCATCAGCATTCTGGCAGGCAACCACACAGCCGTAAGCCGCCGCCACACCGATAGCGGGAGCGCCGCGCACCCTCAGCATTTTGATCGCTTCGATAATATCGCGGTAATCGGTCAAGTCGAGATAGACCTCCTTGCCGGGAAGTTGAGTTTGATCAAGCAGAATCAGCTTCTCATCTTCGAATTTAAGCGTATAGAAATTCATCTTTATTCTCCCATAACTGTGATTATGATCTCGCGGGTTCGTGAACGATTATCAAAATCGAGAAATACAATCTGCTGCCAGGTTCCGTGCCGCAGTTTGCCGGAGACAACCGGCGCGGTCAGCGACGGTCCGATCAGGGCTGAACGCAGATGCGAGAAACCGTTGCCATCCCCCCAGGTTTTATCGTGCTCGTAAGGTCTATTTGACGGTATGATTTTTTCCATCAGCTCGGGAAGGTCTTTCTGAAGACCCGGCTCGTATTCTATGGTCGTGATTCCGCCGGTTGAGCCGGGACAGAATACATTCACAAGGCCGTTTGTAATCCCGCTCTTTTTTATCGATTCCTCCACTTTGGAGGTTATATCATGAATATCGCACATTCCTTCAGTTTCGAGCTTAATTCCAAAATTCTGAACCATAGTAATCCCTCTCCCTGCTTGATACGATTATATTTTTGAGTACGCCAAGATATTAATAAAAAAGCTAAATCTGCAATATTTTATTTAATGAAATCACATCTCAAAAGTAAATCGACTGTATATACACCGATTGCTTCTCAATAATGATGATTGATTATCGAAAGATAATCTTATATATTTTAAATTTAACAAACGGAGCTTCTATGAAATACAGGCCGAAAGCCAGGACAATTGATGAATACATCAGTGCCTTCCCCAAAGATATTCAACAAATCATGGAGAAGCTGAGGGCAACAATAAGGCGCGCTGCCCCTGATGCAGAAGAAGCCATCAAGTATGGTATTCCGACATTTGTACTGCATAAAAACCTGGTGCATTTTGCAGCGTTTCAAAACCATATTGGATTTTACCCGGAGCCCTCGGGGATTCTGGCCTTCAAAAAAGAGCTGGCTGAATATAAAACCGCCAGGGGCTCAGTCCAATTCCCACTTGACCAGAAGCTTCCCTATAAGCTCGTGGAAAGGATCGTGAAATTCAGGGTGAAGGAGAACATTGCCGGGCTGAAAAAGAAATGACACTGGCACCCCACATGAAATGTGGGTTTATTCGATCATCCCGCTAAGTAAATTTTCTGCGTAGCGTTGGGTCTTGATTCGCCCCAGGCGGATTGTGACCCAACGCAAATGACAGCTAATCAGCCTGGCGCAGGATCACACCCCCGATTTCATCGGGGCCAAGACCCTGCTTTACGAGCCACAGATCTTCTCTACAAATCCTCTTCAGGCGCGGCTTTCTGACTTTTTAACAATTTTATAATTGACAAATCTGCGGCTGGGCCGTAAATAGATTGCATAGACCATCATCGTGTAGACATCAGGGAATAATTATCTGATCTGTGAGTATGATAAGTGGAAGTATTTCGAAGAAGGGAGGTTTAATGCAGTCAAAGATAATTTTCGTAATTTTCTCGATTTTGTTGCTTTCTGTGACATCCTGCTATGCCGGCCAGGAACCTGATTCATCTCAGAATAATAAAGAAACCGGTGATATTCAGGTGTCCGCTGTTGCCTATGGT
>DSEQ01000006.1 GCA_011056555.1 Candidatus Zixiibacteriota bacterium | reverse complement strand
GCTCTGCAATGGAGCCGGGTCTATCACATGTTGATTGCCGCTACGGTAACTGCTGCCGGAGGTCATTTCTTTGGATACCAGGGGGCGGCCATCGCCTGCGCATCAGCAATAGGTTTCGGTTTTTTATGGGAAGTCGGGAACAAATGGTTTCCCGGAAAGCATATGTATGGAGATCTTCTGGACTTTCTGGCCTTTGTGGTCGGCGCAGCCCTCACGGCCGGGGGGTGGGTCGCAGTCTCCAATATGAACACGATTAAGGCTTTGCTCTGAGCTGTTTTTTTTAGAGGAATGGGGAAGGTTGAGTATAGCTAAACATCAACTGAGCAAAATGATCAATGCGGGAAATCGGGATATAAATCATATTCCTATAATCATGGGAAACCGAAGGTATATTGCAGACCGGCGCCGACCATGACTCCCTGCACCCGGCCAAAATCCCGATTTCTGTCAACAACACCAGGTTTTGTTATATCCTCGTTGTTCCCTGTTCATTTCGCTATATAAAACATATAAAACAGAGAAGCTACTATTGCTGTAAAAAAGCTAATAAGCATAGGAACTCGGTATCTCTTCCAAAACACCTTTTCTTGATTGTCATTCTTCTTTGTCATAATTATAACCAACCAAAGAGTTTTCCTATTCCGCAGGCAATAATTGAACTTAATCCAGCTGTAATCCAACTCGAAATTACGCAAAAAACTACGCCCGGTCCTGTAACGATACAATAGACTGTGCCGACTGTTGCACCGGCTCCGGTACCTGTATAGACACAGTCGATGAAGCTGTCTCCCCAGATACTTTTCTTCTTTTTGTTCTTGGTACCCAATGAGATGTTATCATCCGCATACTGGGGATCGGTGTCCCAAATTGCACCCTCATCATAAGACATATAAACGTAATAATCTGGACTTCCATCTTCAGGATCAATAAGATAAACTACACTATTCGTATCATTTGCCCAGGAAGAATCTGTAGAAGAGTATGTCAATTGCGTAAACTCCGCTGAACTCGGTGAGCTTATTGTCCATATTTCCAACGTTGTGTAGCAGCCATAAACCTGGGTAGTAGGATTTATGAGCGTAATCATTCCGAATGAATAAAATACTGGTTCTGTGCTGCCGTCTTCCCATCTAACGAGAACATTTCCCTCCTGAACGCCGGTGAATTCTGGAACAGGGACCATCGAGAGTGCCATAACGCCATCTTTGGCGGAATAGTCACTCAGAAGTTTGGGATGAAGGTCTTCTACTGCACTTTCACCCGAATATGTGTTTGTTACTTGAAGCGTTTCCTCCAAAAAAGTCGTGCCCTCGGATATTCTTTTGACCTCGGAGTTATCTGAGCCTGACTCCATAATGGATTCATTATTACAGCCAATAATAAATGTAAAAAGGAAGATTACACAAGTCAACAAACTTACATAAATTGTGGACTTTGAATACTTATACATTTTAATACTCCATATGATAGTGAAATGTTTATTATCCCAATAAGTCATTGCAGTTTAATGTCTTAAACAATCATAAGAATCACCTCCTCTTAGTTCTCTCTTTCCAAGGCCAGATCGACATCCATGATAATGCCCCACGAGACTACGGTAATCTGTGTGTCTATTGGTATGTACCCTGCTTTTACAGCGCGCATGAAGACATACTGATGTTGAAACATGGAGAAGCCGTAATGACCATCCTCTCCTGTCAGCACGGACGGACTCAGAGAATCGATCTGGCGAGCGTCATAAAAAACTTCTGCCTCAGGAATAGGATTGCCAGTCTGTTTGTCATAGACAATCCCCTGAAAAGCGATAAATTTATCTGGTTCGGAACCGCCTATGTCGCAGCAGAGAAGCGCCATAACGGCGCCCAACAGCAATACAATCAGTTTTTTCATGATTTTCTCCTTTCAATATAATGTGATTAACAGCTGTTGTTACCGGTAAGGCCCGAACGTAGGGATTCCCGCAACTGCGAGAATACATTTTCATACGCTCTGTTCTTTCTTGGCCTGTTTTTAATTAATGATATACTGTCTAAGGTTGAGAAAGCCTGCAATAATAAAATATGAAAATCGCAGGGATTGTCAATGATATTTTTAGAGAATTTGGATCGCCTTTTTCTTCATCAAAGTGTGGCAGATTTGTGGCAGATCAATCGGAAATTTCTGACATTCTGGGATATTTATATACAATCTTATACAACCTCTATTTTATTATATTACAATCGTTTATGCTATAATTCCATGACCTTGAGAAAGTTGGAAAATCGGCCCTGATAGAGTCCGGGGTTCAAGTCCCTGCACCGCTATTTTGCTTTGTGAGTTGCATGGCCTGAGCCGGGGCAGATTTGCTTATTACTTCGTATCAGGACCAGATTGCCATTCCCGTTCGGATTATCATCGACATTTAGAATTCCCCCGCATTCGGCGGTGACGAAATAGTAACAATCCTCGATTTCATTGGAGCCGAGGTATAGTTGATGAGCTTCTCGCATGCTGACTATTTTGATCTTCGAATATCCCAGCATCTGAAGGAATTTCTTCATCTTGACCGGATGGCATCCAAATGTGAGCGGTTCCTTGATCGAGGCGCAGAGCTGGATCAGCTTCCGGTTGCCAATATAATTCGTTTCGTCATCTATGAGTTCTGGCGGCACAAAATCGAATACGGCGCGGTGGCCGTTGCCCATTTCTTTCAAGCTGCCCAGGATTTCAAGCACGATATCAAGATTCAGGAAGAGTGATACGCCTTCCCAGATAAACAGAGTTTTCTTATGATTTTCAAATCCCGCATCTTTTAATTTCCGGGTCATCGACTCTCTGGAAAAGTCAATCGGGATGTACTTCACATTGCGCGGCAGGTAACCCAGCTTTCTGCGTGTAAGAGATTTCTTGACAAGCTGGGTTGACTCGAGGTCAAGTTCATATATACTTACATTCCTGAATTCATCGATTCTCCAGTAACGGCTGTCATACCCGGCACCCATCAAAACAACCTGGGTGCATCCGGCTTTGATCGATTGGCGGGCATAATCATCCATGTAACGCGCCCTCAGCACTATCGCTTTACGCAAGGATGGATTGATGCCCCCCAGTATGTCAACCATACGCATGCCGGAGGCTCCGGCATAATATCCGGCCAGGGGATCCTCGATTAGCCTCTGTTCGGGCGGCAGAAGATACTCGTAAGCCTTAGCGCCTGCTGACCAGAGAGCAAAAACGAATCCGCAGGATTTTTCGATTGTTTTGCTGTACACGTGTTTCACTTTATTTTCCTCCTTATGAATTTCTGTCAAAGACTGGCTTTATTATCTTGAAGCTCAGCAAAAAAGGGTAAACGGTCAGCTGGACTATAATCGCCAGGAGCATGGTCCAGTAAATTACCGCCGGAGCTGATTGCAGATAGATGAAGACCGGCACAAAGAATATGATGGTTAGATAATTGGTCACACTCTTGTAGCCCGGTTTCCAATGTGTTGTCACTAGACTTGTAATGGGATACTTCATCGGGGAGAGCACCAGTATGATCAGGAAAACAGTGTAAGCTGTTGGATATACAGGCGGCAACTTCAGGAAGTAGAACAGGAAGACCGAAAAGAATATGGGAGGTGCACCGACCGAATAACCGCTGGACAAGAATGTCTCTTTGCGCGAATATTTATATGAGGCGACCATGCCCGACGCGCATGCCAGAACGGCTCCGAAACCGTCAAGGAAGAGTCCTGATCTCCAGAAGAGGATCATGGGCGCCAGGGTCAGGCCGACCAGATCGGTTATCATGTCCAGGGATTCTCCGGAAATGCTCGGAAAATGTTTGCGTACAGCCAGCCGCCGGGCAAGAGTGCCGTCAAGACGGTCGATCAAAAGGACCAGAAGGCTAAACCGGGCGGCAGCATCAAATCGTCCCTCGAATGCGGCCATGATAGTGAGCATGGCGAGTGCAAGGCCGGTCAGGGTCAGCGCATGCGGCAGCAGATATAAATACTTTTTCATGACAAACCTCGCTTATTTAGAAAAATAGTAAATTGTCCAATAGGAAACCGGGGCGGCCGCGATGAGACTGTCAAAACGATCCAGCAGACCGCCATGTCCCGGAATCAAATTTGAAAAATCTTTAATCATAAGATTTCGTTTTATATATGAAAAGCTCAGGTCGCCGACTATTGCTGAGACCGAAATAATTAATGTGAATGCCAGTAGTTCGATTCCATCCATGTCAGGGGCCAGAAACGACAGGACAGGAGCAATTAACAGGGATGTTGCGATTCCGCCAAGCATACCCTCTATGGTTTTGCCCGGACTTAGCTTTTTGCAAAGTCTATGCTTGCCGATAAGTTTACCCCAGAGTTGGGCATAGCTGTCGGTAATTCCGACGATCAGCAAGGTCAGTATAGCATAGCGATACCAATTGGATGAATCGATTAATACCAGATGTCCCAGGAGGATCAACACCAGCAATGAAAGTGAAGCCGTCTTTATTAATTTCAAATGAAGCAGGCCCTTCTGGTTTCTGAAGTACTCGAATGCCCCGCCGAATGAGATCAGCACCAGCAGCGAAGTGAGGGCATATTTTCCTGTGATAATGACCGCAATCAGGGCAAATAGAAGTGCCAGGTATACAATGTACTTTTTCCAGTTTGCCCTTCTATCCGTTCTGCTCAATTTATGTTTCTCATGGTCAAAAGCAATCAGCAGCGCTCCCAGCAATGACAGGGGGGTTATGACTATGAGTAGTTGGATTAATATCATGATCGCCCCCCATTCCTATCCGGGGTAAGCAGATTTATTGCCCCCGGGACTATTCGGATATCGAAATATTTATCATGTTTAACAATTTCACCGTCAGCAAAGAATCGCAAAGGCCGCGCACTTTTAATTGTGAGTCTATTTGCACGAACCGTAGAGATTGAAGAAGAACTTTTGTGCCTGCCCCTGATGGTCTGGATTATGGCGAAAGCCATACAAAAGCGGTTGCCATCAGCCTTAATCATGCAGACATCGAACATGGCGTCATTGTTATTAGCAGAGGGTAGAACCCTGAAATGCTTTGCCAGGATCGGTTGATTGCCGATAACCAGGGATACCAGGGTTGAGTCATAATCCCTATGGCCGTTAGAGAGCCTGATAGTATGGCGAATAATTCTCCTTCCCAGTAACACTCTGATTATCTCCAAGCTGTAGATTCTATTGCCGAGTTTTCGCACCACCCATCTACTGAATTTGCCGCCCTGCAGCATGTTTTCAACCGCTTTAATGACGTCAGAGCCAAAACCAATCCCGCCCGTAGTAAGATAGTGATATCCGTTTACGCATATGCAGTCTATGTTTCTGGTGCGACCTGCACGAATGGTATTCACGGCGGTATCCGGCTCGCAGGAAATGCCATGCTGGGTAGCAAGGTCATTCGCTTTTCCGCAAGGTATAAGACCGAGCCTGACCTTTGAACCGATAATCGCGTTTGCAATCTCGTTTATGGTACCATCACCGCCTACCGCGATAATGAGCTCGCAGCCTCTGGCAACCGCTTCGCGGGCAATCTTCCCGGCATGGCCCCTGTGCCGGGTCTCCGAGATTCTGAGACTGTTACCGCCAAATGCGCTTGTCAGCGCGAGCCTTGCTTCCGGGGCTTTGCCCGAGCCCGCATTCTTATTTATAATCGCTTGAATCTTCATGGCCGCATTTCCTCATGCCGCCCGGCCGATCTGTTTGCCCCAGCGTGTCTGCACGGCATAATCGAGGGTCCTTTTGAAATACTCCGGAAAATTGGGCAGCAAAATCCCTGTGCCGCGCAATTCTTTCTGAAGATTCGAAATTTCAAAATTTCTTTGGTGCCTCAGGTATGACTCATAGGCCTGCATGATTTGCTTTATGCGGGGAGGATTCCTGAACTCATTAAAATCGGAGTTGTATGTTTCATGATCGAGTATATACTTCATGTTATTCAGAATTTCCGAGCCGGTTTGAGGCAGAAGGTGCCGCAGGGTCATTCCGATTATAGTATCAATTGCAGGTGACATTTTGATTCCCGCACAAATATGGTAGACTTTATTTCCGGATGCTTTACGCCCGTTAAGCAAAATGTGTGCTGCAGTTTCGGCCACGTAATCGACCGGCACGACATCCAGTTTGTTGCTCGGATGGCAAGGAAGGGATCTTACCAGGCCCTGCAGGATTAATTTCAGGGGGATATAGAGCACATTAACCTCTTTTATTCTTCCGCTGCGGGAATTTCCGATTACAACACTTGGCCTAAGTATGTCGATTGTCAGGTGACTGAATCTATTTTTGATCAATTGCTCTGCCTCCCACTTTGTCTGCTCATAGACATTTGAAAAATGTGGCATGGAGGGACTGATGTTTTCCGAAATATTGCCGGAGTTGTTACCGCACACAAAGGCGGTGCTCATGAAAGCCACTTTCCGTAGATGTCCGTACAGCGATGCTTCTTCCGCTAACCTGAGAAGATTATATGTGCCTTTGAGATTTACAGTCCTGGCAGATTCCAGGGGTGCATTGAATTTGGTCGAGGCGGCACATTGTATTATGTGGGTCATGCTTTTGACAAGCCTTATGTAGTCAAGGGCAGGCAATCCCAGATTAGGCACTGTAATATCACCGGGCAAAGCCCTGATTCTACCCCCAATATCACTGGATTCGAAGCAGGGATCGAGAATTGATAATGATTCATAGATGCGTGATGATGCCGCGGCAGTATCTTTGGCCCTTATGAGAAGAGTGAGTCTGGCATTGCTGTTTCGTAGCAGATAGTTTACTATCTCCACTCCGATATTTCCTGTTGCACCAGTGATGAATATTTCATTCTGCATTACATTCTCCTTTAACTTCAGATCCATATCCATTAGAGCAAGCGGAATGCCATCCTCTAAAATCTCATCAGATCATCACAAGTTATACTGAATCAACAAATTACATCGCGGTTCCAGAAACTCTGGATATCGTGTAGTATGGTTATTTGACTGGGCAGTGGTTATCGATTATCCACTAAAATAAAAAGGACAGCTCTTAATTTGAGCTGTCCCCGGGCTGAATATGAATATATGACAGTGCAGAGGAATTAATTATTCTCCGCAGTGCATTAGTGCCATATATCCATCGTTTCCGTTTTCCCCCACCTTCAGCTTCTTAAATATCCATTTTGCATCATCTTCAGATTCCGGATCAATGATCTGGAAAAGCATGCTTGATGCTCGCGCTGAATTATCCGAAAGATAGCCGCTGTGGCGTTCTCGGACCATGGCCGGAACTGTAGGGCCGACGGGCTCCCCGGTAAGTGGATTAACCGGAGTTATACTTAAATCTCCGCTTGCTCTGAACTGCATTGTGTAAGTACCGGAATTGCTTATGGTCACTGTCTGGAAGAGATGAACCGGACCGTTGACGTAGACATATTCCCCTCCGTCCGAACAGAAGGGCATGGGAATTACCTGGTCGAAATTGATGACGAAATCCTGAACGCGCGTATCAGTTCCAACAGGAACGCTGCCAGCCAGATTGAAAATGACCGCCTGGCCATCCGTAGCGATCGGGACATCATCTACAACATCGCCAATCGGACCGCCGATCAGGCCGCGGATTTCCACCGGAAGCAGATTATAAATCATAGCTGGAATAGTCCGGAAAGGCGAATCATTGATCTGGGCCGTGGGAATAATCGGCACGGACTCATCGAGCAGACCGCTACGCATAAAGTCAATGGTTACAAACTGCTCGGCCAGTTCCCAGCTAAGCACCTGGTGGTCTGTGGTCCCTTCAATCTGGACCTCGAAGTGAGCATTACCTACGGTCCAATTGCCCAGTTTAAAGAGTCTTAAATGAAATCTGACCGGCCCATAATCTCCGCAGGCCAGTTGAACCACCCCCGCAACCCATCCTGATCCGGTACCATATCCGGTCTGCACATCGCCGATAGCATCAGTCCAGGTCATATTGAACGGTGCAACAGGCGGCAGGCCGTAAGCACTGCGGTCACCATCCAGCGAAAGAAGAGCCGCCATTATCTGGCGCGGATCAGCATGTCCGTAAAATATCAGGTTTACCGGATCCTGGGGCGTCCCGGTAAAATTCTCTCCCGTGTAGGGCCAGAACTCCAGGTTATCGCTGCCCACAGAAACGGTTACCAGCCCGGCAGGAGGAATCCTGTCTGAGGGAGGAAGTCCCTGCTGTTCAAGTTGGCGAAGTATGTCGTCTGCTGACATAAGTTCTCCAGAAGGTTCAAGGCTCTTGTCGCAGCCGGCTGAGAACAGAAAAAATAGAAAGATTGCCAAAAATGCAAAGGCTATTTTTTTTGAAATCATCACGCCACTCCTTATGTTTAAGTTTGTTTCGGAAAGTGAGAATAGTTTTGACATACTCTGACCTCCTTCTTCATTAGCAGGTAATTATTAATCGCAGGGTGAAAGATCTTGCTGAATTATCTGTTATCTCAGGTGAGTTCAATAAAAATGCCGAATCCGGATATAATATAAAGATTTGTGGAAGTGGTTGTCAATCTGTAAGTTGTGACTAGCCGCAAAATTCCGAACGAATAATTCAAGTGGTTACGGCTTATCCATTTATGGATAGTATAGTGTTAATTATTGACGATTCTATAGAAGTAATGTATAATTCCTTTGAATCCATCACCATGGAGACAGCATTTCATGTCTGAAGAACAAGATCACACCAGTATGCATTCGACCCTGCAGGAGCTGAAGAGCATCAATAGCGTAATCGACAAAATCAGCAGGGTCAGGGAGACGAATCATATAATGTCAATTATCATCAACGAGGCCATGAGGCTGACTGATGCAAATCAGGGAGTTATAAACCTGGTTAAGCGTCAGTCGGATGAGGACATGCATACAGTGATTCGAAAAGCCGATCCGCTGACAGGTGATTTTCCATTCAAGGTCCATAGTCAGATTTCCGGATGGGTCCTCAGGAATAAAGAAATGCTGAGAATTGATGATCTTGATACCGACAACCGCTTCTCGGGCCTCTCCTCGGGAGAAGGGGGACGGTTTAAGTCGGTCTTATGTTTTCCCATGATTGCCGGGGGCGAGATAATCGGGTTGACTTCTTTGGTGAGAGAGGCCGGGAGGGGAATATTTGACCCGGAGAAAAGCAGGATCGCCGGTATCATAGTATCCCAGTCCGCTCAAATCCTTAAAAATGCGCTCTTGTATGAGGAATTGGCGCTCAAAAATCAACTTCTGCAGGTATCCCGAAAACAGCTCCAGGATGAAAATATCAGGTTAAAAAACGAACTCGACCGCAGTTTCGCATTTGAGAATATAATCGGCAAAAGCAGGCCGATGAAAGAAGTCCTGACTATGGTTTCCAAGGTGTGCGGAAATGATGCGCCTGTTTTAATCCTCGGGGCTACCGGAACGGGCAAGGAGCTTATCGCGCGGGCAATCCACTACAACAGCGGTCGCAAATCTAGACCACTGGTCATTAAAAACTGCGGCGTCAAAACTGAGACATTACTGGAATCGGAACTGTTCGGGCATATTAAGGGAGCATTTACCGGCGCTGATCGCTCCAAACCCGGCCTTTTTAAGGAGGCTGATGGCGGGACTATCTTTCTGGATGAGATCGGCGATGCTCCTCTTTCCACCCAGGCCGCCATACTGAGGGTGATCGAGAACGGCGAGATTCGAGCTGTGGGCGCCTCAAAATCGGAAACGGTCAATGTTCGTGTACTTTCAGCAACCAATAAAAGTCTGGAAGACGAGATAAAGAAGGGGACTTTTCGGAAAGACCTTTTCTACCGTCTGAATACATTTACCATCAAAATACCCCCGCTCGGTGAACGCAGGGACGATATTCCCCTTCTCGTGCAGCATTTTCTGGACAGACTGAAAGTGAAACTGGGCAGACGTTCATTGAGTATTACCCCCGCAGCAGAAAAGGCCCTGTACAATTTCTCATGGCCCGGGAATGTGCGTCAGCTCGAAAATGAAATTGAACGGGCGGCGGTGGTTTGCGAGGATGGGGAAATGATCGATATCTGGGATTTGTCCTCCGATATTACCAGCCCGGACCCTGGATCGAATGTTAAGGAAGGTGCAGCCGGAACGCTTAAAGATATGGTTGAGAAACTCGAAAAAGAAATGATCGAATCGACGCTTGAGAGGACAGGCAATAATATCATGAAATCCTCACAAATTCTGGGATTGACCCGCAAGGGGCTGAAAGATAAAATCAAGCGCTATGGGATCAGTACCGACAGGGACGAGATGGATTAAGTCTCTAAATGTTTCAGGCCCACTTTTTCAACCAGAGAGATAAATCTTGGATGTTTGCGGAGGGGATCAAATACCGGATAAACATTCAGCCATATCATCCAGTTGTCTCTTTCCTCGTAAGCTTTTTCAAGCCAGTCAAGGGATTTTTCAAATTCGCCTATGCCACAATATATTAATGCGATATGATACGAGGAGATATATTCCCGTTTGGATCTTTCAATCATCTCATTCAGCATCTTCTCTGCTTCACGGATATTCCCAGATGTACCGTAGACATATGCGAGGAATGCGTAGGGATAATTAGAACCCCCGGAAAGTTCGCAGGCTCTCTTGCATTCATAGGCGGCTTTGTCAAATTCTTGCTGACACACGTAAGGCCCTCCAAAGAAAGCATGCGCAATTGCGAAATCCGGCTCGAAATCAAGGGTTTTAAGGTACTGTTTAATGGCCTCGTCATGCTGCCGGTTGAAATAGTAAGCTGCGGCCAGACTGGTCGATATAATCGGCGCCAGGGGATCGAGATTCAGGGCGATTTTCATCTCATGGAAAGCCTCTTCAAATCTCTGCATAGCCAGCAGAAAGAGGGCATAGTAGTGATGGGCTACCGCATAAGTGTTATTGAGCTCCAGAGCGCGCCTGTGCTCAGCTTCAGCCGCTTTCCAGTCCCAGTCATAAAATGCCTTGACCCATCCCATGGCAGTATGGGACTCCGCCAGATTGGGATCCAATTCCAGCGCTTTTGCCGCGGCTGCTTTGGCTCGGGTACAGGCCTCATGGGGCGGCATGAAATTATAGAAACCAATGATATTGAAGGAATCAGCCATACCAGCATAGGCAGAGGCATACAATGGATCGAGACTGATAGCGGTCTGGAAGTATTCAATGCTCTTCTGGAGCCCCCCTTCATAACGTCTGTTCCAGTAATAACGACCGCGCAGATATTCATTATATGCATCCACATTTCGGGTCGGCTTTCTGACCAGTGGACGATCCCGATCCGTCTCAGATTTGATCTTTAATTTATCTACGATCGCCTTGGATATCTCATCTTGTATCGCAAAGATATCGGAGAGCTGGCTGTCGTACTTCTCGGACCAGACATAAAAGCCATCATCGACATCCAGAAGCTGAACGTTGATCCTGACTCTGTCCCCGGCCTTACGCACGCTTCCTTCCAGTACAGAACTGACTCCCAGTTTCTTGCCGATCATGCGGGAGTCATAGTCCCGGCCCTTAAATTGGAACGAGGATGAGCGCGAGACGACCTTTATATTTTCCAGCTTTGTCAGCGTGCTGATAATTTCTTCAGCGACGCCATCACAGAAAAATTCCTGGTCCTTTTCCGGGCTCAAATCGACAAAATTCAAAACGGCTATCGAGTTTTGGCCGTGTTTATGTTCAGTGATCGTCCCCGAAATATCGTGTGTCAGCGCCCTGCGCAGGTCGTCAGCCATGTCGCCGAGTGAGGCATATCTCTTCTCCGGCTTTTTCTGCAGGGCTTTGTCGATTATAGTCTGGAGGGAGGAGGGCAGGTCGGCATTGTACTTTGCCAGAGGTTCAGGATCCACATTCTGAATGGAATATGTTGTTGCAGCCTCGTATTCTCCCCTGAAGGGCATTTTGCCGGTGAGCATTTCGTAGAACACTGTGCCGAGCGAGAAAATATCCGAGCGATGGTCGAGCGCATCCCCGTTGATCTGCTCGGGTGAGAGATAATTGATTGTACCCGCATAGGACGTGATCTCCGAGATTCCTCGTCTGCCGATCACCTTGGCCAAACCGAAATCAGCGATTTTGACAAAACCATCTTTTGAGATGATTATATTGTTGGGGTTGATATCTCGATGGACCAGGCCGAGCTTATGTGCCTTTTCGAGTCCTTTACAGATATCTATGCAGTATTTCACCGCTTCCAGGGGGGGTATACTCCCCTCCTTGATAAGATTTTTCAAGGGTTTGCCCTCAACATATTCCATCACGATGTAAGGGGTATTATTGTGTATGCCGGCGTCGTATATGGTGACAATATTGGGATTCTCCGCCAGCGCCAGAGCTTGGATCTCATTATTGAACAGCCCGCTCAGCTCTTCTTCGGTAATGTCGGCGGTGACTATGAATTTCAGGGCGACGTTTCTGTTGAGCTTGTTATCCCGGGCGAGATAGACCTGTCCCAGTCCTCCCTCGCCTAACAATTTCATAATCTCGAATTGCCCGATTTGCTTTTCAAATCGCCTGCTCTCATTAGACCGGTCGCCTTTGCGTTCTGAGTCCATAAGCTCTTCTCTTAACGAAATCAGAGTTTGTGATAATACAGTGACCAGTATAAAATATTATAAATATGGACTTTTGCAACCGAAATGTACGATTTTGTCAATTAACCCGGAAATTCCTTACCACCGTATTTTTCGCTGATCCGGGTGCTTCTATTGTTGCCGGGGCCGGTTGGCGGACTTGCGGCGTGCATCTATAAAAGATTTCAGGCAGAGCAGGAAGAACATTAGCGACAACAGGGACATTATAGTCTGGCTGATAGCGGCTGCGGGACGGGCGGTTTCGCCTGTGAAAAGGAGGTTTATAAAAGCGGGAATCCCGCGAATTCCACCCAGAAAGCCCAGCAAACCCAACATAGAGGCGATATGCATGGCGGTCTGCCTGAATCTGTCCCTGAATGCTATGATCCCGAATACCAGAACTACAATACCGAAAGCTGCCGGAATCAAGGCGGTCATGCTGGTTTGGGCAGTTGCGAAATATCCAATCAGCCCCAGCAATATCATTGCAGAGGAGTAGATTACAGTCAATAATGGCATATTCATAAAGCCTCCTTTTTTTCTAAAAGTATTATCCTTTTGTGCCTGTTTGCTTATAGAATAAGTTTATTTCGTGGTTGGTTTCAACAAAATCACTGAATCTGATTTAATTCAGATATTTTAATGTCGCCGGCAAGTAGATCCTGGGAACTGATTTTCACAATTATTGGTTTTCGGCTTGATTTAAATCCACCGGCAGCTTAGATTTTGACTAATATAGCGAGAATATAAGGAGGTGTGTTAGTTGCAGGCAAAAATACTTCCAGTATTTATTCTGTGTCTATGCGCATCATGGACATTGGCCGAGCTGTGCTGTGCCAGTCAGGAAAGTGATAGGATGTCCGAGAAAGAGAATTATTTCATAAAGCTCATCGGCACCCGCGAGGGATGGCCTGAAAATATGACAGATGATGAAGCCAGAATAATGGGCGAACATTTTCTTTATCTGAAGAATCTGGTATTGCAGAAGAAAGTCATTACCGCCGGGCCGGTTATGGATCCTGTATTTGGACTGATAATACTCCAGGTGGATTCCGAAGAAGAGGCGCGCGAAATTATGGAAAATGAGCCCTCGGTCGTGCAGGGTGTGCATACATACGAGATGCAGCCCATGCACCTTTCACTGCTTGCAGATAATTACTCCTCAGAAAAATATGCGAAGAAACCGACCGACAGGGTGATTCATCACGAGGCCGTTGTCGAGGCCTCCCTCGATAAAGTCTGGAAAACCTGGACCACGACAGAAGGAGTGAAGACGTTTTTCTCTCCACATGCAAGGATCGATTTGCGAATCGGCGGGCCCTTTGAGATATATTTCGATACCGGCCAGCCCTATGGCAGCCGCGGGAGCGAGGGCTGCGTGATCCTCAGCTATCTGCCGAAGAAGATGCTCTCGTTCAGCTGGAATGCCCCGCCCTCACTGGGCGAGATGAGGGATAGAAAGACACATGCGGTACTGTTTTTTGAACCGCTGGATTCTGCTCGAGTCAAGGTCAGTTTCGATCATTATGGATGGGGTGAGGGAGAGAGATGGGACGAGGTCTATGAGTATTTTGACAGGGCCTGGACCTATGTTTTCGGAAATTTTGAGAAGCGGTTCAAAGAAGGTCCTTTGAAATGGGAATAAGATTATATTTGGTTTTGAGTAATATCAATATTCAAACGTGGAGGATGGAGTGAAAAGGAAGACAATGCTTATTCTTCTATCATTTTTCGGGGTTTGCCTGCTGTTTTTGGGTTCCGTTATAGCTCAGGATCAGCCGACCGCAGAACAACAGGAAGACATGGAAGCTTATTTTCAGAAGGTTGCCGAACCCGGACCGGAACATCAAAAGCTGGCAAGTCTGGAGGGCACCTGGAGCCAGGTGATCACCCTCTGGCCTGAACCGGGTGCTGAGCCGATGGTCTTCGAGGGAACCACCGAAAACAGGATGATTCTGGGCGGGCGGTTTCTGCAGTGTAATAGCGAGAGCGGAGAAGGGGATATGCATACGAAGAGCCTGACCATCTATGGTTATGATAACCGCTTTGCTGAGTACACCACAGTGGGTTTCGATACGTGGGGGACATATTTTGTCACCGCCCAGGGGCCGATGCAGGAGGATGGCGAGACTGTGGTGATGCATGGCACCGATCTTGATCCGCTCATGAACTTCGAGCAGGAATATGACATGGTTCTCAGATTTGTCGATCAGGATACTTTTACGACAGAGATAATTTTCTACAATCCGGAGATGACCGGCGGAGAAGAGCAGTTCAAAATGCTGGAGGTTGTCAACACGAGGGTGAAATAGAAGCTAGCTGGCATCTTGGAGAAAATTCTGTTATGATCTATATGTTGACTCTGACCAGGTGTAATCTTCCTGGTTTTATGACTGAAGGAGGCGGATAAACATCTCAGGAGGGGCGGGAACGTCTGCGTTTCAGTCTGGATATCCAGAACGAGACTATGACGATAGCCCAAATCGGCAGAAGGATTGAAACGACTGAGATCGCATGCTTGTCAAATAATCCGCTGGGGGTCGGCAGAAGGCCAAGCCTGAACTCGTCTCTGGTGACAGTCTCATTAGTCGATTCATCATAGAAGCCGGCCTGTGCCAGAGGATCGTCCGGGTCAACCTGCACATTCACCTTTTCCACAACCTGGTACTTGGTATAATAGTCACCGCCGGTGGCCTGCCATGTGATTAGCACTGCACCTGAAAGTACTATCGCGACTGCTAATATTATTTTTGCTGTCTTGCTCATTTTATTTTTCTATGTCAGTCTTGAAATACCGGCAGGTTTCTGGACCTGCCGGTATTATATTTTATATTAGCTCTCACTATTTACCTGGCATTGACGCCATCTCGGGAGCCTCCGATTTTGTGCTGCCCATAATGCTCAGGTCAACGGCGATGGTTTCTCCGACCTTGGCGCCGATTATCTGGGCACCGGCAGGTCCGGTGATTCCGAAATCAGCAAGGGCGACGTCAAAGGAAGCCCGCACCGCAAGAATGTCGCCGGGAAGCCTGTTCTTGGTCATTTCACTTTCCGCCAGATAGGTGATTCTACCCGGAACGGATACCGATTTAGTCTTGCCGTTAATGGCCAGGCTGCCATGGGCAACGACGTCGTAGGTAAGAGCCGATTCGGTTTCCTTCACTTTTTGCATATCAGTTACCTTATCGATCTTAAAGGTAATATAGGGATGAGCCTCGGCATTCATCCAGTCGGCACTGCGCAGATGTTCATCACGAAGCGGAATACCCGTGTTGAGGCTGGCCACGGAGACTACCAGTTCACCCTTACCGCCCTTATCAGGATTTTGCGGATCAAATACCAGATGCCCCTTGACATCATTGGTAGTTCCAACTATATCTTCCAGCGGAGCAGTGCTCTCAAAAGTCACGGAGTTTCTTCCAACGGGATCATTAACATAGAATACCATACCTTCGGCTGATTCGGTTTTGCCCTGCGCAAATATGGCGGTTGTCAGCAGCAAAACTGCTGTCAAACTCATCAGAAAAATCTTAAAGGTCTTCATCATCGCTCTCCTTTTTCGTTATTCAGTATATTTAGATTTCTTTTTTTTAGAGACTCACAAGCAAATGCTTTGGAGTTTCATTCAAATATCGAAACTTTAAACAGTATCTAGACAAATATTGTTCACTTTTTTGTAAAGATTTAAGCTGTCCCGAAATAAGCTGTTGCTATGCAGCATATTAATGCCATCAAAAAAGAAATTGTTTAAATTGATTTTGTTAGCAGTCAATGAAAAGGGCAATTTCCCGACTAGGATTACTGCTCTTCGTCGAATGTTTTGTGCCGGACAATTTCACCCCGGCAAGTGTAGATGACGTCTTCGGCAATATTTGTGGCAAGGTCTGCGATACGCTCCAGGTTCTTGGAGACTGCACGCAGGTAGATCATTGCGTCAAGAGAGCTTGGATCCTTTTTGATATTGTCCTTCACATAGTCATAAATGGTGCGGTTCAGATGGTCGACCTCATCATCATCAATTCTAACCTCCTGAGCCAGATCATCATCAAGATTGACCAGGGCATCAAGGCTATTTTTCAGCATGGTCTGGGTCTTTTCTGTTATTGCCGGAAATTCAGGCGGCATCTCGATGCGGTTCAGGTTGGACATCCTTATGGCCAGCTCGGCTATATTCGAGGCCAGGTCGCCGATACGTTCCAGGTCGTTGTTGATCTTGAGGACCGCCACGATAAACCTGAGGTCAATCGCGACAGGCTGGTGCAGAGCCAGAATTTTAAGACAGTCTTCCTCAATCTCGACCTCTATCCGGTCGATCTCAAGGTCAGCCTCGATAATGGATTTAGCCTGATCAGGATTCCTATCCGTCACCGCTTTGACCGCCTGCCAGGCACGTTCCTCGACAATTGCGCCGAGTGAAAGTATGGACTTCTTAAGGTTCGTGATTTCTCGCTGTAAGTGAACAGACATTTTGTTTTCCTGTTAGCCAAAACGGCCGGTTATATAATCTTCGGTTTGTTTGTTGACGGGATTGGTGAAAATCTGCTTGGTCTTACCGAATTCGATCAACTTACCTTCAAAAAAGAAAGCCGTCAAGTCCGAAATTCTTCCCGCCTGCTGCATATTATGTGTAACAATTATAATAGTGAAATCTTTTTTGAGTTCCAGAATCAGGTCCTCGATATGTGCGGTGGATTTCGGATCAAGGGCCGAGGCCGGTTCATCCAAGAGCAGGATTTCCGGGTCGACCGCGAGCGCCCTGGCGATACAGAGCCGCTGTTGCTGCCCGCCGGAAAGATCGAGCGCATTTTTGTCGAGCCGATCCTTGACCTCTTCCCAGATTGCCGCGCGCTTCAGGCTGCGCTCCACTATCTCGGTCAGCTTCATCTTGTCTTTGATACCATGAATCCTGGGGCCATAGGCGACGTTGTCAAATATCGACTTGGGAAAGGGATTGGATTTCTGGAAAACCATCCCGATTTTCTTGCGCAACGACACAACATCCATATTGCTCTTATAGATATCCTCGCCATCGACTATCACAGTGCCGGTCACACGCGTTCCATGGATAATGTCATTCATCCTGTTGAGCGTCCGCAGAAATGTAGATTTGCCGCATCCCGAGGGGCCGATCAGAGCAGTGACCTGGCGGACGGGTATATCCATGGAAATATCGAAGAGGGCCTGTACGTTATCATAGTAGAAGTTCAGGTCTTTGACCTCCACGATGACATCTTTACGATCTGTTTTTTTTCCGGTATCTACCATTTCGTCTTCTTCCTGTAACGGGATCGGATCATGATCGCTACCATATTCACTGTCAGAACCAGGAATAAGAGCACCAGGGCCGTGCCGTACTGCATGGGCCTGACCGCCTCCGCGTTGGGATGCTGAGTCGCCAGAACAAAGAGGTGATAGGGCAGGGCCATGACCTGGTCGAAGATAGATGAGGGCAGCCTGGGCAGATAAAAGGCTGCCACGGTTAGAAGAATAGGCGCGGTCTCGCCCGCCGCCCGTCCGATGCCCAGAATGGATCCGGTCAGCATGCCCGGCACCGCATAGGGCAGAACGTTTTTGTAAATAGTCTCCCATTTTGTTGCTCCCAGTGCAAGACTGCCTTCTCTCAATGACTGCGGAACCGCATGCAGGGCTTCCTCGCTGGCCACAATTATGGTGGGCAGAATCATGCAGGCCAGTGTCAGGCTGCCGGCTATAATCGAGGCTCCGAATTTGAAGAACAATACGAAAAGCCCCAGTCCGAAGAGCCCGAATACAATCGAGGGTACCCCGGCCAGCGTTATGATCGCCAGGCGTACCATTCTTGTAAACCTGCCCTGTCTGGCATATTCCGAAAGATAAACTGCGCTGGCCATACCCAGTGGAAGCGCGATAGCGATTGTGCCGGCTACAAGGTAAAAGGTTCCAACGATGGCGGGCCATATGCCGCCTTCGGCGCCACTTTTTCTCGGATATTCGAACAGAAAGTCCGGGCCGATCACGCCTATTCCGTTCCAGACAATATCCATGATGATATAGGCGATCACCACGACGATAAAATAAGTAAATCCTCTCATCAGCCAGTATATGAAAGTCTCGGAACTTCGATTTCTCACTGCCTGCCCCCGTACTTGCTGAAAACTTTCTGGGCTATCATATTCAGGCCAAAGGTTATTATGAGGAGCACGATGCCGACCCAGAACAGTGCTCGATAGTGCTCACTTCCAAACGGCACCTCGCCCATCTCCGCCGCTATTGTGGCCGTCATGGTGCGTACCGACTCGAAAGGTGAGAGAGTGACTATGGCGGCGTTGCCGGTAACCATCAAGACTGCCATGGTCTCTCCGATCACACGTCCCATACCCAGCATCACCGCTGCGGTTATGCCTGAAATCGAGGCCGGGACAGTAACTTTCCATATCGTCTGCAGTCTGCTTGCCCCGACAGCATAGGAGGCCTCTTTAAAGGTCGAGGGTACACTATTTATGGCATCCTCGGAAATCGAGATGATGGTTGGAATAGCCATCAGGGCCAGAAGCAGGGCGCCGGTCAGGGCTGTAAGACCGGATTGAAGGCCGAAAACTGCTTTGATGAATGGAGCAAGCACGATAAGTCCGAAAAATCCGATTACCACCGAGGGGATTCCAGCCAGAAGCTCGATAAACGGTTTCAGGAACTCGCGTTCATATTTTCGAGAAACCTCCGATATGTACACCGCTCCGATTACACCGAATGGCACCGCTATTACGGTAGCCAGAACTGTAACCAGAAATGAGCCTGTAATCAGCGGTATTATCCCGTAGGATTCCCCCTGGAAAGAGACCGGTCTCCAGGATGTATCGAATAATTTGGATATACCCGGGTCTTTGATGAAAGGCAGTGCCTCCTTGAATAGAAACAGGAAGATCAACAGAACTATCAAAATCGCGGTGGACGAGGCTCCCGTAAATATCAACCTCGCCGCTTTTTCTTTCCAGGCTTTGCTCTTCATTTAATTAACAGGGACGTAACCTGTCTCCTCAACGATTTGCTGACCCTCAACCGACATACAGTAATTGATAAAATCGGCAATTACCCCGGCAGCCTCTCCGTCTGTATATAAATGCAGGGGACGGGCAATTGAATAGGTGCCGTCCAGGACAGTCTCAACCGAAGGATAGACCGCCTCGGCATCAGCGGTCTCCCTGACTCCGATTATTTTTATTTTTTCAGCAGCTTCCTCAGCATAACCGAGACCCACATAGCCGATGGCCCATTTATCTGTAGATGTTGACTGGATAATAGATGAGGTGGCGGGCATTAACCTGGCCTGACCGGCATAATCCTCTTTACCGAGAACGTGTTCCTGGAAAAACACATAGGTTCCGGAACTTGATTCACGTGAAAGAACCAAAATCGGCTGGTCGGGGCCGTCAACCTGGCTCCAGTTGGTGTATGCACCCGTATAAATCTTTTTCAACTGTTCAAGTGAAAGTTCTGAGACTGGATTTTCAGGATTGACGCAAACCGCGATACCATCGAGGGCGACCACGTATTCTACCGGTTCGATACCTTGTTCACCGGCCAGCTCAAGTTCCTTGGGCTTGATTTCTCTAGAGGCAGCACAAATATCAGTTGTACCATTGATCAGTGCAGCGATACCTGTTCCCGATCCTCCTCCGGTTACAGAGACCTCGATCCCCTGATTTACGTTCATGAACTGTTCCGCCCAGCTGCTCACCAGATGGACCATCGTGTCGGATCCTTTGATCGTTATACTGCCGGTTTCTTGGTCCGGAACTTCTTCTTCGCCGCCCCCGCAGGCACTCAAGAGCATCATGCTCATTAGCGCCAGAAGCATAAGCAGCAAGCGCGACCTTTTCTTCATGTTTCCAAACTTCACTGTCGGGCTCCTTTCCCCACTGTTATAATTATCAAAGCTCACAATCTTATTCACAATATGTTAGAATTGTATTAGCATTATATTATGTATTTGTTAGACTTATTATTCCAGTATTTATAACTATTTGATTTTCAATGAAATGCCTGAGCCTGACGGCCCTAACATTTCTTAAATGTTCCTGATTTTATATTTAGATACTATTCAACTATTCAGCCGCCGGCAAATGGATAGAAAATGTGCTCCCCTTTCCCGGAGCGCTTTCGACTTTAGGGTAGCCCCCGTGGGCCTGCGAGATATGTTTGACAATAGCGAGCCCGAGGCCGGTGCCACCTAATTTTCTACTGCGCGCTCTGTCCACCAGATAGAAGCGTTCAAACAGTCGAGGAAGGTGCTCTTTAGCGACGCCGGAGCCTCGATCTGTCACCCTGATAATGACTTCACCATTTTCCCGCGAGCCGCTTACTCCGATCACGCTCCCCGCTTCACTGTATTTGATTGCATTATCGATAAGATTTATTACAGCCTGCTCCAGAAGGGGAGCGTTTACTTTTGCTTTGAGATCTTCGGGGCAGCTCAGCTTGATGCGGATATTGGATTCCTGAGCTTTCAATTCGCAGACCTGGATTGCAGACTTAAGAACGGCATTCAACGGTTCGACCCTCAGGGAGATCTGCGTCCGGCCCGCGTCCTGCTCCATGCGCGAGAGCGTCAAGAGGTCTTCGATTATGGCCTGCAGCCGGTCTGCCTGTCGCGAAATCACCTCCAGGAAACGGCGCGCGCTTTCCGGTTCGTTCATCGCGCCCTCGAGGAGCGTCTCCACGAAGCCTTTGATGGATGTCACCGGTGTTTTCAATTCATGCGATACATTGGCGACAAAATCCCTTCGTACAGCTTCCAGCCTGTGCAGACGGGTGACATCATTCAGAACCACAAGGGCTCCAATGCTGTTTCCCCGGGCGTCGCGCAGCACAGTTCCGTGGACCTGAATATATTTTTCTCCGCCATCCCTCAGGACGATTTCTTCTTCGGCTGACTCGCGGGTGGAAAGCACACGAGCTACAAATCTTTGCAGGTCAATGTTGCGCACGACCTCGTGCAGGGTCCTGTGCTCGGCATCTTCGGAACTTATGCCCAATAATTCCCGTGCTGCGCGGTTATGACCGATAACACGTTCCTCCATATCAACAGCGAGCACACCCTCTACCATACTGGCCAGCACAGCCTCCTGCTCATTGCGCTGACTGATTATGGCTTTGATGCGTCTGTCGAGCTCCTGCGCCATCTGGTTCATCGAGTCAGCCAGCATTCCAAATTCCAGGGAATCATAGACCGGGATCTTTCGAGAAAAATCGCCTGATGCAAACCTGACCGACCCTTTACGTATCTCCTCCAGGGGACCGCTGATTCTTCTGGACATATACAGGCTAACGAGAACCATTACACCGGCGATCACTAAGCCGCCGATAATGATTTTGGTGTTAATCGACCAGAGCGCGTCACCGATTGATGCCAGAGATATTGATGTGCGTATCGCTGCGGTTCCGCCATCCGGAAGATTCAAGGGGAGGGCTACATAAAGCATATCCTGTTTCAGGGTGTGGCTGTATCTTACGGAAGAGCCGACCCCCTCGTTTTTTGCTTCTATAACCTCTGGTCTATCATTATGATTATCCATTTCGGCCGGATTTTCCTCCGTGTCCCCGAGTACCCGTCCTGATGGATCAATGACTGTGATCCTGGTGGAGGATTTATTGCCGAGCGCCTTGCATAATGAATCGATTTGCGGAATGCTCCGATCTGTTAGCAGCGGCCCGAATCGATCGCTTATCAGATTTGTGCGTGCAACAAGGTCATACCTGCTCTCGTTGATAAAGAAAGATTTGTAGGAGGCTGATGCAAACCATGTCACCGCGATCAGCGAGACAAGGGCTATGACGATGAAGGTTGGAAATAACTGCCAGAAAAGGCGTTTACGCCGCATCTATTGCTCCTTGAAACGGTATCCGACCCCGCGCACGGTCTCGATATATCTTGCCGCTTTGCCGAGCTTTTTGCGCAGCCCGACAATTTGAACATCCACTGAACGATCTGTTACCGGGTAGTCCTCCCCATGAAGGGCATCCACAATCTGGTAACGGGTGAATACCCATCCGGGCCTGCTGGCCAGCAGATAGAGCAGGCGGAATTCGCTGGAGGTCAATTCGACATGTTTGCCGTCGATATTCACCTCGTGCCTGCCGGGATGAATATTTATACCATAGATCTTGATGGCTGCATCTTCGTCCAAGGGCTCGGCTTTCATGCGTCTTAAAACCGCGCGGATCCTCGCCACCAGTACCCTGGGGCTGAAGGGTTTGGTTATATAATCATCGGCGCCGAGCTCCAGCCCGGTCACAATATCGGCCTCCTCTCCCTTGGCTGTCAGCATTACAATGGGTATGCCCTGAGAAGCGGGATCGTTGTGTATACGCCGGCAGACCTCGAAGCCGTCGGCCCCGGGGAGCATCAAATCAAGAAGAATTAAATCCGGCGGATCGGATTTCACCGCCTCGATTGCATCCTCTCCGGAGGCTGAGGTTGTAACCTGGTAGCCCTCCCTGGACAGATTATACTTGATCAGTTCAAGTATATCTTCCTCGTCCTCGACAACATGGATATGTTCTTTTGGCATGTTTTTCTCCGATTAAAGCTCAAATTACTCTACAAATGAAACACTAATATTGTTAGGAGGCGGTTAGCGTATAGTGAGAAATCCATTTGCAGGGCCATTTTTTGAGTCCATTCCTTCGCTTATTGTGCCAGAGCCCTTTTGACTAACCGGATTATCCAAAAAAAATACTTCATGCTTCAATGCACGTTATTGACCGGGCTTAATCAGATATTAACAAAATTAGCCTGAAAAAATCTATAAAATTCTTTTCATTTCGGGGGGCAATCGGGGCGGACAATTATCAGCTTTTTCGAATTTCTCTCAGGACTGTCCGCAGATCGGTCATCTTTTCGACATATATGGCCTTGATTTGTTTTAGGGCCTCGGAATATGAGCCGGCCGCCGCTCCACCCACTATAATTTCAACATCCTTACCGATGAATTTGCGAATTTTATGGAGTTCGGCTGAGATCCGGGGATCGTCATATGGGTAGACAATACTCAAAGCTATTGCTGTCGAATTCTTTTTTCTTGAGGCTCCCGTAATTTCCTCCGCCGTGAGATTGGGGCCCAGATAGGTGACATTCCAGCCATCCGAGGCGGAAACAGCTGCGGCGAGCAGGGCGCCATTCTCATGGGCCTGCCCGACCGGGGTCGTTACAGTTATATGAGGGGCATTGCTCTTTTTTACATGAGTACTCAGGAGATTTCCGACGAATGTCCTGATTACCGCCGAGGCCATATGCTCCTGAGCGGTACGGATTGTGCCTTTCTCCCAGAGATCGCCTATCTTGTGAAGCAGCGGTATTAGAAGTTTTTCGATCATGGCCAGTTCACCCAGATCAATCACAGCCTCATTCAGGTTATCCTCAAGATCAGCATTGTCGAAGATTAGAATAGCATTGAGGCCCTTTTCGAGATAACCTGAAGCCTCCAGGTTCTCGATCTCCAGAGTCTCCCTGTCGATCGACTGGGGTATGGTATGGGCGACCTCCTGTATGAGTTCGCGCAGTTTTTCGGTGGAATAATTGGCTATTTCCCCGATTCGGTATCCCGCTTCAGTTGCCAGCCGCAGCAGTATGAGTTTTTGAATGTCCTCATCGGAGTAAAGCCTGCGTTTTGTTTCGGAGCGGGCGGGGGTGACAGCGTTGTAACGTTTTTCCCATGCACGTATAGTATGGGCGGTGAGCCCGCTGCGTTTGGCTACTACCCGAATAGGATGCAAGTTGCCCTCAGCCATAAAGTCAATATAGAAATTTGTTTAATGTGTGTCACCAAAATGTTTACAAAAAATCGGATAATTTGATGTTTGAATCAATCAAATTTCTAATTTCGAAATAAATTTACAAGCAAAATTTTTCACCTGAGACGATTTGCCCTCCGGAACAGTGTCAGTGATATCATAAATGCTTGTACTGTAATGAAATACTGGTAAATGGCACCAACTCTCACAAATTACAGGCGGGAGCCGAGAAATAACAAAATATCATATTTTTTAGACAATTCATGGAACAATACTCAACGAACTATGGTTTATCAGGGTAAATATTAGACAGTTATGTAACAACACTTGTAATCACAGGAAGGACTTTGAAAGTGAAAAGTAGAACTAAATCAATAATATCTAATCCTATTAAGGAGGAAAAGGTTATGAAAAAGTCAGGTTTCTTATTGGTGATTTTTGCGTTTGTATTCGCAATGTTCTTTGGCGTTTCCAGCAATGCCGTGGCCGATAATTGCACCGCCAAAAGTGCTTCAAAAACAGAAATATCGAAAGATATCGTGGAGACAGCCATGGCAAATGATAATTTCAAAACGCTGGTAGCGGCAGTCAAGGCGGCCGGGCTGGTTGAGGCTCTTAAGGGTGACGGCCCTTTCACCGTTTTTGCACCTACTGATGAGGCATTTGCGGCGCTTCCCGAGGGAACACTTGAAGCCCTGTTGAAGGACAAGGAGAAGCTCACTGCCATCTTGAAATATCATGTAGTTTCCGGCAAGGTTATGGCCGGAGATGTGGTCAAGGTTAAGTCAGCCGAGACCCTTAACGGCCAGAGTGTGGCTGTAAAAGTCGACGGTAAGAAAGTCATGATCGATAATGCCGAAGTCATTATGACTGATATTGTTGCCAGCAATGGCGTTATTCACGTCATCGATGAAGTCATTCTCCCCCGGGAGGCAGGCAAGAGAAGCGAGTATTAGTTTGCATATAGATTAAAGACGGGTTTGCAGCGGAGTGCATACATCAAAGCATTCACATCCATGATCCCGCTGCTCTCCCGGTTTGCAAGGCAAGATAAGTTCAAGGATGAGGAAAAGACAGTTACAAAAGATGATGCTGGTTAAGTAACTCTCCTGTACTGCAACCTACCGTAATCACTTCCGGAGCGAGCGGGAAAGATCACACAATCCCGCTCGCGTTTTTTTGTATTGTAAGGCTATACGTATCACTTGACTCCGATATTACAAAGTATTACCTTTGTCAATTATGCGAAGGGTGTTTTATGGCTAATGGAAAAGATGAAATAATTACTTTCAAGGTGGACAGAAGGTTGTCCGAGGCTATGGCCGGGATTCCAAACCGTTCGGAATTTATCCGTAACGCCATTCTGGCCGCTCTGGAGAGTACCTGCCCGCTCTGCCAGGGGACCGGCTTTCTAACGCCGGAGCAGCGCAGGCACTGGAGGAAATTTGCCGAACATCACGAGATTATCGAATGTGACGACTGCCATGCATTCCATATAATTTGTGAAGCGGAAAATAAGAAGACCATAGACAGGTAGTTATGGCCATATGGGATTATTGAGAGAGTCCCTAATATGAAGTGTACTTCAATCCGTGCCTTTCTAAGGAAACTGACTGACCGAAGAATCTTTTACGAGGCAAGAAGATCCTTCGCCACGCTCAGAATGGCACATTCACCCAATATGCTTCACCAAAGATTATGGTCTTTTTATCATATTGGAGGAAGAAATGGATGATGTTCCTGCTATAATGTTCAGGGATGTTGATTTTTCATACGATTCGGTACCTGTTCTCGAAGAGGTAAATCTGACCGTACCGCAGGGCGAATTTGTCAGCATAGTTGGTCCCAATGGCGGCGGCAAGACCACTCTTTTGTATCTTATCCTGGGTCTTCTCGATCCGGACAGGGGAGAGGTCAGGGTTCTGGGCAAAAAGCCTCAGGATGCCCGGACGAAGATTGGCTATATGCCTCAATCTCTGGATTTCGATCGCCAGTTTCCGGTCACGGTCATGGATGTCGTTCTGATGGGCAGGCTGAACAGCCGCCTGGGCGGGCCATACAGCAAAGATGATAAGAAAGCCGCTATGCACGCACTGGAGGAAATCGGTATAGGAAATCTGGCCAGGCGGCCTTTCTCGAAATTATCCGGAGGGCAGAGGCAGAGGGTATTGATAGCCCGGACATTGACATGTGAACCAGAAATACTGCTTCTGGATGAGCCGACAGCCAATGTCGATCCCCACACCGAAAGTATGATGCATGAATTTCTGGATCAAATGCAGAATCGGATGACGATGGTTTTGGTTTCGCATGATCTGGGCTTCGTTTCCAGGGCGGTAAAGAGTGTGATATGTGTGAACAAGAGAGTGGTTCGGCATCCCACAGCGGAGATCACCCCGGAGGCAATCAGAGAGCTATACAAAGGCGAGATGCGTATTGTTCGCCATGACCAGCGCTATCAAGACGGGAAGAATTCAAATGGCTGATTTTTTTAATGCGCTCGCGAATCCCGATCTGCCCTTTCTTCGCTATGCCCTGATTGCGGGTGTTCTTTCCAGTTTTGCCCTTGGAATGGCGGGCACCTATGTGGTTACAAGAAGGATTAGTTATATAGCAGGCGCGATTGCACATTCTGTGCTGGGCGGTATTGGGGCTGCATTATTCCTTCAGCATAAAGCGGGCTGGGCATGGTTCGATCCGATTATCGGCGCCTTGATAGCAGCAGTCTTCTCCGCTGTTGTTATCGGACTTGTGAGCATGTATGCCCGGCAGCGCGAGGACACTGTGATCGGCTCGATCTGGGCTGTGGGCATGGCTATGGGTGTTCTGTTCATTGCCAGGACTCCGGGATATATCGATCCGATGAGTTATCTCTTCGGTAACATATTGCTGATCTCCAGTACCGATCTATGGTTGATAATTGTGCTTGATGCCATGGTTTTGGGAGTAGGAATAATCTTTTATAATAAATTTCTGGCGATCTGTTTTGATGAGCAATTTGCCAAATTGCGCGGGATTAATGTCACTTTTTATTATCTGCTATTGTTAATCATGGTCGCCCTGACGGTGGTTCTGATGGTGATGATAGTGGGGATTATTCTGGTGATTGCGCTCCTGACCATTCCGGCGGCGATTTCCGGGATGTTTTCGCGCCAATTGTGGCAGATCATGATTTTCTCCACGGCCCTCTGCATTTTTTTCACAATCACCGGGCTCGGTATCAGCTACAATCTGGATTTGCCCACCGGCTCGACTATTATTATCCTGGCCGGGATAGTATATCTTCTAATCTTGGCCTTGAGTATGATTGCCAGAAAGCGTCTCAGCTAAATTCGGCCGATAGAATTATTTCTCCTCGTCATCCAGCTTTTTAACCTCGCGTAAGAAGCCCAGCGGGCTCATGGACTGGGCCATTTTGAGTATCTTGTCCATGCGTTCGGTATCATCCTCGAACTTTTTCTTCATACGGGTCTCATAGGCATCCCTAAGAGATTTCAATAAATCATCCAGATCATATGGTTTTGAGAGATAGCTGAATGCGCCCAGTTTTGTGGACTCGACCGCTGAATCGATCGAACCATGCCCGGTAAGGATTATGACCTCGAGATACTTGTGCTCTTTCTTCAATACCTCGAGTACCTCGATGCCATTCATTCCGGGCATTTTCAGATCCAGAATCGCCAGGTCGAAGCCTCCGGTCCTGGCCGCCTCCACGGCCTCTCTCCCGCTGGTTGCTTTGGTTACATCAAATCCGCGCAGCTCTAACCGTTCTGCGATTGAATCAAGAAACTTAACCTCATCATCGCAGATCAGAAGTTTAATTTTGTCGCCCATTTTATCCCTTCCTTATTTTATATTCTAAAATCCGATAAAGCGCCAGTAACCGAAAAATGCCCAGAGCCAGAGCACTGCAAATGAAAGCACCAGAATGGCCGCACCGTGTTTAAGAAAATCACTCAGCCTGACAAGCTGTTCGCCAGTAGCCGGATCCTTGGCCAGGGTGTATGCAATAGCGTTGTTGGGAGTGCCAATTATCATCATGTGGGCGAATGATGATG
This sequence comes from Candidatus Zixiibacteriota bacterium, assembly GCA_011056555.1. Taxonomy (GTDB): domain Bacteria; phylum Zixibacteria; class MSB-5A5; order JAABVY01; family JAABVY01; genus JAABVY01. The sequence goes on along the minus strand of DSEQ01000006.1, from coordinate 84,443 downwards.
CAAACGCTGTGGCAAATCCGACCATCCAGGGGTGAGTACCGGAAATTTTTGCCATCGGAATTGTTATTGGCCCGATTGCAGAAACCGTCGCCCCGTCACTCATGAAGTTTGTTGCGATACCTGTGAAGATACTGGTTGCCATCGCCAGGCCCTCGCCCGAGCGGAAAAACTCGGGCAGGATGCTTATAAAGCTGTCCGCAAGATAGAGTGCCGCCCCTGAGACCGCAAGTCCCTTTCCCAGGGCTGATGCGCTGGCGTAAAGGGCAACCACGTCCCATGGGATAGCAGCGATGTCCTTCCATCGCAAGATCCTGAAAAGATTCAGAATTACTATACATAATATCACCGGTCCGCCCATACCAAGGAAATCACTGGCCGTTATCCAGAGGATGATTAGAAACACCAGTACTATTGCGGTAATATATTCATTTCTATTCATCGGCCCGATTTTATCGGAGGCCTCTTTCACAAGTGCGGAAACATTAATGTTTTTCAAAACCAGCTTTCGCCTGAACATAAAGAAGAAATAAGCGGCGATTACCAATCCCATAACCGGAACGAATGGAAGCCCATAGGCGACCCACTCTCCGAATGAGGGCGCAACCCCGTAATCGGAAAGGATGCCGAGCATTATGGCATTTCTTCCACCAGCAGCAGGCGAGCCCGGTCCTCCGCAATTGGCGGCAAAGCAAAGGGAAAGAGCAAACATGACCGCCAGAGCCCGGTCTTTTTTTACTCCCGCCGCCCTGATTGAAGACACATAGACCATCATGAAGAGCGGCATTACAAATGCGATTAAGGCATGTTCGGAAACAAATGAGCAGGCCATGCCGAAAAGGGGCAGGAAAATAAAGAGAAGGCGCGGCAATGTCTTGGCCGGCCCCAATAATAGAAGCCCGATTCTTCGGTCCAGCCCGGTTTTGGTAATGGCATTAGAAATTGCCAATACACCGAATATAAATATAACTGCGTCTTTGGCATAGGCAGCTGCTACGTCATCAGGCTTTAATATCCCAAAGAAGTACATGAAGACGCCCACCGCGAGGGCTGTAATTCCAATGGGAACCGCTCCTGAGGCCCAGAACATGGCGGCCACGATAAGTATGCCAAGCATGACTTTGGCCTTGAATGCCGCCTGACTGGGAGTTAATGGTTCTTTGACCTTGTTGCCTTCCTCATTGACAACAGTATTACCCATCCCCGAATAGCGGCTGTAATATTCAGCAATGCTTTCGTCTTCATGCATGCCGCGATAGCTGGCGTATCCTGCATTAAGGTCCTGCTCAACCTTGCCCGTTTTTTCCCATGATAATAGCGACATCAGTCTATCTGGAGCAGGAGTGAATGTTATCAATGCAAAAAAGATTATTCCGAGCAGTATAATGCCCGGTCTTGAATTATGTGAGCCTTTGAGCCATTTCCACAGGGAGCCTTTTTCAACGTATGCAATCTCATGCCGAGCCATGGCATGAACTTTGTCCTCTATGGCAGATTCTATTGTCCGAATCAGATGATCAAGATCAGCAGGCTTCTCAAGGTAGGCATAGGCCTCCAGTTTGCCCGTTTCCATGGCTGAACGCATACTTCCATGCCCGGTAAGCATAATGACCGGAAGGGCGGGACGAAATTCACGAATTCCTGCCAGAACTTCTTCTCCGTTCATATCCGGCATCTTGCGATCTAGAATGACCACATCTATATCAGAATCGGACCGGACAGTCTTGATTGCATCCGTACCATTATCCAGGTCAACGACATCATAACCGCGCATTTCGAGACGCGTGGTGAGCATTTTCCGAAACTTATCTTCGTCATCGACGATTAACAGTTTTGGCATTTTTTGCCTCCCGCCGTTGTGTCAGAAGCTGCAATATTTTCACAGCATCGTGTGAACGCTTATTATTTGCCCGGTTTCATTGGAAGTATTATAGTAAATTCGCTGCCCCGGCCGACAGTTGAATCTACTTTGATTTCTCCTCCCAGGCTTTTGATAATTCCATAGCTTACCGACAGGCCCAGACCGGTACCTTTGCCAACCTCTTTAGTCGTAAAAAAAGGCATGAAGAGTTTTTCTATGTCACCGGGTTTGATCCCTTTTCCGGTATCGCTTATGGCAATTTCCACGTGATTGTTTTCGGTCCTCGTCTTTATGGTGATTGTTCCCGGACGGCCCTCGAGCGCATCCACGCCATTATTTATAATATTCAGGATCACCTGTTGAAGCTGATTGCGGTCGGTGAGAATCGTCGGAATATTAGGATCGTAATTCTTCTCGATTTCAATATTCGAGACCTGCATTTCACGCATCAAGAGGCCGTCTACAACACCATCGATAATATCGTTTATATTATGAGTCTTGAGTTCCACATCGGATTTGCGTACAAATCTGAGCAGCTTATGGGTGATATCACGGCATCTGAATACGGACTGTTGAATTGAGTTGAGGTGTTCTTCGAGCCGTTCGGGATCCATGGTTTCCCCGAATTCAGGATTCATATAATCTTTGATAAGTCCGGCTTCTTCATTTATTACCGCCAGCGGATTGTTTATTTCATGGGCTATTCCGGCGGCAAGTTCGCCGACGGAGGCCAGCTTGGAGGCATGTTCCAACTGGGCGCGTGTACGGTCCGTTTCCATCTGCATCTCGACCAGCTTATTGGCACGAAAGGCTATTACTGAAATGATCAATAAAATCATCGCCGCGGCAATAATATAAATCCGCATATTGAATCCTGAGAAGAATCCACCTCTTTGCGGATCAGAAGGCTGTACAATCAAGGCCCAGTCTGCCAGACGCAGCCATGAATAGGCATATGTTATCCTTGAGCCGTCAATTTTTAATGTCTCCGCCCCCAGCCGGGGAGTCTCTGGCGGAACAATCGAGGATGATTCCAGCGGAGTCCCTATGTGCGGGGTGACCAGCTGATAGTAGCCGTCCTCATTGACGATAGATATGAAAACCTCGTTTGCCCCCTCAAGGCTGCGCATATATTCATATATATTGCCAGGATCTAAGGTGGCCCGCAGGATCACCAGTTCGCCCTCGATATTTCTGCTGACAGCAATGGTGAAGTGAGGAATTTGACGGAAACCAAGATATATATCAGTGATTATGAAGTTTTCATCGCTCTGTTTGAGCCTTCTAAACCAGTCCTCCGAGCTGTAATCCACTTTTTCTAATGAAGGGTATGGCCCGGCATAGGCGACCTGTATACCGGATGAGTCGAAGTAGCCAATATCTACGAATGTCTGGCTGTTCTTTTTCAATCTGTCGAGATAGATCTGCAGATTTGCAGACGCGGGAGGGTGCTGGAAACGCGGATCATCAATCAGGTTGTCGAGGTTGACTATTCTTTCCGATAGAAACAGGTTGAGTGTATTGGACTGGTTTTCGGCGATAGCTGTCAGGTGCAGACGGCGGCTCTCTGCAACCATAGCACTGTATTGAATGCTGAAGAAGATAATGAGCACTATCAACGGACCAAGATAGAAAAAGAGGAGCCTGATCACCTGCTTCCTTTTTAGTTCTCTATAATGCTCTTTATCAAAAGGAAGCGATTCTGCCAGAGAGTCTCTTTTTTTGCCTGCCTCTGTTGCCATCCACACCCCAGACCACGCTGATTACGCGGGTGGATTCCTCATCACTTTCAGGTTTCACGCGACTTATATGCCACCTGAAAATAAGGCAGGCCAATATGGTTGTCAATATTAATCGGGTAACTTCGTGAAAAAAAGCACAAACTTTTCTAATCTGATTTTGTGATTTCAGTCTGAATTTTGTGAAGATTTGCTCAATACTATCCTGCCGGATTAGTATATTTCCCAGATTTAGCTTGACATATACGATAAAAATCCGCTTAAATCTATACAGGTGAAGACAATAAAAGGAATGGGGAGGCGGGGGGAGGTAGTCCCGCATAAACAATGGAAGTTTTGAGTCGAATCTTTGAAAGTGTAAAGCCGATCCTGCCGTCCTGGGCTGCGGTCATAGGGGTAGTAATCTTCTTATTTCTGATCCGCTACCTCCTCCAGCGACACTACTCAAAAACTCCCGGCCTTAAATTCAGGACTCAGATTGTCACGCTAATACTGGTCTTGCTGGGAATCGTTGCTGTAATTTTGCTTCTTCCCATAAGAGATACATCCAAGGGGCAACTTCTCAGCCTTCTCGGCATTCTTTTGAGTGCCATAATTGCGCTGTCATCGACCACTTTCATCGGCAATGCCATGGCCGGATTGATGTTGCGGGCGATCAAAAGTTTCCGGTCCGGGGATTTTATCAGTGTCGGAGAATATTTTGGGCGGATTTCCGACCGGGGATTATTTCATACCGAAATACAGACTATCGACAGCAATTTAACGACAATTCCGAATATGTATTTGATAACTAATCCTGTTAAGGTGGTGAGGTCATCGGGGACGATTATTTCAGCCGATGTCTCATTGGGTTACAATGTCTCCAGAAATAAGATCGAGAATCTGCTTTTGCAGGCGGCGGAGGCTACAGAGCTGGAGGAGCCGTTTATGCATGTAATTGATCTGGGAGATTTTTCGGTGACATATCGTATCTCCGGACTGCTGAAAGATGTCAAACATCTAATTTCAGCCCGCTCACGGCTGCGCAAGATGATGCTCGATGTATTGCAGCAAAATGGCGTTGAAGTAGTATCACCCACATTTATGAGTACGAGAGCTGTCCCGGAGGGGAAGAAAATTATTCCGGATACCGCGCCTTCTGAGGGGCAGGCTGTATCAGAAGCTATGGCACAGCCCGAGAAGGTCGTTTTTGAGAAGGCTGACGAGGCCGAGTCGATTGAAAAGCTGCGGGAGACATATGAGAAATTGGGCAGGGAAATGGATAAACTCAAGGAGAGTATCGACAAAGCCGGATCCGATTCGGACGTCGAGAATATGAAGGGGCTCCTAAAGCGGATAGAGAACCGGCGTGAGAATCTCGCCGAGATTCTGAAGCGGAAGGAAGAAGAGAAGAAAGACAAGTAGATTTGCCGAACCGCCGCAATATTTGTAACGGGGTATTAATGATATGACTCGTTTAATCAAGAAACATTCGAAATCAAAAGGGCTGAAGCCCGGATCTGTGGTCTTTGTTGGTGAACAGAGAACAGAGAAGGCAACAATTGAAGTTATCGATTACAGTGAAACCGAATTGCAGGAAATAAGGCTGGAAAAAATCGAAGACAGCTTTCAGTATAAAGATACCTCCACTATAACCTGGATAAATATAAACGGCATTCATGAGGTCGGCAATATTGAAAAACTGGGTGAGCATTTCGGAATTCATGCCCTGACGCAGGAGGATATTGCCAACACCGGACATCGTCCCAAGCTGGAGGATAGCGGTGAGTATATCTTTGTTACCTTGAAGATGCTTTACCAGAAATCGGAGGACGGCATTGAATCCGAGCAGGTCAGCATTGTATTCGGCAAGAATTATGTGCTCTCTTTTCAGGAGAAGGAAGGTGATGTTTTTGAAGCGGTACGGGAAAGAATCCGCAGGACCGAACCTCGGGTCAGGTTTATGGGGTCGGATTACCTCGCATATACTTTGATGGATGCTATTGTTGACAATTATTTTATCATTCTCGAGAATATCGGGGATACTGTGGAGGAACTGGAAGACGATCTGGTTTCAAATCCGGAGCCCGAGGATTTGGAGACGATCTATGATTTGAAGCGCCAGATGGTTTTCATTCGCAAGGCAATCTGGCCCCTGCGCGAAGTTGCCAGCGGCATGGACAGGGCTGAATCGGTACTGATCCATGATTTCACCAGGCCCTATCTGCGGGACTTATATGAGCATATAATACAGGTAATAGATACGGTTGAGACTTTTCGTGATATGATTTCGGGGCTTCTGGATATATACCTTTCCAGTATCAGCAACCGCATGAACCAGGTAATGAAAGTCCTGACCATAATTGCGACGATATTCATCCCGCTTGGATTTTTGGCGGGTGTTTACGGTATGAACTTTGATACCTCGATTGGTCCTTTCAATATGCCCGAGCTGAGTTTTCGCTACGGATATATCTTTTTCTGGATTGCCGCGCTGATAATCGGCCTCGGCCTTTTATTCTTCTTCCGCAGAAAAAAATGGCTGTGAACATACATCACATTGATCTGTTGTGAATATAAAATGTGCTATTTTTTAACAAAGGAGGCATTATGGATTTGCAGGAATTATGGGAAATCGTCAGAACCTGGCTGATCAATCATGGCTTGAAAATAATTCTTATCTTGATTTTGATGGTCATCGCTTTGAAAGTGGCCAAGATGTTTTCGAGAAAAATATTTGACCAATTCAGGGGTGAGCATGCCGGAGTTGAAATGCGGAAACGTGCAGACACTCTGAGCGGGATCATACAGCTCATATTGGGACTTGTGGTGATAATAATTTCATTAATTATGATTCTTGGAGAATTCGGGATCCAGATTGGACCCATATTGGCCGCTGCCGGTATTGTTGGTGTGGCTATCGGTTTTGGGGCTCAATATCTGGTGCAGGATGTTATCAGCGGTTTCTTTATTCTGCTGCAGGATCAGATTCGTGTCGGTGATGTAGTGGTTGTTTCGGGTAAGGGCGGCCTCGTGGAAAAGGTGAGCTTGAAAAATACCGTGCTTCGCGATTTGTCGGGCAATGTTCATTTCATCCGCAACGGCACAATAGACGTCGTCACCAATATGACCAAAGATTTTTCTCAGTATGTGTTCGAGATTGGCGTGGCATATAGAGAGAATGTCGATGAAGTCATTGAGGTGGCCAAGGCTGTGGATGAGGATTTGCGCAATGATGAGGACTATAAGGATGATATATTGGAGCCGCTCGAGGTCCTGGGGCTGGATAAATTTGCCGATTCCGCGCTGATAATCAAGGCCCGTACGAAGACCAGGCCGATCAAACAGTGGCGTGTGGCGCGTGAGTTCAACCGCAGGCTCAAGATTGCATTCGATGAGAAGGGAATCGAAATACCGTTCCCGCATGTGACATTATATATGGGCGAAGACAAGCAGGGCGGCGCTCCGCCGATGCATGTTAAGCTGATGGGCAGAGAAGAGGCTGCCGCATAACTGAAAATAAGGCGGGGATCGGAATCGCCGATCCCCGTTTTAACTTATTCCTCGTTAGGTTTCAAATCGCTGTAATCAATTTCAACCGGTGGCGGATCTCCTCCGGGTCCTTTCAGGTAATGATCCATCCAGCGGAAAAGCCTTAAGTTAGTGTCATATCTTGCCGCCGCCTTGCCCGTGCCGTGCCCCTCCTCCTGATAAAAGATCAGCCGAACCGGAACATTGCCGTGCGTTTTCAAATACCGGTAGAGTTCCATGGACTGGCTGGGGTGGACCCGGGTATCGTCTTCACCATGCATGATCAAAAGCGGCGTGCGTCCCTTACCGGCATGGTATATGGGGCTTCTCTCCAAATACCACTGCCATTTTTCCCAGGGCCAGAACTGGGCATGGATATAATACATCTCCATGGGTATATCGGTTGTGCCGAATTTTGAGATCAAATCGGAGACTCCCACCCTCATTACGCCTGCCGCAAAGTGCTCGGTCAGGGCGGTCGAACACCAGGCGGTAGCATAACCGCCATATGATCCGCCGGTCACCCCGACCTTATCCTTATCAGCCAGTCCCAGATCTACAAGATGATTAACACCATCCACTATATCATCAAATTCTTTACCGGCGTAATCGGCCTGGCCCATTTCCGAGAACTCGACGCCCCTTCCCGTACTGCCCCGGTAGTTGGGATAAAAAACCATGTAACCTTTGGCCGCCCCCACCTGCCCCGGTCCGGAATACCAGGTCAGCCAGCCGTCGACATTATGTGCTTCCGGGCCGCCGTGGACATACATAATCAGGGGATAGCGCTGTCCCTCAACCTCGTCGAGCGGATGAACCAGTATTCCGTATAGCTCGAGACCATCTCGGGCGTTATACTTAATCACTTCCTGCTTCCCAAAATCGATTTCGTCAAGCCTCGGATTGACATTGGTGAGCCGTTCAGGATCATCACCATTAATGCGGTAATGGAATACTTCGCCCGGATAAGTTGGCGATTCACCGAGAAGCACAACATCTTTTTTGTTGCTGGAAAGCTTAAGGCCGTCAAAAACAGGCCGCGGCTCGGAAATCAGCAGCTTCTGTACCGTACCCGAGGCGTTGATTGTGCCAATGATCGAGTGGACGTTCTGGTGTTCAAGATACAGGATTGTCTGGCTGTCGATCCAGAAGATGTCCCTGATATGACCATCAACATCGGTCAGGACAGGCTGCAGCTGGCCGCCTTCTGCATTTAGTATATAGATTTCGCCCTCCTTGGGATCATTGATATCCCTGGCGCTAATGATTGCCAGATGCCTGCTGTCCGGACTCCATACTATATCTCCCAGCTTGCCGGGATTATCAAACTTATATATTATCCCGCCGGTTTTCGCATCCACTGTCGTCACCCGCCGGTACATATAGGTATCATCGATAAGCGGAGTGGGCGCCAGCGCCATTGCCAGGGTTTTTCCATCAGGACTCCAGGTAATGCTCGAAGCTGTGCCGGGTAGCTCCAGTCTCCTGGGTTTGGCCCCGGGATCATCGGTATCAAGTATCCAGACTCTCACATGCCGCCAGTCCTCCTCGTAGATTTCCTGGTCGAATCCTTTTTCCTCAAGTTCTTCTTCTTCATCCGCCAGTGAATCTTTGGCCAGAAAAGCGACCTGACGTCCGTCGGGCGACCAGGTGTAATCCCTGATATCTGTTGCGAATTCGATTATTTTGCGTGATTCGCCTCCTGCGATCGGGATTTTGTAAAGGGCGTCGTCCTTGTCTTCATCACCATTATCATTTTTACGCTCGGCGATATAGGTGATGTATTGGCCGTCAGGAGTGAAGGCAATATTTTTTATTGTCACCTCTCCGGTGATATATGGGCGAGGATTACCTTCCCGATCAGTTACATAAAGATGCCGGTTGGCTTCACCGTCCCCTTCCACAAACGGGTTGGGGCGGACGATCAGGGTGTAGGCTATGAGCTGTCCATCGGGAGATATTGCGATTTCATAGGCATATTGCAGATTCGCCACATCCTCCACTGTCATACCTCGGGACAGGACCGAAGCTGAAAGCATGATGACCAAAAGAGCGCTCGAAATTAATACCGCAACCCATTTCGGTGTTTGAAATAAATGGGATGATTTTAATGCATACATTGATTTATGACCTCCATTTGTTCTGCCAACACAAATCTATTATTGAAATAAGGAACTACAACATATCTCAACTGAATCTGGTGCGCCGGAAGAGAACATATCCCAGGATCAGGAATATCGCAAATGATACCAAGTCTCCCCATGGCGCCGGCCATTCGAAACCAAGACCTTTGGGCGCGCCGGCATAAAATGCGTAGAATGCAATGATCACCGAAGCAAATCCCTGACCGCCAATGAGTCCGGAGCCAAAAAGCACACCCGCCTCACGGCGTCTGACCCGTTCGGCGGCATCATGCTTCTGGCGCGATTCAATATATTTTCGGATTGCCCCGCCGAAAAAGATCGGAGTCATGGTCGAGACCGGAAGGTAAATTCCCACAGCAAAGGGGAGCGAGGGTATCCGCACCAGTTCCGCGAGCACACCAAAACCCACGCCTATCAAAACCAGGCCCCAGGGAATGCCGGTCTCCAAAACCCCTTCGATTATTGTTTTCATCAGGAGGGCCTGCGGCGCAGGAAGCTGCTCCGAACCAAATGTGTAAGTTTTGGCCAAAATAGTAATTGCAAAACAAACTGCCACGGCAGAGCTGGCCGCTCCAATCAATTCGCTTATCTGCTGCTTGCTGGGTGTGGCTCCTACCAGAAATCCTGTTTTCAGGTCCTGTGAGGTATCCCCCGCAATCGAAGCCGCTACCGCCACCACTGTGCCTACTGTCAGCACTGCCGCCTTGCTGGCGATATCTGTCCATCCCAGTCCGACGAAGATCATACTGATAGCCAGAAGCGTGACGATCGTCATTCCGGAGGTGGGATTCGAGGACACGCCGATCAGTCCTACAATTCTGGATGATACAGTAACGAAGAAGAAGGCGAAGATTGCAATGCCGGGCGCGGCTATCAGGCGCATGCTGAATGTTGTACCGTGCCCCAGGAGCCTGGGGATAAGCAGGATCGCAAGCACTATTATAATCACGCCGAAGAGGACATATTTTAATGAGAGATCTTGGTCGACCCTCTCGGTCTGATCTTCCTCACCGCGGCGGTTCTTTTCTATTCTTGATTTTATCTGCTCCATGCCGATTTTGAAAGAACGGATCATGGTCGGTATGGATCTTATGATGGTGATGATTCCTCCGAAAGCGACAGCTCCCGCGCCAATATAGCGGATGTAGTTGTTCCATATCGTTGACGGGTCCATGCTGCTGATTGAAGTCTCGCCCGCCGGAAAAAGGGAACCTGCCCATTGATCGCCATAATAGCCGAACAGCGGAATCAGGAACAGCCATGAGATCAGCCCGCCGGCCACCATGATCGTGGCAATCCTGAAGCCGAGAATGTAGCCCACGCCGAGAAGCGCCGGGGTGGCATTCAGCCCCAGCTGCGCCTTGTTAATAAATGGCAGGTTGACGGCGACTTTCTCTTTCCAGAGAAAGAGCATACCGGTGACAAATTTGTATACCAGCCCTATTCCCAGGCCGAGAAATACGTTCTTGGCGCTGGCGCCTTTCTTGTCGCTGGATATCAGAACCTTGGCGCAGGCGGTGCCCTCGGGATAGGGAAGCCGGCCATGCTCTTCCTTGATGAGGAATCTCCGTAATGGAATCATAAAAAGTACCCCCAGCAGTCCTCCCGCAAGCGCCAGCCCGGCCATTTGCCACAGGCTCGGATCGAATCCCCAGAGGTAGAGGGCTGGAATTGTGAAAATCACTCCCGATGCGAGCGAGGAACTGGCTGAACCGGTGGTCTGGGCAATATTGCTTTCGAGGATACTGGCACGCCCCCCGGATATCTTTTGAATGAAACGAAAGAGCCCCACCGACATAACCGCTACCGGTATTGATGTTGAAACTGTTATCCCCACCAGGAGTCCAAGATAGGCGTTAGCAGCGCCGAAAAGGATGCCAAAAAAAGCGCCTACCAGGATGGCTTTGATAGTAAATTCAGCCACACCACGGCTGTCAGTTATATATGGCTGGAAATCTTCCTTGCCGTTTGTAGCGGGAATTTCTTTCAACCTTCAATAGCCTTTCGTCTTTTCACGAGCTGCAGTTAACAGGCGTTTCCTATATGTAATTTATAGCGACCTCTATGACAAGCATTTTTTGATGCCGGGACGCAATAGTCTATAAAAATACCGCCGGCAGTTTGAATAGAATGCCGGCGGTAAAAATTCGTTTTAGCCTGGATGTTTTAACAGCCCGGGATACCGTCTCCGTTAAGATCGCAGGGCTGATTGCCTCCTATGAATACATAGTTGATGATATAAACACCATCAGAGACATTCACAGAGCCGTCACAATTTGCATCTCCTACAAAAAGCGGATCGGGCGCGCTTCCCCCTACGAAAACATAATTGATTATATAAACTGCATCGCTCACATTGACAGTCATGTCATTGTTGGCATCACCGCACAAATAGCCGGATTCACAAATCAAAGCGGTGACATGAACGGAGTCGATGCCGGCCTCGACGGTCGAGGACATGTAAAGATCGGAGACTTCAAAGCGCAATTTCATTTGTGCGCTTGCTTCCACAAAATCTCGCACCCAGAAAGAATGCGTGAACCATCCTCCCATTGTGCCCGCTCCCGTTGGGCCGATAGTCTCGACCAGCGTCCAGCTTGACCCGTCATCATTGGAGACATAGACTCTCATCACATCATCCTGTGTATAGCCAAGGTAGTTGGAATACCATCTGGCGTAAGAAATCTCGCCGTTGCCGCTGGAAAGATCGAAAGTTGGAGAGACCAGGTTGGTTGTACCGAAATCGACATCGGAGTTGCCATCCTGGTTGAAGGTCAAGAAGCAGTTTCCCGATCCATCGTAATCGCTGGGCGGATCGCCCCGGTCACCGCCGCCTATTGGAATGCCTCGCTCCCATGTGCCTTCCTGTGCATCGCCATAGACACTCCAGCCCTTATCCAGTTCGAAATCATCTTGAAAAATATCAGCCTGTTCCTCGATTACCACAGCCTGATGCGGATTGGAGGGGTCAGTGTCATAAAAAACACCGTTCACCTCTTCCTCCGCCGTGACATAGAAACTGACTCTCCCGAAGCAGGGCAGTTCCGGGAACGTCCCTTCATACAGGCCGGGAGAAATTTCTGTCATGGGCACGCCTGTATATTCTCCAACACCTATGGCATAGTGCAATTGTGCCGAGCCGGGGACAACCACTCCGCCGGTTATGCCCTCGATTGTAACCTGGAAGGTGGAGCTGCCGCCGGGTTCGAGGAAAACAGGTACGCCGTTGGGATAGTCGAAAGTGATCGCAAAGGGAGAATAGCTTTGCGCGGCAACATAGGCGGTCGCCAGGCTGGCTTTGACCATGCTCCACATATATGTGAAACTCATGTATGTTGTGCTGTCCTGGGGAGAATGGTAGACCGAAGAGAACTCGTATTCGTGTGAGAAAATCGCCGGATAACCGTTCTGGAGGAAGGGATAGTGGTCGGAATTTGCCGAGGCTCCCTGAAAAGTTGTGCTGATCGCCACCAGCGAATCGGCCAGGTTGGCCCACAGATTGGCATAGCTATCATCGGATCCATGGAAAACATAGGCCTTATTCCTGTTTTCCTTGTCTGCAATCATATCCATGTTCAACATGAAGATTATGCTGTCGCCATCAGCGGCGGCCTCGTTGGCATAAGCATATGATCCGATCAGGCCGTTTTCTTCCGCATCAAAAAGCGCAAAGACAAATGTGCAATAAGTATCTATGTCCTTCAGTACCCTTGCAATTTCGAGTACTGCGGCGCTTCCGGAACCGTTATCGTCGGCTCCGGGAGATAAAGGAACTGCATCCCTGTGTGCGCCTACAATTACATGATGGTCGGGTAGAATACTGCCGACCTTAAAGGCAACAACATTGAAGCAGGTGTCTGCAAGGTTGAATATCGATGCGGTAAACGTATCGAAAATAACGGAATCGTATCCGAATTCTTCAAATTTCGAGTAAAGCCAATAGCCCGAGGCGATATTTGAGTCGCTTGTGGCTTCACGATGCTGAAATGCCTGCAGCCTTTCGGTGTAGGATTGCAGTGAGTCCTTATTGACCATACTTATGAGCGTCTCGAGATCCATCAAGTCTTTCCTGGCAGCCACCTGAAAGGAGACCGGCTCTTTATATGTGATCTTCAGATCCTCTACCAGAATTCTCGAAATCTGCGGCGGCGGGTCCATACGTGATACTTCTTCCGGATCGATCCTGAATAATCTGAATTGATCGACCTCATACAAAAGCTCAAAGAGGTCAACATTCTTTTTGTCCATGCGGTTGTCAACTGCCAGCTCATCTTTGGTAACATTATTTGCGATTAACTCCGCCTTCAGCCCGGATGAGATAAGTTCCTGAGCTGCATCAGGTTCAACGATGACCATATAGCCGTCATTGAGCCGGATTACCGGCTCGACATCAAGTGCCCTCAGTTTGTCGGCTTCAATTTTGCTGAGAACTGTGACCTTGTAGAGATCACCTCGAATTTGATTTGAATCTTCAGTGCTGGCATAGAGATGTAAGGAGAATAATAAGATGGCCGCCGCGAGAATCGATGCAGTTTTTATCACGATTTCCTCCAGGGTTTTCACGCATAGACAATTAATATGCACCATTTTCCATAATATGCTTTTTCCGGAGACATATTTTGTAAAAAGCCGTACCCTGTTAAGATACAATGGAATGCGATTTTGTCAATGTTTTTGGGCATGGTCCGCAGAGCTGATTTTGCAAGATCTGGGGGGGCTCAGCAGTCCAGCATACCGTCGCCGTCAGTATCGCAGGGCCCGTTGCCATCGACAAAGACGAAGTTGACGAGCCAGACGGCGTCCGAGATATTGACGGAGCCATCACAATTGGTGTCGCCCGAAGCCATCGGATCGGGCGGGTCGCCACCTACAAAAACATAGTTGATGATATAGACTGCGTCACTGACATTAATATTCCCATCATCATTCACTTCCCCGCAGCCGCTCTCGCACTCATCGGGAACGCCATTCTGATTCTCATCGGATGATACACCCAGCCAGATATCGCAGTTGTCGTTACGGCCGTTCTGATTGCAGTCGGGCGGATCGACCGGCACGATTTTATAGATGGCGTCTCGTCCCTGGTCAACAATGTAAAGCTCGCCAAGTGCATCCTGCCCGAAAGATGAGATGCCGGCATAGGAGCCCTCCGGCGGCACAAGTTCCGATGTCCTTTCCATTGAATCAGTGATATTCGCGCCGTCATACCGGAACGACCAGATTTTGTCGCTGCAGTAATCGGCATAGAAATATGTTCCCTGAAGATCGGGAATGGCGCATCCGCGATAGACATACCCGCCGGTGATCGAACATTCCGGATTATGATCATATTCGGTGATCGGATCGGTAAGACCGCCGGGATCGCAATCGGTCGGCGGATTATAACAATGGGTGCCCTCTTTCAGCCTCCAGCCGTAGTTTTCTCCTCCGGAGCTCGAGGCCGGCTGGAAGTTGATCTCCTCCCACTCGTTCTGACCAACATCACCCATATACATATCCGCGGTTTCCCGGTCAAATGACCAGCGCCAGGGATTGCGCACACCAAAAGCCCAGATTTCTCCCAATGTATCAGGATTATTATAATATGGGTTTGTGGATGGTACTGAATATGGAAAATCACCGTCAATATCGATCCGGAGCATCTTGCCCAGCAGAGTTGACGGATCCTGCGCACGGTTTCCGGGATCGCCGGCCGAACCGCCGTCCCCCATGCCGATATAAAGGTAACCGTCAGTGGGCCCGAATGCTATCATGCCCCCATTGTGGTTAGAATAGGGCTGATCTATCGTAATGATATTCACAAGACTGTCCGGCTCTGCAATATCAGGATTATCCGAGACCTTGCCTCGATCCACTCTTGTGTCTCCGCCATTATCGGTATAATTGATATAGAAATGTCCATTCAGGGCATAATCCGGATGAAATGCCAGTCCCAGAAGGCCTCTTTCGCCGCCGCTGGAACTGATTCCTCTCACATCGAGAAAAGGCGTTTCCAAAAGTGTGCCGTTCTTGATAATCTTGATAAGTCCGTCCTGCTCGAGGATGAATAATCTGGCGGTGTCACCTGGAGGTGATACAACGAATGTCGGATTGGTTATTCCACCCTGAATTTTTTCAACGGTCAGAGCGGTTTGTGCATATGCCCTCTCTCCGGATGCCATGAAAAACAGAGAATAGATTAGAGCGGTGAGTGCCAAAAAACTAAGTCCCTTTTGATATGATCTCATATTTTCTTCCTCGCTGGATAGAATAGAATTCTTATTCAAATTTGGATTACTGTAGTCATAATCGCGGTAGATATTCTATTGTTCCTGTTAAGATATAAAATTAAAGCCTGTCTTTTTTGCAGACAGGCTTTATAAAGATCAAATATATATGAGGGAAAATCTATTTACAGTCGGCGCAAGGCTCCGGTCCTGCGACAAAGATGAAGTTTATGATCCAGACCGCATCGCTGATATTGACTGTATCATCACAGGTGCCATCGGTCGATTGACAGTCAGCAGGCTCGTCTCCGCCGATAAATAAGCAGTTGACTGTATTTACTTAAATGACCAATAAGGTCAACAATTTTTTAGCAGTCCGGGATACCATCGCCATCGATATCGCAGGGAACATTGCCGCCCACAAAGATGAAATTGATGATCCAGACTGCATCGCTGATATTAACAGTGGTATCGCAATTCGTATCTCCCGCCTCATACGGCGAGGGCGCCTGTCCGCCAATGAACACATAGTTGATGATCTGAACAGCATCACTGACATTGACCGCATCATCACCATTGACATTACCGCAGAAATCGCACGCATCGCCCACCCCGTTGCCGTTGGAATCGGTTTGATCCGGATTATAGCTGCCGGGACAATTGTCGACAGGACAAGTATTGGCGGCGTACCCGGGATTTCCATAACCATCGCCGTCGGTATCTGTGCACTCATCGCACACATCGCCGATAGCATCGCCATCCGCATCAAGCTGCTCCGGATTCGAATCGTCTGGACAGTTATCGCAGACATTGCCGATTCCGTCCGAATCGTTGTCCTCCTGTCCGGGATTGTTATCGACCGGGCAGTTGTCCTCACCGGCGCAATAGCCATCAGAGTCTTCGTCGTTTAAGGGATCCTCAGGGCAGATATCGCAGGCGTCTCCGATACCATCGGAATCCTGATCCTCCTGTGACGGATTGTCATCGTTGGGGCAGTTATCGCAGGCATCGCCATAGATATCACCATCGCTGTTTGTCTGTGCGGAATTGGCGGCATTGGGACAATTGTCAACGTAGAATGTTATCCCGTCGCCATCACTGTCAATCGAGGCCAGATCCTTATATATTATCTCGGTATCTTCCGCTTTTGCCGTGGTATATTGATAGGCGATATGATCTCCGCCATCTCCGATATCGGCGCTGCGATATTCCTCGGTGACTATTTCCGCCGGATCGGAGACCTGTTCGGGAGCCGACCATGTGATCCCGCCGTCATTGGTACGGCGGGCATAGAGAGTGTTATTCTGGATATATGAGCAGACATAAGTCAGGCCCGAGACATGCTCGAGATCAGGATAATTTTCTGGATCGGAGCTTCCGGCAATAACACTGATATTGTCAAGACTGTCCACGTCGCCTGTATTAGTATACCAGCAGACGATATCGTAGTCGTTCGGCAATGTGTCATGATAAACCGCGGCAACCAGCAGAACCTGCTGATTATCAGCTGCCATAACCGGATAACGGATGTGCATATCGGTATCGAGGAAGCTCTTTATAACGCCATCGGTACCAGCCTCCCAGTTAGCGAAGAAATCCTGCCTGACCAGGAGCTGATACTGGTCATCATCAGAATTGTAGCGGTCATAAACGGCATAGGTCTTGCCGGTTACATTATCAATGGTGGCAGAGGTGGTCTTGCAATTGTTATATTCATTATCGTAAAAACTGAGGTATCCCGAACCTGTAAAATCATCCCAGCCGTAAATGACAGGCACATCAATCAGGTCGTCAGGTAGAAAGTCACGGCTGATGACAGAAGATATCAGCCCCCAGTTCCATGACTGCTGGCCGTCATCCGCTCCAATATCTGCCATCCGCATGTCGCGCCACCCAAGCGGATAGGTTCCTGCGAAGCCGATATCCCATGTTGATGGCTGCATGGGATCAGGGATGTTTATGAGCAGGAATACCCCGCCTCCGTAGAATGTCGCAGGCGGCACGAATGTGCCGAAGAAATGGCTGTTGTGTCCCCAGTATTCTATCGAGGGATACACACCTCCGGTAAGCTCGGCCCAGCAGCAGATGGTCCAATTGAGACCGTTATCCTCAGAGCCGTTAATATAGATCAGGCTCAGGGGCGAGACCCCGTCATAACCTTCATACAGCCGTACAAGCGTGTCATTCCCGGCATCGCCAAGCGCCGGATGCTTGTAATACAGTATGTCCCTTAAATCACCTTCTGTCTCGTTCTCTGCGGCCAACTCGGAGATGAAATCTGTATAGGGTATCCATTCGATTTCGGACTCCATTTTGATTGTCTCCGGGCCGATTGTGATATCTACATCTTTTACTGCCGCACTTTCATAGTCCCCGGAACCTTCAGCCTGAACGGGAACTAACCACGCGAAGGCAAAAAGCGTAAATATAGTGAAAATACTCAATAATTTCGCCTGTTTCATTTTGATTCTCCTCCCTGAACTTGGTTTATCTTTAAATATAGTGAGTTATCCTATCTTTTCGAGCTGCAGGTTCATGGTTTAGTATAGATAGATAGGAAAGCAAGAACTATTTTAAATTACAGACCCACACAAATATAGAAAACGAGTTCCTCTTTGTCAATAAAGATAAAGGCGCTAAATAAAAAGCGATAAATAGAAGAGATTTCATGCTGCTCCCGAAAACTACGGGATGATAATCCTGATTCTAAGCCTGCCGATGCTTTAATGAGTCCGGTTGTCGAGAATAAAGCTGCCGAATGAGAGGGACTAAATCTTTATGAGGGCTTCACTTACTTCCGGTGCTTTGAATTTTCGGCAACGATGTTTGGTCGCCCGAACGCATTCCCGAAAACAGCCTTTTCTTCAAAAATGTTCTGTACTTTGGGAGTAGATTTTAGGTAAGTTTTATCCTTTTTTTAAGATTTCTTTTTTGAAATTCATGCGTATAATCTACCGAAGATTAAAATAGAAGATTTACAAATTGGGCCGCCACTACATCGTTGAAACAACATCCTTGAGGCGGCCCTTTTTGTTCGTATATAACCGCAATGCCCCGTGCCTCATCAATTCCTGACAGCATTATTTACTTGCCAGAAACCCGTAATTCTGATAACATAGACATCAGGGTATTATCACAAAGGGAGTCAAGATTAGAATCAAGGAATTGTGGGAACGGTTTAAATCCCATTTTCGGCCTAAACGTATCAAGGATTTCTGGGCGCATTACGGCCTTGGATTGATAGACCGTATTGGCAAGAACCATGTCTTTCTGGAGGCCAGCGGCCTGGCATTCTCGATCATCGTCTGTATAGTACCCTTTGTATTAATTGTATTCGCTGTCCTGGGCTTTGTGTTAGAGAGCCCTACTATCAGGGTGGAGATCAATAATTTCATTGATCGCCTGATTCCGTATTCAGATGCGGCCGAGACTGTAAAACAGATTGTTTTTGAACGTGCCCAGGAATTCAAGGTGAACAAAAATATTGCCGGGATATTTGGTATCCTGGGACTCCTGTGGGCCTCCAGCAGGCTCTTCAGCAGCATGCGAACAATATTGAATATCTCCTACAAGAACCGTCTGGGAGGTTCGATATTCGGAGATGTTGTGGCCAAGTTGCGGGATCTGGCGATGGTGCTCCTGGTGCTTTTTTATTTTCTGCTGGCCACAACCGTTATACCCGGCCTGGCAGTACTGGAGAAAGTGACTGAGGACTCAACCATATTGGAGTTTTTGCATATACAATTTGTGGGTGATATTATCGTCCAGGCGGCTTCATTTATCATACTGACGTTTGCTTTTTTTGTAATATACTACTTTGTCCCCCAGGCTAAGATTCCGCTGAAGGTAATTTTGGTTAGTGCCCTGTGGGGAGCGTTTTTCTGGGGCATAGCGGAATATCTCTTCCGAATATACATAAATAATTTCGTTAACCTGAAGCGGATTTACGGGGCTTATGTGCTCTTTATTGTCGCTGTTTTCTGGATTTTTTATACTTCTGTGGTTTTAATCGTGGGAGCAGAAATCGGCCAGCTATACCGTGAAAGACTGAGAAAAAGAGAGAAGGAGGCTCGGAAAGAACAGGTTGCCGAGACATGATATGTTCAAAAAAGACTTGCCTAAGTATATAACACTTAATAGATTCATGATATCGCGAAAGAAAGCTAACTGTTAATCGAACCGGGGTCTCAAGGAGGAGCCCATGAAAGCGCTCGATGTAATTTTCTTGATTCTGCTCGTAGTAGGCGGACTCAACTGGGGACTGGTGGGAATATTCAATTTCAACCTGGTCGCCGCAATTTTTGGTGAAATGTCCGTCATAAGCCGCATTATCTACATTCTCGTTGGGATTGCGGCACTCTATAACCTGGTGCTGTGGAAATCAATGCAGCAGCGCTGGGGAAGAGGACATGCTCCGGCAACGGCCTGAACATCGTGAAAGACATCCGGGCGCTCGGCTGATTTTAAGCACAACAAGGTATAGACATTTATGCCGGGTGCAAGTGCATCGGCTTCTAAAAACATGATTGGCCGGCAGATATTTTCCTGCCGGCCTTTCTTGCGTGAATTCCGTGCAAAAAAACATTGCTGTTCTTGTGCATTTATGGTTTATTTTTCTCAACAGTTTATTTTTCCAGGGGCGTAACAATATCTAAAAAGGCGGTTATAATGCCCGATGTACTGCAAACAGAAAAGGCTATCAAGGTCGGGATCAGCGCATGTCTTCTGGGGCAGATGGTGCGCTATGATGCCGGACACAAGCGCGACCGCTATTCAACCGATGTGCTTTCCAATTACTTCCAGTTCGTTTCAGTTTGTCCCGAAGTTGAGGTTGGCATGGGTGTGCCGCGCGAGGCGGTCAGATTGGTGGGTACAGCCGAGGAAACCAGGATGGTCGGTAACAAGACCGGCAAGGACTGGACGGAAAAGGTGGTGGCCTTTAATGCCAAACGCGCAAATGAGCTCGAGAAGGAAAACCTGAGCGGTTTTATTCTGAAGAAAGACTCTCCGAGCTGCGGGATGGAGCGGGTTAAGGTCTATAATGAGAAAGGTATGGCCGAGAAAAATGCTGTGGGTATGTGGCCGCGGGCTTTGAAAAAACAGTTCCCAATCATGCCCATGGAGGAAGAGGGGCGTCTCAATGATCCCCGATTGCGCGAAAACTTTATCGTCAGGGTATTTGCCTACCATAGGTTGCAGAACCTCTTTGACGATAGATACAGCCGGGGGAAGATGGTACGGTTCCATACCGCCCACAAGCTGCTTTTGATGTCCCATAGTCCCAAACATTACAAGGAACTAGGAAAGCTGGTCGCGGAGGTGAAGAAGTATTCGCCCTCGGAGATGCGGGAAAAGTACAGCGCGGTTTTTATGGAGGGTCTGGGCTATAAGACGACAGCAAAGAAGAATGTCAATGTGCTACATCATATTCTCGGCTACCTGAAAACAAATCTGACGTCATCGGAGAAAAAGGACATACTGCAGGTTATCGATGATTACCACAAGGAATTGACTCCGCTTGTGGTGCCCCTGACGCTCTTACGTCATTATGTAACTATACATGATATTGAATATATAAAAGACCAGATATATCTAACCCCTCATCCGAAGGAGCTCATGCTCCGCAACCATGTATAAAAGCCTGCTCAATGCCCGAATGCATCCTTGAGCATCTGTTCGTGGTCAAAGGCCAGTTTCATTGCGAAAAAGTCCTCGGTTAAGATTAGTTCAGCGGCATCATCGGCCGCTTTTGGCTCACCGCTGACGGGTCTGGCCAGATATGTTACCGACATAACACGCCCGCGCGGATCCCGATCCGGATCGGAATATACTCCGACCAGTCTTTTTAATTCGACTCTCACACCCGTTTCTTCACGGGCTTCTCTGACAGCGGCCTCCTCGACAGTTTCATTCTCCTCCACCATTCCGCCCGGAAGCGCCCAATAGCCCTGGTACGGGTCATTCTTTCTCTTTATCAAAATGATCTTTCCATCCGGGTATTGGATGATCAAATCTGTAGCAACAATCATCTTAAACACATTCAGCCTCCTTATTCCCTGAATCCTGACTTCAGCCGGGCAAAATAATCTCTCGATGCTTTTATAACGTTCGGCGAGAGCAAAAGTGCGCCGACCAGGGTCGGAATGGCCATGAGCGCAAAGGATGTATCCAGCAGATTGATTACAATATCCTGAGACCATACCGCCGCAACCGGCAGACTCAATATATAGACATAAACATAATAGCTCCCGAATTTGTATCCAAAAAGATAGCGCGAACATTTAAGGCTGTAATATGAATAGGAAATCATGGTGGAGATCGAGAACATAATAATGATCAATGTCATAACATACCGGCCCATCCCCGGCATGCCATGCTCGAATGCATTCACAGTCATCACCACACCATCCTCCTGGGGCACAGCTCCGGTGGCAAGAATAACCAATGCTGTCATTGTGCATACCAGATTAGTATCCAGAAAGGGCCCCAGCATGGCAATCAGACCCTCGCGCACCGGCTCATTCGTCTTGGCGGCGCCGTGGGCCATCGGTGCGGTGCCGATCCCCGCCTCGTTCGAGAAAGCGGCTCGTTTTATACCGTTAATCAGTACCTCCTTAAATACGATAGCAGTACCGCCGCCTACCAAGGCTTCTCCTCCGAAGGCTGAGGCTATTATGGTTTTGAACAGCCCGGGCACAATGGAGGCATTTGAGAGAATTATATAAAGCGCGGAAATCACGTATACAGAAAACATGACCGGTACTATGCGGCTGGTTACCTGACCGACCCGGACGATGCCCCCTAGAATGACGATTCCAACCGCAAGCATGCAGGCCGTACCAGTATAGAGCTTGCCGATGCCCCAGTCGTTTTCCAGGAGACCGGAGAGTTGGTTAACCTGAAAAAGCGCGAGGCAGCCGACCATCCCGCAGACGGCGAACATGATTGCCAGCGGCTTGAAGTATTTACCCAGGCCCACCTCGATGAAATACATCGGACCGCCCTGCTCTATCCCGCACTCATCTTTCTTGCGATACAGACATGCCAGGGTGCAGGTGAAATACTTGGTGGACATGCCCACTATACCCGCCACCCACATCCAGAATATTGCCCCGGGGCCGCCGATGGTAATGCCTATGGCCACGCCCGAGATATTGCCCATTCCGATGGTGGCCGAGAGTGCGGAAGAAAGAGCCTGAAAATGATTTATCTCACCCGGATCATCGGGATTGTCATATTTGCCGCGAAGAATATTTACCGCATGTTTGAGGTGACGGAAAGGAACGAATCTTCCCACGATAGTGAAATAGACTCCAGCCGTGATCAGGAGCACGACCAGTGGAATCCCCCAGGCAATATCGACCGCCCTGGACAGAATAGAATCGAGGTATTGCAATCAAAACTCCCGTAAGAATGGAATCGGATACCCGCTTGATTGAGAATTATAATATGAATTCATCGGTAGTATTGCAAAATAAAATCGCGATAACCTTAATGATCGATGAACAGTTGATTGCGTTAACTGTTGTAAGTGGTAGAACTGAAAAAAGGGAGAGTGATATTTATGCGGACCAATGTCGGAAGAATTGAAAGAATTTTCAGGATTATTGTGGGCTTATTCATAGTGTCTTTAATCTTCTGGGGACCACAATCCTATTGGGGACTTCTGGGTATTATCCCGATTCTGACCGGATTGAGCGGATGGTGTGCGTTGTACCGGATCCTTGGCGTCTCGACGCATAAACCGACCAGCGCCAAAGAAAGCCCGGAAGTATAAAAAGTAAGAGCCGGGTTCTAATCCCGGCTTTCTTGGTTACTCTTTGGGAGGGTACTTATCAATTATTCTTTTCACAGTTTTACTGATTTGCTCATTGGTGTCCTCCGGGCCTATGATAACTCCGACGGCCCATCCGCGCCAGACCAGCTGCTTCTGATCAGGATCTACAAAATCAATTACCAGGGTACCTTCTTTATAACGTGAAATGTCGGTCTGCCCGGGTCCCTGCCAGCTGCTGTAACCGTAATGATCGACCATTATCTGTTCCCTCGCACTGGCATGAAATGCTATACGGATATCCGGGTTTCCATTATCAATGAAGCGGTAGTCTCTGGATTCCAGCTCATCTCGGATGGCATCCTCGATCCTGACCCGCATGGATCTTTTATTCAAAGGGCTCGAGGGATCGAGTTTATCATTGTAGGGAATGAACCCAAAAGTCCGGTAGGATTCAAAATCAGAATTTCTGTCGAAATCGGACATTACCGTTTTGGAGGCGCATCCCCCCAGAACAAGCAGCCCCAAAAACGCACTTACAGCTATGGTTCTAAGCATGATTTATCTCCCATTTATACACTGATATTTGAATCGGAATATAAAAGCGGATAATTTAGGGTGAAATATAAAACTGCCGCAAAATGGCGGATTTAAATGCCCGGCCGAATCGCCAATCTGCTCAGGACAATTATTAAATTCAGATCAGGGGGCGATTAATTCTATCAAAAAACGAAATTTCCTGTAGCGGGTTGGGCATAATTTTCGTTTTATTTAGACAAATAGAATTTATTGCCTGTTATAATACAATTCATCAAGGAGAAACTATGAGAATCACAGGCTTTCTGAGCGTAATCTGTCTAATTCTGATTGGTGCGGTCCTGCCCGTTTCCGCAGATAATTCCGAAGGCGGAATCACCCCCGAGATGATAGAGAAAATGCGCGCGACTTCAAAATTCGAGGGCCCCTGGAAAGCGATTTATAACTCGCTTATGAATAACGACATAAAGGAACTGGCGCTGGATCATGAAAAAGTCGTCGAGCACCAGGATTTATTCAATGTGACAATCAAGACAAAGGGCGTAACAAATCAGAAATCCTCCGGGCGGTGCTGGCTATTTGCCAGCCTGAATCTTATGCGCCCTATCATGATAGAAAAATATGACCTGAACAACTTCGAGTTTTCGCAGAGTTATCTGGCTTTCTGGGACAAGCTGGAAAAAGCCAATATGTTCCTGGAGGCGATCATCGAGCTGCGGGACAGGGATCCTCTGGATCGGGAGCTGCGTGAATTTCTGAGGAGCCCCTTTGGCGACGGCGGCTGGTGGTATTACACTGTGGACCTGATAGAAAAATACGGATGTGTTCCCAAAGAAGTAATGCCCGAGACCCAGAGTACCTCCAATACCGGTATGATGAACAAGATCATAAGCACCAAGCTTCGCAAATGCGCTTCGGAGTTGAGGCAGCTTTATTCTGAAGGCGCCGGGCTCGAGGAATTGAGGAACGCGAAGGAAAACATGCTGATGGAAATCTATCGCATGCTGACGCTTAATATGGGCCTGCCGCCGACAGAATTCGCGTGGCGCTACGAGGAAAAGGATTCCACAGTCTCCGAGCCGCAAAAATATACTCCGCAGGAGTTCTATAGAAAAGTGGTTGATCTTGATCTGCGCGATTATGTAACGATGACAGATCATCCCGGCCGGCCCAAGTTCGAGATGTATTCGGTAAAGTATACCCGAAATATGTATGACCGCGAGGACGGTGTATTTATGAACCTGCCGATTGACACGCTCAAGGCCTATGCATTAAGAACCCTTCTGGATAGCGAGGCGGTAGTTTTTGCCTGCGACGTCGGCGAGGATAACGCTAATGATAAAGGTATATTTCGCCCGGGTATCTATGACTATGAGGCGGTGTACGGCATCGATTTTGAGATGGATAAAGAGGAAAAATTCATCTACGGCGACTTATCCGCTAACCATATGATGTTGATCTCAGCCTGCGATACGCTCAACGGCCAGGTGCAGAAGTGGAAGGTGGAGAACAGCTGGGGCACAGACAGGGGCGACAGCGGTTTCTGGACCATGTATGACGACTGGTTCGATGATAATGTATTTGAAATAATCGTTCATAAGAAGCATCTCTCCGGTGATCTGCGTAAGCTATTGAAGAAAGAACCGATTGAACTTCCGTTATGGGATCCCTACTCGCGTTTTATTCGGGAGAGACATTTACAGGACGCATATTCTGAATAATGGGGAATTTTCCCACTATAATGGGTTCAATACGGGTGCACTCTTATACTGGTTCGACAAAAGGTGGTGAGTTAAGTCAATATGGTAAATTCAGGAAGATATCAGGGCGATAATCCAGAAAACGTCACAATCAGCATAGTCTTTGATAATAACAGGATTAGTGATTTATTCGAGAGCGCCTGGGGATTTTCCTGCTTCATTGAAGGAGCGGCAAAGAACATCCTGTTTGACACAGGCGGCGATGGAGAGCTGCTCTTGCGAAATCTCAAGAAGCTGGATAAGAGTCCCTCTGATATCGGGCTAATTGTCCTGTCTCATAAACACAGTGATCATGTGGGCGGTTTGGGGAAAATTCTGGAGGAGAATGGATATCTGGACGTCTGTATGCTGCCCTCATTCCCTGATAGTATAAAAGAAGTTGTCAGGTCCTTGGGCGGCCGCCTGATTGAAACTGGAGATTCCGGTGAAATTATTGAAGGAGTTTACACTACGGGAAAAATGGGATCATACATCGAAGAGCAATCCTTGATTATAGATACAGACAAAGGACTCATTTTGATCACAGGCTGCGCCCATCCGGGGATCGAAAAGATAGCTGAACGGGCAAAGCAAATATTACCCAAAGAAATCCTGCTTATCGCGGGAGGATTTCACCTCAGGGATAAAAGTGAAAATGAAATCAGGGCGGTGTCTGAGTCTCTGAAAAATACAGGCGTAATGTATGCAGCTCCCAGCCATTGTTCAGGCGCAAAGGCATTTGAAATATTTCGCGAGGCATATGGCGACCATTATATTAATTCCGGAGCCGGAAAAGTAATTCCCTGTGCCGGGCTCAAATAAACCTGTCAGCAGTCCTCCCCGCCGTCACCGTCAGTATCCCCCGGGGCATTGCCGTTTACAAAGACATAATTTATTATCCAGACTGCATCGCTGACATTGACATAGCCATCGCAGTTGGTATCTCCCGATTCGTAGGGAAGCGGGGGAGGTCCTGAAATGAAGACAAAGTTGACTATGTGGACGGCATCGCTGATGTTAATGGAGCCGTCATTGTTTGTGTCCCCGATCAAATATGTGAAATCGTAATTGGGCATGAATTCGACCGCAAATGAATCATGGGGCATATTCTGAATTGACTGATAACGGTCAAAAAACTTCTGGTAACTGCAATCCTGATCGAGGGAAAAGCCCACCAGCGAGGTGGTAGCCGCCCCGCCGATACCGATATCCTTATATTGAAAACGAATATATCCATTGGCGGTAAGAATTATCTGGAACGTTATAGTGGTGTCTCCTGCTTCCACCAGGTTGCCGACTCGCTCGTAAGACACTATGAACGTATCGTTGGAAGGGGACTGATAATAGTATATGGCGCCGTTGCCGTGATAGCTTTGATCCAGGGTCAGATCGTTCCAAAAGGGTGAGAGAAAAGCATCAAATCCGGGAGAGGGGAAGTAAATATCATCAAAATAGCCGTTTATGGTCAGGTTCTCTTCTACGAATGAGACTCCTCCGTTGGTGCAGATATTGATGTTATTGAAGTAGTTGTTATAGAAGTTTATGCTGAAGCCAAGCTGATATGGTCCTGCGGTGCCGTCATCCAGGGCAATACCGGAAACCTCCGGATTATAATATTCCGATTCGAGTATCATAGTGCCGACGCCGGTTATGTCTATCCATTCAAAGGAAATCACACCTTCGTCAGAGTCATAGACATAATAACTGGTATCGTTACATTCCAGATTGAAAAATATCGGCACCAGGATAGTGTCCATTCCCGGATTCAGGTTGAGTTCAATTTCAGCTATGGCTTTATAAGGCATAACACTTCCGGGGATGATTGTTCCGTCGAAATAGAAGTGGATCATTTCGCCCCCGAGAGCTGCTACTGATCCTGATTGCGGGCTTACGTCCAGCCATCCTCCGGTCGTCCAGCCCTCAATCGTATCATCGAAGGTAAGATTGTAGCTGATCGCCCGGTCGGAATAGTTATTGAGCAGGAAGATGCTGGTCTGGCCCGTTCCGCCGTCTGTGATCGTGTACTCGACAAAACGCGGACTGACGGCAACATGGCCGGGAGCCTGCATCGACTGCAGGGCCAGCTCCAGATCGGGACGGGGGCCGATATTTTCTGTCGGGTTGGGCTGCAATGTTCCGCTTAAGTCAAGCAGGTTTACCAGATCCTCCACGTTCATCGGTTCTCCGAACGCCTGTATGTATGCGGATTGCAGCGAAGCAACCACCCCGGTTACGATAGCGGCGGCAGCCGAGGTGCCGCTGAATTTATGTGTGTAGTGTTGCCGGTAATCCCCGTCGCCATTAAAAAGTACTCCGTATCCTGAGGCGGCCACCTCTTTTCCCCAGCCCTGAAGATCGACCCTCGAGCCGTAATTGGAGAAGTATAATCGCGAACGGTCCTGTCCCCAATTGCCGGAGGGCGGGGCTCCGGCTCCGGCAATAATGGCGCGGGAATTGCGGAATGAGGCGTTGAATTTATTTTCATAGATCGGATCGTCAAGATTCTCGGCGCCGTTGCCGGCAACTGCGACCACAATTATGCCCTCGGCCGAGGCCAATTGCACAGCGTCGAATGTCTCATCGAAATATTCTTCGGGCACATAGCCGGCCTGGTCGGGACGGTACTCGAAATCATATCGGGGCCCGGGAGTATTGAGTTCAATCAGGATGACATCGCCCGGCGATAGATATGAGCCGGCGAAATCAACGGCCGTTGCGATCCCGACTGCGCCCACCGATACAGTTGAGATTTCCGCTTTGTGAGCGATACCTGTGATGCCATAGGCATTGGAATCAGCCCCTATTATGCCGATGACACAGGAGCCGTGGGAAGCCCATCCAGGTGCATTGACCGGCAGACCAAACAAAAGCGTATCTATATTCTCGCCGAAGTCCTCGTGGTCGAAGTTCCAGTTTCCTTCGATGTCGATTACTTGTACATTCTCGCCCTTTCCTCCCGGAACAGTCCAGGCATAGTCAGCCCCTACTCCATCCGGTGCCGAAAAAAGGTAACCCTGTTCGGACATGAAGTCAGGCGTGGTGGGAGGAATATCCTCAGCGGGATAGGATCTGGGACGGATATATGCTTTTTCTATTAAGGGATTGTTTTCAAGTTCCCCGACCAGCTCCCGCGCCGCCTCATAATCAGTTAATTCCACCTGATAATAAGAATTCAAATCGGGGAGCGAAAGACCCTTTTCCGATTCAAGCTCTAACCTCTCGCTATCGATTTCGGCCTGATCCCGTATGAATAGCGGCTTGATCGATTTTCCACTTTCAACTTGTACGGTATTTTCAATTGGGCTGAGGTCGACGGACGGTGACGCAAGGCGGCCGTGGAGATATCTCACATGATATTCGTCGAGGAATTTGACGATCACTCTGTCGACTTCGATTTTCCCGCTAACTTTTTGATCATCAACGGATTTTCCAAAAACGAAAGAAATTGTCAACAGCATAACCAGGCCAGCCCCTAATGCCGCCAAATATATTGTCCTGTATGGGTTTACTTTCATGTCAGAATCTCTCGGTAAGAAAGGGTTTCCTCAGTCCAATATAAGTCATCGATATAGGCTGTCAACCTCTTTACGGCTGCGCACAGCAATTTTCGAGAAAAGAACTGATTCTGATTGCTGTAGCGGATCTTGTATGCGAACTCCCGAATTAAATCCGAGAGTATTTTTCAACGGGTACAATTATTGTCGACTGATCTGAATTCAATGTTTCCGAGGATAACTCGGGATCCGAATATTTGCAGTATGAGATTTGCATATTAATCTTGATGATGCCCCGATGCGGCCTTATAATTACTACCCAGTTAAGATTATGCCGAAAGGAGGAAGGATGAGCGGGATATTATTTTTGAAAACTGCCGATTTGAATGGTGTAACCGGATTCTACCTGAACAGCGTTGGATGCCAGCTCTGGCTGGAACAGCCGGATTGCAGGATATTCCGTCACGGCAATTTTCTCTTCGGTTTTTGCAGGGGGGATTCGGCTGAAACCAACGGCGTTCTGACATTTTTTTATCCTTCCAAAGGCCAGGTTGATAATATGTATAGCGGACTCCAGGATATTGCCAGGGAAGCTCCCAGGATGAATGAGAAATATAATATTTACCATTTTTATGCCAAGGATCCGGAGGGGCGCGATGTTGAATTTCAGTACTTCAATCATACGCTGAAAGGTTATCTCGCCGGGGATGATCTTTTGCTTACACGCAGAAGCATGCGCAAGTTTCTGGATCAGGATGTTTCCGATCAAATGATCAGGTTGGTTGTGGATATGACCCGTTTCGCCCCGACCTCCCGCAATACCCAGGGATTTTATTTCAAGATTATCCGGGACCCTGAAATGCTTCAAAAGCTCTCAGAACTGCGGGGCAGCTCGAGCGCTCCGATTGCAAATGCTTCCGTGGCAATTGCTATTTGTTCTGACTCGGAAATTACCAAGCGCCATATCCAGGATGCCTGCATAGGGGCTTATCATTTTATGCTGAGCGCCTGGTTCCATGGACTGGGGACTGTCTGGATTGCGGCCATGGACAGGGAGGATGTGAAGCAGATGCTCAAGATTCCGCAGGATCATTATATTGCTACTATAACGCCCCTTGGATATCCTGAGGTAACATTTAAACAGCCTCCCGAGAGAAAGGGCGTGGATTGGTATATCAGATAGTGATTCAAATCTTTGAAATGAATTCCTGTTTCAATAGAAGCATCTTTCTGCTTTCGATAGCATGTTTGGTTTTAATCTGATAGAAGTAAACGCCTGATGGAAGAGCCTTCGCATCCCATTAAATCGTGTGAAAGCCTGCTCTCAAGAGTCAATGGATCCGATAAAGTTAAAGATGTTGGAATAGCCTGTTGTCTGTAGCTTAATGTATAACGCGGATACAGGACTTCTGTTTAAAAAAAACGAAAAAATTATTCGATAATCAGATCGTCAAATCAGATTCAGGAATCTCTTTCAACCGCCGCTGTTGTGCTGCCGGGACTGTCCACTGCCGGCGCTGTACTGACCGCTTTTCTCTTCATTCCCAGAAAACCCTTGATCCGGACTGTCAGCTCAATGGCATACGAAAATACCAGCGGAGTCAATATCAGGGTGGTTACGGTGGATACCGCCAGACCGCCCACAACCACCGAGCCGAGACCGCGATAAAGCTCCGATCCGGCGCCCGGCATTATGATAAGCGGCAGCATAGCGAGAGTCGATGTTCCGGTTGACATAAAGATGGGACGTACGCGCACCCGAACAGATTCCTTGACGGCCGAACGGGCATCCCAGCCCTCTCGCATCAATTGAAGAGCATAATATACGATCAGGATGGAGTTGTTGATCACCGTTCCAACCAGGATCACAAAACCAAGCATTGTGAGTATATCGAACTGTTGTGAACTGTCGAATAACTGGACAACATTCAATCCCAGTACCCCGCCGAATGTAGCCAGGGGCACGGTCAATAATATCACCAGTGGGTATGTGAATGACTGGAAAAGCGCGGATAGAAGCAGATATGTCAGAATGATCGCCAGGTGAAAATCTGTTGTCAATTCTGCACGCAATTTACTTAGATCATCTGCGGTTCCCGAGAGATTTATGTCGTAAAGGCCGCCAACCTGGCCCTGACTTCTCAGGTGACTGATGATGTCATTTTCAAGCATGACCATAGCTTTTTCAAGCGGGATCTCATCGGGCAGTACGGTTTCGATTGAAACTGTCCGCTGCCTTTCGACATGATTGATCTGCACCGGGCCCTGGCGCATGACGACATCGGCCACATCCCCGACCGTAACCAGTTTTCCACTGTTGGTGGCAAGGGGCAACTGAGATATATCCTGCGTATGACGGGTCCAGTTCTCACGGCCCTTGATAATCAGATCAAGCTCTTTACCGTTATGGTAATAATCGCTTACGATTGCGCCGTCAACCAGAGCATTAACAGCCAGTCCGATCTGGCTGGCGGTAAGATTGACATCCGCCGCTCGCACCCGGTCAGGAATAACTCTGACTTCGGGATTTCCCAGGTCGAGCCCGGGAATTGGACGGGAATTCGAACCGGGCAGGATCTGTCCCACCTGGCCGAATACCTGGCCCGCAATTTGCAGCACTTTACCCAATTCAGGGCCGGTCACATCAATCCGCACCGATCTTGTACCGGCAAAGCCGCGCCCAAACAATGAAGTCTGGCTGGCAAAACCGATCGATCCCGGGATCGAGAATATCGCCTTGTTGGCCACCTGGACCAGCTCCGAGGCGCGCTCATGATCGCGCGAGGCCATGCCGAAAAATGCTTGTCCCGAAAAGGCCACAAAGAAGAAATTTTCTATGCCGCCGCCCGGCATTTCTTCTGCCTCTTCGCCCTCTGCCTCCCAGAGCGGCTTGATCTGGGATTCGATTGTCTGCCCCGCCCTGACCATTTCATCAATGTTGTATCCGGGGGGAGGGAGCATGAATGCAAATACCAGATTCCGGTTGCCGTTAGGGAGATATTCCGCGTCGGGCAATAACAGCCAGGTAAAGAACATTGCAAACACTACAATCCCGATAATTGTACCCAGCCTGCGGGCGCCCCTGGCGTTGATAAAATCCACGAATGCGGCCACGCGGGCGGCAAACCTGCCCAGCAGTGATTTATGCTGATCGGAACCTTGTAATTTGCTTGAGACCTTAAGTGCACGGGAGGATAATGTCGGTATCACGGTAATCGAAACAAGAAGTGAGATTACGATTGCGCTTGATATTGCAATAGCGATATCCTGGAACAGCTGCCCGGCCTGTTCTTCAACAAACATGATTGGAAGAAATACGGCGATGGTCGTTACAGTTGAGGCCAGCAAGGCACCCCAGACTTCGCGCGCGCCGTCAGCAGCAGCCTGCCATTTGGACTTGCCCATCTGCATATGACGGTAAATATTCTCGAGTACCACAATGGAGCTGTCCACCACCATTCCCACCGCGAAAGCCATACCGGCAAGCGAAATGACATTGATGGTCCGCCCGAACAGAGACATTGCGAGGAATGTGCTAATTATCGAGATCGGAATCGAAAGCGCAATCACCGCTATGGCCGAAGCCGATCTCAGGAATATGAACAGCACCAGAATTGCCAGAAAGCCGCCCAGATAAATATTCGAGAATACCAGATCAATGGCTGAATTTATGTAGGTGGTTTCATTATAGGCGTTAACGATATTCATGCCACGCGGGTTCATAACCTCGCGGTTGAGGATATCGACCTGTTTCAAGAGGTCATCCAGCACCTCCAGGACATTGGCTCCAACCTGGCGCTGCGCATTGAAGGCTATTGCCGGACTGCCCAGATTGCGCACCATAGCTATGGGCTTTTCGAAATCTAGGCTGACCTCGGCCACGTCGCGAACCCGGATGGGCACGCCATTCTGGACCGCAACCACGGTCTCTTCGACATCCTCGATCGATTCAAAGCGGGAGGTTGTGCGCACCACATATTTTCTTTTGCCTTCGCCGAAGTCACCGGCTGAAATGTCGCGGTTTTCCGCCCGTAAAGCATTGGCCAGCATATCCACCGTTATTCCGGAAGAAGCCAGCAGATCGGGATCGAAGACGACATGCAGTTCCTGCTCCAGGCCGCCGTAGATATTGATCGAGGCAACACCCTCGACACGTTCCAGTCGAGGTTTGACAATATCTTCGATGAGGCGTTCCTGGTGCGGTATATATAAATTCGAATCGAGCGCGCGCACAATGAACCAGGCTATCGCGCCCTCAGTTTCACCGGATGATCTTACTACCGGACGTTCCGCGTTTTGGGGGTAGGAGGGTACCTCGTTGAGCTTGTTGGTCACTCTCACTACTGCGCCGGTGAGATCGGTGCCGACCGGAAATTCGAGTGTAATTGTCCCTCTGCCATCCTGTGATTCAGAACGCATTTCCTCCACGCCCTCGACAGATTTAAGGTATTCCTCCTGCTCCTCGATAATTTCTCTCTCAATTTCTTCGGGAGAAGCTCCAACCCAGGTGGTGCTGACAGTGATAATAGGCTGCTGTACTTCTGGCGTAAGCTGGATCGGCACCTGCTTTAAAGCCAGAAATCCGGAGATGGTTATGATCAATACGGCCACTACAACGGTGACCGGATATTTTATCGAGGATTTTATTAAGCTCACTTTGTTATCCCTTAATTAGTTTTCCTTGCAGTAGAATTAATCTTTCTGGCTCACCTGGCCCATGTTTGCAGTCGATTGCTGTGCCTGCCCTGTGGTAACCGGACTCCCCGGAAAAATCCTTTCGTTGCCCCGCACCACCACAGGCATGCCCTCCGAAAGACCCTCACCCTCTACAGCGATCATCTTGCCATCGCTTGATTTGGTTACAACCGGAATCGGCACAGCCTTGCCGTCCGCGACTGTATAGACAAGAGTCTGGTCTCCCTGCCTTATTATCGCATCCTTGGAAACAGCCAGGCTACTGAAGGTCTGGTCCATTGAAAGAGTCGCCCTGACCAGCATCCCACCCCCAAGGTTCATATCTTCGTTGGAGACTTCGATTATCACGGGAAATGTATGTGTTTCCTCCGAGGCCCGCGGAGCAATTCCTGTAACCGTTCCCGATAGTTGTTCACCGCCATTGCCTGAGGCTACTATCGTTGCATGGCTTCCGGTTGATACCCGGCCGAAATGTCTTTCGGGGAGGTCAACCGTGACCTTGACTCTGGAGAGATCGACCATTTCAAATACCGGCATGCCCGGATTGACCCACTCTCCAACATCTACCAGCTTTCGGCCCGTGTAACCATCATACATGGCCCTGATGACGCTATTCTTGAGATCCAGTTCGAGTTTCTTTCGCTCCGACTCGAGCTGGTTGTAACGCTGCTCTTTTATACTGGCCCACGTTGCCGCGCTGTCGTAAGCGGATTGCGAAATCAAATCCTTGGAGTACAGGTCCTGCATCCTTTTTAGATCATTCTTCGTCAGCTCGGCTTCAAGTTTGGCCTGCTCGGTCTCGGCCTGTTTGGCATTGAGTATAAATCTTGTTTGATCGGCATCGATTGTAACCAGCGGTGTCCCTCTTTTGATCCAGATTCCCTCCCCGGCATCGATAGCTTTCACCCGGCCCGAAACTTCCGATACTAACCGGCTCTCAACCCAGGCCTGAGTGCGTCCCACAAGCGTGATCTGATCATGAAATTCCATTTGCACCACCTGATCGGTGACAACCAGAGTAGGTTGCTGGGCATTGGCGGGGGTGAACAGTCCCGCGGTTATCAAAAATGCCAAAAGCCAAAGTGATTTCCTTATATCTGCCATCGGAATAACTCCTTTATAATTTCCCATACTACACAATAAAGCAATACGAAATATGTCTTGATTTGATTCACTATAACATATTTTATTTTGATTAGTTCTCATTTAAGATCACTTTTGGAATGTAAAATATCAAAATCGGATGATAATCAGCATCGTGCTTGTAATGTGTTGAGTTTCATGGGATTAATCCACAGGCGCATGGTCGGGATTATCGGGTTAGGGTTTTTTCCCCCCAGATTGCAATCCCTTTTGCCCAGGATATTCCTGTCGTTGCCAGTCGTTCTTTCAGTTCAAGGCCGGTTTGATACAGACTGCGATGTTCGGGTTTACCCATAATTCGGGAAAGATAATTATCGGTTGCATCGATCAGGAATGACATGGTTTCCTTATCCCCGGAAAGGTCCTTGTCCTCTTCATACTCCATGATTTGTATTTCTGCCAGATTCAAATTCCTTATCATATCGATAATTCGCTGACGCGGAAATGTATGATAATGCGGAATCCCGGATATCCGGTCAACATCCGCCCACCAGTGATGCAGGAGAACATGCGACCTTTGCCGCTCGCTCTGATTGTCATTATACATCTCGGACACAAGCAGGAGCCCTCCCGGTTTGAGCACCCTGTGCATCTCTTCCAGGCTTTTTTGCGGATTATCGAGGTGATGCAGTGAATTCACAATCGCAACCAGGTCAAATTGATTGTCATCAAAATCAAGCTCTTCCGCTCTCATTTTCAGGAAGATTATTCTATTATCATCGAACTGATTTTTTGCCTGATTTAGATTTTGTTCGGAAAAATCAACTCCCACAGCTTGTTCAAATTCTCCGACTTTATCTACCAGGTATTTCAGTGATGCTCCCCTGCCCGCCGCGACATCGAGAATCCTGCCGTCAATCTGGGCCAGTCTGTCTTCCAACGAGTCCATCTGCAAGCTCCATCAAAATTGCTTCAATTTATTTGAATACGTCGACTGGAGAAATATGATTCAAGTGTATTTAGCATTTCAGGGGAAAAGTAAGGCCGAAATTCTTCGTCCGGACAAGGTCTTGATTCAGATCAAGGAAATATCTTCATTGTTGACCGAATTTTATAAAAAATCTATATTGGGGAATATTGATGGCCTGTACTTTGATAACGAGGGACAGGGCAGGATAATTCGAAATATTTTGCAAAAGTTATTTTAGCATATTGGGGAGGAGCAAAGCCATGAAAAAGATATTTATTCTGTCAGCGTTGCTTTGCCTGCTTGTATTCGGTGCAGGGCAGGCTGTTGACCCGGAGGTGGCGGGTAAATGCATGACCTGTCACAAGGAAAAATCGCCGGGGCTTTATAAGCAATGGTACACATCGGCGCATGGTATTCACAAGGTGGTCTGCCTCGACTGTCACGGCGCCAAACAGGGTGAGCCGGATGCCTACATGCACGAAGGGGCTTTGATCGCCACCCTGGTGACTCCAAAGGACTGCGGGAAGTGTCACAAGAAAGAAATGGAGGAGGTGGACAATTCCTATCACGCAACCGCGGGCCTGATTCTGGAATCGAATGATGCCTATCTTGCCCATGTAGCTGCGGGACATCCAATCGCCATTCTGGGCTGCGAGAGTTGCCACGGCGCTAAAATGGAAATTGACAAGGATGAATACAATAAGCTTTCCAAAGAATGCTGGCCCAACTCCGGGATCGGCAGGCTCAATCCTGACGGTTCCAAAGGCTCCTGTAATGCCTGCCATACGCGGCATGGATTTTCAAAGGCCCAGGCCCGCCAGCCGGAGGCCTGCTCCAAATGCCATCTCGGGCCGGATCATCCCCAGAAAGAGGTCTATGAAGAATCCAAACACGGCAATACATATTATACTAACGTGGACAAGATGAATCTGGAGTCGGACCGCTGGGTGGTGGGGGAGGATTACTATGTAGCCCCGACATGCGCCACCTGCCATATGTCCGCTACCACGAATCAGCCGCTTACTCATGATGTCGGTATGCGCATAAGCTGGACCCTTCGTCCGCCAATTTCTATAAAAAAGGATAACTGGCAGACCAAACGGAAAAATATGAAGGATGTATGCAAATCATGTCATGGCTCGACCTTTGCAGATGGTCATTATTATCAGTTTGATGCGTCCGTCCGGCTTTATAATGATAAGTTTGTCAGGCCCGCAGAGAAGATACTGGCCATGGTACATGAGAAAGATTTGACCGAATACCCTGCCAATTTTGCCAACGAGATCGAGTGGGTTTACTGGGAACTCTGGCATCACGAGGGGCGACGCGCGCGCCATGGTGCCTCCATGATGGGTCCGGATTATACCTGGTGGCATGGAATGTATGAGGTCGCCAAGCATTTCTATTTCAAGATGCTTCCTGAGGCCAGAAAGGTCGAGGACGCGGAGATCAATGCTTACATAGACAGCCTGATCGCAAATGATCCCATGCATTCGTGGCTCACTTCTGAGACGGGCGAGTTGCAGGAGAGGATCAGGTCAGGGGAGATGCAGAAGATCTACGAGAATTATTTTCAGGGAGAGTAGGGGCAGAGTTTGTTCAAAAAGTATATAAGTTTCATCCGCGGCGTTTCGGTCAACAAGCTCGGGCTTACGGGCGTGGTTTTGACCACCTCGGCCTTTGTAACATTCATAATTCTGGAGCTGACGCGGGTCCTGGGATTCATTACCAATGCTTATGTGGGTCTTGTTAATTACATGCTGTTTCCCGCTCTCTTCGTAATCGGTCTCATAATGATTCCGATCGCCTGGAGGAAAAGGAAAAGAGAAACCGGAAAATCAACCGAACAGCTTTTGCAGGAGCAGTTTGAAAAGCGGGAGACCGAAGGCAGCTTCCTGGGTTCCCGGATATTTCGTACAATCGCGATTTTCACCCTAATCAATATATTGTTCCTGAGCGTTCTCTCAAGCCGGATGCTGCATTTTATGGACGAGCCGCATTTCTGCGGAACCGCCTGCCATACTGTCATGAACCCTGAGTGGGTTACCTACCAGGCCTCGCCGCATGCGCGGGTTAAATGTGTGGAATGCCATGTAGGCGAGGGAGTGGATGCGCTTGTGAACGCCAAACTCAACGGCCTCTGGCAAATAATTTCACTCACATTCAATCTCTACGAACAGCCTATCCCGACCCCGGTATATCAGCTCCGTCCGGCACGTGAGACCTGCGAAAAATGTCACTGGCCGGATAAATTCTACGGCCAGCGGATTAAAAGAATTGTTGATTACGAATATGATAGCCTGTCTACACCCCGCTACACCACGCTCAGCCTGAAAATTGACGTTGGCGAGGCGGATGTGCGCAGGGGGATACACTGGCATATTGCCGAAGAGAATGAAATCCGTTATGCCTCGCTGGAGGATGAGCGG
Organism: Candidatus Zixiibacteriota bacterium; assembly: GCA_011056555.1. Taxonomy (GTDB): domain Bacteria; phylum Zixibacteria; class MSB-5A5; order JAABVY01; family JAABVY01; genus JAABVY01. The sequence goes on along the minus strand of DSEQ01000006.1, from coordinate 46,265 downwards.
GAGGAGATGATATGGGTAGATGTGAGGCAGCCGGACGGTTCATTTAAACGTTACAAGAATACAGAACTGGTGAGCGAGCATGAGAGCGAATTCGAAGATTTCAGGATTCTGGATTGTGTCGACTGTCACAATCGTGCCACCCATATTTACGAACAGCCTGAAAAAGCCCTGAATGAGAGAATCAGGAAGGGATTGATCGACCGCTCCGTGCCGTTTATAAAAAAAGCGGCTCTGGGAGCAATCCTTCCGATATATAATGACACCGCTTCCGCCCGGGAGCAGATTGCCAATCATGTGCGCGGATTTTATCAACGTGAATATCCGGGAATATTCAGGCAGAAATTTGCGGAAATAGATTCAACTATCGCAGTACTGCAGAGCATTTATGCACGCAACATTCATCCATATATGAATATCAGATGGAACAGTTATCCCGGTCATATAGGTCACCGGGGAACCGGCGGATGTTTTCGCTGTCATAATCCAAATATGATCGATGAGGAAGGCGAGAGTATTCCGGATGATTGCACGATGTGTCATTCAATTGCCGCCTATGGCGGCAACACTCCTTATCAGTATCTGGAGCCGGTGGATACCTCCAGCCAGGATTATATAATACATCAATATTTGAAGAATGAGTTCCTGGAATCCGCCGCCGAGGCGAAGAATAACCAGGAGCAATAGCAGACGGCAGGGGCGCTGCAGTTATCGTCGTCATTCATTTTTAGCCGCTTATTCGCGATTTTATGCCAGGAACTAAAACATGCCGGCGAATGTTAAACTTTGGGTTCAGAACAGCGTCTCTTTTTTTGCGTTTGGAATCTGATTTTCAGGGACTATATTAGCTAACATCGATTAAACTGATCAAATAGTGCATTGGTTAAATGAAAGATATAAAAGTATTATATATTGAGGACAATTCATCCCAGAGGGATGAGTTCACGGCGCTTTTAAATTCCCGCGGTTTTAAGGTTTATCCTGCGGCCGGTGGACAAGAAGGACTGGAACTTCTGCACTCGAGGGACTTTGATATTATAATCTGTGATCTCCACATGCCCGACCTGTCGGGCCTTGAAGTCCTTTCGAAGGCCAAAGCATTAAATCCTGATATCCCATTTCTGATTCTTACCGCTCACGGCTCGCTTGCGTCCGCGGTGGATGCTATAAAGCAGGGCGCTGATCATTTTATTCGTAAGCCCCTGAATATTGACGATATGGAAATCCATCTGCATCAGGCAATCGAACATTCGCTCATGGCCAGGAAACTCAGGCAGGCTTCGCGAGAATTAGAGGACATGGTCGATGAACGTACGGAACGCCTGCGGTACGTCAACCGCCAGCTGCGCGCTCTGAATGAGCTGTCCGGAGAGCTGACCAGGATCCATGTTGAAGAAGAGCTTTATGACAGGGTCGCCCAATATCTTACCGAGACTCTGGATTTTGACAGGGGTATTTTCTTTCTGCTTGAAAACGGAAATTTGAAGCTGCGATCTGTGTGTTTCCCGAAAGACCCGCCTGAAGTCATGGAGCGTTGCAGGAAAGGCATTGAAGAGGGAGGATTCGAGCAACCGCCTCATTTCATGAAGTGCATAGATGAAAACAGGATTATACACATAAAAGACCTGGATGTCGATCCGCTCTGGCCCAAAGAAGAAGGCAGGGCTATCAAGACAAAGGCTCTTGTCATAGCGCCTATTCGTATCAAGGACGAGCCGATCGGTGTGATCGCAGGCAACCTGGAACATCATGAGCGCGAAATAGACGACCAGGATGTGGCCAGATTCGGGATGTTCGCCAATATGGTCGGCTTGGCCCTGGACAACATCAGGGTCTATCGTTCCCTCGAGAGGAAAGTTGAGGAGAGGACAAGATCACTTCGTGCAGCTTACTCCGAGCTGGATGAAAAGGCCAACCTGCTTTCCAAGAGCCGGGATCAGTTGCAGGCTATACTGGATTCCTCGATTCCAGCTATGATTATGGTTGATGAGCGGAATGTGGTTACAGCGGCTAACCGGCGGGTCAGTGAATTCTTCGGTCTCAATCCGGATTCGCTTATGGATCATCCCCTCGATCGTTTTCATGAACAAATTGCCGGCTGCTTCAATGATCCGGATCGTCATAAAGATCTGATACGGGAGCTTTCCCGGCGATCCGATGTCGAGACAAAGCATATGCTCGACGCCTCGGTTATGACCGAAAGAACATTGGAATTGGTGAGGCCTCATCCTCGTTATGTGTCTGTTATCAGCGTTCCGGTTCTTGATCGGGAGGATCGTGAACTGGGCAGGGTCTGGATTTATGTTGACATTACTGATGTCAGAAAAGCCGAGGAGCAGGTGCGCCTGATAGTCGACAATTCTCCTACGCCGACGATTATCAGCAGACTTGAAGACGGCAAAATAATATATGTGAATGATCAACTGGCCGAGCTGATGGGGTATTCCAGAGAAGAGGTGATGGAGAAGCCGACAACAGATTTCTATTACAGAAAAGAGCAGAGGGAGGAGGTTGTGCAGAGGCTGAAAACGGACGGCCGCCTGCGCGATTTTGAGATGCGCTTCGTGCGCAAGGACGGCGCGGTGCTCTGGATTACATTGAATCTGGTGGCTACGCAGTTCAGGGGAGAGAAGGTTATAATCGGGGGTCTTTCTGATATAACCTCGAGAAAAAAAGCCGAGGAAGAACTTCGCAAGGAACGTAATTTCATTTCGGCTATACTGAATACCGCCGGAGCCCTGGTGGTAGTGCTCGATCCGGATGGCAAAATCCTGCGTTTCAACAAAGCCTGTGAACGGGTCAGCGGATATAAACCGGAAGAAGTGATAGGGAAAAATTTCGCCGATATTTTCATACTGCCGGAGGAGCTGGCAATGCTGGCGGAGAGGTTTGAGATTATAAAGAAGAGCCGCGGCCGTGTGGACGGCGATAACTACTGGATAACCAAGGACGGACAGAAGCGCATGATCTCATGGTCCAATAATGTTATGCTCGACGAAAACGGCGATGTTGAATATGTAATTGCGACCGGGATCGATATTACCGAGCGCAAGGCTGCCGAGGATAAATTAAGACTTTATCGTGAGCTTTATCTCAATTCCAAGGATGGAATCGTTATTGTTACCAAGGAGGGCCTGTACCAGGAATCCAATCCTGCTTATCTGGAACAAACCGGATTTGATTCCGCGGATCTCAAAGGTATGAAGGTGTCCGAGCTCATGGGCATTCCCGATCCGGAAAAGTTTCAGAAGGAATTATTAGAAAAAGGCGGATTCCGTGGAGAGATGATTCTTCGCACCAGGGATGGACGAGAGCTTCCCTTCGATGTTTCCGTATTTACGATTGAGGATTCCAAGGAAGAAATAGTCAATCTGGCAGGAATCGGCAGGGATATATCGGAACAGAAGGCGGCCCAGGCCGCCCTTTCCAAGCGTGTCTGGTATGAGGAGGGGCTGGCCGCATGTTCCCAGGCGCTTCTGACAACTGCAAACTTTGATGATGCTCTTCGGGAAGCGCTGTTTCACCTTCTGGTGGCATCACGCTCCAGCCGAGCCTATATCTTCGAAAATTTTGAGAGCCCGGAGGATGGTCTCTGTATGCGCCAGACCCATGAGGTCTGCGATACCGGAATCGAACCGCAGATAGAGAATCAAGAGCTTCAACATTTCCCTTACAGCCGGGGGTTCCAGAGATGGTGCGAAATTCTGGGAAGAGGGGAAGCGATCTCGGGCCCGGTGGCGCAATTTCCCAAAGCCGAGCGTGAACTCCTCGAGTCTCAGGGCATTCGCTCGATTATAGTGTTCCCGATTACTGTAGAGGGAAGATGGTACGGGTTTGTGGGATTTGATGAATGCCGCCAGGAACGAGAGGATACCGAGGAGGATCTGAGGCTCCTCAGGACAGCTTCCGAGATGATCGGGTCGTTTGTGGAAAGCAGGAAGTTTGAGGAGAACCTGCGCGTTTCAGAGCAGAGATTCCGCAGCCTGGTCGAAAACGCCAGTGACGTTATCTATTCCATCAGCCCCGATGGCAAATTTACCTATATTTCTCCCCAGTTTACCGAATCCACGGGCTATGATGTTGCCGAATACATCGGCAAGCCTTCCACGCTCCTTTTGTCAGATGAGCAAATCGAGGACAGCAGGTCCTGGTTCAACGCCGGTATGCCCGATCATGACGATCATGTTGAGGGTTATCAGTTTAAGATGGAAACAAAAAATGGCGATCTCCGCTGGTTCACCGCCCATACCGCGATTATCAGGGATGATAGCGGGAATGTAATCGAGGGGATAGGAATTGCTCACGATATTACCGAGATAAAAAAACTTCTCGAAAGCCTGGAAAAAACGAACCGGGAGCTGGTGAATACTCAAGCCCAGCTGGTGCAGACGGAGAAGATGGCTTCACTGGGTCAACTTGTGGCAGGCGTAGCGCATGAAATTAACACGCCTATCGGCGCGGTCAACAGTATGCATAACTCCCTCATAAGAGCGGTGGAGCGATTGAGTAAGATACTGAGAGACAAATATCCCGATGAAATTGCGGATGGCGGAGACCTTCAAAAATATCTCCATGTCATAGCCGAGGCGAACCGCATTATTGCCTCGGGAACTGAAAGGGTGACCACAATAGTGCGGCGCTTACGGAGTTTTGCACGCCTGGATGAAGCTGAACTCAAGACCTGCGATATTCATGAGGGGCTTGAGGATACCCTGACACTCATTCATCACGAGGTAAAACATCATATCGAAATCGTAAGGGATTACGGGGACTTGCCGGAATTTGCATGTTATCCGGGCAGGATGAACCAGGTATTTCTCAATATCCTGAATAATGCCCGCCAGGCGATCAGGGACAAGGGCCAAATCACCATCAGGACTTATCTGAAAGACAACCTCGCTCATATCGAAATCAGCGATAACGGAGTGGGCATTTCCAGGCAGAATTTGAAGAAGATATTCGATCCCGGCTTTACCACCAAAGGTGTGGGAGTGGGTACCGGCTTGGGACTTTCAATTTGTTACCAGATCATAAGCGGCCACTACGGGGATATCGAAGTCGAAAGTGAGCCGGGAATAGGAACCACATTTACTATCAAACTGCCACTCAATCTGGATGATATTCTGGAAAAACAGAGAAATGAAAACTGACCCATTTTTCTTATTCCTGTTGATTCAGGCTAAAAATCGGGTGTGTGGCAAGTTGTCCCCCCTTTGGCTGCTGAGAGGAAAACGCTTACAGCAACTGCTGCCACATCTTTCGAGTCGCCCATTCAAACGATTTTTTGTCATTTATCCTGACAGATAAATATGATACAAGATAATTCTTGTCAAGTATTAAATTTAAGATTATAATTGTTTTAACAGTGAGGGAATTAAATTGTATAACTATTTGACATTTAAGAATAAGTTTGTCAATTTGTTACGAAATTGAATGAGGAAAACCGAAAGATGTTTAAATTCCTGAACTCCTTGCTTCTAATTCTCACGGGCATGACCGCGGTTATTTATTCTCAGGATATCGAATCGTTTTCGGCTGCTCAGGCATTGTCACGGCAGTCCGGCAAGCCGATCCTGCTGGAGTTTGTGCGCTCCGACTGAGAGTACTGCCAGAAGGCCGCTCGTGAAGCGGAAGAAGAAGAGATATTCGCTAATGCCCTGAAGCAGGTAGTGCACCTGCCGATCAATGTTCTCGAAGGTGACGGTCCGGAGCTGAAGGAAAGCTACGATGTCGGCAGTACATATCCAGTTTTCATTCTCACCGACAGCGAGGGCGAGATTATAATACGCTGGACGGGATATTCCACCGCCAGCCAGTTCGTCTACAAATTAAATGCCTCACTCAAAGACCTACGGACTATCAAGGAGCGGCGCGCTCAATTTGAGGCTAATCCAACATTGCAGGAAGCGCTGGCCCTGGGAAGATTTTATGCCGAAATCGGTGAACATATTGAGGCGGTTGCGATGTTTCGCCGGGCTGAAAAGCTCAGCGCCCAGAGGAAAATCAATCTGTCCATCGACATCTTCAAGAATATGGCCGAAGCTGTCTGGAAAGAGATGGCGCCGTACGATTCAATCTTCCCGGCCGCAGAATATGTTCTGGCTTCGGGCGGCGCCCCGGGGATTATTAAGATGGCCACGCTGATGAGCCGTCTATCCCGCAAATTTGATACTACTGATAGCCTCAGGAAATATCTCGATGCCAGCATCCAGGCCGCGTCCGAGAGCAAAGATCCTCAGCATGCTGAGGATCGATATTCATTGGTAGCGGAGCATGCCCTGCAAATTGCCCACGATACCGCCAAGGCGATTGAGATCAAGGAGCTGAGCATGGGCGCTGGATGGGAAAGCAATCCGACCAAATTTTATGGTTATGCCAAGTGGTGCCTGGAGAGAAAAGTCAACCTTGGCGCCGCTGAGATGTATGCCCGGCGTGCGGTTCAGGTAGCGGGAAGCCCCGAGATGAGAGCCAGGGTGCTGAACACATTAGCGGAGATCTATGAGGTTCGCGGAAACTATGAGGGGGCGATTCAGGCCATCGAGATGGCTATCGAGAATCATCCTGAAAATCCATATTATCAAACCAGGCTGGATGAGATCGAGGACGCCATAGCGGGCGGACAGTAAGCTTTCCCTAATCAATGTCACTTATACATTCAGCCGGTACCCAGCCCCGCTCACCGTTTGAATTCTCGCACCAATACCACCCGGACTCTTCTTCAAGCAACTGCAATTCATCACCGATATCGACAGTCAGCTCATTGGCGTTATAGTCGGTTATGGCTCTGGCAGTGTTTTCTGTAATCTGGAGGTAGGAAGAAGGTACCCAACCGGCCCTGCCGTCATCATCAACGCACCATGTCCATCCGGGCCATTCGCTTTCCTTTTCCTCAGTCCTGAGCTTCTGACCCGATCTGAGGATCAATGGATCGGGATATGCTGATTTATAGCTTTTAGCTACTTTCGCCTTCTTCATAGCATCAGTCCTGAATTATACAGTCCGCCTCGATTTCCACATACCAGTCCGGGCGCACGAAGCCGTGAACCTCTATCAAAGTGCTGGCAGGGCGGATTTCCGAGAAGACTTCGCCATGCGCTCTGGCAACTTCCTCCCATTTTGCCATACCTGCGATATACATGCGGGTCCTGATCACGTCCTCAATCGTGGCGCCGGCATCCTCGATCGCTTTCTTGATAATCTGAAGGCAGCGCTGGGCCTGGCCGTAGGCATCACCGGGAGCGTGTGTGCTGCCGTCATCAGCAACTGGACCGGTTCCAGAGACGGAAATTACATTCCCAATTCTCACCGCTCGCGAGAATCCGATCGCTTTCTCATAAGGTGATCCGGATGATATATTCCTTCGTTCCATTGATTGCTCCTTTTATTTTAACTCATTTTTTTTCAAGGCGTATCATCTCAATCTGCGAGAGGGCCGCTGTCACCGCATGCTCCACTCTGAGAATCCAGCGGCCAAGGGTGCACTTCTCGAAACCGTGCTCCTGCATCATCTCGATCTCAAACGGCACCCATCCACCCTCAGGCCCGATGGCAAGCAAAATTCGTCTGGCATTTCCATCATAAAAAGCTTTTATGGTCCGATTTGATTCCGGATCAGGAAAAATCCTTAGCACGGTGTGCTCCTCATCCTTCTCTATCGAAGGTAGAATCTCTTCAAAAAACGGCTTGAATCTTTCATGGATTTCAACTGATGGAAGCCTGGTGTGTTTTCCCTGGCTCAATCCTTCGATCAGAAAAGAGTTATAATTATCGGGATTCAGAAGCGGGGAATGGTAATAACTTTTTTCCACCCGACTGGCGCGAATCAGATAGAGTTTCCGAACGGCCATCATCCCGCAGATCAGAAGAATCTTTTTCAAAGTCTGGGGACGGGGAAGAGCGCAGATCAGGTCAATGTGTGGCGATAAAGCGCTATAGTCTCTTTTCTCCAACTTTTCCGCTCTTATGCACACCTGCTTTGAGTCGATCGTGGTTATTCTACCGCGGCCCTGTCCCGCATTCAGGATGCCGATTTCAATTGAGTCGCCTTCAGATAGTTGAAGGATGCTGCGGATATGTTCGGCCCTGTGATCTTCAAGCAGATAACTGCCGCCATCCGTCCTGTCTTTGTCCGTGAGTATGATAAGATTCATAGAGAGGAAATAAGGTCAAACATCTCCGCAATGTCAATTATGAATTAGGATCAGCTTTAGCAGCCGACCTTCCGGCCAGCCATCCGGTGGAAAATGCCTCCTGCAGGTTGTAGCCGCCGGTATCGCCATCCAGATCCAGCACCTCGCCGCAGAAATAAAGCCCCTTTACCAGACGCGACTCCATTGTGCGCGGATCGATTTCCTTCAGGCTGATACCGCCCGCAGTTATAATCGCTTCATCATACGAACGATGTCCACTGATATTCAGGCGAAAATCCTTTAACCACAAACGCAACCGTTTCCTTTCTTCGGCTGAGATTTGATGGGCGCTTTTTTCGGGTACAATCTGCACGGACTCCATACATGTGGGAATGAGCTGCATGGGCAGCAGTTCCTTGAGCAGGTTATTGAAATGCATCTTGCCGTGCCGGTCGATATCGCGCAATAAGCGGGCATCGAGCTTATTATGATCAAGCGCCGGTTTGAGATCGATTGATATCTCCACCTTGCTGCCGTGCTCCAGCGGCTCGACTGCATTGCGGCTCAATGTTAATACGATCGGGCCATCCAGACCATAATCGGTGAATTCCATCTCACCGAATTCCTGCGCTGTTTTTCTACCGTTAACATAAAGGGAAGCGCTTACATTTTTGAGCCTGAGCCCCATCAGATGCTGAGGGAAATGCACCCCTGTTTCAAGCGGTACCAGCGAGGGACGAGTGGGCACGATCGTATGTCCAACCGACTTCGCCAGGCGATAGCCATCGCCGGTCGAGCCGGTCAGTGAATAAGAAAGCCCGCCGGTTGCAATAATCACGGCCTCAGCCTCTATTGCCCGCTTTGCATCCGTGACCGCCCCGGTGATTCTGTCATCGTCAGTGATTATTTTATTGATTGATGTCTCGGTATGTATCCTCACATTCTGGCTTTTAATCCAAGTCAGCAGGGCATCTGCGACATCCTGAGCCCTGTCGCTTTCAGGAAACACCCTTCCGCCTCTTTCAATCTTGGTGGCAAGCCCAATCTGGTTAAAAAAATCAATTAAGTCGGATGAGAAAAAGCGTGCGAAGGCCTGTCGCAGGAATTTTCCATTCTTGCCGAAATGCTTGACAAATTCCGAGACCTCGGCAATATTCGTGAGATTGCAGCGCCCCCTGCCGGTGATTCTAAGTTTCCTGCCGGGGATGTTCTTCTTTTCCAGCAGTGTCACATTGGCGCCTTCATGGGCCGCTTGCCCGGCCGCCATAATCCCGGAAGCTCCACCCCCGATAACTATTATTCTCCGCCTGATAAATGCTCCTTGTTCTCTTCAATATTCCAGCGACAATAAGCCGGATTATTTCTGAAAGTCAACAGCTATGAGGATCCCATTCCGGGAATTATTTCGCCCCGGCAATCTCTGTGAGGCTACAACTCTCTTATGGAACCGAAAGAAAGGGTTTTTTGTTTAACAGAACGGCAGGGGCGATTTCATGAAATTTTGAGATTATTTAATCTGAATGGAGCAGTGCGCAATTTGAGGAAGTTATGAAATCCAATATTTCCAATAAAATACTCCCGATTCTTATTCTTGCATTGAGCGGAATATTAATATACCTGGCCGCAGGTAACAGTTTAAGAGGTCAGGCTGAGAGGGGATCAGGGGATGAACAGAAAATTACAGCAGAGGAGGGAAACAACATGTTAGATAAATCCGTAAGGTCAGATAAGAAGTTGCGAGCGGAACTGACTCCGCTGCAATATGAGGTAACTCAGGAGAAGGGCACCGAACGGCCGTTCAGCGGTGAATATTATGACTTTTATAAGGACGGCGTATATAAGTGCGTGGTTTGCGGAAACGAACTTTTCGACTCCGGGACGAAATATAAATCCGGGACGGGCTGGCCGAGTTTCTGGGCCCCGATTTCGAGTGAGAATGTGGATTTGAAGAGTGACAGGAGCCTGGGGATGGTGAGGGACGAGGTTGTCTGTTCCAATTGCGGGGCGCATCTCGGTCATGTCTTTAACGATGGCCCCGAGCCTACCGGTATGAGGTATTGCATAAACTCGGCGGCATTAAAGTTTGAAGAGGGGGAGGATGGCGATAAATAAAGTCAGCCGGAGATAATCCCGGTGCCGAATATCTCCGGCGCATAGCCTTCCAAAAAGGTTCGCCCTCACTGGGCGGGCCTTTTTATTCTTTCATTTTACTGTTATTTCATTTCAGCGGGGTCTGCAGGATCATCGCCTTGCCAATCTCGCCCCTTATCTGAGCGGGAATATATTCAGGTATCTCTTCTGGAGGCATTCCATGGGCTACATAGATAAAGTCATCACCTGCCAATGCGCCCGTGAATGCTACAGCAGCCCGGGGATTTTTCTGCTCGAGAACAGTCATGCTTTCAATTGCCGTGTAGTCATCATTCAAATAAAATCTGACCAAGCGCCAGGGATCGAACGCGTTTTGAATTGCTATCAGCGATCCCTCATAAAAATACATCCCGTCGATACCATATAGAGATATTTCCGGCGGGCATTTGAGCTCCCTGCTGCGGCCCTCTGTCAATTCGAGGACAACTATCCCGCCTGCATAATCGGCCACAAAGAGCATGGTCTCATCAGTTGAGAGGGTGATGCCATTAGAGCCAACCATTTTATCACCGTGAATCAACGTGTCGAGTTTCCCGGTAGCGTTCCTGTAAACAAGCGCGCCTGCCCCTGAAATATAGACATCCCCTGAACTGCTGACTGCAAGATCATTGAACCCGGAGGGCGGAACCTTATGCGGAGGGACAACATTTTTGACCATTGCGCCGGATTCAAGGCTGAATCCAAATACTCCGGTGGTACCCTGGTATTCTTCTACGAATCCCTGCCTGAAGTTGAAGGATGAGCCAATCGCCCACAGGATATTCCTTATCGTATCCACTTCGAGTCCCAGACAGGCCAGCGGAATTTCGTTTTCAAGCTCAGCGAATTCAACCAGATTCCCATTATTGTCTATCTCATAGATAGTTCCATAATGCATACTGCCGAAAAATATTCTGCCGCTTTTGGAATCGTATGCAATCCCTTCGGGTAATAGATCGATGCGGGGAAACTCGTACAAGATTTTGCTGTTATTTATGGGACGCAGTGTCTCTTCATAAATCTCTCTGACCTCATTGAATTCCGGTCTTTGTCTTACCGCTTCCAGATCTGGATCATCTTCGATGCCGTAGTCGATTCCCATCAGGGCAAGTTCTTTCAGGATAGCCAGGGCCGTATCGACTTCATCAAGCAGAGCATATCCGCAGGCAAGGTTGTATATCATGGTCGCGCTATGGGGATTGTGCTTCAAGGCCAGTTCGGTATTTGTAACAAAGCCTTCTATGTCCTGATTCTGATATGCCTCTATCGACTTTCGCTGGTAGTAAGTGTATCCTTTTTCCTCGGCTTGGGCAGCCGCTATCGCGGCAATTGCCGTTAACAGCAATAATATTGTTATCGGTATATGTTTCATCTGTTCTCCGTACCACAAATAAACACTAAAAAACTGCGCTGCCAAATATAAAATGTCACAGATCTCATTATTTATCCCTTCGCTCTGAACTTTATTCAGTTTAGGCCGGTTAATAGGTCTTAATAAGAAGGCCTTAATTCCCATTTCTGATGTGAGGAGCTTATGCTGAAATATTCAATATTATCTCTGCTTTCTCTGTTAATACTGCTCGCGCTGCCTGGATATGCTCAGGAGACAATCGTACCGGATCAGGACCTGCAGCCACTGGGTATCGCCATGGAAAATTATGATTATCCCTATCAGGTACAATATCTTGCCCTGCAGATTGAGGGTCAGGATGTGCGTATGGCCTTTATGGATATCCGGCCTCCAGCTAATCCGAATGGTATGACTGTGCTATTATTTCACGGCAAGAATTTCTTCGGAGCCTACTGGGAGAAGACCATCGAATTTCTCAGTAATCAGGGATATCGCGTAATCGTGCCCGACCAGATCGGCTTTGGAAAATCATCAAAACCGAATATCCATTATTCCTTTCACAGGCTGGCAGAGAATACCAGGAAGCTCCTGGAGGTGCTGGGAGTTGATAAAGTCTCGCTTGTCGGCCATTCCATGGGTGGTATGCTGGCGGTCAGGTTTTCCTTGATGTACCCCGAGACTGTAAGCAAACTGATATTGGAAAATCCCATCGGCCTTGAGGATTATCGCCTGAAAGTTCCCTATACTCCCGTTGAAAGTGCATATGAGAATATCCTTAATTATACGGAAGACGGTCTCAGGGATTATCACAGGACATATTACGTTGACTGGAAAGATGAATATGATGAATATGTGATGGTGCATTACCGCTGGACTCTTGGCGGTGAATATCCGCGCCTGGCCATGGCCTCGGCTCTGACATTTGAGATGGTATACACTCAGCCGGTCGTGTACGAGTTACCGCGGCTTGAGATGCCGACCCTGCTGGTAATCGGCCAGGAAGACCGAACTACCCTGGGCCGTGGGACTGTGGAACCCGAGGTCCTGGCGACGCTGGGCCAATATCCGGAACTCGGTAAGAAAGCGGCCGCCATGATCCCTGACAGCAAACTGGTGGAACTCGAAAATGTCGGCCATATACCTCATTTTGAGGCCACAGAGAGATTTCATGATGAGATTATTGAATTCCTGAAATAATGTTCTGGACTGTCCGATGATAATTTGTGATTATATGGTTGCGAAGCACTTGAACCGAGGGATGCGGTTGATTCATGAAAAACATTAATTGCATATTGTTTGATTTTGACTATACGCTGGGAGATTCATCGGAGGGCATAATTGATTGCATCTCATACGCATTTCACAACCTGGGAATGCCGGCACCCGATCCCAACGAGATAAAGAAGACGATCGGCAAATCATTGCCTGAGACATTCGAGACATTTACCGGTCACAGGTGCGGGAAGACGATAAAGGAATTCAGGAAGTTGTTCAGGGCCCGGGCTGATGAAGTAATGACAGACAAGACTTATCTTTATAGCACTGTACCAACGGTATTGGAGGAATTGGGAGACTACAGGCTGGGTATCGTCTCAACCAAATTCAGCTACCGAATCCGGGAAATACTCAGGCGGGAAAAGATAGAACAGTTTTTTGAGGCCATTATCGGTGGAGAAAATGTCTCACAGAATAAACCGGATCCGGAGGGACTTCGACTCGCACTCATGAAATTGAATACTTCCCCGGAGGACTCGGTTTATGTTGGTGACAGCCAGGTCGACGCGGAGACTGCGAAACGTGCCGGGATCAAATTTGTGGCGGTCTTGAGCGGCGTGACCGAACGCCATCAATTCGAGAGCTATGATGTATTGAATTTCATCCATGACCTGTCCGAACTCCCCGAGCTGCTTGCCAATACAGCCTCGACCTGAATGGTCTCGGCAGATTTTTGCAGCCTATATTTTCACTCTTATCAGCAATTTTTGCCCTGGATGGCAGGGTCGAATACCTTAAATGAATTTTAAACTTGATTATCCCGGAGGCGGCTGTAATTATATATTAAAGAAGTTTTGAAACCTCGGCACAAAAGGATCTTAAACTCAAAGCTGTGATCCCTGCAGCAGATGCTGCGACAGATAATTCGGGATTCAGGGCGCTATGTATGATTTTGTCAGCCAAAAACTTAGATTCTCGAGGCTCATTTTGAGGGAGGCCGTTAAAAAGTGATCCGGATTGTCTCAGTGGTTGTCTTGATTCTTCTGTTCGTGCTTCTGGCGGTGATACTGTTCTATCCCGATTATGAATCACCGCGCATGGTTAGATTCCTCATCATGATCGAGTTTATGTTTCTTCTATCGCTGGTAATCTTCTTTGCGGGACGCAGACTTGACTTTGAAAAGGAACATCGAACCCTTTTCTTTTTTATAGTCCTGCTCGCTCTGGCGGTGCGGCTTATCGTCCTGGTGGGAGCGGGGGATCATTTCTATCTGTCTGATGATATATACCGGTATGTCTGGGATGGAAAGGTCAGCGCGGATGGAATCAATCCATACAAATACAGCCCCGTTGATGATGAGGTGGCTCATCTGCGGGACAGCACAATCCATCCCAATATACATTTCCCGCACATGCGCACTGCATATCCGCCCCTGGCTCAGGATTTTTTTCTGGCAGCTCATATGATCGGAGGCGGCAGTCTTATTATATTTAAATTGATGTTTGCGCTCTTTGAGGTGCTGACATTCTTTATGATGCTCAAGTGGCTGCAGATTATCGGCGTTAAAAGAGCGAATCTTCTGTTGTATCTGTTCTCTCCATTGATATTGGTGGAATTCTATGTATCGGCACATCTGAATATTCTGGGGCTGCCTTTTTTGATTGCGGCTTTCATAAGTATGGAGAGAGAAAAGCCGCTGGTGTCGGGCCTTCTGATGGCGTGTGCTGCTTTCGTTAAGTTCTATGGATTCTTTTTTCTACCCTTCATGTTTTTTCATTTCAAAAGCTGGTCGCGGCTGTTTTTCCTGGCGGCATTTATGCTGTTTGGGGCGTTTCTGTACCTGCCTTATGCAATCGGGACGGATCCTGATGTATTCGGAGCCCTTCCCGCACATCTGATGGATCCACATTTCTATGCCTCAGCCTATGATATATTATTGCACTTCTTTGCAACCGATACTGCGGGATACGTCATCTGGGGAGCATTGGGCGCATTGTTGCTCATGCTGTTATTCATTCGAGCCAATGTCTATCAGAAGATGTTTGCGCTGTTCGGCGGTTATGCGGTTTTGACTCCGGCTCTTTTTCCCTGGCATCTGGTCTGGATATACCCGCTTATAGTCCGCAATCTGTCGCCGGCTTTCTGGTACCTGACAGGCGCGATTCTGCTCTCTTATAATGTATATATCAGCATTCATGATCCCGCGCCGTGGGCCGGAGCATTAAGCGAAAATATACATTTGCGGTTGATGTGTTATATCCCGTTCTATCTGCTCTTGATTTGGACGGCAGGGAAATGGTTTAGAAACAGGATCAGGCGGGCCTGATCCTGTTTATAGCTTTAAGAATATTTACCGAAGCAGCGCTATTTTTCTGCCGCGGTCTCCTGATAAAGATGAACATCGGTCTGAGGGAAGGGGATGGAAATGCCCTTCTCGTCAAAGGCCAGCTTCACCTTTTCATGAATATCAAATAATACCGCCCAGTAATCAGAAGTCTTTACCCAGGGCCGACAGACGAAATTGACCGAGCTGTCGCCCAGCTCGCTGACTGCAATAGTGGGTGCCGGGTCCTTCAAGACTCGCGAATCCTCGCTGACAATCTGCTCCATAATCTGCTTGGCCTTCTTGATATCGTCATCATATCCGATACCGAAAACCATATCCACCCGTCGCGTGTCCTTGGCGGAATAGTTCGTAATACTCCCGCCGGTGACCTGGCTGTTGGGGATAATGATTTTTCTGTTGTCAGGAGATTTCAATATGGTGTTAAAGATATGGATCTCTTCAACGCTACCCGCCACACCGGCGGCTTCGATATAATCGCCGGCTTTAAAGGGCCGGAAGACAATCAACATCACACCCGATGCGAAATTGGCCAACGAACCCTGCAGGGCAAAACCGATTGCCAGACCGGCTGCGCCCAGTACGGCCACGAAGGACGCGGTCTGAACACCAAGGGTTGCGATTGCGGCAATAACTACGAAGGTGAAGAGAGCGATTTTGGTCAGGGCCACCAGAAATTTGGTCAATGTGGGGTCTGCCTCGGAGCGCACCATGGCTCGCCTGATAGCATTGGCGATAATTCCCACAGCAATGCGGCCGAGGATGAGTATTAGTATGGCACCGATTATTTTTGCGCCATAGACCGTGGCAATATCTACCACCTTGTCCCAAACAGGTTCCATTTTAAACTCCTTTTGATGTTTGTGTTTGATTTAGATGTTATTTACACTATGATTTACTGCAGACCGATAATAAGGGTCTGCTTTGTCTCGTCCTCCCTTTTAAAAATCCGGATGGAGAGAAATAGAGTTAATGCATTATATATATTTTGAAATAACCGACAAATTTCCTTAATGTCAATACATTTCCGGCATTTCATTTTCTGGATTATAGTTTCCGCAACTATCGCAGTAGTACGGATTTTTATTTTAGTAGTGCATGACTATATGGAACTCTTGAATTAGCAAGCACAGAACCTCGGCGGGACAGTGGATTGCAGGTCTTTCAGATTTGACAAATGCAATTCACTTCCTTATACTACTGCAGACAGCCGAACTAAACAAAAAGGGAGTTATGACAATGTTGCGAAGTATTAATGATATCAAAGGATATAGTCTCAAATCCGGCGGTGAAGCTCTGGGGACTGTCTCTGATTTTAATTTCGATGATCATGAATGGACCATACGGCATGTTGTAATCGACACCGGAGGCTGGCTGACCGGCCGCAAGGTATTGATTCCTCCGGCTGAGATAAAAAAAACCGATTGGGAAAATCAGGATCTGGTAGTCGAGCTGAACAAAGACGAGGTCGAGAAAAGCCCCCCGTTATCGGCGGATGAACCTGTGTCGCGGCAATACGAGGATAGGTTATACAGTTATTATGGATGGCATCCCTACTGGGTCAGCGGGATTATGTCGGGCGCCTATACCACCGCCGTAAATCCTTCCGATGAAGAGGACGTCAGGTCGGCTGACGAAGATGAATCACAGGAGAAACCGATCGTCAGAAGCTGCAAAGAAGTCATTAAATATAGACTGGAAGGGATTGATGGTGAGATTGGCGATGTCGAAGACTTCATCGCGGACGATCAAACCTGGCAGATTCTCTACCTGGTGGTAAGCACGGGCAGGATACTTCCCGGGAAAAAAGTCCTGCTGGCGAAGATGTGGGTCGACAGAGTGAGCTGGAGCGAATCCAAGATCTATGTTGATCTCACCGGAAAAAAAATCAAGGAGAGCCCGGAATTTGACAGGTCCATTCCTGTCGATCGTGATTATGAAGAGAGATTATTCGAATTCTACGGGCGAAAAGGATATTGGTTATAATTAAATAATGGATCATATGAAAGAGGAGCAGGTAATGGATGATAGACAGGATTATCTGGCAAAGCTGCAATCACAGAAGGATGTATGGCAGGCCCAGCTGGCTCAGCTCCAGGTACAGGCCGATACCCAGGATGAACAGAACCGGGATGCCTATTACGAGATGATCGACAATCTTCAGAAGATGCTCGGCAATTTCAATGAGAAGTTCGATGCGCTCAAGAAATCGGTTGAGGATGATTCCTGGAAAGACGTTAAAAAGGAAATGGAAGAGCTTTTGAAGGCGACCAATGACGCTTTCGGCACGGTGACCGCGAGATTCAAATCCGAACTTTCGGATTAAAATTCAGGATTTGTTATTACAACAAATGCAGGACCGGATTGATACGCAATCCGGCCCTTTGATTTATCTGAAAATCGTAGTGATTTTTCAGTTATTAACTATGATCTCGGCCCCGAGAGCTCGGTCGCCGGAACCGCTCAATAGCCCTCTGGCGAATACGGTATAAATCTTACCGCTTTCGAGATTGATATTGTCGAGATTCAGGGCGACTGTGGGAGTACCGGAAACTCTGACCTCGAGATCATACATGCCCGCATCAAGCGGGGTGAAAGCCGAGGACTCTTTGAATTCATACTGGCCAAATACAATCGTGCCGTCAGGTAGAGTGATATCGACCTCCGGTGCGTCCGGTGAGAGATGCAGGAAGCGTACATGAGCCTTACCGGCGGCGGGCGCGCTCAGATCGTCTGCCAGCACCAGGGGCATGATGTTTGCGAGCACATCAACTGCGAAAACTGAAAAGTTTCCGTTCGGGACAAGCGTGGCGGTTGCATCAATAACTGTCGTGCTGGTGCCTGCGGCATTAACCTTGAAATTCCTGTCTCCCGCCGAAAGCGCGAGATAGCCCGTATTCTGAGGGAAGGGCAATCCGCTTGTATTCACTTTGAAATCGTCAACCAGGAGGTCGACCGCAGGGGCATCGGGAGATGCATGAATAACCATTACGTTAGAAGAACCTGCGCTGAGATCAAGGGACGCATTACCGTTGCCGTTGTCAACAAATACCCTGACAACAAACGGATACTGGTCACCGGCATCCAGAGTACCGAGAGCAATAACAGTATAAAGATTCCCGTTCTGGACTTCGACAGGATTGAATACCACTACCTCGCTGCTGCTTCCGGCCGGAGTAACTGCGAATACATATGAACCCTGATCAACGGCGGCATAATCTTCAATATCCTTGAAGGCGACGTCCGAAAACACGGTACTGCCGGTACCGCTGTTCAGCTTGATATCCACCGCCGGTGCATCCGGAGAGGCGTGAATAAACCTTATCTGTGCTTTATCCGCACGCCCGGAACGATCATCGACACTGATTATTGGCTCGATTGAATTCAAACCATTGACAGCATAGACGGTATATTCAGTATTTTCTGCTAATTCCAGGTCAGCATTGATAACTACCGGCGTGGTTGAACCGGCAGGTGTAACTGCGATATTGCGGCTGCCCGTATTTAACTGGGCATAACCGGAGGATTCCCCATAAGCCAGATTTGTGATCGCCACGCTGCCATCAACACGAACATCAACAGCGGGAGCGTCATAGCTGGCATGAATCACCCTGACACTTGTAGTTGCGGGATTGGAATTAATTGCGTTGTCATCATCGTCACATCCAATTAGAAAGACAAATGACAGAGCCATTGCGGTTAATCCAAAGAATAATTTTGATTTAAGCATTTTTGCTTCTCCTTTTTAAAGAATGAGTTTATTTTTATTTCTGCCGGTTTTAACATATAGTGTCTAAGTAATGTTCCCATGATGTCAATATTTTTGTAAATAAATTATGCTGCGCCTCTGTGATTGTCATAACCTGCTATTATATTGGCAGTTAAATAAACCCAGAACCGGATATGCGGGATAGAATTAGGCTATTTAATATTAGATATTTATTAGACAATAAGGCGATATCCTTTGGCTTTGATGACGGGTTATTCAGGAACAGACATGTTTTCAGCGACGTTTATGAGCATAAGATCAGGTTCAGAAGGATATGAGGAATTGCCCAAGAAAATCCCTATTGACAGATGTTTGATTATAGGAGCAGGAATTTCGGGACTGGTTGCCGGACGTAAGCTTCAGGACCAAGGTATTGATATTACTGTCATCGATAAAGGCCGGGGAGTTGGCGGGCGAGCATCCACACGAATTATTAATGGCGCGCGTTTTGATCATGGCGCCCAGTCATTTACGGCTGACGATCCCCGCTTCCGGGAACTGGTAGAAGGGTTTGCCGACCTGGGCGCTGCCCGAGTATGGTATGAGGGCTGGCCTGATGAAAAGGACTCCGAGATAAAAAACAGGAGAGTTCATTACTATGGAACGAATGGCATGAACCATATTCCCAAATCCCTGGCGGCCGGTCTGGATGTTATTACCGGGGAAAAAGTAACTGAAATCTGTTTCGAGAAAAATCTCTGGAAAATTGTCACATCAGCAGGGGGCAATTTTAAGGCGCCGGCCCTGATAATGACACCCCCCATGCCTCAAACTCTTCAGCTTCTCAGCCAATGCGAGTTCAAGCTTGATCCCGATACAAATAGACAGTTGAGCAAGATCTCTTATGACCGGTGTATTGCAGCCATGTATATTATGGACCGCCAGTCAAAAATTCCCATGCCCGGGGGCCTGGTACCGGACAGCAGCCTGGTTAAATGGATTTCGGACAGCTACACAAAAGGGATTACCGATGAACCTTGCGGCGTAGTGGCACATTCCACCGCAAAATTCGCACAGGAACGGTGGGACTCTGATGATGAAAGGATAGCCTCGATACTTCTTGCTGAAATCAGGGATTTTCTTGGATATGAACCGCTCGGCTACCGGATACACCGCTGGCGTTACAGCCAGCCGAACAGGACTTTTCCGCAAAGATATTTTCTATTTAACGGCGGCTCTCCGCTGCTGTTTGCCGGGGACGGTTTCGGAAGGGGCAGTTGCTCTATCGAGGCCGCAGCGCTCTCCGGTATGGAGGCGGCCGAAAGGCTGGTCGAGATTCATGCCTGAGCCTGTATCAGCAATCCGGAATGCCGTCACCATTGACGTCGCAGGGATCAAATCCTTCTATAAATACATAATTAATTATAAACACAGCATCAGATAAATTGACTGTGCCGTCACAATTGGTATCCGCGATATTAAACTGCACCGGAGCGGCCCCGCCAAGGAAAATATAATTGATCAGCAACACTGCATCACTAATATTTACTGCCCCGCTCCCATCTGTATCGCCGCACGCAAAATCTATGCTGAGGCTGGATAAATTATTGAGCCTGCGGTTATAACGCCACATTGGTACAGGTGAGTAGTTGGGGTTATGCGGAACATCGAAGCTCAAGAATAAAACCTCATTCAAAGAGGTTGAAAATAACATATCAACATAGCCGTCGCCGCTGATGTCCCCAACTGTAGGAGTCGCAATCCCGAAGTTTTCTATGGGCTGATCTTGCTGTCTCACGACTATCGGCCATCCCGCCAATGGATTACCGAGATAATCCCAGGCCATGAGTCTCTCTATATCATAGCTGAGAAAAATGTCGGCTTTAACTTCCGCTATTATCTCCGGACGGCTGTCGCCTTCGATATCTGCCATGATGCAGGTAATCATTTCCCCTGGATTTTCAGGTGTAGCAAATAATGGCGTACCGGAGCCGGGTATATAGGTTGAGCCGTCGATTTTCCAGCCATAGATCATACAGTGCACAAGTTCATAGAAAGCGCTGAAGTAGTCGGGTGCTCCATCCCGGTCCAGGTCACCGAAGATCGGTGCGGGCGGAACAAGAAAGGTATTAATGCCGGTGTTATGCGGCCAACCGTCTTTCAGAGCAAGGCCCTCATCGAAAGCATAAACCCAATAGGTTTCCTGTGTGTCCGACATGGCAACATAGACTATGATCTCCCGCTTGTCGTCGGAGTCGATATCTACCGCACTTATCCCGCGCGTATCGCAATTCATGGCTATATCCATGGTGAGGTCAAAGCTATCCAACACGACGCCATCCGCATCAAATTGGTAGAGGGTTTGATGTGAAGCATAGAGTTCGTCCATACCATCCCCATCGCTGTCGTTAGACAGGTATTGGCAAAAGGACCCTAATCCTGGAGCGGGAATCCGCATTATGAGAGAGCCGTCAGAATCATAAATCCAGCAGTCAGGCGGCTCGTAGAAGAAGATCTCGTCCTTATCATCGCTGTCGATATCCTTTAGAAATATTACAGGAAAAAGCTGAATCGATTGTTGATCATATGCGCTGACATTCGGAACAGCAAGCAACGTTGTCGTGAAAGACTGTCCATTAGAGATATGTGCGTATAACTTTCCCGCAGTCCCGGATTTGCCAACCGCGACGAGATCGTCCAGACCATCGCCGTTAAGATCTCCCACAGCCGGCGGTATCCGGAAGTTATAGGCCGGCGGCTGAGGCATACCATCCGTTTTTTCGGTTCCTTCCGGAGTATAGAATTTGATTCCCGAGGCAGTGCCAACCACTATCTCGTTTACAGCGTCGTTATCGAAATCGCCATAATTAAGCACAGTCGATATTTGGTTCGCAACCTCGATTTTCCAGTTACCTTCTTGGGCCAGAATATGTTCTAAATATACTTCCACTGTATCCTGGGCCACAACTCCCGAGTCTGAATAGAGACTCAATCTTAGATGATAGTTCGCTGTCTCAAGAGCGCTGGCCTTCCATTCACCAAGAAAATCATCTTTGACCGGAATTGCAGATTGCCCAAATTGATTCCAGACAGAGCCGGAGATTGCTTTATATTCAAGTGAATAGTGGCTGAAGCCGGGGCAGGTAGCCGAGCCATAGATTTTTACCCGGGATATAACCGTATCATCTTCCAGTGGCGCGGAAATATATGCTACTATATCATTGGCTACATTAACGGTCACCTGGTCAGAATTATCTTCTCCCACACGCAGCCTTATCGTAAAGCTTCCGTTTAAGCCGGCAGTATTGAATGTTCCCAGCACGGCGTCGCTTACGGGGCTGGTAGAATTAGTGATAGTTGTCCAGGATACCGGGCTGCTGCCGATCCCATATTCCAGAGTGTATTCTGTAAAATCATCACCAGCAGCGCTGCCGCTTACATCAATTTCACCTGCCAGAATCTCGTTAGGCAGGGGGGAGGTGATGCGGGCTGTTATTGCCGGCACGGCTGCCAGCGCATTTTCAAGATTAATCCTGCCGTGCCCGCTGTACTGATCCCATCCGGGAAGATTTAGTCCACCGCCATAGGGGTCGAGGACATCGTCGGCAGTATTCTGCATGATTTGCTGAACGGCGTCCGGCGTTAACCCGGGTGAAGCGGACATCATATACGCTGCCACCGCGGCGGCGTGGGGACAAGCCATGCTGGTCCCCGAGGCGACATAATAATTTTCATCAATTATATGGACATTCGGTTCAGACGGTGCATACATATCAGTTCCTGCAGCCCGCAGGGATAGTACAGAGTAACCGGGAGCTACGACATCCATCTGCTCTCCATAGGTGGAAAAGAAAGCAACCTCGTCATCACTGGTTGAGGCGCCCACTGAAATGACAGATGGATATGCTCCGGGGTAGTTAGAGAAGGCAATCCCATCATTTCCTGTGGCTGCACACGGAACCACACCCTTAGAGCGGGCATATTCCAGGGCATCTTCCAGAACCTCAACCTGCCAGGGATAGCCGAAACTCATGCTGATTACATCTGCGCCATTATCAGCGGCATAAACAATAGCTGCGGCAGCGTATGAAGACAGCATAACAGGATAAAACTTCAGGGGCATTATTTTACAATCGGAGACAATTCCGCCAATTCCAGACGAGTTATCGGTCAGGCTGGCTATTATTCCGGAGCAGTGTGTGCCGTGCCCGTACGAGTCGGATGGATCATTATCCGGAACAGTCGGAGCGCCGAAGCCGCTGGTATAGTCCCATCCCCGGATATCGTCGACATAGCCATTGTGGTCATCATCAATACCGTTATCGGGGATCTCTCCTGGATTCTGCCAGATTCTTCCGGCCAGCTCAGGATGGTCCATATCAACCCCTGTATCGATCACCGCAATGATTACCAGAGCAGTATTATCAGGGGGATTCTCGAATACTTCCAGTGCATTTATGTCAGCTCCAGCGGTGCCATACATTGTAATCAACGTGTCATTGTAGTCGCCGTCCCTGCGCAGCACATGCGGATAGCCCTGGCCGACATTGTTGAGCGGCCACTGGATACCATAATGCGTGTCGTTCGGAGGCAGGTAAAGCTCCAGCAAATAATCCGGATGCGCATATTCGATGTCTTCCAGCGCTTCGTATTCTCTGGCGGCAGACTCGAGATCCGTGTTTCGAGGACATTCCAGTATATAAATCCTCGAAAGTAGATCGTTTGCTGAACCTGCGGACTTGCCCGCAAAAAGCAGTTTGGTGTCCGTGATTCCATATTTTTTATCGAGACTTGTTTTGCCCGTAACTTTGTTTAAATCACTCGCCCCTTGACCCGAGCTGTTGACCTCAAGCGGTTTTACCTTCACGATTAATCTTGAAGGTGTCTGTATGTCTTTCTCATCCATTGCCTTCTCGTGCAGGTATGAGTAGCTTTCCGCAGGAAGGAATATTATGAGCAGCAGACATACAAAAGCCTGATAATGATGTCTCTTATTCATATCTAATCCTTTGATGCAGTTTAGCGGTTCAATTACCAATATATAGATCGGTAATAGATTTGACAATGGCTTTTTTGTGTTGATTTCAGGCTTTTCTCGAAGGTCGCCCTGCAATCAGAAGGGTGATCCCGGTATAAATGTAGTTGATCAGCAGGGCATTGGATGCGGGCCTGTTATGATAGCGGCTGTGTTTTTCAGAATAAGACCCGTCCGTGGCCCCCAGAAATATTTTCAATAAAATTTCTTAATAATAATTAACTACCCGGCGCCTGAATACCCACTTTTATTTGCGGCTGCGGCAACGCCTGCCCCGCATGCCGGGTCTGTATGTCATCCGAACCGATATAATCGGACTGTTCAGATAAATATTACGTCCGGTTGGAACAGCTTAAAAGATCTCGTTAAAGAAGTCCTGCATCTCTTCCCATGAACGCATATCAGCCTCTGCATTGTAGGCAACTCCAGTAGATGGGTCATCTCCGGAATTTGGGTTGGTAAAGCTATGTACCGCTCCGCCATAGGCCGTCATGTACCAGTCCACGTCGGCATTATGCATCTCATCCCAGAAGGCCGTGACCTGCTCCCGGCCCACATGCGGATCGGCCGCGCCATGCTGTATCAGGACCTTGCCCAGAATATTTTTGGCGTCTTCCGGATTGGGAGTATCCAGATTGCCATGGAAGCTCACAACACCATTAACTTCCGCTCCGCTCCTGGCCAATTCCAGAACGACTCCGCCTCCGAAGCAGTATCCGATAGCGGCCAGCCTGGTGGGATCGCTCAGGTCAAGCTCCCTGAGATAATTCAGCCCGGCATTGGCACGGCTGCGCATCAACTCGCGGTCCTGCCTGTAAATCGATGCCTGCTGGGAGGCCTCTTCGGCGGTCTGGGGACGTACTCCTTTGCCGTAAATGTCTGCCGCAAAGGCAACATAGCCGAGTTGGGCCAGCATTTCGGCTCGCTTTCTGGTATAATCGTTAATCCCGGTCCATTCGTGAACAACCATAACGCCCGGAAGATTACCTCCGAAACTGTCGTCATATGCAAGATAGCCCTCCAGGACAACATCTCCATCCATATATTCAACAGTCCTGGTGATCAGCTCGGCCTGTACAGCGGTGAACATAAATAATACAAGCATGAGAGAAATAATATAACGCATCTTACCTCCTTTTTGGATTTTACAGACTTTGCAACTCCAATTTGTCTAACTTTGTTCCCCGGTCTGAATCACGTTGGAAAGAGCGCTGGTATTGAATTATTTAATTTTGACTATGCCGGATGTTTGTGTTATTTTTCACAACTATAATTATTTTGTCTCGTATATGAGAGAAATTACGGGGTGCTCTAAGCGCTGGTGAATTTGGCAAAATATAAAATCATACAGGAGTTTAAGATGTATCGCAGATCGTGTTTATCCATTTTGGGTAGAGCTATTTTCATGATATTCCTGGGTCTGGCCTCTCTTTCAGCGCAGGATTTGCAGGAGATGCCTATTATGCTTCAGCCTGATGTTCATGATACACTTGTGGCTTTTGTTTATGGCGGGGATATCTGGACGGTGAATACCGAGGGGGGAGTGGCACGCCGAATAACCATCCACGATGGCGACGAAAGCTATCCGAAATTCTCTCCGGATGGGAAGTTGATCGCTTTTACCGGTTCGTATGACGGGAACAGTGATGTCTATGTTATGAATCTCTTCGGCGGCGATATAACACGTATCACCTATCATCCCGGTTCTGACGACATCGTTGGCTGGCATCCGCTAAATGGCAAGATAATGTTCCGCTCATTGCGTCAGAACTTCATGACCGGGTCGCGCCTGTATATGATATCCCCGGATGGCACGGGTCTCGAGGACATACCGATTCATGAAATATACTTCGGTACATTTTCGGAGGATGGGAAGCAGATAGCCTACACGCATGTCGGCAGGGAAGAACGCAACTGGAAAAGATATTATGGGGGCACGGCGGAAGATGTCCTGCATTATGATTTTGATACGAAGGAGCTGAGACACCTTACGGATTTCAAGGGCTCCGACAGATTTCCTCTCTGGATCGGTGAAAAAATATATTTCAACTCCGACCGCAGTTACCGCTTGAATATTTTCTCTTATGATCTCAGCACTAAAGAGATTGAGCAGGTTACATATCATGAGGATTTTGATGTTCGTCGGCCCAGCATGGGAGGAAGCAAAATAGTATATGAGCTTGGAGGTTCACTATGGCTGCTGGATGTCACTACAAGTGAGACCAAACGGATACCGGTTCAAATTGAGACCGACCTTCCGGAGAGACGCCCGCGATTTGTGAAAGCGGCAGAACATATTACATATGCCGATTGCGCTCCCGACGGCAGGGCCGGACTGGTAGTGGCCCGGGGGGATGTTTTCACTGTCACCAAAGAAGCGGGCCTGACCGAAAATTTAACGGAGTCATCGGGATCGCGTCAGCGCGAGGCGGTATGGTCTCCTGACGGTGAATGGGTTGCCTTTTTTTCGGATGAAAGAGGAGAGTATGAAATTCATCTGATTGATCCGGGGGGAGAAAAGCAGCCGATCCAGTTAACCGATCATAAAAAGGGTTACAGGCATGCCCTGCGCTGGTCTCCCGATAGTAAGAAACTGGCTTACACTGATGAAACCCTGACCCTTTACTATATCGATGTCGCGAGCCGCAGGATTACAAAAGTGGATAAGGCCAATTATGAGTTTATGGATGTTTCATTTGATAAGAAAGAGATCTCTGATTATTCCTGGTCACCCGACAGCCGCTTTATCGTCTACTCCAGAATGAATTCAGACCTTATGCTGCAGCTTTATATCTATTCTCTTGAAAACGGCCAGATATATCATATCTCTGATGGATTCTACCACGATTTCTCGCCGGTCTTTACCAAAGATGGTAATCATATTCTCTTTGCCTCAAACAGGCTTTTCGATCCGACTTTTTGCGACTATGAATGGGAAATGGTCTTCAAGGATGTGGCCGGAATATTTGCTATCACGCTTAGAAAGGACGGGCAGCCGTTTTTGCCTCTGGAAGGCGCAGAGCAGGATGACACCGGCAAAGCTGAAAACGGAAATGTGCTGATCGACTTTGATGGCATAAAAGAAAGAATTGAGAAGCTGCCTCTGGAAAAAGGTAATTACCGTAAACTTGCTGTCAATGATTCCCGGTTGTTTTACCTGAACAAAGATAAGGGTGATTTCAACTTTTTTGAGCTTCGGGATGTGGGGCCGATGGATTTATATGCCTACTCGTTTGAAGACAGGAAAGAATCCGAGGTCATGAAAAATATTGAGGATTACAAAATTTCGGCCGATGGCTCGAGCATTGTGTACCGCCAGAGAGACAAGGTCGGGATTATAAGCTCAAGCGCCACCAGCTCAAGCGGCGATCCGCTTGAGCTCTCCCGGGTGGAAATGCGGCTCGATCCGGTTGCCGAATGGTATCAGATATTTGATGATGCCTGGAGAATCGAAAGAGACTTCTTCTATGATCCCAATTTGCATGGCATGGACTGGCCCGCAATCGGCGATAAGTATCGCAGGCTTATAGAATATGCCGCCAACCGCCAGGATGTGGAGTATATAATCGGGGAACTGATCGCGGAATTAAGCACCTCCCACACGTATGTCTATTCAGGTGAGCGTTACAGGAAAGCTGAAAGGGTCAATGTGGGCATGCTGGGGGCGGATTTTGAGATTGACCAGGAAAATAATCTTTACCGGATCAAGAAGATGTATTCCGCGTCATACTGGAATATGGATTCCAGGTCGCCTCTGGGAAGAATCGGGGTTGATGTTAACGTGGGTGATTACTTGCTCGCTGTTAACGGGGATCTGATTACCGCCGACAGCAGCATCTACAGCTATTTCCAAAATCTCGCCAATCAGCAGGTAACACTCCTGGTAAATGATCGTCCGACCACGCAGGGGGCCAGGGAGGTCATTACCGAGACCTCTGAATCAGAATTCGTTCTGCGCTACCTGAGCTGGGTGGAAGAAAACCGCAGGATTGTCGATTCTGTTTCGAACGGCCTGATAGGTTACCATTTTTTCCCGGATACATATACCTCGAGCGCAAGATCTTTCCCGGGGCAGTTTTATCCGCAGACCCAGAAGAAGGGTATAATACTGGATGGAAGAAATAATGGCGGCGGTCTCGATCCCGATATCTTTCTTAACCGTTACAGGAAAAAAGTGCTGGCCTACTGGACCCGTCGCCATTCCCAGGATCAGACCTCGCCCGCGATCGTAACCCGTGCACACACTGTCTGTCTCACCAATCACCGGGCCGGGTCCGGAGGGGATCAGTTTCCCCTCGACTTCAAGACTATGGGACTGGGGCCGGTAATAGGTACACGTACATGGGGAGGACTGGTGGGGATATCCGCCTATTATCCACTGATTGACGGCGGTCATATCACCGTGCCAGATTATCGTGTCTACGATACCGAGGGCAACTGGGTAGTGGAAAACGTAGGTTTCGAGCCGGACATAATTGTCGAGCAGCATCCGGCTGAAATGGAACGCGGCTATGATGCCCAGCTTTATAAGGCCATAGAGGTCCTGATGCAGAAAATCGAGCAGGAGCCGCTTGAACGGCCGGAACATGAACCCTTTCCGATCCGAAATTAATTTTTTGATTTACTTGAATAGTTAATTCATTAGTATGTATTATAAATGGCGGCAATCTCCGCAACTTATACAGAGATATCGAATGAACTGTACTTCTTGTGATGAACCTATGATTGTCCTTGAGGTTAACGAGGTGGAGGTCGATTACTGCCTTGAATGCGGCGGAATCTGGCTTGACTCCGGAGAACTCGGGATACTTCTGGGCGATGAATCAAAAGTAAAGCATGTCCTGAAAGAGGCTATTCCGGCCCCCAAAAAGACTGAGACCTATCGGAAATGTCCTATATGTCTAAAAAAAATGGAGGAGATCGAAATCGGAAAGGACAAGAAGATTTTCATAGATCGCTGCAGAAACAGCCACGGCCTCTGGTTTGACAGGGGTGAGCTCAGGAATTTTGCAGAATTTATGGATCATGGGGAGGGTTCAAAAGTAGTAAAATTATTGAAGGAAATGTTTGGAGAATAAAATCTTATGAAAGGATAAATGCATGTTGATAGCATTGATCGTGATTCTGGTGATCCTGGTTCTTGTAGTTCTCTGGGTCATCGGGGCATACAATAGCCTGATCAGGCTTAGAAATCAGGTCAGAAACGCCTGGTCGCAGATCGACGTGCAGCTCAAAAGGCGGCATGATCTGATACCCAACCTGGTGGAAACCGCCAAGGGCTACATGAAGCATGAACGCGAAACGTTGGAGAATATTACCAAGGCACGCAGCAGGGCGATGGCGGCTGAATCGGTGGGCGATAAGGCCCAGGCCGAGGGCGAACTCAACGGCGCCATGAGCAAATTCTTCCTCGTGGTCGAGAACTACCCTGATCTGAAGGCCAACCAGAATTTCCTGGCCCTGCAGGAGGAATTAACCTCTACCGAAAATAAAATCGCCTTCTCGCGTCAGAACTACAATGATCAGGCCCTCTTTTTCAATAATAAGATCCAGATGTTTCCGTCCAATATAATCGCCGGAATGTTCAATTTTAAGGAAGCCGAATTCTTCGAGATCGAAGAGGATGCCGAACGCGAGGTTCCCAAAGTTGATTTTGACTATTGATTGAATTTTCTATGTGGGAACTGATTCAATTAAATAAACGCAAGTCCATGATGCTTTTCATAGTCATGGGCCTTTTCCTGCTTGTTCTCGGGTATGTTGTCGGTGCCGCCTATGGCGGCCCTGAGGGTGGATGGAGCGGTGTAGTAATTGCGCTTTTGATCTGGGGGATATGGTCCCTGATCGGCTATTTTTCCGGCGATTCGATCATCCTCAATATGAGCGGCGCAAAACGGGTGACGCCCGATGTTCATCCCCGGCTTTTCAATGTTGTGGAGGAGATGAAGATCGCCGCCGGACTTCCTGTTATGCCCAAAGTTTACATTATTGACACTCCCGCTTTGAATGCTTTTGCGATTGGACGTAAACCGGAAAACTGCGCTATTGCGGTGACCGCAGGCTTGCTTGCAAAACTCAATCGCGATGAGCTTCAGGGTGTGGTCGCGCATGAAACCGGCCATGTTCATAACCGTGATGTGCAGTTCATGACCCATGCCGGGATAATGCTGGGCGCTATAATTATGATTTCGCATGTTTTTTTGAGGAGCCTCTGGTTCACCGGGGGATCATCCAGGCGTTTCAGGTCAAAAAGCGGCGGAAAGGGCGGCGGACAGGCGCAGGCCATAATTATGATTGTGGCAATTGTATTTGCAATACTGGCGCCCATAGCGGCACAGCTTATGTATTTCGCGCTTTCACGCAAGCGTGAATATCTGGCCGATGCCTCGGCCGTGCGCTTCACGCGCTATCCCGAAGGATTGGCCTCAGCCCTGGAGAAACTGGCGAATTCCACGGAGGATATGCCCCGGGTCAATAAGGCCACCGCGCCGATGTACATAGTAAATCCGTTGAAGAAAAAAGGCCGGAAACTCTCGGATTTGACCAGCACGCATCCCCCCCTCTCAGAGCGAATAAAAATCCTGCGATCGATTGCCAGCGGCGCCGGCTACATGGATTACCAGAGCGCCTTCAACAAGGTTACCGGCAAAGGCGGAGGCTTGATTCCGCCATCGGCATTGGCTGACAAGGAAAAAATCCCGATTCGTAAGGCCAGCCTGGAAGCCGAGGAGCCAGAGGGGGCAAAAAACGAGAAACGCGAACTCGGCGATATCATGCGCGCGGTGAATAAATATGTTTTCATGGCCTGCGTGGGATGCGGACTGAAGATGAAAATTCCGCCTGATTTCAAAAAAGAGAAATTCGATTGCCCCCGCTGCGGCGCCAGTAATAAGGTCCCGTTGGCACAAATGGCCGCTGCTGGTGTGATCCTGGAGGGCGTTCAGAAGGCTCAAAAACGTTCCAAAGAAAATGAGAGGGAAACTCAGAAGCATTCCAGTGAAGGCGAGCAGCTCTATCGGCGCCAGGGTTCAGAATGGCAGTCCTTCAAATGCAAGTGTGGAGAGACGATCCAGCTTTCACCATATTTTTCGGGCGAACGGGTGATCTGTCCCTTCTGTGGCCGAGTAATCAGGATAGAGGACAAATAGCCTGTGACCCCGGTGCACACAAAAATAACTTGCCAGAAATCCTAAAATATTTATATAATCTTGCCGCTTATAAGTATATAAGCCGAAAAAGCATAGTTTATAAACGGAATTTAATCACAGGGAAAGGGACTTAAGATGAAAAAGATTATAATTCTTGGCTTGGTCCTCTTAATAATTGCAGGGTGCAGCTCCCAGCGCGAGGTCACCCGGCTTGACCCGGAGTCCACAACCGACCTGAGCGGAAAATGGAACGACACCGACTCCCGCCTGGTGGCAGAGGAGATGATAACGGATGCCCTCAACCGGCCCTGGCTTATCAATTTTGTTGAGCAGAATGGTGAACGTCCGGTGGTCACGGTCGGGCGGATCAGGAACAATTCCTCCGAACATATTGATGTGGAAACATTTACAACCGATTTTGAACGGGAACTGCTGAACTCCGGGAAGGTTCGCTTTGTGGCCAACAAATTCCAGCGCGAAGACGTTCGTGACGAGCGTCTGGATCAGGATGAATGGGCCTCGGCTGAGACCAGGAAGAGGCTGCGGGAAGAACTCGGCGCAGACTTCATTCTCCTGGGAGCAATAAAATCGATAACCGACCAGCTTGAGGGCAAGATGACCGTATCCTACCAGACCGACCTGGAGCTGATCAATATCGAAACCAATGAGAAAGTCTGGATCGGAAGCAAGTCGATCAAGAAGGGCATTTCCCAGGGCAAAACCAAGTGGTAGATCGAAATTGGCTATAAGAAATCGCCTCAAGATAATACCCTGGGCGATCCTTATTTTTGCACTCTTTATTTCGTGCAGTTCACTTTCCACTCAAAAGGGCTTCTATGATCCGATTAATGCCGACCTTTTGGAGGGAGAGTACGATTCTGCCGTGGTCAAGCTCGAGAACGCCCGGGAAAATAATAAGTTTGCTGATAAGGACCGGTTTCTATATTACCTGGATGCCGGTCTTGCGAATTATTACGCCGCCAACTTCGACAGCAGTAATGCCAAGCTGACCCAGGCTGAAAATTCCGCAGAGGAACTCTTCACCAGAAGCATCTCCCGCGCGGCGCTCTCCTATGTGATAAATGATAATGTGCTGGAATATCCCGGCGAGGATTATGAGGTTTTGTATACAAATATCTTCAAGGCGCTGAATTATCTGGCGATGGATAATGCCGAGGATGCCTTCGTGGAGGTGCGCCGCGCAAATCTCAAACTGGAGCTCCTGGAGCAGAAATATGTTGACCTGGCTCAGCAGTTTCAGAAGACCGCCGATGAGGATACGGTTTTGTCCGGCTTGAAATATGAGGCTCCGGATGTGCGCTTCAATAATGATGCTTTCGCACGTTATCTGGGTATGCATCTGTATGCTTCCCGGGGGGATTATGACAATGCGCGTATCGCCTATGACTACCTGGTGAACGCTTTCCAGAGCCAGCCGGATGTGTACGATTTTCCGATGCCTGATGTTAAGTACTATTCTGAGAACGGTTATATCCTGAGCGTAGTAGCCCTATCCGGAAGAGCGCCGGTGAAAGAGGCATTAAATCTCAGGTTGAGGACCGATAAGGACCTCAATCTGGTACAGATTTTATATGACGGCCCTGATTCCTCTGATACCGAGTACGGCCATCTTCCGGTGCCTGTTTCGGAGGACTATTATTTTAAATTTGCGATTCCGATGCTGATAGAAAGGCCCTCGCAGATAGACCGGGTGTTTGTAAAGATAAACGGCGAAGTTGCCGGTCAGCTTCAGCTTATCGAAGATATTGGCAAGGTCTCGCGAGAGACCTATGAGGCTCGCAAGACGCTGATGTATATCAGGACCCTGGCACGCGCCATTGTGAAGGGACTGTTCGCTCACAAAGCTAAGGAGAAAGCTGACACCGGGGGGCTCGGGGGATGGCTCAAGAAAGCTGCTATCGATGTCGGCACGGATATCCTCGAGAATGCTGATCTTCGATGCTCGCGGCTTCTGCCGAACCGGATTTATGTTTCCGACCTGGAACTCGAACCGGGTGTATATGATATAACATTCGAATTTGTCGATTCTGAAGGAAATATAGTTGCAAGCAAATCCGTCGAAGGATATAGAGTTCTGGAAAACGGCCTGAATCTGGTCCAGGCCTTCTCACTGCGATGAATATTGCCTTCAACGCTTATGAAGATACAGGAAATATTAGCTGTTATGCACTCTGAAAAAACGAAGTATTTTAGATCTGGAGCTGACGATACTAATAATATGATAGGCACTATTTTCACGATATGGCGGCTTCTAATCTGGCGCGTGAAAAATATTGGAATATTTAAGAAGCTGATCTGAAGCCCTCTTTTTCATCCCGGAAAGATACAATTCGTCCGCCTTTGACTCAATACCGAAGGAAATCGTGATGCACCGGCCGGGATGAGGTGCGGCTATTTTTGAGCCTTCTTTGATGCTTCGCTTTTCATATGCTCATCGAGCACTTTGAAATATGACGGTCGATCCTCCATGAAAAGCTTCCTCGCCTCTTTACTGCAGAGATAGAGCAGTCTGCCCTGATAATATATGAAGACGCTTTTGTCTATTTCTTCACCGCTGATGGGGCATGTCTCCAGAATATTTTCAAAAACCACGCCTTCCTCACCAGCTTTCTTGAAATATCTTTCCGGATCGGCTCTCATCGAATCTATGCACGCCTCGCAACTGAAATATATCCTGTGTCCCTGGATATCCAGATAGTAATCCTTGTTAATTTTGCCACCGGTAACAGGACAGGTTTCCTGATATTTTAAACCTTTGGGAAGCTGGATCCTGTCTTTGTCTTTTGAGTCTCCAGCAAGAAGATTCCCCCCAAGAAGGAAGATTGCAGCAGTGATGATGCTAATCAGGCTCAATTTTGACATATGTGCTCCTTGAATGATTCTGAGAAACGGGGCTCATAATTTTCACATTATATAATACCAGAGTTCGGTTAAAAGCTCCCAAAAAATAATATGATTTTTGTATTTTTTTGAAACAAATATGAATTTTTGGCCGAAACAGGCCCTAAATCGGCTAAAATCCTTTATTCGACCAGTTTATCCAGTTTTTCTTTGAGCGGATTTAACTGCACCAGGCCGACAATTCTTTCCACCGGGCGGTGGTTTTTGAATAATACGAGCGTGGGGACACTGCGCACCTGATATTGTGCTGCCGCTTGAGCATTATAGTCGACATTGAGTTTAAAAATATTGATTTTGCCGGCATAATCAGGTCCGAGCTCATTAAGAAGGCCGCTCATTACCTGGCAGGGAGCACACCTGGACGACCAAAAATCGACCACCGCCGGGGTATCGGAGGCCAGGACTTTCTGATCGAAATCGGCGTCCCCGAGCTCCTGCGGTTTGCCCGGTTTTGGCTCCCGGTTGAACAGTTTATTAAGAAATCCCATGTTTCCTTTCCTATAGTCTAAAGTGCCAGTCTCTCGACCTCGTTAACCTGATCTTCAAACAGCTTGATAGTCGCCTCGAACGGCTTTGCGGTGGTCATATCGACCCCGCAGGTCTCAAGCTGACTGATTGGATAATCGCTGCCGCCGGATGACAAAAGCTGCAGATATCTTTCAATAATTCCCTCCTCACCTTTCAAGAACTTATCCAATATTGCCTGCGAAGCGGCATACGAAGTGGAATATTGATAGACATAGTAAGTGTAGTAGAAGTGAGGAATTCGGGCCCATTTATACTGGATGTAATCATCCATACTGAGAGCGGGGCCGTAATATTTCCTGGTAAGCTCATGCCAGATCTCATTCAGCATGTCGGGAGACAGCGCTCCGCCCCTCTCCACTTCTTCATGAATCATCAGCTCGAAGCGGGCGTACATGACCTGGTTAAAATATGTCCCGAAGGTATTATCGATGTGCTGGTTGAGGAGGAAGAGCTTCTTTTTATCATCGGTAACTTTTTTGAGCAGATGCTGAAGGAGAAGTCCCTCATTCAAGGTAGAGGCCACCTCGGCTACAAAAATGGTATACTGCGCCTTGGGATAAGGCTGATTCTTATTGGAGTAGAAGCTGTGCATGCAGTGCCCCATCTCATGCGCCAGGGTAAACATGTTATCGATTGTATCATTATAGTTCATCAGAACCACAGGGTGGGTGGAATAATTGGAAGAGCTGTATGCCCCGCTGGCCTTACCCTCAGTTTCGTAAACATCAACCCAGTTGCTATCAAATGCCCGCTTGAGATTAGAAGTATAATTCTCACCCAGGGATTCGACAGCCTGCGTTACCTCCTTTACCGCATCCTCGTAACTGACCTCATAATTCTCTTCCGGGAAGAGGGGACAGACCAGGTCGTAAGGATATATCTTATCGAGCTTCAGGATCTTCCTTCGGAGTTCGATCCATTTATGCAATCCCTCAAGATTTTTTTCTGTAGTATCCAGGAGTGAATGGTAGACCTCCACCGGAACATTGATGGCATCCAGCGCTTGATGGAGGCTGCTTTCATATCTCCGGGCACGGGAATAGAAAACATCGTTATTTATCGAAGCTGAAAGCGAGGCGCCGATTGTATTTATATGTTCTTTGTAGGATGAAAACAGGGCCACATGGGCGTCCCGGCGCACTCTCTGCACCGGGGATTCCATAAATTTTGCATAGCGCTGCTTAGTTATCCGCACCTCGTTGCCGTCCTCATCCTTAATACTTGGGTATTTCATATCGGCGTCATTGAGCATGGTAAAGACATTGGACGGACCGCGCGCCACCAGAATGGACTGCGCCAGAAGTTCCTCGATCTCGGCCGAACGGATATGCGCCCGTGACCTGATCAATTCTTTTATATAAAAGTCATAAAGGTCTTTTTTCGGGAACTCCTGCGCCATCTCTTTCAAGCGCTTGTCATCAATCTGTAAGAGCTCCGGCTCGACGAATGAGAAAGCAGCGCCAGCCTGGGAAATAAGCATCGCCGCCCGGTCGGTCATGGACTGGTATTTGGAGACCCTGTGGTCGAGGTCGGCGTTTCGTTTGGCGTAAAAATGCAAATTGTCGCAAATCAGGGAGACATCGCTTCGAAGCTTCAAGCAGTCAAAGAGAATTTCCGGGGAATCGGCCAATCTGCCGGCAAAACCTTTGGCCTTCCCGAGCATCTCCTGTGCTCTTTTGTAGTCTTCTTCCCATTTAGCATCGTTTTCATATAATTCCGTCAGGTTCCATTTGTATTTATCCTCGATATCCGATCTCTGCGGAATCGCCTTGGAGTCAGCTGGGGTCATTTCAATATCCTTTCTGCCCAATAATTTATTGCAGTGAATAAAGGAAAATATGACCAGAAATTCAAGTCAAAATCTCACACTATTTGACCGGTTCGATAATTTCGAGTCAGTTATTATGAAATAATATTTGACGAAAAAGGTTTCCGTAAGCTACTTAAAATGCTATCTTAGATGCTTAGAATGAGGCAAATGGCAGGATTTGAAATTCGATTTAAAAATAGTTATTTTAGCAGAAACAGGCTTGTAAACGAAAGTTAGAGGTGATCCCAGTATGAAAAGAATTCTGGTGACCGGCGCCCTGGGTCAGATTGGTTCTGAACTGGTTGTGAGTCTCAGGGAGCGCTACGGGGATGAGAATGTTATTGCGACCGATATCCGCCTGCCCAGCGATGTGAAATTGCGGGATGCCGGGCCGTTTGAGTTTATGGATTGTCTCAATCCGCACCATATTACCAGAGTAATGCAGATTTACAATGTAGATGCTATTTATCATCTGGCCGCGATACTGTCAGCGGTAGGGGAGACCAAGCCCGATCAGGCCTGGCAGGTCAATGTTAACGGGCTTTATAACATCCTGGAGGCGGCGCGCCAGTATCACTGTGCCCTGTTTGTGCCCAGTTCGATCGGTGCCTTCGGCCAGGACACCCCTAAGGATAAGACCCCTCAGGATACAATCCAGAGGCCCGATACGATGTACGGAGTCACCAAGGTGACGGGGGAGCTTCTGTGCGATTATTACCATAAACGTTTTGGATTGGATACGCGCGGCGTGCGCTTCCCTGGCCTGATTTCATATGAGACCGAACCGGGTGGAGGAACCACCGACTATGCGGTCGAAATCTATATTGAGGCGCTGAAATATAAAAAATACACCTGCTATCTGGAAGAGAACACTTATCTGGATATGATGTATATGCCGGATGCCATCAGGGCTATGATAGATCTGATGGAGGCCGATCCCAACAGGCTGGTCCATCGCAACGCCTTCAATGTGACCGCGATGAATTTCACTCCAGCGCAGATTGCGGCGGAAATAAAGAAACATATCCCGGATTTTGAGATTGAATACAAGGTCGATCATGTAAGGCAGGCGATTGCCGATTCCTGGCCCAATTCACTCGATGACTCATGTGCACGGGAGGAGTGGGGCTGGAACCCGACCTATGATCTGGAGTCTATGACCAAAGATATGCTGGAGAAGTTGGCGGAACGGATCGAACTGCCGGCCGAACAGAAATCAAGATAGAAAAATAGCCCTTGAATGCATCAAGGGCTATTAATCTCAGATACTCAGTTTGTTAAAATAAAGTGTATATAAACGGTGCCAGGGCCGAACCCTGAGCAAGAACCAGCAGCGCTCCCAGGATTATCAGAAATGTTATCACCGGGGCCAGCCACCACTTCTTGCGGGCCTTCAAAAATCCCCAAAGTTCTTTAAAAATTACTAATCGCGACATATGCTCAATTCTATAATATTGCCCGGAGAATGCAAATCTTCTTTACCACTGTTTTATACGCATACAAGAACAATATGTCCAGTCAAAATCTATTATCGCTAATATGGCTTCTCGGGACGGCTTGTTGGGCCGTTGGGATCAACATCGGTCCAGTAGCTGCGGGTCTCCTTTTCGAACTTTCTCTTCATCGGATCGCGTCCGAAAAACCGCATAAGTAATCCTATGATTGTGATGATAATATAGTAAGTGAGTGTGAGCAGAATAAAGGTCATCACAATTCCGATTGCATGCGCGACTTTCATCCACAGCCATTCTATCGGACGTAAGATGATCGGCACCGTCAGACCGACCAAAAGGAAAAAAGCGGCGATACAGAATAGGACTATCCAGCCGGGAAAACCGCGCCATAGGAAGATCAGGCCCAGGACCGCAGAGGCGGCAGTCATAGTCAGGCCGAATATCCTTAATTCTCGTACTGTCTTTTTGGTCTTCTCCATGCTCATCTAATCCAGTTCAAATTTCTCGCGCCAGTCCTTCAAATCTTCAAATTTTGGCTGTTTTTCCTTGTAGAGTATAATATCCTCCATGACCAAAACATCCATCTCGGTGCGCATAAAGCACGTATAGGCATCCTCGGGAGTGCAGACAATCGGTTCACCGCGGACATTGAAAGAGGTATTGACGATCACGCCATATCCGGTCATTTCCTTGAATTTCTCTATAAGTTTATGATAGCGCTGATGGTCTTTCTTGTTGACGGTCTGAATCCTGGCTGAATAGTCGACATGTGTGACAGCCGGAATATCGCTTCTGGGAACATGCAGTTTCTCGATTCCGAAAAGCCGTTTTTCATCCTCAGACATTTCCCGCCGTCTTTCCTTTTTTACATCGGCCACGAGCAGCATATAGGGTGATTCGACCTCTAACTCAAAATAATTATCGACATCCTCGGCCAAGACTGAGGGCGCGAAGGGTCGGAAGGATTCCCGGAATTTTATTTTCAGGTTCATTTTGGACTGCATCTCCGGGCTGCGCGCATCGCCGATTATACTTCTTGCGCCCAAAGCGCGCGGCCCGAATTCCATCCGTCCGCTGAACCATCCCACCACTTTTTCGGAAGCAAGTGCCTCTGCCGCTTCATCTATTACCTCATCTTCGGCCAGTCTTCTGTGGGGATACTTCCTTTCCTTCAGCCAGGTTTCGATCTCATCCGAACTCCATGATGGTCCAAGATACGATCCTTTCTGAAAGTCACGGCCATGAGGGGGGAGAGTGCGCCGATTTCCAAGATACTGATACCATGTGAAAAGCGCCGCTCCCAGCGCTCCGCCGGCATCACCGGCGGCAGGCTGAATCCAGATACGGTCGAATATTTTCTCTTTCAGTATCCGGCCGTTGCCGACACAATTCAGGGTCACGCCACCGGCAAGACAGAGGGCCTTTTCACCAGTTTCTTTTTTTACATAGCGCGCCATTCGCAGCATGACCTCCTCAGTGACTTCCTGAATTGATCGGGCCAGATCCATATCCCTCTGGCTCAATTTGCTCTCAGGCTTCCTGGGAGGCCCGCCGAAGAGTTTGTGAAATCTTCGTGAGGTCATGGTCAAGCCCTGGCAGTAGTTGAAATATTTCATATTCAGCCTCAGACTGCCGTCTTCTTTCAGGTCAATCAGGTTATCATAGATTGCCCGCACATATTTGGGTTCGCCATAGGGCGCGAGACCCATCATTTTGTACTCGCCGGAGTTTACCCGAAAGCCGGTATAATATGTAAAAGCCGTGTATAAAAGACCCAGGCTGTGGGGAAATTCGAGTTCCTGTTTGATCTCGACCCGGTTATCTCTGCCCAGACCCCAGGAGGCGGTGGCCCATTCACCCACTCCGTCAATCGTAAGCACCGCCGCTCTTTCGAAAGGAGATGGGAAGAATGCCGAGGAGACATGCGACTGGTGATGTTCCGGGAAGAATATCTGCCCCTCGAAGCCCGGAAGTTCCTTTCTTATCCTCTCGCTCATCCAGAGTTTCTCCTTCAGCCACAGGGGCATTGACTTCCAGAACGATCTTATCCCGGCAGGGGCAAAGGAGAGGTAGGTCTCCAGAATCCGTTCGAATTTTATCCAGGGCTTATCGTAAAAAGCGACAAAATCAAGTTGATCGGCGGATATTCCAGCATCTTTCAGGCAATAGGCGATAGCATCAGAGGGAAACCGATGGTCATGCTTTTTGCGGCTGAATCTTTCCTGTTGCGCAGCGGCAATAATATCGCCATCACGTACCAGGCACGCCGCACTGTCGTGATAGAATGCTGAGATTCCGAGTATGTTAACTGATTTGCCCATCTTAAATTATACGTAAGATTAGCTCAGCAGGAGATATTTGTCAACTTCATTATCACGCGGAAAAGAGCTTGCGTAATTATTATGTATAAATATTTTGCTTGAGCAGCTTTGGCCGGAAAATGAATCTTATGAACGAAAAACCAATGAAAGACTGGTCCGATAAAGAGAAGGTCGATGCCGTCAGAGAGATCTTCAGCAAAATCACGCCTGACTACGATCGCATGAACCGTATCATGTCCGCTCGGCGTGATGTGGCCTGGAGGCGCTTTCTGGTTAGAAGGATCCCTCGAGATGCACAGCAAGTGCTTGATGTTGCCACCGGAACCGGCGATGTTGCTCTTATGATTGCAAGGAGAAGGCCGGAAATGCGGGTTACCGGTCTGGACTTCGTTCAGGAGATGCTCGACCTGGCAATTGCAAAGACCGACAGGGCCAACCTTGGAGACAAAATCGAATATATAAACGGCGATGCCATGTCGATGCCTTTTAACGATTCTGCTTTTGATGCCTCCACGATCGCCTTTGGCATGCGCAATATACCGGATCGCCTGGGAGCCATAAGGGAGATGGCGCGAGTTGTCAAGCCGGGGGGAAAGGTGCTGATACTGGAAATGACCTTCCCCAGAAACTTGAAGATGCGCAAGTTCTTTCACTGGTACCTGAACAGGGTAATCCCGATGCTGGGGAGGTTCATCGCCGGAAATCACTCTGCCTATAGTTACTTATCAGATTCTATCCAGAACTTCATCCATCCCGACCAGCTCACCGACCTGTTCGAGCAGGCCGGGCTGCTCGAAATCAAAGAACATCCTCTAACTATGGGGATTACATATCTTCATGAGGGCATCGTGCCATGATCCATGATCGAAAAACCATGACACGATTCAAATCAATCTTTTATTCCGATATTGTGCAATCAATCTCACCATCACCATCAGGATCACAGGGCTCGCGGCCATCCGAAAAGACAAAATTTATAACATAGACTGCATCTACCAGCGAAATCCTGGAATCGCAGTTGACATCGCCGGTTTCCACAGGATCGGGCGGGGGCCCGCTGAGGAAAATATAGTTGATCAGATAAATACCATCGGTAACGTTAACGACCCGGTCGCCGTTCACATCTCCGCAAATTGGAACAGGATCATCGATTATGATAGAATATACGATGGTGTCCATTCTGGGCGGGTCGTCGCTGTCGGTCATTTCTACAGTGACTCCGTAAATCCCGGGCCAGTTGGGAGTTCCGCTTATCATTCCCACCGTATCCCCGGTAAATGAACATCCATAGGGAATCTGCCCGGAAAGACGTTCCCAATGATAGGGCTTTACGCCTCCTATGGCCACGAACCTGAACTCGTAAGGGTCAAATTGATGCCCTGCGGGCGGAGGATTGTCGATTATGGTGAATGTGCAGGTGAGGCCCTTCAAGCAGAAATTGCCTGTACTATCATAATCATAAAGATCTTGCCAGATGTCTCCGTCGTGAAAGTAACTTTGCCCCGGCTCCGATTTTGAGACCACCCAGCCGCGATAGGTTCCGCCGACCGTTGTCA
Source organism: Candidatus Zixiibacteriota bacterium (assembly GCA_011056555.1). GTDB lineage: Bacteria > Zixibacteria > MSB-5A5 > JAABVY01 > JAABVY01 > JAABVY01. The sequence continues at coordinate 4,615 of DSEQ01000006.1, read as the reverse complement.
TGCCTCGGGTGGTTTTATCCAAAGCCTGACCGCCCCGGGAGGTCTCCAAGTAAATATAAAAATCCTCACCTTCTGAAAGCTCGATCCAGGGGGCCAGATCGACTGTATGAAATCCCTGGTGGGCATAAAAGCCGGAATCCTCGGCCAGGGAATTCAGCAGCTCGCCATCTATAAAATCATCATATACTTTTATGACATAGTGCACGCTGTCTACCGGAGTGACGAAATTTACAGCCCACAGGAGCTCTTCGCCTTCCGCGGTAAAGGCATTAAAAGCTTCACTGCAATCGGTCTTTTCACCACCCCAGCCATGATAATCGTGATAGTACACCCTGGGATAGGGGACATGCTGTACGTTATAAAATGATGCAGCCCCCAGTTTAGGCTCCTGGCCGCAATATTTGTCATAATAAGATATCCAGAAGAATCCTGCCAGTCCCCAGGTATCACCCCAGCTGTTTTTGCAGAGCCATGCTCCCGGCTGAGGGGCCTGTGTGACTTTATTATCATCCCAGCCTATAATCGCCACGGCATGATTGAGTTGCATGGGGTCGTCGGGAGGCTGATAATGCACATAATTAATAGACAGGAACTGCTCGTCTGCGGTGAGACAGGTCGAAACCGGCCCCTGCGCCATTATTTTTTCCTTGACTACATCGATATTGCTTAAGTCAATTCCGACCGTGTACCATTCAATGTCACGGACATAGTAATAATGAAAATCATCGCCGAATCTCTCGGGAGGAGTATTGAAAGTATTCCCGTCAATATTTCTAATCGCGCCCTCTCCTCGTGTCAGATAAGCGGATGTCATAATGTAGTTGCCGCCCTGGTGCACGGGTATTCCCTCGGGATTATAGGGATCGGGTGCGTCGGCGTTATAGTAGTCATTGAAACCGTTCCACCAATCCAGGTGATATTCGGCCAGATTTGGTTCTCCGGTATCCCCGGCAATAATCCAGGCATCGGTCATCAATAGATGACCCTCGGGGGAAGCGTAAGCTCCAAATGTCCAGCATGTTCCGCCCATTTGACTTCTGATACCGGTAACATAATTCTCGCCATTGAAATCCCGAAGATCAAAGCTGGCAGGTAACTCTGCCTGCAGCCTTGAAGAAGAAATTAAAACGAGAACCAAAGCCAGAAAAGCTTCTCTAAGGTGTAATTGATTCAAATGCATAATTCTGTCCATCTGTTTTGCGGGTATATCACTGAATGTATTTCATCGCTCTCTATACTAAATTATCATATTTTTTTGAGGTGTCAATGAAATATAATGTCCATGTCCAAAATCGGCATTGCATGTCAGAGGACGCTTATTATCAAAAACTAACTGCACTATTTTGCGCACTGATTAAAAGCGGCTAAGTTTTTTGGGCAAGACTCGAAGCGAAATTACGATACTTACTTATCAGGTAAGAGCTTACGTTTTAATGGATATTCTGCAACAGAGTTTTTCATTTTGCTTAATTTGGGCAATTATAATTCCGATTTCGGCGAAGTTTGCATGGCCGGTATCAGGTTCTTTCTATTAGAATCCCGTTAACAATTACAAGGCAGGATGCTGTCAATATAGAAAAAACACTAAAATAATCCCGAATGCGGGTTAAGGGATTGTAGAAAAATAGGTTAAGTCAGTTTTTTTAGCTTGACAAAATTTAATTTCGAGGGCATATTAAAACAGGTTTTGGGATCCTCTGCTAAGCATACTTCATGACTGTGAAGCAAAGTTTTGGATATATGATTTCTTTTTTTAGCAGCGGGGTGTACGGCTGCCAGAGTACTGTACATTCCGATTGAATCAGCCGGGGAATGACTTGAGCTTGAAAGGAAACCAGTTTTGATCCTCGCTGGAATTCTCTCAGCAGACCATACACTTTCGCGTTCCTTTCGAATCAAGCATTGTACATATCGCAAATAAGTCTCATTCTTCATCCTGTCGGATCGTCGGGAGATTTGGTATGGGAGTGGATTCGTTGAATTAATATCTACAGGAGAGGCCTCATGAAAAATTTAGGGGGAACTACATTATTATTGCTTTTGGTCTTTTTGAGCAGTACCGCAATGGGAGCGGAGGTTGTTACCGATGCAGCCGAATATCCGCCACTGCAAACAGTCATTATCAGCGGCTCAGGTTACGTGCCGGATGAAAGCGTCACTTTGCAGGTTACCCAGGAGGATGGGACTCCTCTCACAGGGGAATATGGCGAGCCATGGATTGTGGTTGCAGACGAAAGCGGAAATATTTCCAGCACCTGGACAGCGCCATACCCGGACCAGCCTGATGATACAGTTATGCTCACAGGTTCCGGGAGTACCTCGGGCGAGGAGGGTGCCACAACTTTCCTGATCGCGCCCCAGAATTATATTCATCAATTACAGAATGGGACCGCGACTGCTGTGCCGAACTGGGCAGGCGGCGTAATTAATTCGAATAATTCCTGCTACAGTGAAGGCAGGGCAGTGCCATATAGATATTTTGTCGAAAATCTTGATGGCGGAAGTCAACACTATATTACGATAGAATGCGAATGGACCAAGGGAGGTCTTCATGGCTTTGACTATTTCGCCGATTATGATTTTTCCGAGAGTTCAGGTATTTCAGCAGCTGGTGGAACCTGCGGTTCGATTTCAGCCTCTCCGCCGCCGGATTGCCAGCCGATATCGGGATCATATCCTTTTCCCGATCCGACGAATTCAGCCAATTATTCCAGCCCTATCCCTCCGGATTTCTTTCCGACGGGATTTGTTTTAAATGCACCGACGAATCTCTCGTTTTACAATATGACAGTAGATTCAGTGAGTAAATATTATTTTGCCGGCACCAGCTCGGACCGAACATTCGGTATAACAATATATTTTACCGCGGTGGATACAGGGAGTGTGGGGCTCTACTGGGGCGGCCATATGGCCCAGGGTACTCCCGACACCTGGGGAATCGGCAACGGTTCCGGGTCAATCGCCGGTGCGCCGATTCACATGCGCGCAGGAGTTCTGGACGGCAGCGGCGGATTTAAGGAGATAAGCGCGCAAACCGGGGTGATATGTTTGCCTCCGGATGCCACGATTTCCTGTTCTGCCGATTCGGTTTGCACGGATACAGTCTATTCCTGTTCTGCGCCTGCCGGAGCCGATGATTACATCTGGTCCTTAACCGGGGGTACGATTCTAAGCGGACAGGGGACAGAGACGATTACATATACTGTAACGCAGCCTTACCCTGGATTCGTATACATCGATCTGGAGGCCTGTGATACTACCTCTGGTTGTCCCGGTGATAATTGCTGCAGTTACGATTCCGTCGAGCTCCCGGTTGGATACTGTTGTGATCCGCCAGTGGCAACATGTCCCGGCGATACTACCATATTCGCCTGCGATCTGAGCCAGATCTGCCTGCCCGGTTTTGACTGCAATGGCACTGCCACAGTCACTGGCGGTACCCTGAGCGGGAATTCAGTCTGTTTCACTCCAGTTGAAGGTTTGAATACAATCACTTTTATATGCACGAACGATTGCGGTTTTGCCGACACATGCGTAACCAATGTGACGGTTGAATTGAACCAGGCCCCTGTGTGCAGTTTACCTGGTGATACAGCCATATTTCAGTGTGTCCCTACAGAGGTCAGCCTGCCGGTTTCAGGGACTGATCCTGACGGTAATCTCACAGGCTGCAGCGTGATTGCCGGCCCCGGATCAATTGTCGGCGGCTACTGGCAGTACACTCCCGCTGGAGACGAGACTGTCAATGTTACTGTCAGGTGCACGGATGATTGCGGCGCCTACTGCGAGGCCAGTTTCTCAGCAACATTTGATATTAATGAACCTCCTGTATGCAATCTGCCTTCCAACAACACATACTTCGTCTGCGATGATTCAACCTTCAGTTTCCCCGTATCAGGGACCGATGCCGACGGCAACCTGACCGGATGCACGATGACCTCGGGGGTGGGAACATTTGACGGCAGTACATGGACCTTTACAGCGACCTTGGAAGGTGTTTACTCGGCCACTTTCGAGTGCCAGGATGACTGCGGGGCTGTCTGCGGCGGAACAGTCGATATCACTGTAGATTTCAACGCTCCGCCAGTTATCACCTGCCCGGCCGATATTAATGTGGATTGCAACGGTTCAACTGACCCGGCAAATATCGGATTTGCGACAGCGACCGACGACCATGATCCCAATCCGTCGATCACATATTCCGATTCGCAGAGCGGTAATGTGATAACACGCACCTGGACTACGACAGATGATTGCGGAGTTTCGAACCAGTGTGATCAGCTAATAACGATAGAGGATACGACACCACCGACGATTACCTGCCCGGATGCCGTTTCGGTGCAGTGTCCCGTCGATGTTCCTCCTGCGGACATTAATTCGGTCACGGTATCAGATGACTGCGATACGAATCCTGTGGTGACCCATGTTGGGGATGTATCTGACAATAGCAGCTGTCCGGAGACTATTACGAGGACCTACCGGGCCACTGATGCTTCGGGCAATTATGTTGAATGCACACAGATTATAACTATAGATGATACCATAGCGCCAGTGATAACCTGCCCTGCAGATATCACGCTTGACTGCAGCGACCCGACCGATCCGTCATTTACAG
>DSEQ01000028.1 GCA_011056555.1 Candidatus Zixiibacteriota bacterium | reverse complement strand
GTATTATATATGGACTTAGCAGTCGGAAGTTCTCTGAATATGAAGATTCAGGGGAATACATCGCAGGATACATTGTATAAGAGAAAAGAATAAAATGGAAGGAGAATGTTATGAAAAGAGGGATAATAGTTCTGTTTGCCGCGGTCTTGCTGTTCTGTTCCTCGGTTTATGCGGATCTGGCGGTAACTGTCTATAATCAGAATCTGGCCGTGGTCAAGGATCAGAGAGCGATCAATTTTCAGAATGGCAGATTTGAATATTCGCTGGTTGATGTCCCCAGCCAGATTGATCCTACTTCGGTGCACTTCAAGCTCTTGCAGAGCCCGGACGCGGCTGACCTGTTGGAACAGAATTATCGTTATGACCTAGTTGGATTCAACAAGATTCTGGATAAATATTTGATAAGACAATCGAGATGATTCACGAGGATGGCCAAATTTTCTCCGGGACACTGCTCTCCCATGACGGCAATACTATTACCCTGATGAAACCGGATAATTCTCTTGAAGTGGTTCAGACCAATAAGATCACCAAATTCGATTTTCCCAGATTGCCGGAGGGGCTGATAACCAAACCGACCCTGGTATGGCTGTTCGATTCCGAGCTCTCCGGCAGCCAGGAATCGGAAATCTCGTATATGACTAAGGGCATGAACTGGCATGCCGAGTATATCGGTATCGTTTCGGATGATGAGAAGATGCTCAATCTGGCAGCCTGGGTCTCAATCGAAAACAATTCCGGGGCAACTTATGAAGATGCCAAACTGAAATTGGTTGCCGGTGACGTCAGCATTATTAAGAAAGAGGTAGATTACGGGCTCGGTAGAGGTTTTGAGGCCGCTGTTGCCATGCCCAAAATTGGTTTTGAGGAAAAACCGTTTTTCGAGTATCATCTCTATACACTTCCCAGAACAACAAGCCTTGCGGACAAGGAAATTAAGCAGATAGCATTATTCGAGCCCGCTACAACTCCGGTCACTAAGAAATATGTTTACAGCGGTGGTGAGGATGTCCGGGTCAGTCTGGAATTCACTAACTCCGAGGAGAACGGCATGGGTATGCCTCTCCCGGCAGGCAAGGTACGCGTTATGAAGCGCGATTCTGACAACGCCCTCGAATTTGTGGGCGAAAATCTCATTGATCATACGCCGCGTGATGAGAAGGTCGAATTGTACCTGGGTAACGCCTTTGATCTGGTGGGTGAGCGCACGGTCACGGATTCACGCAAGATTTCCCGCTATATCCAGGAAGAGGATGTCGAGGTTAAACTGAGAAACCATAAAGAGGATGAGGCAGTGGAGATAGTTGTGAGAGAATATATTCGCGGTCGGGAATTCAAGATCCTCAACAGCAATTTCGAGTATAAGAAGAAGGATGCACATACAGTTGAATTTGTAGTGCCGGTGAAGCCGGATGAGGAAGTTACACTTAAATATACAGTCAGGATAGAATCGTAAAACTATGCATGATAATTATTTCACAAAGTATTTGACATTCTAAATGAGGTTTGTTAAACTGCACAAAATTCTAATAGAAAACAGGAGGAAACTGGTTTGAAAAAGATATTAGTATTCATATTGGCCCTCACGCTTCTAACCGGCTCTATTGCAACTGGCCAGAGGAAGCTTGATTACAAAGGCTACCTTCGTTCGGCCAAGATTTATCTGGGCCTGACACCCAAGGATTACAAGAAGGCGGCGGAGATGCTCGAGGCTGCCATAGAAAACTATCCGGATCAGCCGCCGATCGAGGCCCACTATATTCTGGGAACGATCTATGCTGACAAGAATCTCTTCGAAGAGATGCGCAACGAATTCGAATATGTAATCAATATTTGCGATACAGCTCAGAACGAAGATATACAGAATGAATGTGATAAGGAAGACTATGTCAAAAACATTCAGGATGTACTCGCTTCTAAATGGATACAGCAGTACAATAACGGTGTGAGCACATTAAAACGGGCTCGTGATCAGGATGCGAGCTGCGAACCCATAGAGGATTCCATACTCAAGGCGGAATGTGATTCTACTACAATGGATCTTTATATGCGCGCCGCCGAGGCTTTTCAAATATCAACCATGATACTTCCGGATTCGGCCCAGGGCTGGATCAACCTGGGTTTGATTTATTACAGTATCGACAGCACCGATAAGGCCCTCGATTTTTACAGGGAAGCATTAGAAATAAACGATCAGGATCTGTCACTTTTATCTAATATGTTCTCGATCTACTTCAATTCTGGCCAGTACGACAGCGCTATTGCAATTGGTAAAAAGATGATGGAACTCGAGCTCACTCCCCAAAGCCGGGCGGATATGCTGTATAATATGTCCATCGCCTATAATACCATGGACCAGATTGACAGCGCGATTGTCTACTTAAAAAAGTCAATCGAGATCACGCCGGAGTCGCCGGATGCGCTTTATAACCTTGGAGCCTTTATCATCCGCAGCGGCGCCGGTCTGGCCACAAAACTGAGTGCATACCAGGATTCGATTGAAATTAATAGAGCCAAATACACGCCGATGAGAGATGCGGTGCAGGATTCATTGAAAGAAAAATATCGAGAGGCGGCCGAGGTCTTTGAAAAGGCTGTGGAACTTCAGCCGGATAATCTGGATGCTCTGGACTGGCTGGGACGAGCCTATTTCTTCCTTGAGGAATGGGATAAATCCAAGGATGCATATACGAAGATCGTCGAGCTTGATGAAGAAAATGAAGAAGCCTGGTGCCAGCTGCTTATTATTTATCTTAAGGAGAACAATAAGGAGAAGATTCAGGAAGCCCAAGAACACTGTACCAGATATCAGAAGAGGCAATAAAATAGTATAAATTCTCAATCAGGCAGCCCCCTGCAGGGCTGCCTTTTATTTTTCAAACATGATTGCAGAAGTTGTCATATTCAACGGCCCGCCGCAGACTCTCAGTTACAGATTTGCGGATAAGGCCCTCTTCGGCCTGATGGAAGGTCAGCGAGTACTGGTGCCGCTTGGAAGACGCAAGGCTTTTGGTATGGTGTATTCTGTCTCAGAAGGGAACGAAGAGGGGCTGCGCGAGATTGCCGAGGTGATTGATCAAAAGCCCTTGGTCGACAATGTCAGGCTAAGCCTTCTGAAATGGATCTGCCGATATTATTATGCCTCTCCGCGGGATGCTGTCGGGCTTTTTCTGCCGCGTTTGCTCACGAATCCTGATCTCCTTGCTATTCATGCTCTGGTGGGAAAAGATGATCTGGCTGAATTGGAAATCGATGATCCCGGCACTAGAAAACTCCTGGAATATATCGTCTCTCGAAAGAAGATCAAGCTCTCGACCGCAAGGAAAAATTTCGATCTGAAAGATTTCTATCTCATCCTGGAGAATTTGGAAAATGACGGTCTGATCAAGGTCGGGTATCGTCCGCCCAAGAGAAGCCGCGCAACCAGGGTAGAAGATAAACTGGATTCCATTGATGCCCAGGAACTGATGCTTAATGCCGAGCAGGAGCAGGCCTTCAAAGAGATATCACGATCGATTCGCGGCAGTAAATTTCAGCCTTATCTCCTGTTTGGCGTGACCGGATCGGGCAAATCGGAACTGTATCTGAAGTTGATCTGGCAATGCTTGGTGGAGGGTAAGACAGCGCTTCTACTGCTCCCGGAGATTGCCGCATCGGAGGAGCTGTATCAAAAGATCCGAAATCGTCTGGGGAAAACGGTCTGCCGAATTCATTCCGGCCTTAAACCCACGGAAAGGCTGGTGATCTGGGAGCAGATCAGGTCCGGCAATTATAAAGTGGTCGTGGGGCCTCGTTCGGCGCTATTTGTGCCGCTAAGGAATCCCGGAATCATTATTGTCGATGAGGAACACGACGGATCATATAAGCAATCCGGATCATCGCCTATGTATCATGGCCGCGATATGGCCCTCATCCTCGGTAAATCAGTGTCATGCCCTGTGGTTATGGGAAGTGCGACCCCCTCGGTGGAAAGCTGGCATAATGTCAAAAGCGGCAAGTACAAGCTGTTGCGTCTGGGATCACGCTGGGATAGCCGTACTCTTCCGAAAATACAGCCGGTGGAATTCGCTTTTTCTCCTGCCGGAAGCTCCATCTCCGATGAGCTTCTTCAAAAGATGAACGATGTTTTAAAGAAAGACGGCCAGGTCATGCTGCTGTTGAATCGTCGCGGGTTTGCTCCCACGGTCAAATGTTCCGACTGCGGCCACAGCCTGAAATGTCCAAACTGTTCTGTCGGCCTGGTATATCATCGGAGTTCCAATTCGCTCAAGTGCCATTTTTGCGACTACCAATCAAGGACTACCGATACCTGCCCGCAATGCTCGGGGAGATCGTTTCAATATTATGGCGTCGGGACACAGAAGCTGGAGGATGAAATTGCTGTCGCCTTTCCCAATGTCACTTACGCCAGAATTGACCTCGATTCGGTAAAGCAGGGAAGTAACCTGCCCAGAATCCTGAATGACTTCCGGAAGGGAAAAATCAAAATCCTCCTTGGCACGCAGATGATTGCCAAATCGTTTGATTTTCCGCATGTCGCATTGATGGGAATACTCTCAGCCGATTCATACCTGGAATTTCCTGATTTTAGGAGCCGGGAAAAGACCTTTGCGCTGCTCCTGCAGGCCTCGGGCCGGGCTGGAAGGGGGAAATTCCCGGGCGAGGTAATTATCCAGCATTCGGAAGTCTACAAACAGTTTATAGAAAATATCTCCGAGGACCGTGTCAGTGAATTTCTGGACTGCGAACTCGAATCCCGCCGGGAACTTCAATTCCCTCCCCACAAACACCTGATAATAATGCATCTTAAATCAGCCAGCAAGCTTAATGGAGAAACGGCGGTAAATGCTCTGGATGCCGTATTCCGTCAGCATGAGAAGCACTATTCGAATGTTTTCGATCTTCTGGGGCCCGCCGAATCCCCGCTTTTCAAGGTTCGCAATAACTTCCGCTGGCAGTTCCTGATGCGCACAAAATCGGTTTTCAAGGCGCTGGAAATAATAGACTATATACTCGATCTGGATTACACCAAAAAAATCCTCTCCCGCATGACAATTTCGGTTGATGTCGACCCGATGGATATGCTCTGAATTCGAGCTGAATGCGGATTTGCAGTGAAAATAAAAGCTTGACCGTGAGAACTGAAAAGATTAGCTTGATGGCCTATGAAAATGGAGAAAAATAAAGTCGCAACGTCACTTGCGCTTCAGGACATCAAGGACGATCCTATGGTCAGGGCTTTGATTTTCAAAGCCGATGAGAACCTTGGAGTTATGGGCTATACCGAGCATGGCGACCGGCATTGCAGCCTCTCCGCCAATATCGCCTATAACATACTCAAACGCCTGGGCTACCCGGAGAGAAAAGCAGAACTTGCGGCTATTGCAGCCTACATGCACGACATGGGGAATGTTGTTAATCGTGACTATCATGCCCAGACTGCGGCTCTTCTTGCTTATGATGTCCTCTCGAAGAAGGGCATGTCCTCCGATGAAATCGCCGAAATTATGGCCGCGATTGGAAACCATGACGAAAAAGACGGTTCTCCTGTTTCCGCCGTATCTGCCGCGGTAATATTGGCGGATAAGACCGATGTGCATTTTTCGCGTGTCAGAACCACTGATCTGATCAAGCAGGATATCCATGACCGCGTCAACTATGCCGCCAAATCATCATTTTTGAACGTAGATGCAGAGAAAAAACGCGCCATGCTGCAGATAAAAATCGATAATACAGTTTCCTCCGTGATGGAATATTTTGAAATCTTCCTGAGCCGCATGGTGGTATGCAGGCGGGCGGCAGAATATCTCGGTTTAAAGTTTGAGGTTGAAATAAACGGATATAAGCTCCTATGAACCGCAAGAAGTCATTTACATACGCCTCCGCAGGAGTGGATATCGATAAAGCCGATGCCGCCAAGTCAAAGATCAAAGCCCTGATAGAATCGACGTTCAATGAAAATGTTGTGGGCGGATTCGGCCATTTCGGCGGATGCTATTCCGGCAAATTCGAGGGTTTTGATGACCCCATAACAGTCTCCTCATCTGACGGCGTCGGCACAAAGATCAAGATCGCCTGCATGATGAAAAAATTCGACACTGTCGGGATAGATATAGTCCATCATTGTGTCAACGATATCGCCGTCATGGGCGCTCATCCGCAATTTTTTCTGGACTACATCGGAATTGGTAAGCTGGAACCGGGCACTATCGAGGAAATCATCAAGGGCCTGGTAGCCGGATGCAAAAACGCAAACATGGCCTTGATCGCCGGCGAGACAGCCGAAATGCCAGACCTCTATAACCCGGGTGAATTTGATCTGGCCGGATTTATAGTGGGAGTGGTTGACCGAAATAAAATTATCGATGGCTCGAAGATCGAACCGGGCGATATTGTACTCGGATTTAAATCCAATGGTCTGCATACCAACGGTTATACCCTGGCTCGCAAGATCGTGTTCGAACATATGGGCTGGGCACCGGACAAGCATTTTGATGAACTCGGGATGTCAATCGGCGACGCCCTGCTGGTTCCCCATAAGCTCTATCTTCCTGTAATCGAGAAACTTCGAGAGCAAAGCCATGTCAAGGGATTCGCTCATGTTACAGGCGGCGGAATAGTTGGAAATCTGAAGCGGATTTTTAGGGAGGGCCTGACCTTTGAGATCGATGCTGGAGCATGGGAAATCCCGCCCATATTCAGAATCCTGCAGGAAGCCGGAAATGTTGAGCCTGAAGAAATGTTTCGGGCCTTTAATATGGGTATAGGACTGGTGTGTGTAGTTTCAGAGGATTCAGCCGGAAAGGTCGAAGATAGTTTCGGTGATTCTGAGAATAAGCCGATCAGAATCGGCCATGTAATGAAGGGCGAACGGCCGCGATTAAATTTGAATTAATAAATCTTCCGGGATAAATCCAATTTGCTCAAGAAATCCGATCATAAAAATATCATTGTGCGAATACCTCTCAAGATCGCAAATTTCTTTAAATCTTTAATTCTTAACGCCAGGCGCAGGCTGATCCTCATATCCGCCTTATTATTCATTCTGGCTTATCCGCCGGTTCCGCTGGGATTTTTGGGTTATTTCTGTCTTGTGCCGATGATCGCGGTGACCTCTGCAGCGGGATTTAAAAAAGGCTTCAAGGCTGGATATTTATTTGGTGTAATCCAGGGCGCTATCCTGCTTTACTGGGTCGGGGTGGGGATTCGGTCATATGCGGCTTCGGCCGAGCTGGAAAACGTGTTTATTGAAATCTTCCTCAACTGGATTGCTCCCATCGGCGCACCGATTGCACTTTCCTTGATTCATGCCCTCTTTCTGGCTCTTGCCTTCGGCATATACGGATGGATTTCGAAAGGCGGAAATGGATACCTTTTCGCCTTTCCCTTTGTGTGGATATCAGTTGAATACATCCGCACTCTCTCCGAATTTGCGTTTCCATGGGTACAGTTGGCCTACACTCAGTCGATGTACGTTCCAATGATTCAAACAGCCTCATGGTGGGGCGATCTCGGCGTGGGCTTCTGGATTGCGCTCATTAATGTGCTCCTCTATCTGGCCTGGAAATACCGGAAGTCAGCCGGGCTTGCTATCGGCTTTATAGTGCCAGTTTTAGTTCTTATCGCGGTAAACCTGATCTATGGCAGCACGGTTAGATATGAACCGGTGGGAGAGAAAATCGATGTAGCCCTGATTCAGGGTAATATTACTCTGGCCGAAAAATTCAGTGACGGAAGTCTCATGTTCAGCCTGGATCGGCATCTGGAGATGGCCGGGCAGCTGGACAAAGATAGTGTTGATTTTATCATTTTCGCGGAAACCACAATTCGTGAGTTCCTGATGAAAAGGGGAAGCGCATGGCCGCCCCTGGCCAGTATTGCGCGCCGGAAGAATGCTCATCTGCTGGTGGGAACATTTGATGCCGAACGGAAGGAGGACCGCTTCTGTGCCTATAACAGCGCGGTTCAAATCGAGCCCGACGGCATGATGAAATATGTGCATCACAAAATTCGACTGGTTCCGTTTTCGGAAAAGATACCATACAACCAGTATTTTCAGTTTATAAACGAATTTCATTTCGGCCAGTCTGATTTCTGCATGGGGGATTCGCTTCCGATTTTCGAAACCGGGCGGGGCAGGTATGCCGTCATGATTTGTTTTGAGGTCGGATTCTCCGACCTGAACCGCAAAGCGGTCGAGAAAGGGGCGAATTTTATGGTGACGATTACCAATGACACCTGGTGGGGGATATCCGCGGGACCTTATCAGCATGCCTACATGGTTCCCTACAGGGCTGTGGAAAACAGGCGCTGGTATGCACGCTGCGCCAATTCCGGCTTTTCATTTTTCTGTGACCCGACCGGCAGGATCGACGATCTGGGAGAGCTTTTCGAGCAAATGGTCATCGAGGGAGATATATATCCGATTGAAAAAAAGACATTTTTTACACGGCATGGCCTCTGGATGCCGAAACTTATTCTGTTATTCACTTTTTTATTAATATTGAATCGAATAATTATGATGATGGTAAAAAGGTTTAGATGATTTTGATTATGCACAGGTTAGCTCTACTAATACTTTTAATTGCTGTCCTGCCTGTTTCCATATTCGCATTGGAATGGCAGACATATACCAACAGTAATAATATTACCTCTTTTACGAGGACTGATGATGGGGCGTATTGGGCCGCCTCCACGGGCGGGGTGATGCGCTTCGATCCTGCCACAGGCGATATTCTTAAATATGTCAATACCAACGGTCTGGGCGGGGTCGATATCCGGGCCAGCGCCTTTGCCAATTCCTATATCTGGTTTGGATCGATTGACGGCCGTCTTTCACGTTTTGATTGGGATCGTAATGAATGGCGGCAGTTTTTGTTTTTTGATCGGGACGGCTCCCCGCTCGAGATAAAACATCTCCGTGCTGACGGCGAATTCTTATGGGTCTCGCATAGTGTGGGCCTGTCCCTTTTCGATACCGAAAGACATGGCGGTGAGATCAAGGAGACTTATCGCCGATTCGGTGATATTCCCCCGGGCACCGGTGTAAATGGCATGCTTATCCTGAATGACACTATCTGGCTGGCGACCAGCATGGGAATAGCTTTTGCTCCGAAGGCAGATCCCAACCTTCTCGATTTCACACACTGGAACTCCTTTAACCGGGATTCATTGCCCGAACTGCCCTCGGAGGATTTCAACAGCCTGTCTGTCTATAATAATAATATCTGGGGCGTCCTGCCGAATATGATTGTCGAATTCGAGCGGGATGGTAATCAGATCAGCACGGGAGAGATAGTTGAGTTCGAGCACCCGGTAAAGTCTATAATGGTATCGCGCGATACCTTATATGTCGGCTCTGAGAGCGGAATATTGTATTCCTGGTTTGGCGGGATAACCGAGCAGGTCGAGCTTTCCCTCAGTCCCGACAGCGCTGTTAGCGCTTTAATCCCCGATGATGATGAAGGCTTGATCCTCGGAACACAGGGGCAGGGAATTCAGGCCAGGCAGGATAACGGAGAATGGAGGCGCTATCGTTCACCCGGCCCGGCCAATAATGATATGGTTGATATAGAAACCTCCTCCGACGGCATAATATGGATGGTGCATGACAATGATTTCGTCTCATTGTTTGATGGTGAGAGATGGGAATCAGTTTCAATCGTGGACGGCAGATTACAATCGGCTGAGCCTGGTACCGACGATAATGTCTGGGTGGGTTCATTTGGTAAGGGCGCGTTTGAGTTGAGCGAGAATGGAGCTGTTAATTATGATACGGCCGGTACCAGCCTGATTGGAAACCGTGACGATTTGCCCGCCAGTCTGAATTTTATTGTCTTGCCCGACATGCATTTTGATGCCGGAGGCATATTATGGTTCGCATGTTACCGCGGCCATTTCAAACGGCCGGTATCATTCTATGATCCGCGGAATCAAAAGTGGGATTACTACCAGTATGACGGCTTCAATCTTGACGCCAAGATCAGCTCTATTTATTCGGATGGCAGCGCAGTCTGGGCCGGATTCGAGGATGACGGCCTTTATCGTATCTTTTACGGCGATGATCCTTTTGATAAAAGTAATATAGAATTCAAGCAGTATACTCGCGATTCGCTATTGCCCTCTGAGAATGTGAGTGTGGTCACCGGTGATGGCAAAGGACGAATCTATGTCGGGACTGATATGGGTATGGCTTTCAAGGATCCCGGGGACAGATTTTTTTCGAGAATACTCCTGCCGGAGGGGATTGGACCCCAGATCACCAAAATATTATTCGATCAGCGCGGTAATATGTGGATCGGGACTGAATCCGGACTGGCCTTCAGGAAGGCGGGCCAAGCCTTATTTGATTTTTACACCACCGCAAACAGCGATATAACATCGGACAGAATAATCTCTATGACGATAGATACGCAGAGACGTCTCTGGGTGCTCACAGACGCCGGAATTTCTGTTATCACCTACGATATTGGGGCTGTAACCGATATCGCCGATGAGGTTTATGCCTATCCAAATCCGTATGTTCTCACAGATGGCAGCGAAAATCTCCAATTCAATTTTTCCGGAGAGGTGCCGATTGATATTTTTAGTCTTGATGGAAGAAAAATAAAGACTATCTTCTCAAATATAGGCTGGGATGGCACCAATGAAGATGGAGAGAAGGTCGCCTCCGGCATGTATCTGTTTTATATTCGCGATAATGACGGTAACTCGCATACCGGGAAAATTGCGGTGATTCGCAAGTAAATATGATTGAATATTATCCGGTCAGGCTTGAAAAGCTTGACCAAGAAAAGTGGGACTCATTAGTTAGGAATCAGGGGTCGGCATTCCATCTAACCGCCTGGTTGAAGACCTGGGAGCAGTCCTTCCCCTTTGAATCTTCAGTCTATCTTGCTGTTGACAATGGCGAGATTGTGGGGGGGATGCCGTTTTGTATCAGAAAGAAATTCAAGTTCAAGGAAGCCTATTCCATGCCCCGCGGATGCTATGGCGGAGCCCTGTTGAACGAGGGAGAGGACCCGGACATTAGAAACAGTATCGAATCCGAGTTTACCTACTGGTGCCTGCGTGAGGAATTTACCCGCATAAATATTGTTGAGTTTTCAAGGCAGGTTAATACGAATCTGGATACATATGATATAAAGCCCCTTTCCACGCATTTACTGAACCTGAAATACTCATCCTCCGAGCAGCTGGAGAAACTTGCCAGTTCTCACAGACGGAATCTTCCCAAAGCTGTCGATAAGGACTTTACCACCGAGATTATTCAGGACCGCCAGGGAGTGAAAACGTACTTCAATATGCTACAGGAAACTGCCAGACGCCAGGGGCGCCAGCCTTTCTACCGGCTCGAATTCTATAATGCTCTGCTGCAGAATTTTGAGGATGACGATACTCTTTACTGGCCGATTATATATTTCGAAGGGAGGCCGGTGGCCTCGGCCATAGTCTTTATCCACGGAAATATGGCTGTCTACTGGGACGGTGCATCAAATGAAGAAGCGCTGGAGAAGGGGGCCAATTTCTATCTATTCTGGAATTTGATTAAGATGTTGAAAGAAATGAATATTGAATTATTAAATTTCGGCGCCAGCCCCCGGAAACATCCCGGCCTCAGGAGGTTCAAGGCGGGATGGGGCGCTGAGAGAATGCCATACTTCGAATACAATTACCAGAAGCCCATCTCCAGGCTCGCCCGAAAAGTCAAAGGTTTCTTCTGATGCGTCTCATGTTGGCCGGTGATATTCGGCCTGTCCATCTGAGAAGATACGCCGAATATTTCAGGAAGCAGGGGCATGATGTAGCGGTGGTATCCGCCGAGAAAGCATCCGACTACGCTCCAGATTACCCCCTCAAGGCTTTCAATACTCCAGGCGCCATAAAATACCCTATGACGATTCTTTCTTTCAAGAAAGCCGTTGCCGATTTCAAGCCTGATCTTCTGAACTGCCATTATGTTCCCAACTATGGTCTTTTGGGCGCCATGTCGGGGTTCCATCCCCTGGCAATCTCCATCTGGGGATCCGATATTCTGATCTCTGCTGAAAAATCTAAATTCCATCATGCGCGTGCCGGCTTAATAATGCGGAAGGCCGATCTGCTGCTCACAGACGCAGAGATGCTATCTGAGGCGGCCAGGAAAATCATCGGTGTTAAAAAAAAAATAATCACTGTGCCGTTTGGAGTGAAACAGGGCTTGCTTGAAAGGGGCCTTGGAAGGATTATTGAAAAACGGGATAAATTGAAATTGATTTCAACTCGTCAGATGGTACCTGTTACCAGGGTCGGCGACTTCCTGGAAGCCTTGAGACTGCTCAGAGGCAAAGTCAATTTTGAGGCTGCCCTGATTGGTGCAGGCCCCCTTTATGATAACTTGAAGCAGAAATGCAGCGAGTCTGATTTGGACAATGTCGTTTTTTATGGCGCCCTGCCGCACGAAGAGCTCCTGGATAGATTATTCGACTTCGACATTTATGTTTCCTGCTCGCGATCAGACTCTACCTCTGTGTCGCTTCTGGAAGCGATGGCTTCAGGACTTTTCCCGATAGTCTCCGATATCGGTGGAAACAGGGAATGGATCCGGCACGGAGTCAACGGGTTGATGTTTGAAGTTGGTAATGGTCTCCATCTGGCAGAAATGATAATGCAGGCCGCAGGAGATTTCGAGTTACGCAAAAAAGCGGCGCACAGAAATTTTGAGATCATCCAGGAAAAGGCCATATGGGAAGACAACATGGCTGTAGTGGAAAAGGAGTTCGAATCGCTTGCCGCAAAAAGCTAAAAGAGTCCTGATCGTCTCATACTACTTCCCGCCTATGGGTCTGGGAGGGGTGCAGCGTGCCGCCAAGACCGCCAAATACCTGGCGCAGGAGGGATGGCATGTCCATGTCCTGGCATGTAATCCCGATAACTATCCGATCCGGGACGAGTCGCTTCTTAATGATCTGCCTGAGGAAGTTGAGATAACTTATCTGGATGATCCTGTAGCCAGGCACTCCAGACCAAGCGCGGAGCATGACTATATATTGAGGGGCCGATCACATCTGCTGAGGAGAATTGTACAGATTCCGGACTCGAAGAAGTTCTGGGCCGACAGGGCAACAAAAACTGCCGAGAAAATAATTCATGATCATTCGATCGCGTATCTTCTGACAACTTCGCCGCCGCCCTCGACCCATACTGTCGGAATCGATCTTAAACGTGATTTCTGTGTCTCCTGGCTGGCTGATTTCAGGGATCCATGGTTCGCCGATTCCGAAAAACCAATAACCGTACTGCATACGGCGCTGCAGCAAAATCTTGAGAAAAACATAATACAATATGCCGACCGAATTGTTGGCGTAACCTCTGCCCATGTCCGTGATCTGCAAAAAAGATATGCCCGGTTTAAAGACAAGATTCATCACATACCTAACGGGTTCGACGGAGATGATTTTAAAAACGTCGAGGAATCATTTCCTGAGAAGCTGATCCTTGCGCATGGCGGAACGCTCTGCAGTCCTCATACCGCCGGGGCATTCTTCGAGGCCCTGCTGCGACTGGAAAGTGAGATGTTGAACCAAACAGAGTTCTGGCAGATAGGTGCGGTCGATCAGGAAATTCACGATATGCTCCTCACCCGCTTTGCCGATAAAATCAAGATTGAATTCACGGGATACATGAACCACAGGGACACATTAAGGCAACTCGCCAAATCGTCGGCCATAGTAGTCTTCGGCGGGGTGGACAAAAAAAGTCTCAATATTATCCCGGCCAAATTATATGAGGGGCTTGCTTTCAAAAAGCCATTGCTCGCGGTGGTGGAAAAAACCAGCGCCGTTCATGAGGTCATAAGCCGGCTGCAGGGCGTCCATCATCTCGATCCGGATGACAGTGAAGGCATGAAGAACTTATTGAAAAAAATTGTCGATGATCATAAAGCCGGAACTCTTTTTAATCAATCGCGGCTCTCGCAGCTTCGAAAATATGAGCGCAAATATCAGGCTCGGCAAATGGCCGAACTTATGGAGAATATCTGATGCTGATCAGCGTGATTATACCTCTCTACAATGGTCGTGATGTAATAGTCAAATGTCTTGATTCGATATTTTCATCGGAGACGGAGCATAACATCGAGGTGATTGTTGTTGATGACTGCTCCACAGACGATAGCGTCGATCTGCTCAGTCAAAGAGGATATGATATTCAACTCATAAGAAATGACCGAAATCATGGTTACGCCCACACCGTGAATCGCGGCCTTACCATCTTTCATGGTGATGCGGCCTTGCTTCTCAACCAGGATACCGAGCTCGAACAAAATGTCATCCAGGGGCTGACGTCAAGGCTGTTTAAGGATGATCTGACGGGTGTGATTGCCCCTCAGCTTGTCAATTTAGATGGCACAGTTCAAAAATCGGTGCGGCGCTTGCCGCGGCATGCGGATATAATATACCATCACCTGGGCCTGTCATCAATATTCAGCGATAATAAAGAGTTGAATAGATGGAAGATGCCCGATTTCGATCATCTCACGGAACGCTATGTCGATCAGCCCGCCTTCTCCGCAGTCATGATCAAGCGCACTGCGATAAATGAGGTGGGCCTCATGGACACTGATTTTCCGCTTTTTTTCAATGACGTCGATTATTGCAGGAGGATGATGGCTGCCGGCTGGAAGATTTTGTTTTATCCGAAAGTCAAAGTCAGTCATCAACTGGGGCAGGCCAGCTCGCAGCGCAGGGTGCGGTCCATATATTTATCGCACCTGGCATTTATTGAATATCTGTATAAATACTATAAAAGTTTCGGATCTGTCTTGCCAAATTTCGTTTGCAGCTTTTTGCTGGTGCTCTCATCTCATATCCGCGCAGCTTATCATCTGCTCAAAAAACTTACTTCAAAAGCACCATCTTCCTGACCTCGGAAAATTCTGAGGCTTTGAGTCTGTACATGTAAACACCGCTCGGATATCCGGATAAATCGATCTGGGTTTCATGATATCCCGCATCCAGACTCCGCTCCTCCAACCGAATAATCCGCTGTCCCAGTAGATTGTATATGTCCAGCGAGATATCGTCCTGTTCGGGAAGGTAGAATCCGATGGTCGTGGTTGGATTGGCGGGATTGGGATAATTTTGATACAGCTCGTGAATTCGGGGCACGTTGTTGTCGTCTTCCTCGTCATCAGCATCCAGCGCGATGGATGTGTGTATTTCAGCCTGATACGGAATATAGCCGTTTTTGGATATGGTAAGCACAACACCTGAATCCTGACCGGTGTTGAAGGCCAGGTCGAGCAATCCGTCCAGATCGGTATATCCGTAAAACAGATTTTCATCTTCACTGATAACTGTCACCCGCGCATCCTCCAGCGCCTGGCCATCCGCGTTGACGCTGATAGTGAAATCGTTCTCTCCCATGGCAATGATCTCGGGATGTTCCGCGGCAATTGAGCCCGGAGTCCGGGTCCAGATCAGGAGCGAGGGATCGCCCAGGATGTTCAGGCCGTAATTCAGGTCACGGAAATTGGAATGATATAATTTGCTTATCGTATTGGCCGGGCCGATCCGATTGTCTGCGGTGTATAACGCCTCCACGAATTTTTCCGCCAGCTTGTATGAGCTCGCCACCCATCCGTAACGGGTGTATCCCAGGAATGCGGCCGCACCTCTATCCTCCAGGCTCAAAATATATTCACCGAAACACCTGCCGCTGTCATTGCACGCGTCGAACGCCGCCTGGGAGCAGGATACCGAATAGATAATTCCGCAGCGGCCGTAGTTCTCCAGGTTATCAAGATAGCCTCTATCCGCACTCTCCCCCGAACCGACCCAGACATAAGTCTTGGGCCATTCATTGTATCCCGAGGACATGCTGACGAAACCGCCGGAGATACCGTGCGCCAGGATTATGGCAATATTCCAGCCCTGCGAATAGAACTGGATAAAATTCTGTGCGGGCGGCTGTGATGGATTGACTGCCTGGCCGGATGGATATTCTGCCATGCTGGTCCGGTCGACTGGAATATGGTCCGGGAAATACTCGGCTATAAGGCTGTCCTGCCCCAGGCCCTCATTCCAGTCACGCATCTGGTCGGCCGAGGTGATCATTACCTCCCCGGTAAAGCCATCCATATTAACGATCTCGCCCTTCTCATAGGCGATAGTTTTTTCCGTCCAGTTGAGCACTTCCTGGATGGTGCAGGCAGGGACTCGTCCCGCGAATAATTCCGGCTGCAAATCCGGATTGTCATGATACGGTTCCCCCCAGATGCCGTCTCCATCGGAATCCCAGTCCCCGGTAAGGTCGGCGTAGTAAAGGTCGGAGGGATGAAGAAAAGCATCATCAACCGGCTCATCGGAGTTGGCGGAATACAGTTTCCTGACCGGAACGATAGTCTCATCTCCTCCCAAAAGGACCCATTCAAGCCCGTCTATATATGCTTGCTCAAGATATTCCCTGATCTTTTCCTCCGGATCCAGGCCCGGAAATTCAGTCTCGATCTCTTCTGTCAGTTTGATGGAGACATTATAACCGAGTGCGCGTTTCCAGAGAATAAAGTCCTGGAAGCTCGGGGCCAATTCAGTATTCGTGATAATTACATAGTCCGGAGATTCACTGTAATCATTCGCAACCCGCACGCCGGAGCTCCTGGTCGATATGCCGGAATCATTCCCGGCCTTGAGTTGAGAGATCACCCCCCGCATCACAGCATTCCCCGGAAGCCGTGGGCGGGAAGAAGAGTTATTGCTATACACGCTCTCCACATCGATGGAGATTGTGCCGGTCATTCTCAGTTCATCTTTTTCATGCTCTTCAATGAACGGACTGATATAGAGATTATAATAATCATGAGAATCATCCCGGAAATGTAATTCAAGCGCTGCCCTGATCCCGTTGTACTCCTGCATATGAATCGCCGCTTCCGGATAATCGAGTACCAATCCCTCGGCGTCAGTCGATATGCCAGAATACACAAGCTCATCTTTACTAAGAGCGGCGTTAGTCGAAATATTCTGCACGGTAATGGACTTTATCTTTGGCTTTACACCGGATGAAACAAAAACAGAATATTTATATACGGGAAGCCCGGAACTGTCTATGCCGTAAACCCAGTCATCCGAATTCGGAAAATACTTCCTGTCCGGATAATTTGCCGCCCCCTCGAGCTCGCCAGGAAGATCGATCCTGAGTAACTGGTCTTCAGCAATAAGCTGGGCTGAAAACAAATATAAAATAACTGTAAGTGCTGTCATCCTTCTCATCAATTTACCCTCTGGATTTATCAAACGCTGTTTGATGCAAGCGGTCTGCCATTGTGGCCCTGCTGGCGGCAAATTTTTGCGGCCCTGTAAAATGCTGCTATTCATCGGGATATAAAACGGGATATTGTCATTTTATGGCTCGTTTCAAAATGAACAAAAAAGCAGACCCTATTTTCTCGGAAACTCCCCATAAACTATGGCACTTAACAATCTTTCAATTTGTATCAAGTTTTTTCTTGACTATAAATGTGCTTGGAGTATCTTGGTGAAAAGTAGTGAATTTTGGTGAAAATTGGTGATCTGGGGTGGCGGGTTGATCGGATACACCGGAAAATATCTTGTTTCTTTAGACGACAATGGTCGTGTCGCGATACCGGCCAAACTGCGCAAGGCGCGTCCAATTGGGGTTTCTCCCAAAAAGGCAGTGAAGGCTTACGTGCTGGCGAAGTGGCTGGATGGATGCCTGGGATTGTTCATCGAATCAGAGTGGATCAAGAAATTTAATGAGCTTCAGAGCGAACATTCCGGCATGACTCGCGAAGGACGCAATTTCATCCGTAAACTATCCACCAATACGTATGAGGTCGTTCCCGATACTCAGGGAAGGATCAATATACCGAGGGACCTGATTCAGGAAGCGGACTTAAAGGGCGAGACTCTGATGATTGGATCCACCACTCATATTGAGATCTGGAATCCTGAGAGATTCGAAAAACTCTCGAATGCTAACCCTAGTTTAGAGAATATGTTGGATCAGCTATTTGCAAAGAAATGAGGAGTATCATTTACCCGTAATGGGGAAAGAGGTTGTTGAATATCTGGTTCACGACCCGTCAGGAATCTACATAGATGGCACCTGTGGAACAGGCGGTCATGCCAGGCTCATAGCTGAGAATCTTTCGGATAAGGGGAGAGTTATCTGCTGTGATCTCGATCCCCGCATGCTTGAGCTGGCGAAGAGGAGAAACGTGGAAGTAGGAGATAAGATCAAGCACCTGCAATGCGGATATCACGAGGTCTCCGAGCAGCTTGGTTCTGAGGACAAGCCGATCGCAGGTTTTCTGCTCGATCTGGGAATCAGCTCTGTGCAGCTTGAACAGGGCTACGGATTTGCGTTTAAGTCCGACAATCCGCTTGACATGCGTTTCGATCCCGAGAGCAGCCTGACCGCGGCAGATATAATAAATCATTATCCCCTGCAGGAACTCAAAAAGATTTTCAAGGAATACGGCGAGTTGAGCCAGGCCGGGCCAATATCCCATGCCATCATAAGGGCGCGGGAGAAGAACAGGATAAAAACTACTTATCAGTTCAAGATAATACTTGAGCCATTCTTCAAAAAAGAAAAGTTAAACAAGGGCCTGGCGCAGGTTGCGCAGGCATTGAGAATTGCTGTCAATAATGAACTTGAGAATATAAAAAAGGGGCTTCGTTCTCTCACAAAATTACTGCATTCGGGGGGCAGATTAGTGGTGATATCTTATCACTCCCTCGAAGATAGAATAGTAAAGAACTATATTCGTACATACAGCCGCGAATCTGGTTTACCGCCTGATTTAGAGGAGGTTCTCGAGAACCGGGAGTTCAGGTTGAAGCCGCTTTTTAAAAAAGCTCTGACTCCCACCAGTCAGGAGCTCGAGAATAATCCACGGGCTCGCAGCGCCAAACTGCGGGCGGCGGCGAAAGTATGAAGGGCACTTGTTAGAGGCAGTCAGGCGGGATAACCGTCCCGCCTGACTGAATGAGGGACAGTTTGAAAAGACTCTTGCCGGAAATAAAAATATATGTCTTGGTCGGCCTGGCCATACTCCTGGCTTATGCCTTCATCTGGCAGAGAATCACATTGCAGAATCTGTCAGCCGAAATCGCCCGCATGGAGGAGGAGATTCGCCAGCTGGAAAAAAACAAGGACTATCTCAAGGGAGAAATCCTCTACCGCAGCTCGCTTGAGCAGGTGAGAAAGAAAGCCATGGAAGAGTTGGACATGATTAATTCCAGCGGGACCGATATCATACCATATTCCGATTCACTTCTCCAGATGGTGAAGGACCAGAATAGCAGCGGGGGGGACGGTCCGCCGGCCTTCGTGGAAAAAAATATCCAGAATGGAGAAAACGATATTATCAGGGACAGGATAGTTAAATGAAGAACAATAAGCTCAGGCTCTCACGCTTCATGGTATTTTTTATATTTGTGGCCGGCTGTTTTATTGTGATTGCCGGACGTTTTTTTCAGGTGCAGGTTCTGCAGGGAGAGGAGTATGCACGCAAGTTCCGGAATCAATGTTATCTAAATGTGCCGGTTAAAGCTCATCGAGGCGCGATTTACGACCGTAATGGAAATCCGCTGGCCTACACCACCGAGACCGAAAATCTCTTGGTCTATACCGACTCGGACGAAACGATTGAAAAGATTGCCAGGGAAGCGGCACCTATTCTGGACGTTTCCGAGAGCTCATTATTGAAAAAACTGATGGCCAGAAAGGGCAAACAGGTCCTTATCGCACGGAAGATCGATCCCGGTGTCTCCACCAGGATCAACGCGCTGAAAATTCCCGAGATTTACAGCAAGACGGAATTCGATCGGATCTATCCATACAACAGCGCGGTTTCGGCCCTGGTCGGATATCTGAATCACGAGTTCGAAGCCAAAGCCGGTGCGGAGGTGTACTGTGACAAATATCTCAAGGGCAAGGATGGCTTGCGCGCCTGTATGAAGGCCGGTTCCGGCCAGCTTTACCCGATTTTCTCTGAGCCATTGATAGAGCCCGTTGAGGGTAATGATGTCTATTTGACGATTGACATCGAATACCAGCAGATTCTCTCGGAGGAGATCCGGACAGCGGTGGATGAGTGGAGCGCTGTCAGCGGGATGGGTGTCCTGATGGAAGTGGCTACCGGAAAGATTCTGGCGGTTTACCATTATGATCCGGAACTGAAAGATCCTGATTACAAATGTCCCAAAGCCAGGGCGATTACTGATCTGTTCGAGCCCGGGAGTACATTTAAGACGGTTGTATTCGGCGCGCTCTTAGAGGAAGGACTGATCAACCTTGCGGATACGATCTACGCCGGAAACGGCAGTTTTAAATTCAATGGTATCAGCATCCATGACGACAAGAAACATGATATTATCAGCGTGGCAGAGGCGTTTATAATCTCCTCAAATGTTGCCACCGGTCGTCTGGCGAATATACTGGGCCCCAAAATGCTCTATCGTTATGCGCGCGAGATGGGCTTCGGATTGCCCACCGGACTGGGATTCCCGGGAGAGGTCAACGGCCGCCTGCATGAGCCGGAAGTCTGGTCCGAGTATTACTGCGCCATGCTTTCTATCGGGCACGAGGTCTCTGCCAGTACCCTCCAGATGGCACGCATGTTTGGATGTATTGCCAATGACGGCCGTCTTATGAAGCCTATTTTGCTGGACCGTGTCATTTCGCCCACAGGTGGCACCCAGCAGCGCTTCTACCCCGAACAAGAACGAAAAATATTTTCCGAGTCCACTATAGCCAGCTTAAAAAAATTGTGTGAAATTGTAGTTGATACTGGTACTGCCAAGTATGCAAAAATCGACGGAATAGATTTTGCGGGAAAAACCGGCACCGCCGAAAAACCCTCCGAGACAGGAGGATATGATAAGTCCAGATACATCGCTTCTTTCGGCGGCTATTTTCCGGCCGATGATCCGCAGATTTGCGGGATTATAATTATCGATGAGCCCAAAGAAATTCACTACGGCGGGATTACTGCCGGCCCCGCATTTGCTAAAACAGCAAAGAGAATAACAGACCTGGAGAATCGAAAAAATGAAACTTCGGGCAGGACAATTTATGCCTCGATCGATGCTCTCAAAAGTGGCGCACTTAATCTGCTGGATGAAGATTACGAGGGAGATCCAGATGTCATGATCAAACATGCCGATTATAAGCTGGATACAAAAGCTGAAATTAATCCCGTTGGAGAATCAGAATGGGTTCGGTTGCCCGATTTGAGAAATAAATCAGCTCGTGATGCTTTTACAATACTCAATAGCATGGGCCTGAAATGTTCCCTTAAAGGTGCCGGATATGTTATCGCTACGGTGCCGGAGCGCGGTGAGTCCGTCGTCCTCGGGGACCATGTCATGCTTGTTTGTGAAGACAGCAAAAAGGAGGGTGACGATTAAGATTTCCGATTTGATACAGATCCTTCCAGAAAAACAAGTCTCCGGGGAAACGGAGAGGGAGATTTCCAAAATAGAATACGATTCGCGTTTAATTGAGCCGGAAGACATGTTTGTAGCCATGCCGGGAAGCAGGGATGATGGCCATGATTACATTCCTGATGCCATCCGGGCCGGGGCCGTATGCGTAGTGTGCGAAAGGGACTTCGAAAATAGTTCGGTCTGCAAGGTAATTATCCCGGACAGCCGTCATGCGCTCTCGCTCCTGGCGGCTAAATTCTATGACTTCCCTTCCCGTAAAATGCTGGTGGCGGGTATCACCGGCACCAATGGCAAAACCACTACGGTTTACATGGTCAAGTCGATTCTCGACGCAGGCAACAAGCGCACCGGCCTGATGGGCACTATCGAATACCTGGCCGGAAAATACCAGTTCAATGCGCCCAACACAACTCCGGAATCGTTGCATATAGAACGCCTGCTTTCGATTATGCAGGCGGAAAGAATCCGCAATGTCGTGATGGAGGTTTCTTCGCACGGCCTCAAGACCGGCAGAGTAAATATGATCGACTTCAATGTCGCCGGGTTCACCAACCTGACCCAGGATCATCTGGACTTTCACGGCACCATGGAGGAGTATCGCGAGGCCAAAGCTATGCTGCTCGACAAGGTTAAGGGTAAGGACAGATGGGCAGTATTGAACATGGATGATCCCAGTTATGATTTCTTCCTGGGGCGCACCGAATGCTCCTGCCTGACCTATTCAATCGAAAATACCAGGGCCGATCTGCATATAACAGGTATTGAGAAAACTGACAGAGGATACAGGTTCAAGCTGATTTCACCCCTCGGCAGCGAGGAAATCCATCTGAAACTGCCGGGCAGGTACAACCTGAATAATGCTCTCTGCGCCGCCGGAGTGGCTCTTGCGTCAGGCGTTAATACCGATACGGTCAGGAGCGGTTTGGAGGCGATGACGTTCGTGCCGGGACGCATGGAAAGGGTCGATATCAATCGGGATTTCAAGGTCTTTGTGGACTTTGCTCATACCCCCGATGCCCTGGGTCATGTCATGAAGTCCGCCAGGGAGATCGCGGGAGACAGGAATCTGATCGCGGTCTTCGGCTGCGGTGGGGACCGCGACAAGGGAAAACGGCCCCTGATGGCAAAGGCGGTATCGGAATATGCAGATATAATTTTCCTGACCTCGGATAATCCCCGCACCGAGGATCCCGAGGCCATAATAAATGATGCCGAGGCCGGGTTGAATAACAGCAAGGAGACACATCTGGTGCTCGATCGCAAGGAGGCGATTACCCGGGCGGTTTTGAAAGCCTCCGAAGGCGATGTGGTAGTGATTGCCGGTAAGGGGCATGAAAATTATCAGATTGTTGGAACCGAGAAAATACATTTTGACGACCGTGAAGTTGTCCGGGAGGCTCTAAAGGGACAGAATAGTGATAACAGGGAAGTTAAGCGATCTTAAAAAGGTCACCAATGGTTCGCTGTTCTCAGATAAAGCGGCAACCGCAGAATTTACAGGGCTTTCTATCGATACCCGCACGATAGCCGACGGTAACCTGTTCGTCGCCATCAAAGGCGAGCTGGATGACGGGCATAAGTATCTCAGGCACGCTTTCGATAAAGGCGCCGGGGCTTGTGTGGTGCAATCCGGGTATGAAGAGCACCTTCCGGCCGAGTACAGGGATCGCTGCCTCATAGTAAATGACACCCAGAAGGGACTGCGCCAGATAGCTCTCTGGTGGAAAGACAAATTTAATCCTCGATATATTGCGGTGACCGGTACCAACGGTAAGACTACCACCAAGGAGATGATTGCCGATGTGCTCGCGCAAAAGTACAATGTCTTCCGTTCACCCGGCAATTACAACAACCTCTTCGGCATCCCTCTCTCGCTGGCGCTCCTCAATGATAGCTATGAGATCTGCGTGCTCGAATTTGGCATGAGCTTTCCGGGTGAGATAGAGGCACTGACTAGCATGGTTAAGCCGCAGGTCGCATTGATCACCAATATCGGCCCGGCCCATCTGGAAACGATGGGTACGATTGAAAATATCGCCAGAGCAAAATTCGAGCTTCTGGATCATATAGACGCAGATTCAATCCGCGTGCTGAATCTGGATGATGCTCTATTAAAGGCCCGGTTCGACAAGGAACCGGAGCCCAAACTTGGTTATGCAGTTCGGGCTGACGCCCAGGTCAGACCAACAGGATTTTCATCCAACAGCCTGGGAAGGATTATTTTTCAGTATCAAGGCGGGGAAATACATCTGAAAGTACCCGGACTGCATACCCTTTATAATGCCCTGGCGTCCTGCGCCGTTGCAAGGATATTCGAAGTCGAGTTCGAGGGTGTCAGGACTGCACTCCAGAGCTACAAAGGTAAAAGCTCGCGCATGGAGATTCTCGAATTGAGCGGGATTACTGTCATCGACGACAGCTATAACGCCAACCCGACCTCCATGGGATATGCTCTCAAGGCGCTCTCTCAAATGCAGGCTAAGGGACGGAAGATAGCCATACTGGGTGACATGCGGGAGCTTGGCGAAGATGAGATAGAACTGCATCATGACGTTGGCAGCATCGTCGCTGAAATCAATCCTGACCGGCTGATTACTGCGGGAAGGCTGGGCATGCATATAGCGGCGGGGGCCAATGTCAACGGCTACGATTCAAGCAGGACAGAGACATTCATGACTGCCGAGGAAGTAATTGAGGCCATGCTGCCGGAGATACGCGACGGGGATCAAATATTGATTAAAGCGTCACGCGCCATGCAGTTTGAGAAAATTGTGCGGGCCTTCAAAAAGAAACAGGAGGTCAGAAGCTGATGTTTTACCACCTGTTCAGTTCCCTGGTTGACTCATTCAGCTATTTCAACCTGTTCAGGTATATTACCTTCAGGACAGCGGCTGCCACTATCACGGCCCTGCTTGTATCTCTTCTCCTGGGTCCGCTGATCGTAAAGCTTCTTCAAAAGAAAACTGTGACGGAAAAAATACGCGAGGAGGGACCCAGGAGCCATTACGCCAAAGAGGGTACCCCGACCATGGGAGGAATAATAATCCTGGCATCTATGATAATCCCCACTTTGCTCTGGGCCGATCTGTCAAACCGTTTTGTCCAGATGATCATTCTGGTTACGGTCTGGCTGGGAATTCTGGGATTCATGGATGACTTCATGAAAGCAATTCTGAAAAAGCCCAAGGGCATGGTCGGAAAATACAAACTCGCGGGCCAGATCACGCTCGGCATCGTCTTCGGCGGCATATTGTATTTCTTTCCGCCCACTGAAAATTTTAACGGCTATACTGAAATACCGTTCTTCAAAGACTACATCCTCAACTTCGGCTGGCTGTTTATTCCTTTTGTGATCCTGGTCCTGACCGCCTCATCGAACGCCGTCAATTTAACTGATGGTCTCGATGGCCTGGCTATTGGTCTGTGTATGATGGTTTTTCTGACATTTGCGGGATTTTCGTATGTTACCGGCCGCGCCGACTTCTCCGGTTATCTGGACATCAGTTATCTCGAGGGAGCGGGAGAGCTGACCATATATTGCGGCGCAGCTATCGGCGCGGGGCTCGGGTTCTTGTGGTACAATTCGCATCCGGCCCAGGTCTTTATGGGTGACACCGGCGCACTCGCTCTGGGAGGAGCGCTGGGAGCCATAGCAATTATGCTTAAAAAAGAATTATTACTGGTGATTGTGGGAGGAGTCTTCGTTGCAGAAGCGCTCTCTGTCATTCTGCAGGTAGCCTCTTATAGATTGCGGGGAAAGAGGATCTTTAAAATGGCTCCTCTCCATCATCATTTTGAATTATCGGGGTGGCCCGAAGCAAAGGTCGTCGTCAGGTTCTGGATTCTTGGAGCTTTATGCGCACTCTTGACTTTGAGTACTTTAAAAATACGGTAAACGCTATGCGTGTGGACAGAATAATAGGCAGGCCGATAGGAATCATCGGGCTGGCACGTTCGGGTCTGGCTGCCGCAAAGCTGTTGAAGCGGCTGGGCGGCGATCCCTTTGTCTCTGATGTCAGGACCGGATCAGAACTGAAAAAAGAGCTGGCTGAACTCAGAGAAGTGAATGTTCCCTATGAGACCGGGGGCCACACACAGAAGCTCCTGGAGAGCTCTGAATTTCTAATAGTCTCACCCGGCGTTCCGAATGACATCCCCATACTCCAGAGCGCCCAGGAAATCGGCATTCCTGTCTTCTCGGAGCTGGAGGTGGCTTCATGGCTCTGTGACGCTAACCTGGCGGCGGTAACGGGTTCCAATGGAAAGACTACGACAACGGCTCTCCTCGGAGGGATCTTCAAAACCGCGGGCCTTGAATCTGCCGCAGCCGGCAATATCGGCTACGCCTTTTCGGAGGTCTGCGATCAGATTTCTTCCAGGGGTTGGATTGCACTGGAGGTGTCATCCGCACAGCTTGAAAGGACTTTCGATTTCCATCCGCACATAGCCATAGTGCTGAATCTCACACCCGACCATCTCGACCGTTACGACACATTTGAGGAATATGCAAGCGTGAAGATACGTGTGGCGGAAAATATGACCGGCGTCGATTTCCTGATTATCAATGCCGATGATGATTATCTCGTGCAGCTCGTGGAGGATGTGGAAGCGCGCAAGATTTTCTTTTCACAGATAAAGAAGATCGAGAGCGGAATTTACCTGGAGGGTGATAAAATCGTTTTTCGTTTTGGTGAATTTGAGGGTGAGCTGGGATTAACTGCTGATATTCGCATACCCGGCCCGCATAATCTCTACAATGCCATGGCCGCGGGAGCGGCCGCCCTGGTAGCCGGCGTGCCTGGCGAGGCCATCCGGAGAACTTTCCAGACCTTCGGGGGCGTGGAGCACAGGCTTGAATACGTGGATACAGTGGAGGGAGTCAGGTACATAAATGATTCCAAGGGCACCAATGTCGATTCGGTCTGGTACGCTCTGCAGTCGGTGCCTGAAAATACGATCCTGATCATGGGAGGAAAATATAAGGGCGGAGATCTTTCCCGCCTGGATGATCTGATAAAGCAGAAAGTAAAGCACATTATAGTGATTGGCGAGGCCGCTCAAATCATGCGGGAAGCCTATAGCGATATCGTTCCGGTGAGTAAATCCGATTCTCTCGAGCAGGCGGTCGAGAATGCTTCCGGGCTGGCCCGCGAGGGCGACACTGTCCTGCTTTCGCCGGCCTGCGCATCATTTGACATGTTCACGGACTTTGAACACCGCGGCCGGGTGTTTAAGGATGCGGTTCTAAGATTGAAGGCGAGGAGTTCAAAATGAGGGAGAGGCGCTTCGATTACACTCTGTTTGCTCTGGTGATAATTCTGCTTACGATCGGGGTCATTATGATCTATTCGGCCTCTGCATTCATTGCTCAGGTAAGGGGGCTCAGCAGTGAGTTTTTCTTCAAAAAACAGATTATGTGGTTTATCATGGCGATCGCTACCATATTAATAGTCTCCAGGATAAACTACCACCATTGGCAGAAGCTGGCCTGGCCGATAATGCTCGGCAGTCTGGTTATGCTTGTAGCGGTCCTTACCCAGCGTGAAATTAACGGCTCGCGCAGATGGCTGTTCGTCTTTAATCAGTCCCTTCAGCCTTCTGAGGTCTTTAAATATGCCCTGGTGATCTTTACCGCCTATTATCTCTGCCGTAAACGGGAGATGCTTTCGAAGCTGAAGGCCCTGGCATGGCCCTGGGGAGCGCTCGCGGCCCTCGGCATGGGGTTGATTTTGCTTCAGCCGGATCTCGGCATGGTACTTATAATCATGATGACAACATTCGTCCTGCTCTTCATGGCGGGCCTTAAATATCGCTACGTTCTGACCGGAGTGCTTGCACCTGTGGCCCTGGCTGGATTTATGGTATTTGTGGCGGATTATAAGTCCGCCAGGCTGGAAGCATTTCTCCATCCGGAAAACTCAACCTTGGCGGAAGTCTACCACCAGAATCAATCCTTGATGGCCATAGGGGCGGGTAAACTGGCCGGTGTAGGCATTGGCCGGGGGATGGCCAAGCTCTCTCACCTGCCCGAGTCGCACACTGATTTTATAATAGCCAATGTCGCGGAAGAAGGCGGATTCGTTACAGTTCTGCTCTGCCTCGCATTCTACTTCATAATAGTTGTGCGGGGACTGAGAATAGCATCACTGGCACAGGACCATTTCGGCTTTTATCTGGCCTTCGGAATAGTGTCGATTCTAACACTAAGTATAATCATAAATATCAGTGTCGCGGTGCGGCTCTTACCGACTACGGGAATGACTTTGCCGTTTTTGAGCTACGGGGGAAGTTCAATCATCTGTTCCTCATTCGGAATCGGGATTCTGTTAAATATTTCACGCCATCAATATAAGGTGTCGAAGCTGCTTGAAAAACGAAGAGGTTAAAAATCTGGCGATCGCCGGCGGCGGGACGGGGGGGCATATCTTTCCGGCCCTGGCAATCGCGATGGAGTTAGAAAGGCTTATGCCGGAAATAGGTATCAAATATCTGGGCAAAAAAGACAGTCTGGAGGAGAGGCTGGTGTCGAACCGGGATTGGCAGTTCATTCCCATTCCTGCCCGTCCGCTCAAGCGTAAGCTGTCCCTCTCCAATCTGTTGATACCCTTTACCCTGATGAGCGGTTCTCGTTTGACGAAAGCGATTATCAGGAATCACCGAATTGAGGGCCTGCTTGGCACGGGTGGATATGTCTCCGTACCGGCTCTGATGGGCGCACGCAAGGCGCGGGTTAAAATATTTCTTCAGGAACAGAACAGTTTCCCGGGCATAGCCACGAGGCTTTTTGCCAAACATGCCGAGCTCTGCTTCCTGGCCTATCCCCAGGCCAAAAGATATCTGGCATCCGAGTCGAAATTCCTTGAGGTGGGCAATCCCCTTCGGCCCGATTTCGAGATCGCAAAGCGGGAAGAAGGTTTGAAGTTTTTCGGACTCGAGCAGGATAAAAAAACTCTCCTGATATTCGGAGGTTCACAGGGAGCCGAGGCCCTGAACCAGAAAGTGAAGAATAGCCTGGAGGATTTCAGGGCGGATGGCAATATTCAAATAATCTGGCAGGCGGGAAGATACAATTTTGATCATTACAGCTCCGCCTTTAACGATTCCGGAGTCAGGGGCGTTATTCTCGAGTTTATCGACCGCATGGAGATGGCCTACGCCGCAGCCGACCTGGCCTTCTGCCGTTCCGGGGCACTCTCGCTTTCGGAGCTGGCGGTAGTCGGCCTTCCCTCGCTTCTGGTACCTTATCCCCATGCGGCTGAGGACCATCAATATCATAATGCCAAAGTCTATGATGACGCCGGAGCGGCCAAAGTTATCAGACAAACTGAGCTGGAGCGATTCAATCTTCATGAATATGTGTCCGGGCTTTTTTCAGACCCGGATCGATTGAAGAAAATGTCGGAGGCGGCCAGGTCGCTGGCTGATCCGGATGCATCCAAAAAAATCGCAGAGAAAATTATTGAGGTTTTAAAGTGGTAAAATTCGGAAAATTAAGAAAACTGCACTTTGTGGGCATAGGCGGGATCGGAATGTCGGGTATGGC
This sequence comes from Candidatus Zixiibacteriota bacterium, assembly GCA_011056555.1. Classification (GTDB taxonomy): domain Bacteria; phylum Zixibacteria; class MSB-5A5; order JAABVY01; family JAABVY01; genus JAABVY01. The sequence goes on along the minus strand of DSEQ01000028.1, from coordinate 87,342 downwards.
CGAGATGCTGCACAATCTCGGCTATCATATCACCGGAAGTGACCTGGCAGCAAGCGAGGTCACCGACCACCTGCAGGAAATCGGTATAACAGTAAACCTGCAGCACAAAGCGGAAAATGTCGGCGATGCCAATCTCGTGGTTTACTCATCTGCTGTGCCCCTGGATAATCCCGAGCTCGAATACGCCCGCCAGAATAAGATAATAATTGTGCGCCGGGCCGAGATGCTGGCCGAACTCATGCGCATGAAATATTCCATCGGAATCGCCGGCACGCATGGAAAGACTACCACGACCTCGCTGATCGGTCAGATTATGACCGATGCCGGTATGGATCCGACCGTTATAGTGGGTGGACGCGTTATACAGTTCGGCACCAATATCAAGCTGGGACGGTCCGATTACCTGGTGGCCGAGGCCGACGAGTACGACCGTTCATTCCTGCGTATGACCCCCACCGATGTGGTCCTTACCACCTTGGAGGAGGATCATCTCGACTGTTATGAGGGGATCGACGACCTCAAACAGGCCTTTACAGAATTTGCCAATAAAGTGCCTTTCTTCGGGACTGTCCATATCAATATGGATGATCCCAATCTGGTCTCGCTGATCCCGCAGATTAATCATCCCGTGGTAACCTATGGCCTGGCTTCACAGGCGGATTATCAGATTGATAATGTAACTTATATTAATAATATCACCGAGTTTGACGTCAGAACCAAGAAGCGTGAGCTGGGTCATGTCAAAATTCAGCTGCCGGGCTTCTTCAACGCCATGAACAGCCTGGCGGCTATCTCGATCTGCATGGAACAGGAGATACCATTCGAGACCATTAAGGAATCCCTGGGCAACTTCCGCGGGGTCAACCGACGCTTTGAAATTATCGGCCAGGTCGATCAGTATATGGTAGTTGACGATTACGGCCATCATCCCACCGAGGTTGAAGCCACCCTGCGCGCTGCCAAACGCGGCTATAATCGTCCGGTGATAGCCATCTTCCAGCCGCATCTATACAGCCGCACACGTGATTTCTATCGCGAGTTCGCCAAAGCGCTCCTGTCTGCGGATGTGATGATCGTGGTGAAAATCTATCCGGCTCGCGAGAAACCTATCGAGGGTGTAACCGGACAGCTCATTGTCGATGCGGCCAAGAGTTTCGGCCATCAGAACTGTCATTATATTGATGATCTCACCATGCTGCCCGAATTCGTACTGGATAACATAATGGACAAGGCAATAATAATGACCATCGGAGCGGGCTCGATCTATCGCATTGCTCCGGAAATACTCGAGGTGCTGAAAAAGTGAAGAAGGGTTTATACAGAATCGGCATGCTGGCTTTTATCCTGGGAGGAGCTGTTCTTCTCGCGGGCATTTATCATTACGACTTGATTACGGTCAAAACCGCAGTTTGCAAAGCCGACCAGGGAGATTTACCGCTTCCTGTTAAAAGCTATGTCGAGGGGCATGTGGGCACTTCGATCCTCGATTATCCTTCGAAAGCCTATGTGGATACAATCTTTGCCCGGTATCCGCAGGTTTCCCGGGCTTCCGTGAGTTTGAATCCATTCGGTAAGGTGGTATTTGACTACGACTTGAAACAGCCGATCGCTCTTATAAGTCTCGACCTCGTCTACGGTCTCACTGCAAGGGGCGAACTTGTACCTGCTCAAGAGGGGGATATGCCGATTCTTACCGGCCTGAATATTGGGCATGTTAGATTATATGAACAGCTTGATGAAAGCAAGATTGGCTATGCATTGAAACTGGCCAAACTCATAAATTCGAATATAACAGGCATTGGAAATGCCGTTTCATCAATAAATCTGGGACATCCGTCCGGTCTGTCAGTTTATGTGAAAGGCTGCCGCAGCGAGTTTATTCTGGGACGCGGGGATGAGATCATGAAGTTCAAGAAGCTGGCCGAATACCTTGAGTTCTTTTGTGCGCTGGGAGATGATATCCAGGCGGTGGATTGCAGATTTGATAATCAATTTATTTTGAAAAAAGATTAACGAAATAGAGGGCTATGTCATGGGAAGAGAAACAACATTTGCTGTAGTTGACATCGGTTCCACCAAGATCGCTACCTTGATCGCCAGCAGGAACGGCCAGGATGAACTGTCTGTGCTTGGGTGCGGAACCGTGAAAGTTGAAGACATTTTCCGCAAGGGTATCCTCTCGAATATTGACCGGACGGCCAGGACACTGGCCATGTCGGTATCTGCGGCGGAGGAAATGGCCGGGATCAAGGTTCAAAATCTTACGGTCGGCTTCTCGGGGGAACATTTGCGGTCTTTCAACTCCCTGGGAGTGGTGCCGGTGTCCAAAACTGAAAACCAGATCACGGAAAACGAGGTGGAGGCGGTCATCGAGGCCGCTCAGGCAGTGCGCTTGCCCTTTGAGCGGGAGATTCTCCATGTCCTCCCGCAGGAATTCTTTATCGACCAGGGCGATGGTATCAAGGACCCGATCGGAAATACCGGAGTTCGGCTCGAGGTCCAGGTGCATGTAGTAACCGCGTCAACTGCTGCTACACAGGCAATTTACAAGGCGGTTCGGATGGCAGGGTATGAGATTACAAACCTGGTTCTAAATCCTATTGTGGTCGGCTCCGCGCTTTTGTCGGCGGAAGAAGAAGAGGTCGGGACGCTGCTGATCGATATCGGGGGCTCCGCGACCGACATAGCCATATACTATAAAGGAGCGATCCGTCACACCGCCTCAATCGGTATGGGGGGCAAATACGTCACCAACGATATCGCTGTGGGACTTCAGATCCCCTATAATCTGGCGGAAAAAATAAAAATCGCCAGCGGTCATGCATTTTCCGCCAGGATCGATCCGGTTGAGATGGTTGAAATTCCCGAGATCGGCGGCCGCCAGCAATCCAAAGTCTCCCGCGTGCTTCTGGCTTCCATTATAGAAGCCCGCATGGAGGAAATCTTCGAACTGGCAGACGACACCGTCAAGCGCTCCGGTTATTCCAACAAGCTCGCCTGCGGCGTGGTGGTGACCGGCGGAGGGGCGAGGCTGCGCGGATTGGATAAGTTGGCTAACAAGGTATTCGGGCTGCCAATTAAAATCGGTTACCCCGAAAAAATACATCTGCCCGAGGAATTCTACGGTAAACCGGAATACTCGGCTGCGATCGGGCTTCTGGCCTACAGCTTGAGGCATCCAGTCGATCAGGAAGAAAAGAGAAATATCCTGGTCCGCATGATCCATAAGGTTGAAGACGCAATAAGTGCCATTTTCAATATATAAGACAAGAGGAGGAAGAGCGATGATAGAGTTTGTTCCAGATGAAAGCAATAGCGCCAGAATAAAGGTCGTTGGGGTAGGCGGATCGGGAGGCAACGCCATCAACCGCATGATCGAATCCGGTCTGACCAACGTTGATTTTGTCTCCATCAATACCGACATGCAGGCTCTGGACGGCAGCAAGGCCGGGACCAAAATTCAGATCGGTACCAAAATAACCAGGGGCCTTGGTGCAGGGGCCGATCCCGAGGTCGGACGGAGAGCAATCGAAGAGGATCGCGATAAGGTGGCGGAAGCGCTCCAGGACGCAGATATGATTTTTGTGACCGCAGGAATGGGCGGGGGCACCGGAACCGGCGCTGCCCCGGTAGTGGCCGAGATCGCCAAAGAGCTGGGCGCACTGACTGTGGCCACTGTCACCAAGCCGTTCGATTTCGAGGGCCGCAAGAGGATGAACCGCGCCTTAAACGGAATTCACGATTTGAAATCCCGCGTGGACACATTGATTGTCATCCCTAACCAGCGGCTGATAGCTATTGCCGATAAGGATACCCCGCTGATGGATACTTTTCTCATGGCCGACGAGGTGCTGCTGCATGCTACCCGCGGCATTTCCGACCTGATCACCATACCGGGGCTGATTAACTGTGACTTCGCCGATGTCAAGACCGTCATGAAGGAGATGGGGGATGCCCTGATGGGAACTGGCACATGCTCCGGGGAGGACCGCGCCCAGGAGGCGGCCCACCAGGCAATCAGTTCGCCGCTGCTGGAGGATGTCTCCATTACCGGCGCCAAGGGTGTGCTGATCAATATCTGCGGCGGCTCGGATATAACTCTGCATGAGGTCAATGCCGCTACATCGATCATTTCCGAGGCGGCCGGCTCCGATGCCAATATCATCTTCGGCGCCGTGATCGACCCCGATATCAAGGGCGAATTCAGGGTGACTGTGATTGCCACCGGATTCGGAAAGCCCAGGCCGGAAGCCGAATTCGATACCCGGGTGGTCGACCTGTTCAGTCAACAGGACAATGCCCGCCGGCCGAAATCAAGGATCGAAAGGGAAATTATCGAGGAGGAGCCAAGAGAGGGGCAGCAGGAAGTCGGTTGGCAGCAGCCGGTAACAGTGGACAACGCTGAGGTGCCGACCTTCATTCGCAAAAATTACCAGAAGGACTTTGATTCTTATAAATAGTTGAAAGCATTACACCTCTAGTCGCTGATGTCTTAAATCCCCGGAGGGGGGAGGGAGGCCCTGTCTGAGAGATCAGGCAGGGCTTATTTTATTCTTCTTGTTGACCGCGCGATCATAAATGCATTATAATTATTGTAATAGATGGACTTATTATGCAAAAATTCGAGCCCCAAAATCAGGAATTCGAAATTACAATCCGCCAGAGTTTTAAGAAACAAAACCTGATGCAGGCTCTTGGAGCCAGACTGGTCGCTATTGCCCTGGGGGAAGTCACCATCGAGTTGCCATACCGCGAGGATTTGACCCAGCAGCATGGATATCTGCATGCCGGGGTTATTACAGCGGTGATCGATTCGGCTTGCGGGTATGCAGCTCTGAGCCTGATGCCGGCAGGTATGGAGGTCTTGAGCGTTGAGTATAAAATCAACCTGCTCTCGCCCGCAGACGGAGAGAGGCTTACTGCCAAAGGGGTTGTGCTCAAGCCGGGCAGAAAATTGTATGTTGTCAGGGGAGATGCATATTCTATCAAAGACGGCGGGGAGAAACATGTGGCGGCCTTTCAGGGCACTATGGTTGCGGCCAGGAAAAGAGATAAGATTTAATCTCGCTTCAATATTATCCATTTTCGTCTTGACATCAGCAGCCATTAATCGCAGATTGTGGGTTAAGTTGAAATATCTTCTATGGGGTGGCCGAAAGGTCTGAGATCAAACCCATTGAACCTGATACGGGTAATTCCGACGTAGGGATTTGAGTTTTTTGGCCGCTTGCCTGAATCCGGGGCGGCTTTTTTTGTTAATGACAGGAGGAAAAATGATTGATCCGGGAAAAGATGCGGGAGAGAATCTGAGAAAACTGCGCGAGCAAAAACCCCTTATACACAATATAACCAATTATGTGGTAATGAATTTTAGCGCCAATTCGCTTATCGCCATGGGCGCCTTGCCGGTTATGGCGCATGCGGAAAATGAGGTGGAGGAGATGGCTTCGATTGCGGGCGCCCTGGTAATTAACATCGGCACCCTCTCAGATCCCTGGATTCGGGCCATGCTCCTGGCGGGAAAAACTGCCAACAAAAACAACATCCCGATCATCCTCGATCCCGTGGGGGCCGGGGCTACCAGCCTTCGCACCAACACAGCCAAACGGCTGGCTAAAGAGCTGGATATCGCCGTCATAAGGGGCAACGCTTCCGAAGTTCTTTCTCTTTCGGGAGAAGAAAGCGGAACCAAAGGGGTCGATTCGATTCATTCGGTCGAGGATGCCGCCCAGGCCGCTGTCGAACTTGCGCTGGAGCTGGATTCTGTAATAGCCATAACCGGGGAGAATGATCTTGTGACCAACGGAGACACCGTCTTCAGGGTACATAACGGTCATAAATTGATGGGCATGGTGACCGGCAGCGGATGCGCAGCCACAGCAGCTATCGCCGCTTTCCTGGCTGTAAATGACAATTTTGTGGAGGCCGCCGCCTTCGCCCTGGGTTACTTTGGTCTCGCCGGGCAGTGGTCGGCGATAAGAAACACCCGGCCCGGATCATTCAAGGTCGGATTGATAGATTCCCTCTATGAAATCGGGCCCGATGATCTCCAGACCGGCCTGAAGCTGGAGGTAATGCATGAAACCTGATTACAGCCTCTACCTCGTTACCGATCGCAGACTTTCAAAGGGCCGTACTAATATAGAGATTATAGAGGCGGCCATAAGGGGGGGCGTGACAGCGGTTCAGCTTCGCGAAAAGCATGCGACCACCCGCGAGTTCTTGCATGAAGCGCTCAAGGTGCGCGATTACTGCCGCGAAAAGAATGTACTCTTCATCGTAAATGACAGGCTCGATATCGCCCAGTCGGTCGACGCTGATGGTGTGCACCTCGGCCAGGATGATCTGCCGATAGAATATGCCCGCAGATTTCTCGGCCCCGATAAAATAATCGGAGCCTCAGCTTTTAATGAATCAGAAGCGGTCGAAGCAGAAAAGGCAGGTGCCGACTACCTGGGAATTTCCCCGATCTTCACCACCCCCACCAAACCCGAGCTGGAAACAGGAATCGGTATCGGTGGATTGCGTAAAATACGCAAATCGGTTGAAATTCCGATGGTCGGCATCGGCGGGCTGGGTTCGACCAATGCTTATGACGTCATTACGGCTGGAGCAGATGGCATCGCTCTTGTCTCTGCAATTGTCTCTGCTGCCGACCCGGAACGGGCGGCGAGAGAGATAAAATCCGAGATAGAAAGGGCCAGAAAGGACATGCTGTGAAACTGAAAGATATAGGCGAATTCGGATTCATAGATAAAATTAAGCATGACGCCCTGATTCGTGAGTATCTCGGTCTGGTGGGTATTGGTGATGATTGCGCGGTCTTCAGGGTCGAAGAGGGCAAATCGATCCTGCTCACTACCGACATGCTTTTGGAGAGAGTACATTTCCTTCGAGAGGTTATGACTCCCTACCAGATCGGTTATAAAGCCCTGGCCGCCAATCTCTCCGACATCGCCGCCTCAGGCGGTCTGCCGAAAGAGGCCTTCGTATCCATCGCTGTCCCGGAGGATCTGTCGCTCGAGGAGTTGTTGGAGCTGTACGACGGCATGAAGGAGCTGGCACGTAAGTTCGATGTCAATATAACCGGCGGAGATACAACAACTTCACTCCAGGACCTGGTCATAAATATCGCCCTCACAGGCGAAATCGAGGAGGATCTGGCCCTGTATCGATCAGGCGCCAAGGCTGGTGACTATATTTGTGTCACCGGTTTTCTCGGTGACTCTGCGGCCGGGCTGGACCTGATCCTGAACCATAGAAAGGAGATGCATAATTTTCCGCAACTGATTAAACAGCACTTTACCCCCATCCCGCACATCGAGCAGGGTCGAGCGGTCTCCCGCTCCAGGCTGGCAAACTCCATGATGGATATTTCTGATGGGCTGGCATCCGACATCCGCCACATTAGCAAGGCTTCGAAACTGGGTGCGATACTTTACGAGGAAAGATTTCCTCATTCAGAAGAGTTTCAAAAATATCTTGCAGAATTCAACCCTGATTATCTCAAAACAGCTATCGGGGTGGGTGAGGATTACTGTCTTCTTCTGACAGTTTCGCAACAGAATTATGCCAGGCTAAAAGAGGTTCTGAATAACCTCGGTCATCAATTTTATAATGTGGGCGAAATGGCTGAAGGCGAAGAGATTCACATCGTTTACAAAAACGGCCGGAAGGCGATCCTCGAACTCAGCGGGTGGGACCAGTTCAAGGAGCATTGATAATGAGAAATATATTACCTGTGGTTTTAACCATAGCCGGCTCGGACTCCGGCGGCGGAGCCGGTATTCAGGCTGACCTGAAAACATTTTCATCGCTGGGCACATTCGGCACGACCGTCATAACGGCGATAACTTCACAAAATCTGGAAGGTGTACGCTCAATCCAAGCCGTCAAAGCTGACATAGTCAGGGACCAGATCGAATCTGTCTTTGATGGCTTCAAAGTAAACGCTGTCAAGACCGGCATGCTTTTTTCGAGTGAGATTATCGAGACCGTGGCTGAGACCATAAGAAAGTATGATGTGGAAAACCTTGTCATAGACCCGGTATTCGCCGCAACCTCAGGTTCCCGGCTGATCGAGGATGACGGCATCGAAGCTCTGACCGAAGAGCTTTTTCCTATGGCTAAAGTAATCACCCCCAATATTCCGGAGGCGGAATTTCTGACCGGTATGGAGATAAAAAATAAACAGCAAATGACCGAGGCATTAGAAGCTCTGATTGAGCTCTATCCGGCATCAGTATTTGTATTAAAAGGAGGCCATCTGGATGATGCAGCAATCGATGTCTATGGCGGCAAGTCATTGGCTGTTAATGAATTGAAATCCGACAAAGTGACCGGCGTTAACAATCACGGCTCCGGATGCACATTCGCATCGGCGGTGGCCGCATATTTAGCGCACGGTCATGAAATTGAGGAGTCGCTTAATCTTGCTAAGAACTTTATCAGTGGGGCCTTACGAAACAGTCTCGGACTGGAGCAGGGAATCAATCTGATCGACCATTTCTGGCGCTCGGAAAAGGGGATACACTAATCACTTCTTGAATCGACGGGACAGAATCCCGATCACTTCTTTTTCCAGGGCGGCGAGAGAATTTTCCTTCTCTTTCAGCACACCAATTTCATCTCTCTGGCTATCCTCGTCTTCAAACCGCTCCTGCAGGAGCTCCTGCAGTCGGCCGGCTTTCTCCGGCGAGATTTCCTGCTCATGTTCATGAGAGGTCAAAAGCTTAATCAGGGCCATTTTAATTGTCTCCGAGTCGGAGATGTATTTCCGCTTGCAGACATCGATCTTCTTGACATACTCATCCTTGTTACGGTCCACCTGCTTGAAAAGCGATTCCAGGATCTGGTGAACGTCAAGCTCCTTATGCCTGGGGCTCCTCGTCCCCGTAAGCCTCTTCTGAACACCCTTCGACCACTGAATGGTCTCCCTGAATTGTTCCTTAATTTTTGCCACTGCTATCCCCTCCTATCTTTTTCAAATCTTTTACAATATCGTAAGCCGCATTGGGCTTGGCGATCATTCTGGCACCTGCCGACAGATCTTTCAGTTTCTCCGGATTCTCGATTAATTCAGTTAACCTGTACGGCAATCCGGCCAGCTGGTTCAGTTTAATTCCCGCACCCTGTTCCATCAGGAATTCAGCGTTACGCTCTTCCTGACCGGCATAGGGCTTGTATATGGCAATTGGTGTCCCTGCAGCCATGCATTCGGAGGTCGTCAAACCGCCGGACTTGGTTATTACTATATCGGCCAATGCCATCAGCTCCTCCATAAAGTCAATATAACCGAAAATCCTGTATGATACATTGTTTTCTGCAAATCTTCTCTTGATCCTGTCAGGAATCGGCCACTCCTTGCCGGCCAGCATGATCAGCTGGATTGGATGAGGCACCATGGTCAGATACCTGACGAAATGTTCGAAATTGCCTTTTGTGAATACATCCCGAAACAAAAGAACTGTGAAAATATCGGGATCAAGGTTGTATTTAGATCTCAATGTTTGCTTGTCTTCAATGTTAGTATACTTGGGATGAATCGGAATTCCGGTAACTTTCACATTATCACTTTCAATACATAGAAACTCTTTCAACGTCAAAAGTTCCGCTTTGATTGCCTCGGTGGGCACATAAAATCTATCTGCGCCCGGTGTCAGCCAGGCTGTATGGATGCCGTAATCGGTCACAATTATGGCGAATTTGGCCGGACGATTCATCTTCCTGTTCAACAAATAAACCGCATCAGAGGGCATGAAATGAGTTGAGATGATTATGTCAGGTCTGACCTTCTTTATACGCCGTATGAACTTGCCCATTATCAGCTTCCTGAAAAACCAGCTCAATTTCCCGGGAGGTTTGAACTTGTGTAAATCCTCACCTTTGTAAAATGCGATTCGCCACAAAATCGGAAAACGGCTGGCCATCAGCAGATAGCCTCTTGAATATATAAATCGAAACAGGGCCGGGGTATAATTGAGGATATCCTCGGTAACTACATCATCATCAGGATATAGCTCGGACCAGGCTATTTTCAGTGCGTTGGTGGCGGCTTCATGTCCCGCACCGGCGGAAGTGAACATTATGCGCACCGTCTGGCCGTTGCCGGTTTTGCGCTCGGGACCTTTATCGTTAATCTTGTCTATAATTTCAATTCCCCTCTAAAAGGTTTAACATTTCCTACAATATATAATTCTTTTGGGCTCATTCAATATTCAAATTTTTAGAGTATTAATCAGTCGCTGTTTCAGATAAGATCGAAGATCAATCCTGTTTCTCATTATTATCACATCTATCTTCCTTGTGGCTGCAAACTTGCCTGCATTATCCAACATATCTCAACCTGAAGTGATTTAGTCGGATATACCCGGAAAACCGGTATCGCCTGGTTAAAGTTTTCAGAAAAATACCGATAGAAAAGATAGTTTCACAAAAAAACAGACAGCTTAAAAAGAGAAACAGATTGCTTTAAGGGTCTTGAGAATGGCAACATTTGACCACATTCCCACTTTATCAAGCAGGATCAGTCCGTTTGTATTAGATCACAGTCAATGCAAATTCCTCGAATCCTTAAGCGCCTGTTGTGCGTCATATGATTTAAAGGAATTGATACCGACTTTGTGCAGTTGTATTGATGATTTCACAGAGTTTCACACCGCCTTTATTCTGCTGCGCCCGGAATGTGAAACCGGCAACAATCTGCCGCAGTTTGCAGATCTGTCGGCCTTCGACTTGCGCCTCGATAATTCCGGATTTGTGATGAGAATGCATGATGACGGGCTGGAGATATTTGCGGTAATAAAGGACAAAAACGGTAAACGGGGCAGGCTCAATCTGGCCCTGGCGATTATGCCCGATAGCGGCTCTAATCCCCGTATGGAGGCCGAGAAGCTGCGCATTGCGCTTGAAAAATCAACAATGGCCGGCAGCAGTTCAGCCGACATTCAAAAAGATTCTTTTATTTCAAACCTGGTTCATCAAATCAGAAGGCCCTTGGACACCATTCTAACCTCCGCACCGCAAATCGTCAAGTCCGGCGGGGATAAGTTTGATGATGATCGCAGGCTGGTTGAATCGGTAAATCGAGAAGCCGAGAGGATCAAGAATATACTCTGCAAGTGTTCCAGTTACGCTCTGGCAGGAACAGGTGAACCCGAGAAGATAAGTGCAACCTCACTTATTCAGATTATAAAAAGCATTATTTCGGAAAAGGGATACGATCAAAGCCGGATCAGCTACAGATATACAGATGGCCTGGCCGATTCAGAAATAATGATAGATGCAGGACGGCTCCGTGAGGCCATACACCAGGTCCTGGAGAATGCTTTCGAGGCCGTCGATGAGAATACCGGAGCTGTCGAGATAGCTATCGGCCGGAATGATGAATTTGTAGAAATCAGTATTAGGAATAATGGATCAGCAATCAGGCCGGAGCTGCTAAGGAAGGTAAAAGAGCCGTTTTTCTCCACCAGGGAAGGTGGATCCGGTCTGGGTTTAGCGATCGTTGAGAAAATCTGCCGCGCTAACGGCGGGAAACTGCAGATCGCCGGCCCCAGCCCCGGGGGAACCAGCGTTACAATATCATTTCCTCGCAAAGAACGATTAATTATAAAGGAGTAAGATCGAGTACCATGCAGAAAATACTAATTGTTGATGATGAAATTGCATTGAGACAATCTCTCAATATCCTGCTGGCCCGGCATTGTTACTCTGTTGAAACAGCCGATTCTGCCAACCAGGCGCTTTCGATTCTCGAAAATGAGCATTTTGATATGGTTATAACCGATCTGCGTATGAAGGAGATGAATGGTCTCGAACTTCTGCGCCGAATCAAAACATTATATCCCGAAATAGAAGTGATAGTTTTGACTGCCTTCGGCTCAATCGGTGGAGCCGTGGAGGCGATGAAAGCCGGAGCCTTCGACTATGTAACCAAACCGTTCAAAAACGAGCAGCTCCTCGTGGTCGTCGAAAAAGCCCTGGAGAGACGCAAACTAATCTCGGAAGTCAAATATCTGAGGGAAGCGCTGCGCAAAGATTTTTCGGAGGAAAATATGGTCGCCCAGTCTCCGCAGATGATGGCGGTGATGGACCTTGTCAGGAAAATAGCCCCGCAGAATCTGACTGTGCTCATCAGCGGGGACTCGGGTACAGGCAAGGAAGTAGTTGCCAAGGTAATCCACAATTTATCTGCGCGCAGGGATGACAAATTTTTCGCCATAAACTGCTCGGCTATGCCGGAACAGCTTCTGGAAAGCGAGCTCTTCGGTTGTGCCAATGGGGCGTTCACAGGCGCTTCCTGCGCCAAAAAGGGACTTCTGGAGATGGCCTCGGGCGGCACCCTGCTCCTGGACGAAATTGCCGACATGCCCCTGACCCTGCAGGCCAAAATACTCAGGGTTCTGGACGAGAAGGCTTTTTGTCCGGTGGGGTCAAATGCCGAGATTGAAATAGATGTACGCATTCTTGCCGCAACCACCAGGGATCTGGCGAAGATGGTCAAAGCCGGTACTTTTCGCGAGGACTTATATTATCGTCTGGATGTGATTCGCGTACACATACCGCCCCTTTCGGAGCGGTGCGAGGATATCATGCCGCTGGCCGAGCACTTTCTCCGCAAATACAGCGATGAACTTGGAAAACCCGGATTGAAGATGGATTCCTCGGCGGTAAATACGCTTATGAATTATGACTGGCCGGGCAATGTCAGGGAGCTGAAAAATACCGTCAAGAGGGCGGTGGCCCTGACCAACAGGGATATCCTCGATCAGGACGACATCTTCTTTGCTCCCAATGTGATTGGTCATCCGCGCAGGCTGGAATTGCGCCGTCCGCCAGAAACTAACACACTGGAGGATACGCAGCGCGAACATATCAGGCGCACCCTGGTCTCCAATAAATGGAATTACACCCGGACATCAAAAGAGCTTGGGATCGGCCGGACTACACTTTGGCGCAAGGTGAAAAAATATAACCTGAAGCCGGAAACGGCAGTTTTGGATTAGAGAAATCATTATTTTTGGAAGTATTATGCCGGATATCAAGAAGAAAATGAGAATTCTGATGGTTGACGACAACCTCAGTTTCCTGAAATCAACCCGCCTGGCCTTAAGCAAACTCGGCTTTGAGTGCCGAATTTCTCAAACCGTCGAACAAGCCCTGGAACTGCTTCACAATGAAAAATTCGATTTGATTATTTGCGACTATTTCATGCCCGAGAGCAATGGCCGGGAGGCGTTAAAAAAGCTCGGCGATTCCTGCGTCGAATGCAAACTGATTCTGACTTCTAAATATCCGCTGGATATAAAATTTAAAAAATCCGACCGTTTCATATTTGTCGACAAGCTCGGTCTCCCGGGATGGCTGTCGGAGAAATATTCGGAAGTACTGTATGTCTGAAATTAAATGGATGACTGATAATTCGGCCTGCCCTGCGGAAATAGAGTTCCGCAGGATTGAAAGGTCGGAACTTCAGGATGAGGACACCGCTTACGTCCAGAATTCGGTTTTCCGCAGCCTGAAGAAGGTCATTAACAGCTCTTATACCCGCTATGAGCTCTTTATGAAGCTCTGCTCGAAGCTTGATAAGTTCTTTGCCATCAATAGAGCCTCCCTGGCCCTGTATGACGAGGAAAACCAGGTGATGAGCATCACCCACATTCAGATAAACCACGAATTCAGGAGCGGCGTCCACCTCAATATAGTTGCGGGTAAGACCCTGATGAAAAAGGTTTTGGATAGCGGCCATGCGTATGTCCGGGATTATGCTCAGGATATCGAAGCGATTGAACTGGAGAAGAAAATATTGATGGATAAAGATTCCAGGAGCCTGGCCATAATACCGCTCGTCCATGGCGACAAGAAAATCGGCACCCTGAACATCACATCCAGCTCATATCAGGCCTTCAGCATTCTGGAGTCGCATATCTTCGACTATTTCTTTCACAAGACCTCAGAAAAAATGTCTGAACTTCCCCAATAACATGCAGGCGAGCATCCATACGAGTATGTGAATATTTGACGGATTCGACACACTCCAAAATCTTTTGTTGAATTATACATTCAATCTGTTTAATATGGCCGTATCAGGATTAAAAGGAAGCTTTGAACATCCATAAGATTCAGGTGTTATCTAATTTGAATGTTAAAATAAGCGGTCGCCATTTTCGGCCTCAAAGGGGATGTTATGAGATTCGCTCGAATGCATCAGTGGACCACTGATCTCAAAGAAGCTGCCAGGATACAGGAGGAACTGGTTGACCTGGTAGAGGTGAGGCCTCCGGACAGGGAATTTGAGACGATTGCCGGTGCTGATGTTGCCTATTCCAAGGGAGACGAAGCGATATTCGCCAGTGTTGTGGTTATGAAGTTTCCCGAACTGGTGCCCCTGGAAAAGGTGCGGGCGCAGTCCTATGTCAGTTTTCCGTATATTCCAGGATTTCTATTCTTCCGGGAGGGGCCGGTTCTGGCCAAGGCTCTGGAGCGGCTGGAATCTGTGCCCGACGTCATTATGTTTGATGCCAACGGCATTGCTCACCCTAAAAGGATCGGCATGGCTTCTCATTTCGGGGTCATGCTCGATATCCCGGTCATTGGCTGTGCGAAGAAGAAACTCATCGGAAATTTCAGGACTTTGCCGGATGAACTGGGGGCGCGGGCGCCTCTGGAGGCGGAAAACGAGGAGATTGTCGGCTATGCTGTGCGTACAAGGGCGGGCGTGAAACCGCTTTTCGTTTCCGCCGGCCATAAAATAGATAATGAAACGGCTGCAGATGTTGTGTCTGCCACGACCCGGGGCTACAGGTTGCCTGAGCCGTTGAGGATCGCTCATATCCTGGTTAACAAAATGCGCCGCAATTATGACAGCAGGCAGAAGCCGCACAGGGGCCAGCAGGGCAGGGAATACCGTTGAGAAGGCTCAAAATATGCTCGAAAAGATAAGAGATTTGGCCGAGAATTATTACCGCCGTATGGTCGAACTGCGGCGCTATTTTCATGCCCGCCCGGAAACCGCATTCGAAGAAATTGAAACTTCCAAAAAAATCAAAGCTGAATTGAGCCTGCTCAAAATAAAATCAAGCTCGCATGCTAAAACCGGCGTTCTGGGCGTTCTCCAGGGAACAAAGGAGAAACCTGTATGCGCTCTGAGATCTGATATTGACGCTCTGCCCATCCATGAAAAAACAGGTCTTCCCTTCAGATCAAAAAACAACGGCCGGATGCATGCCTGCGGTCATGATATGCACATGGCTATGGTATTAGGGGCCGCCATGATTCTGCGGGACATAAAATCGGAACTGAAGGGCACCGTGCGATTCATCTTCCAGCCGGCCGAGGAGGTTCCACCTGGCGGTGCAATTGAGATGATCAAAGCCGGGGCAATGAAGAATCCTCCTGTGAAAATGATTTTCGCCTTGCACAATGACCCCAATATTCGCACCGGAAAAATCGGCGTCCGGGACGACGTTATGATGGCCGAGGTCCTGGATTTCAATCTGACCGTTCGGGGCAGGGGCGGGCATGGCGCCCGGCCCCATGACACAATTGACAGCATAGTCGTTGCCTCGCAGATTATCGATGCCGCTCAGGCGATTGTCTCACGACAGATAAATCCCAGCGCTCAAGCCGTTTTAACAATCGGCACAATTGAGGGAGGAAGCGCCCGCAATATAATTGCCGGTGAAGTCTTCATGCGGGGCACGATTCGCGGAACAGATCCGAAATCGGTGCAGAAAGTCAAGAAAGGCCTTGAACAGATGATCACCGGGATAACTAACGCTTACGGAGCAAAATACAATCTGGAATACGTTGCCAATTATCCTGCGTTAAAGAACAATCCTGCCGCAAATCGGTTCATTATTGAAACTGCACATAAATTGTATGGTAAAAAGAGTGTGACATATCTAGAGAATCCCGGGCTCGGAGGCGAAGATTTTGCCCGCTATTTACAATATGTGCCGGGTGCGATGTTTCGTCTGGGAGTCCGCAATAAGAAAGTGGGCGCGGTGCATCAATGGCACAGCGATATGTTTAATGTCGACGAAGAGGCGATGAAGATTGGAAGCGCTGTTCTCGCCGGCGCAGTCTATAACTTCCTGGAGCAGAAAGGATAATCATAAGCCGCGTGAACAGAATCCTCCGTAACTGCATATCAACCAGGACAATGATCCTCTGGATTTTTGTATTTATAATGATCCTGTCTCCGCAGCCCGACTCAAATTCCCAGAATACCAGGGGATATTATCCCGAAGACTGGATCAGTTACACGAACATGCGTTTTGTGCGTTCGATTGCCTCCGGTTTCAATAATGTCTATTTCGGTACAACCGAAGGTATCATGGTATACGATATCAACTTCGAGGAATGGCTCGATCCAATGACTGAATCAGACGGCCTCCCTGACCATAACATTCGAATGCTGGCGGTAGAACCTGATGATTCAAGGGTTTATGTGAATACATCCAGCGGCATTTATATGTACGAAACGACATTCAAAGAATGGTCACAGACTGATGTCTTTCCGGGTCATCTTGTGGGTGATAATCTTTCCCTGATTTCAAATTTCCAGAAATATATTCCCCCCGTCGGATACCATGCAATGTCACCCAATCTTATTCAGGATGATAAATTGCGGGATTATCCTGTGGTGGCGGCTGCGCGGGGAGAAAATGGAGACATCTGGCTGGGGACATGGGGACTGGGGGTAGGCCGAATTGACAATTACGGGATCGAAATCGATCTTATGAATTACGGTTTATACAGCAGCAGTATTCACACTATGCTGAAGAAAGGTGAAAAATTTTACTTCGGGGGTCGCAATCAGTCCGGAGCCGAAAACGCCCTCACCACCTGGGAAAGAAAAGAGAATAAATGGGAATATTATGAATCAAAATATAATGACCGCTTTGTTTCAGATCAGATAAACGACATAGAAGATACCGACAAATATATATTTATGGCCACAGATTTCGGGCTTGTCAGGATGGACCATGACGGTTCGGGATTCAAATCTTACTACCAGCCCCGCAATTTTGCGACCGATCTGATCCTCTCGCTCGAATATAGTAAAGGCGAACTGTTCATCGGCACCGATAACGGCATGTATGTCATGGATGTCAAAGGCGATTCCATACAATTTATGGGCGGGCAGATGGTTGCTTCTGCCGCTATTTTTGATATCCTGGCATATAAGGACGATCTCTGGATTGGCTCTGATTACGGTACTGTGAGGTTTGATTCCAGAGCGAATAAGTTCTACCGTTATTCTTCGGCCGGCGGGGTGCTGTTGGCAATCACATTCGATGTGGAAGCGGATACAAAGGATGGCCTCTGGTTTGCCACCGAGGACGCTGTCGTCTGGATGAACGACAGGTTTGAGGAGCAGGAAAGATTTTATGTCGAGGCCGAACTGGATGGATATCATCCAAATAGAATACTGGTTCACGAGCGCTATCTCTGGGTGGCCACCGATTATGGAGTTTATCGATATGACCGCATGAAGCACTACTGGAAGCATTTCACCACAGCTGACGGCCTGATCGATAACATGGTATACGATTTAATCCTCGACGGCGATTATCTATGGATCGCTACAGAAAGAGGTGTGACCCGCTATTACTGGAACAATCCTGTCCGGGGTGAAGATATCTAAAACCATATTGGAATTATGCTTTATATTTGACAGGGAGGGGGCTGCTGTATAAATTAAGGGATTTCAATGGGAAAAGATAAGTGGAATTTCTGACAAAAAATCTGGCATTGAAGATTGTGGCGTTTTTTCTCGCCCTGCTGTTCTGGTTCAATGTCGTCACCAATAAAACTTATGAATATGAATTCGAGGTAAACTTCGGTCTCAAGGATCTCCAGGAGGGACTGATCCTCACTACTCCGCTTCCGGATAAAATTAAAGTCAAAATAGAGGGCACCGGAAAGCAATTGCTGGCTTTTCTTCTCAAAAATCCGTCCCTGCTTTATGATGCCGCCAACTTCGAGACCGGTATCTACCGTATCGAGCTTACACCTGTGGATCTGGCATTTGATGATAATGTTCGAGCCCGGGTTGTAACGGTGGACAATCCTCAGGCTCTCTTGCTGAAAGTTGAGTCCCTGGACACCGGACGGGTGCCGGTGGAGCCGCTAATCTCTGTCGAACCTGCCCTGGGATACACAAAATCAGGGGAGCTTCGGGTCACTCCCGACAGCGTTGAGGTCACAGGGCCGGCAAAATTCATAAGGGCGCTGAAATCTATTCCTACTGAAGAGATAAAATTTCGGGATGTCAAAAAAGATATCGATGAAAATGTGAAATTGATAACTCAGGATACGATGTTCCTGAACCTGGAGACCCGGGAGGTCGGTGTCCATCTGGATATAGTGCCTCTTGTAGAAAAGAGATTCGGACCGATTGCAATAGAAACTTATAATTCCGACCTGTTTGACTCAACCGCCTTTGAACCCGATTCACTCTATCTTATAATCGAGGGGCCCGGAGGGCAATTGGACACGCTCGATGAGACGGCTTTCTCCGCCTCTATAAACTTCCGTTCAATTGAAGCCGGCAGCACCACGGTCCTTCCCAAAGTTGTGGTTCCGCCCGGCTATCAGCTGGTGCGGACCGAGCCGCATTCAATCTCAGTAACTGCCACTTCTAAGCCGTGAGAATACTTGGAATAGAAACTTCCTGCGATGAAACATCAGTCGCAGTTGTTGAGGGCATGAAGAAGACTCGGGTGAACCTGGTTTACTCACAGGTCGATCATGCCAGATTCGGCGGCATTGTTCCCGAGATAGCTTCCCGCCAGCAGTTGAAGAAACTGCCCCTTTTATATATACAGGCCCTGAACGAATCAGGCCTCGAGCTCAAAGACATGGACGGCATTGCGGTTACAATGGGCCCGGGATTGGTGGGATCACTTTTGGTGGGTGTAAACTTTGCCAAGGCGCTGTCATATTCCTGCGGCCTGCCGCTTCTCGGAATAAATCACCTGGAGGGACATGTTTTCTCCAATTATCTAGCCTCGCCCCAGTTGGAACCGCCCTTTGTCGCCCTGATCGTCTCCGGGGGTCATACAATTCTTGTGCATGTTTGCGATTATCTTGATTATCAGATTCTGGGACAGACCCGGGATGATGCCGCGGGCGAGGCCTACGATAAGGTCTCGAAACTCCTGGGACTCGGCTATCCTGGCGGGAAGATCATCGATGACCTGGCTGGAAAAGGTAATCCGAATTTTCACAAATTTCCGCGCGCGTTCCTCAAGGATATATCATACGAGTTCTCATTCTCCGGCCTTAAGACGGCAGTAGTGCTGTATGTGAAGGAGAAGGGACCGGAATTTGTGAAGAATAATCTGTTCGATATCTGCGCCTCGTTCCAGGAGGCGGTCGTGGATGTTCTTGTTTCCAAGGCGATGCTGGCCGCCAGGAGCCTTGAAATCAATAAAATCGTCCTGGCCGGTGGCGTGGCAGCCAATTCCAGACTTAGAGAAAAATTGATTTTCAAGGCTGAAAAGAAAAAAATAGAGGTCTTCTATCCGCCTCCCATATTGTGCACCGACAACGCCGCCATGATAGCCTCTGCCGGGCACAAACGCTTTGAAAAAGGACAGAGATCGGATTTCAATCTCAATGCTTATCCATATCTTCCCCTGTCGGGATCAAATTGATCCACTCGTTCGTTTGTTTTATATTGATAGTAAGCAAAAGGAGGAGAGATGAATATAGAAATCATTCAGGGAGATATCACAGAACAGGCGACCGACGCTATTGTAAACGCCGCCAATAATCAGCTCTGGATGGGTTCCGGCGTGGCCGGCGCCATCAAGAAACAGGGCGGCGAGGAGATTGAAAAGGAAGCGGTTCAGAAAGGGCCGATCGGAATCGGTCAGGCCGTTGCCACAACTGCGGGAAAACTGAAGGCCAAATACGTGATCCATGCCGCCGGTATGGGACAGGATCTGGTAACCTCCGCCGAGAAAGTGAAGCAATCAACCTTCTCCTCACTCAAGGTCGCTGATAGCCTGGAACTCAAGTCGATTTCCTTTCCGGCCATCGGCACAGGGGTTGGCGGGCTGGGGCTGGATCAATGTGCTGAATCGATGCTGAAGGCGGTCTTCCAATTTCAGCCGAAGCATCTGCAAGATATCCGCTTTGTTCTATTTGATCCGACCGCCAGACAGGTCTTCGAGTCGGTTTATAAGAAAATGAAATAAGAACTGTTGTTGGGTTCGAAGCGGAAGGTGATGCTACTTCTTCCGGCCTGATTCCTCAGCTTCCATCTCCTGCTCCAGCTCATCTTCAGGAATGAAGGCCAGCTTCTCATTATGCGTGGCATTTCTGATATCGAGGAAGGCGATCACCTGTGCGCACACCATTGTATTTAAAAAGTAACTGACGATAAAGAACAGAATAAAAACAATCGAAATCATTATAAAAATTCCGCCCACACTCAGCGACCAGGAAACATCTCCGACATAGCCCAGATGGAAATAATCCGCCGGATTTAATTGCGCCAGATAGGGCAGCCCCGCAAAGTAATGCGTATAGGGGAAGCTGGCGAATACCTCCCGGGCGCCCAGCGAAAAAAGCTCGGCCTGCTTTTCTCCCATGATCAGCATGGTGGTCCAGTTGGTGAACTGCATCGCCCTGAATGAGGCATAAGCCAGTATGAAGGTCGTTACCCGGGCAAGCACATAGGAGCCCGCAAGATACAGTGTCCAGCGCAATGGCTGGGAGGTCACCGATGAAAAACCGTCGAACAGGGTAGTCATGGTATCCTCGCCCTTGACCGCTGCTACTGCCGGCGCGGTCAGGATTAGCGTCGCCAGCAGGAAGATTACCAGCACGGCAAAGAGCGACACAACAAAGAAGGGAAAATCATAAAAGAATCCATAGAACAGCTCTCCGAATATCGGGATCTTTCCGATCAGCCCCACTATTATTCCCAGCAGAACCAGAAAGGCGATAAATACGATCACACTTACAACAGCCCGGTAAACGATTCGACTGTTTTTTCGTGTAAATCGGAAGGCTTCTCCCATAGAAAAGAAGAAATTGCCCCTTAATTCCTCGAACGCCGATCGGGCCACTCCAAGCGACCCGCGCAGGAACATCCCGATCCAGAATATGCAGGCAACATACCATATAAATTTGGAGAGGGTATTCTCGAAAGGAATCGTGCCGAACGGGAAGAGCATATAAAGATGCCAGACCTGGCCGATACTCAATCCCTGAACCAGATATGCGGCATAGGTCAGTATAAGATAAATCACGTAACCGAGCATGACATGGAACATCATTATGAATATGTTTTTGCCCATTAATGCCAGGCGCGGGGCCTTGAGGATATCCCTGTAATGATAATACAACTTACCCATTTTCCCTCCTTAAGGCTGATACTCTATCAATTCAAGAAACTCGCCCGTCTTTGTCAACAAAATTAAATAGAAGATCACTCTTGATTTTCAAGCAACTGCTCTGGGGGAACATCACGCAGCTCCCTGGCGGGGGAGCCTATAACGATCTTGCGCGGAGGAGTGTCCTTTGTAACAACCGCCCCCGCCGCAACCAGCGTATCCTCGCCGATCACCTTTCCGGGAAGAATAGTGGCATTTGTCCCGATCCGTCCGCCGCGCCTGATAGTCACACCTTTGAAGTGTTTGAAGCGTTCCTTTGTACGTCCCACAAAATTGTCATTGGATGTTGCCGCGCAGGGCGCCACAAAGACAAAATCCTCCAGCTCCGAGTACGCGGTGATATAAACATCCGTCTCGAGCTTGCATCTCTGGCCGATTTTGCAGTAATTCTCGATCGCGACATTACGTCCCACGATGGTGTAATCCCCGATCGTCACATTCTCACGAATTGTCGCCAGGTCGGCGGCCAGCACTTTCTCACCCAGAACACACCCGCGATAAATCACCACATTTGTGCCGATGATGCAATTTTCACCGATTTTTGACGGTTCCAGCTGCTGTTCTTTCGTGACTGCCGAATTGGCCGCTCGCATCGGTTCTTTACCTATCACGCTGTTGTCGTCAATACGCACGTTGCTTCCGATCGATGAGCCCCTGTGGATGACTACGTGATGGCCCAGTTGACAGTTCGAACCGATCGAGACATCCTCCTCGATGACACAGAATTTGCCGATCTTGGTACCGTCGCCAATTACGGCGCTTTCGGCGATATGGGAGCTACCTGAATCAGTCATAGTCCATCCTTTTATTTTAGCGATTTTTTTCTGTTAACGAACGAGAGTGGTAATCTATCCAGATTTTGCAGGCTGGTCAATTATTTTTATTTTTACTGTTTCTATCCGCTGGCCGGATACCTTTTCTACCACAAACTCTAGACCGTCATGTGTCAGAACCTGTCCCGGGCTGGGAAGCGTGCCGGCCAGGTCGTAGATCAGCCCTCCAACCGTTTCGAATCTTTCGTCCACCAGCTCTATGTCGAGATACTCTGCCAGGTCCTCCACGGAGACATTGGCATTCACCCGCACCTCGCCCGACTCAAGCCGCACTATATCGGGATGCTCGTAATCATGTTCATCCTGAATGTCTCCCACAATTACCTCTATGATGTTTTCCATTGTCACTATCCCGGCGGTGCCTCCATACTCGTCAACAACCAGTGCAATATGCGTGCGGGAGCGTTTCAGCTCCTCCAGCAGCTCATCCAGCCGTTTCGTTTCGGGAATTACATAGGCCTTACGGATATATTCACGGATATTGAATTTCTCATCCTTGACCGCATCCCGGCAGAACAGATCCTTCACATACAGAAATCCCAGGACATCATCCGCATCCTCACCGTAAACCGGAAAGCGCGAATGCCCTGAATTGCGGACTATCTCCTTAATCTCCTCCAGGCCCATTCTTGAATGCAGCGAGACGATATCAATCCTGGGGACCATCACCGCCTTGACGCTGGTCTGATCGAGCTCGAATATATTCTCGATCATCTCCTTCTCATCCTCCTCCATGAGCGGTTCCTCGATACCAACTTCGTCAGCCATCGATTCGATTGCCCTCTCAACCAGCTCCTCCTTTTTATCATCAGGAATCTTCTCGCCCTTGTAAATATCCAGGGTCTTCATGAAGACAAGAATAAAGGGTGTGAACAGCCCGTAAAGCAGGCTCATCAGCGTCTGCTTCTTTATCAGGGTATTTACAATCCAGCGCGCCGATACCCTCTTTGAAAAGAACTGCACCACTGTCAGAAAGATCAGCCATAAAAGTACGATTGCCGCAATCGTGATGGCCGCCCGGACAACAGCATTCTGCGCAAAAATATGCACTGTCACCCGATAGATTAAAAGCGCTATCACCACCAGCGCAAAATTGTTGAATATCTGTACGAAATACTTGAACCTGGTGATATTTGAGAAAAATCTGTTCAACCGTCTCTTCCTGCGTTCGGAGAGATCTTTAAATACATCCTCGGAGGCATCATCGTACATCATAAGCCCGAAGCCGAAGACATTTACGCTGAAGGCCAGATAGAATAGGACTGCCGCCAGGGCAATCAATAATAAAGGCATTCTACCTCCCTGACCTTTCCAGATACATCTCTGTCCTGTCCATCATTTTCCTGTACTTGGTATCTGTTTCGTGAGTATATCCGCAGAGATGAAGGGTGCCGTGGGCGGCTAAGAAGAGTAGCTCTCTGCGCAGTGAATGTCCGGCTTCTTTTGCCTGTCTGACCGCATCCGGCACACTGATATATATCTCACCGATCGGTTTAAAGGGTGGAGGCTCGTCACTTTCCTCGGGTGCGAACGAGAGGACATCGGTCGAGCTGTCTTTACCCCGAAACTTCCTGTTCAGCGCGCGTATTTTTCCTGAATCTGTCAAAACCACATTGACATCGAAATCTCCATCTTCCGAAACTAAAATATAATTCACCGTTTTCGCAAGGATTTTTTTGGGAAGATACTTCTGCCCGGTATTGTTAAAAACCTCTACCTTCACTCTTCTTCTTCCTTTGAAGGATAATCGACCCGCTTATGGAATATTCCAAGCAGCATCTGCGTAAAGGCATTCTCCATGATCGACAGGTCGCGCATGGTCAGCTCCGAATCCGAAAGCTCGCCCGATTCAAATTTGCTTTGTATGATTTTGCGCACCAGACTCCTGATCCTGGACGGTTTGGGCTCGTCCAATGTGCGCGAGGCCGCCTCGACCGAGTCGGCTATCATCAGTATCGCGGTTTCCTTGGAACGGGGCTTGGGTCCCGGGTAACGGTATTCCATTTCGGGGACTTCTTCCTCGCCCTCTTCCTTGGCCAGCTCCGTGGCCTTATGATAGAAAAACGACATCAGCGAGGTACCGTGGTGCTCGGCAATAAAGGCCATAATAGCCTCAGGCAAATCCTCCTCCTCGGCCAGCTCCAGCCCCTTCTTGACATGCGACCCGATTATCAGGGCGCTCATGTGCGGGCTGATGGTATCATGTCTGCTCTTGGAACCGCTGGTGTTCTCAACAAAATACTCCGGAATCTCCATTTTACCGATATCATGATAATAGGTACCCACCCTCGCCAGCAAAGGATTTGCACCGATTGCCTCGGCCGCCTTCTCGCAGAGATTGCCCACCAGTATGGAATGATGGTAGGTTCCAGGCGCCTCCAGCGCCAGCCTTCTCAGAAGCGGATGGTTCATGTCGGAAAGCTCGAGGAGCCTGAGGTCGGTGGTGATATTGAAAAGCGATTCGAACACCGGCAGGATGCCCATCGCAATTATGGGTGAAAGTATGGCGTTTATGACGCCGAAAGCCGTTTGTGTAACAATCGTCTCAGAGTCAGAAAATTTCATCGATTCCATAAGGTATATGGCCAGGATATACATAACCATCAGGTACAGGATGGACCTGTAGAAGTCGGATCGTTTATGCACCGTTTTGACTGAAAGGCAGGAGGTGGTCCCTGCCAGAAATGCTATCAGGGCCAGGCTGAAATTGAAATTCTGGATCACACCCACTATCAGTGATATCGCCAGGGTCGATATGATCCCGGTTTCCAGATCGAATAATATGGTTAACAGGATTCCCCCGATCGCAAATGGGATCAGGTACATCGATTGATTGAGCGAATAATCGATTATATAGACAAATACGATCTCCAGCATTATCACCAGCATCAGGGCGGTGAATTTCTGGTTTGTGAAGAACTTCCCGTTCTTGAAAAAAGAGAAGAACACCGCCAGTGCGGCAAACGTGAATATTATCAGCGCTGCCCGTCCGAGGTAGGGCAGGATAAAGTGCCACAGCGAACCCTCCTCACCTGTCTCGATCCGTTTCTCGGTCATCGCTTCCAGCGCTGCCATATGCCAGGCATCGATCTTGGTGTTTCTTTCCACTATCAATTCACCGGCCTTGAAAGTCCTTTCAACCCGGGGGACTTCGGCCAGCTTCTCGTCCCTGAATTGTTCTGTGGCCTGCATGTTTATCTGCAGATTCGGCTCCACAAAAGATGCCGCCAGCTCTGCAAATTCCGAATTTGATATATTTTCTAATGTGTCCGCATAGCCTCTCTGGCGCAGAAGTCCCCTTACCTCGTTTCGAGAACGCAAACTGTCAAAGCCTGCGTTAAACCTCTGCAAACGCTTCCTGATCAGCGCACGATCGTAATCGTAATCCGATAAATCGATTGAATCCGGCATAACGCCGATATTATATATAGCCTCTATCGCTTCCAGGGTCAGGTTTTCAAGCCTGTCGACATCGTTGTGTCTCGCTATGTCTCTCAACGTGGCGATATTTGTATTCGGTTTTATCACCTTCAGGGAGTCCACGATATTTGCCCTGGAGATATCCGCTTCTTTCAATGCCCTCAGACGGCTGAAAAATGACACGGCGCTTCGATAAACCTGTTCGTATCGGCTGACATCATAATCAAATATGAGCGGCAGATTAGCCAGCACTTCCTGCTGATCACTTTCAATCTGTTCCGGTGAACGCTTGACCTCGAAATCAAACGGCGCCACGATATTCTCGCGCGCAATATCGTTCAGGCGCGGCAACTCAACCGGCTGATAGACAAGCTGCTGGGGATAGGCCAGGGTAATAACAAGCCCGGCAACCAGTATAAGCAGCGACTTATACAGGTAGCGGTCTTTGGATTTCTTGCCGTTATAGATTTCCCCGGCAAGCTTCAACTTCTTCTTTATAATACGCTTTAAACGTATTAATAGACGAAACACTCTATTATACCTCTTTTATTTTCTCTTGGCGTTCTCGTAGGCCTTGATGATATTCTGGACCAATCGGTGGCGGACCACATCTTTCTCATCAAGGTAAATAAACTTTATGCCGTCAATGTTTTTGAGGATTTTTTGTGCGGTAATCAGTCCGGAGACCCGGTTTGCGGCCAGATCGATCTGGGTAACATCACCGGTTACAACAGCTTTTGACTTTTCTCCCAGACGGGTGAGAAACATCTTCATCTGTGCGGTAGTGGTATTCTGGGCTTCATCCAGAATGACGAATGCGGCATTAAGCGTCCTGCCTCTCATAAAAGCCAGGGGAGCTATCTCTATCACCCCCAGCTCGAGGAGCTTCTTTATTTTTTCAGACGGCATCATATCATGCAATGCATCATATACCGGCCGCAGGTAAGGATCCACCTTGGCACGGATATCTCCCGGCAAGAACCCCAGGGATTCGCCGGCCTCAACCGCGGGCCTGACCAGTATCATTCTCTGTACAATCTTCTTCTGCAATGCGTTTACAGCCATGGCAACTGCCAAATATGTTTTGCCGGTTCCGGCCGGCCCGATCGAGACGACAATATCGTTCTTCTTGATCGCATCCACATATACCCTCTGGCCCACCGTGCGTGGGACGACCTTGAACTTACCGGATGTAACCAGCGCATCCGTTGACATCTGCTCGGCAGGACCCTCGCCATTTTCCTTGAGCATGGAAATCGCATACCATACATAGCTTTCCGGAAGTTCGTAGTTCTTGGCGAGATATTCTTTGAGGTCGGCAAAAAGCTTCTCGACTTTCTCAACCTGGTCGGCGCTGCCCTCGGCAATAATCTCATCGCCGCGGGCGATCAATCGTGTGCCAAGCTGTTCCTCAATGATCCGCAGATGTATATCTCCGATGCCGAAAAGCCTCTGGAGATCGGTGTCGCCTATTCTAAATTTTCTGGTAGTTGTCTCTTCCAAATATTATCCTGTAAAATTTAATCTACTCAAATATAATATATACGGCCTTAAATGTATATATTAAGAATACTTCAATCCTGTTTATAACTATTAAAGCGAATTAACGTTTCAATTATTTTTTTCGTCAATTGCCAGCTCTATTTTGAGCTCTTTTAGCTGCTCCTCGCTCACCTCGGATGGCGATCCGTCCATAAGTGACTGTGCCGTAGTAGTTTTTGGGAATGCAATTACATCCCTTATGGATTCTGCCCCGCACAATAAAGCCACAATTCGGTCAATTCCCGGCGCAATTCCGCCGTGCGGAGGAGCGCCAAGCTCCAAAGCCTTCAGAAGAAATCCGAAGGCTTTCTCAGCCCTTTCATCCGACATTCCCAGTACATTCAGTATCTTCTGCTGAATATCGCGCCTGTGATTTCGGATTCCCCCTGAGGCAATCTCCACGCCATTCAGCACCAGATCGTATTGATTAGCATAGATTCTGGCCCAGGGATGATCCGGATCGGAAAAATCCTCCTCCGCCCCGAAGCCCTGATCCAGAAGCGGGATGTCCGCTTCCAGCGGCGAGGTCACGATATTATGCATCGCATCAAATCGGTCTGTTTCGGGATTGTATTCAAACAGCGGGAATTTCGTGACCCACAGAAACTGCCATTCGTCCTTTCTGATCAGATCGAATTGCTTTCCAATCTGTTTACGAAGCTCGCCCAGGCTCTCGGCAACCACCTTCGGCCTATCTGCAACCATCAGAAATATATCGCCCTCGATCATGCCGATGTCTGAGAAAATATCCTCAATCTGCTTTTCCGATAAAAACTTGGCTATCGGAGACTTGATGCCCTCCGGGGTCAGGGCGATAGTAGCCAGCCCTTTGGCGCCAAATTTCTTAACCAGTTCCTCGAGCTCCGAAATCTGTTTGCGGGAGAGATCAGCGCCATTTTCGACTTTGATACCCCTGACACAGCCTCCCGAAGCAACAGCGCCGGAAAATACTTTGAATTTGGAATCCTTGACGATTTCAGATATATCTTCAATCACCAATGGATTCCTCAAATCCGGCTTATCGCTGCCGTATTTTCTCACGACATCATCATAGGCATAGATCGGGAAGGGTGTGCTGACCTCGATATCACGGGTTTTCTTGAAAGCATAGGCCATCATCCTCTCCGTCACCTCAAAAATATCCTGCTGGGTTACAAAACTCATCTCCATATCGATCTGTGTATGTTCCGGCTGACGATCCGACCTCAGTTCTTCATCGCGCAGACATCTCGCAATCTGGAAGTATTTATCGAAACCGGAGCACATGATGATCTGCTTGAAAAGCTGAGGCGACTGCGGCAGGGCATAGAATTTTCCGGGATGAATCCGCGAGGGCACAATATAGTCACGCGCGCCCTCGGGAGTTGATTTCATCAGCATGGGTGTTTCAATCTCAAAAAATCCCTCGCTGTCCATAAAATCTCTGACCGCTTTAATGAATCTGTGCCTGATTGCGATATTCCTTTGCAGCGGAGTTCTGCGAAGATCCAGATAGCGATAAGTTAAGCGAAGGTCCTCAAGAGCCTTAACCTCATCCTCTATTTCAAAAGGCGGTGTTTTGGAGGGATTCAGTATTATCAGCTTCTCAACCTCTATTTCCACCTCGCCCGTGTCCATTTCAGGATTTATCATCCCCTCCGGGCGCTTGTTAACCGTTCCGGTGGCTGAAATTACAAATTCATAACCCAGCTTTCCCGCTTCCTTCATCTGCTGCTCGGAAAGCTTCTCGGGACGAAAAACAAGCTGGGTGATGCCATAACGATCGCGCAGGTCGATAAATATCAGTCCGCCATGATCGCGGCGTCTGTGAACCCATCCATTAAGAGTAACCGTAGAACCGGCATCAGAGCTCCTCAATTCTCCGCAGGTGTGATCTCTTTTGTGCTCGGAAAAATTAAACAACATTCTCTCCAACTTTATGACACACTTTAAACTATTATCGGTCTGATTTTCACAAGTTCAAGCCTATAAGATAGGTGGGGGAATGTATTAGTCAATGCTTTTTTGGCGCCTGAGCTTGAGGTAATACCAGATCACAGCCTGGGCCGTAATCGCCCCCAGGCAGTCTGCAATCAGATCCCCCACTGTGGATTCCCGCCCGGGTACGAAATACTGGTGCAGCTCGTCCGTGCCCGCGAAGATGCAGGCAATCACCACTGCGATTATATGTATGCTGCTTTGAATTGACTTATGCCGATAGGACAAAAGTGCTACATATAAAAACAATGAAAGCAGGGCGTATTCACCGAAATGATAAATTTTATCTTCGATACCTAAACCGATCGACGGCGGCGATATACTTCGCAGGCTGGAGATATAAAATATCAGCGCCATATACAACAGGGCCGGCAGGTGCAGAAATATGGAACGCTTGAAACCGTTTGAAATTTCATTTGACCAGAACTCACTTTTGTCTGCCATGAATACCTGTCAATACTCTCTATTTCCGGGTTATCCGTGAAACCGTTTCAATGTGGAAGGTGTGCGGGAACATATCGACCGGGACCGTCCTGTCCAGCCTGTAGCCATTTTCTCTCAGTTCCCGTATATCTGCCGCCAGTGTGGCCGGATTGCAGGAAATGTAGATTAATTTTTCCGGCTGAAGTTGGAATATTCTGACCAGAGACTTATGCCCGATACCGGCGCGGGGCGGATCGGCAATTATGGTATCGAATTTTCGTCCCTCGTCGATCAGCTTATCCATGGTCTTTCTTACATCTCCCGCAACGAACTCGCAATTATTAATTTCATTAAGCCGCGCATTCTCATTGGCGCTTACTACCGCATCCGGATTGAGCTCAATCCCCAGCACCGAGCCGACATTACGGGCGATATGAATCGCGATGGTCCCGCATCCTGTATACAGGTCCAGCACTTTTTCGTCCGACCCCAATTCACCCATCTCGGCCGCCCGGTTATACAGGATTTCGGTCTGGCGGCTGTTGGTCTGGAAAAATGAAGAAGGGCGGATCAGGAACTTGTTGCCCACGATATATTCTGTGATATGCTCGTTGCCCCGGATAATCTTCTCCGATTCTCCCACGGCAATATTGGCTTTCTTCGAATTTATAACATGCACTACTGAAGTCACCCGGGGGAATTCGGAGGTAACCATTTCCACGAAGTCATCCAGATATTCATAATCACCCCGGTTAGTAACTAATATCAGCATGACCTCGCCTGTGGCCAGGCTTTCCCTTATTATCAGAAATCTCAGATGCCCGTGATGTTCCGATAGATGATAGGCCGGTATCCTCTTCGCCTTGAAAAAATCCCTGACACGATTCACAATTCTGTTTGATATCTCCGATTGCAGAAGGCATTCCTCCACATCAAAAATCTTCTCCCATTCGCCGCGGTAATGCAGTCCCAGCTTGAGAAAATCCTCCTGGTCGGGCTTGAAAGAGAATTCCATCTTGTTGCGATAGAATAATTGCTTATCCGAGGGTATTATCTTATCAATGGGGGGCTGTTCGATTTTACCGATTCTGCGGATATGTTCCTGTACCGCATCCTGTTTTGCCTCCAGCTGCAGTTCATAGGGCAGATTCTGGAAACTGCACCCGCCGCAGATCCCGAAATGTCGGCACCTGGGCTCGATTGAATCGGATGAACGACTGACAAAATCGACTGCCCTGGCATCCGCGTATCGTTTCTTGCGGGAGGTGATTTCAGCCTTAACCACATCGCCTGGAATAGTGTGGGGGATGAAGATCACGAAGTTATTGACCCTTCCAATACCTTTTCCGGTAAAGGAGAGGCGCTCGATGGCCACATCCAGGCGATCACCTATTTGTAGAGTCTCTGGCATATTCGGGGAATATCATTCCGGCAGTATCGCCGCGGGCAATACGCTCGGCCTTTTCCATTGAAACTTCCATCATATAATCTTGAAGACCGAACATCTCCGGCTCTTTAAGCGAGGCGAGAATATAGCATGAATTGGCCCTGGCAGTGTCCCCCTGTTCTTCAAAAATCTTTCCAAGATTGTAGTATGCAACTGCAGAAGAGTCGATCGCAATTGCCGCCTCAAACTGCTCCCGGGCCCATTCCGGTTTGCCCATCTTGGCATAAACCAGCCCCAGGTTGGAAAGAATTTCAGAGGATTCCGGGTAATTGTGCACCATGTCCTCGAGAATCACCCGCGCCTCGGCCAGCTCATCAAGATTGATCATGGCCGAGGCCGCACCGAACCTGAATTTGGGATCGTCCGGCCAGATTGCCGACATGCTCTCGTAGTACTGCTTGGCTTTCTCATAGTCTCCCGCCTGGAAGGCTTTCTCCGCCGGACCCAGAGCTCTTTCCTTGAGACTCGGATTGTCTCCCATGCGCAGGGCCAGTTCCTTCAGAATCTGCATAGCCCGATCATAATTGCCCACCTCCAGATTGCAGTCGATAAGAGAGAGTTTGGTATTCAAATGATCCGGATTTTTCTTGAGAAAATCCTCATACAACTGCACGGCCTCCTCACATTCACCCTGGTTTTTCTTCTGCTCACCCAGGAAGTAGCTTGTGTACTCCGATTCCGGGTAGTACTCCTGGAGCTTTTCCAGGTGCAGATTAAACGAGGAGGTTCGGCCCGTGGCAACTGCCAGGCTGATCAGGTTGACCCGCGCTTCGAAAAGTGTGGGATCGACCGTCAATGCCTTCTGATACATCTGCACAGCCTCATCCACATTTCCCTTAATCCGCAGCACATTGCCCAGGTTGGTCAGGGCGGAGCTGAAATTAGGGTTGAGATCGAGCGCCCGTTCATAAGCCTTACTGGCAAGATCCAGGCTTCCGGCATTCCAGAACAAATTACCCAGCTCAAGATAGGCATCCTCGGGATAATGATAATCGGCGCGCACGAACTTGGCATATTTATCAAACCCGCTTGAGTCGATTTGATATCCCTCGGTGTAGTACCGGGAAGCGGTATTAAGATCGCCGTTCTCGAGGTAAGCATTTGCCAGTCCTACATAAAACAGGTTTGGCTCTTTCAGTTCCGATGCGAACATCAGTTCGGGATCGTTAGCAAATGCCTTCTGCAACTTCTCTTCAGCCTCCGAAAAACGCTCCTGCTTCAAGAGGTCTATTGCGCCATTTGCGGCATTTGCGGGTCCTTTGTCTCCCAGGAAGACGAATTTTACCAGCAGTACCAAAACTATAATCGCAGCTCCTGCGACAAGTATCTGCAGGCTGCTCCTGCCCCTGGCGCCCTCGCTTTTGTTACTTGAATTTGTGTGCATCTTATCAGCCATAAATTATATCACCTCTGGAGATGTTATACAAAATTAACTTGCGGGGGTTTAAATCCCCCGCAATTGCCACTTTATATATACGAAAACTGTGGTGATTTCAAGAAATTATCCGATCTTTTCGAAACGAGCCTGGAAAAACCTCAAATATGCCGGTTCATACACAAATTTCAATCCCTTTATTTTATCCCGCTTCTGATAGACATCGATAATGCCCTCCGCAGTCACATCCATATGCGCCTGGGTATAGACGCGCCTCGGTATTGTCAGCCTGACAAGCTCCAGGGCTGGACGGTAATTCTCGCCGGTTTCGGGATTTCGGCCCTTGGAAACATTGCCGCGCTCCATCGACCTGACCCCCGATTCAACAAAGATCTCCGCCGCCAACGACTGGGCCGGGAATTGATCCTGATCTATATGCGGCAGGAATTCGCGGGCATTCAGAAAAACCGCATGACCTCCCACCGGCACAACGATCGGAATCTTCTCGTCCAGAAGCTTCTGCCCCAGGTATTCCACCTGGCCCACCCTGGCACGGATATGGTCGAATTGAACCGATTCCTCTATGCCAATCGCCAGCGCCTCCATATCACGCCCGGCCATCCCTCCATAAGTATGCAACCCCTCATAAATCACCACCATATTGCGAGCTTTATTGAAGAGCTCCTCGTCGTTGACAGCCAGAAATCCCCCGATATTGACCATCGGGTCCTTCTTGGCCGACATCGTGCAGCCATCGGTCAAGCTGCAAATCTCATAGACTATCTCTGCGATCGATTTATCTTTATAGCCCTCTTCACGTACCTTGATGAAGTATGCATTTTCAGCGACACGGGTGGCGTCATGAATGACCGGGATGTCATGCTCCTTTGACCATTCCCGAAGCTTCTTTAAATTCGCCATCGATATTGGCTGCCCGCCGGCCATATTGACACAGGTTGCTATGCATACATAGGGAATCTTCTCTCTCCCAACCTTCTTGCGTAAATCCTCGAGTTTCTCGAAATCCACGTCCCCCTTGAATGGATGCCTGCTGTTTGGATCATGCGCCTCATCGATAATCACATCCACAAATTTGCCGCCCGCAAGCTCCTGGTGCAGCCGCGTGGTGGTGAAATACATATTGCCGGGTACATAATCTCCATCTTTTATCATGATTCTGGAGAGGATATGTTCGGCGCCGCGTCCCTGATGAGTGGGAACCACATGCTTATAGCTGTAAAATTCCCGGACCGCATCCTCCAGGTGATAGAAATTGCGGCTGCCCGCATAGGCCTCATCCCCCAGCATGAGTCCGGCCCATTGCCGATCGCTCATAGCCGATGTGCCCGAATCGGTTAGCAGGTCGATATAGACATCTTCCGATTTTAGAAGGAATGTGTTATAGCCAGCATCCTCCATACATTTCTGCCGGTATTCGCGAGTTGTCATCTTCAGAGGCTCAACCATCTTAATCTTGAATGGTTCAGCCCAGCTTCTCTTTTTTCCGGATTCCATTCTCTCCCCTGACTTTAATGTTGACTTTTCAATATAATCATAATAATTTTATCAAAATCCTGACAATTTTCGTATTAATTTATAGATAAATCACTCTTGCAACATAGGATTTAGGTATTTATGTTTAGTTCAAAGACTTACTTAGCCTTGCTGGTTGTTTTGGAACTTTCCGAAAAGGAGCGTTCCTCTCCCTTGACATCCAGACATCTGGCTCGGCAATATAATGTTTCCAAGCGATATTTGGAAGTAGTTTTTAACAATCTGGCCAAAGCCGGGATTATTTCTTCCAAGCGGGGGATCGGAGGCGGGTATTTTCTGGCTTCGGATATAGAAAAACTTAGTATACATGATCTGGCGACGGCTGCTGAAGGGGGAATCAAGATATTTGCGGGCGGTGAATATCTCGATGAGGAAGGCGACCGGAGCGAGTTGATCAAAGGTATAAATGGATTCTGGAACGATCTTAATGATGAAATGATGCAGAACCTGAAAAGACATAAATTGTCCGATCTGGTCTCTTATCTGACTGACCTCAAAGAAATGTACTATATCTGATTCCGGGAGGATTTTGATGAGAATCTACGATTCCATGCTTGAACTTATCGGGGGCACTCCGCTTGTAAGGCTCAACAGAATAACCGAGGGGCTGAAAGCCGATGTTGTGGGCAAACTCGAATTTTATAATCCCTGTGCTTCAGTGAAGGACCGTATCGGCTATGCCATGCTTTCCGCGGCCGAGAGAGAGGGGCTGTTGAAGCCAGGAGGTACTGTGGTAGAACCGACCTCCGGCAACACGGGGATTGGCTTGGCCTTCGTATGTGCGGTCAAAGGCCACCCGCTGATTTTAACCATGCCCGATACCATGAGTATTGAGCGGCGCGCCCTCCTGAAAGCCTTCGGTGCAAAGATTATCCTCACACCCGGGCCGGATGGTATGCCCGGCGCTGTAGCCAGGGCAGAGGAAATATTGGCGGAGAATCCGGATTATTTCATGCCCCAGCAGTTCAAGAATCCCGCCAATCCGGAAATCCACCGCAAGACTACTGCCGAGGAAATCTGGAATGACACTGACGGCAGGGTCGATATCCTCTGCTCTGGAGTTGGAACCGGGGGAACGATTACCGGCGTCAGTGATGTGATCAAGTCGCGCAAACCGGAATTCAAGGCGGTAGCGATCGAACCGGCCGATTCACCCTTCCTGTCGAAAGGGGAGAAAGGCCCGCATCCGATCCAGGGCATTGGAGCAGGATTCAAACCGGACATTCTTCGCATGGACCTTGTGGACGAAATCATAACCATCGAAAATGACGAGGCTATCGATATGACCCGGCGGCTGGTTCAGGAAGAGGGGATACTCAGCGGCATATCCTCGGGCGCTATTGTAGCAGGCGCATTGAAAGTGGCGGCACGGCCCGAAAACGAGGGCAAGCTGATCGTGGCGATCATATGCGATACCGGCGAACGCTATCTTTCCACACCCACCTATATGGAACTGGGTGAATAGTCCCTCGAACTTGAAAAGGGATTTGAACGGAAGAAGACGTGGATCACCGTGCTCGTGATTAGGCTCGAATAAATCCCCTGAGTGAGCGGCAACTTTATGCTTGCCCTAATGTATATGATTCCTTATTATGAATTTCTATATTCGGAGAGGTGGCCGAGCGGCTGAAGGCAGCTGCCTGCTAAGCAGTTAACGGGGTAACCCGTTCCAGGGTTCGAATCCCTGCCTCTCCGTTTTGTTGGTATATTCCGGGCACATCCTTTACAGTTCATTCCGGGCAGATGGTTTACACTTTTTATATACATATTTTATAAACCTTGATGGAATTGTTTCGGGAGGCAGTATGCATTTTCTTTGCAAGTTGACCAAAAGGTCTTATAGCGTTTTCATCCTCGCTCTGTTATTAATGCTTGCCATATTTTCTACTTTGTATGCGGACAACGGTGATTTTGTACATAACTGGGTGCGCTTCACAGCTGACTACGACAAAGTGTTTTTTCCAAAAGGGATCAGCAGGATATATTTTCATACAGGGGAATGTCCCGATTGCCAGGACAGCCTGCCGTCATGGCGGCTTTTCGGGGATATGTTAGTAGACAGCATAATGCGAATTGGTGAAATCGAGATTTTGTCTGATGAAAGCCAATTGCAGGGTGTGATAATTAATTCGCCTGAACTTCTCGAAGTGTTAGTTGACTTTCACGCTTATACGCTTGAGAGAAGCAGACATGCTGTTCCATATGATACAATAAAGTGGTCGGAAGTCAGGCAGAAATACTTCACAACTCATGATTTTTCAAAAGACTTTTGGTTTAAAATAGAGCGAAGAGGTAACGTTGATTCCCTTATAGATTCAATAATTAACATCTTAAAAGATGAGGATGGTTTTTATCATGTGTTGCCGCCAATTGAGTTTACACATGATTGAAAGAGGCTTCCCCGCAACATTTGTACTCCACCTATCAGGTGGGCGAAGAGAATTTCACCTGCTATGCTGCTTTTCAAAATCAGACATAGCAGGATACCCGATTAAATCAGTCAGCGGCCTGACCTGCGGCCCACATTTCATGTGGGTGCCAGGTGGGTAACCCGAGCAAGAGGAATAATAATGAAAAGATGGTATGAACTGTTGTTTGAAAATTATGGCCGAAAATACGATTCGGAAGAGTTTACGCAGGGTACTATTGGCGAATGTGACTTTATTGAAAAAGAAATCGGATATGACAGGTCATTGAAGATTATTGATATTGGATGCGGCACCGGCAGGCATTCGATTGAACTCTCCAAAAGAGGCTACCATGTTACAGGCATAGATTTATCGGAATCCATGCTTTCCCGGGCCCGGGAGAAAGCAAAACAAGAAAATCTGGAAATAGATTTTCAGAAACATGATGCCCGCAAACTTCCCTTTCAGAATGAATTCGATCTCGCGATCATGCTTTGCGAGGGAGGTTTCTCACTAATGGAAACGGATGAAATGAATTTCGAAATACTCAGGAATGCCACGAAGGCGATCAAAGACGGCGGCAAGTTTATTTTTACAACCTTGAACGGTCTATTCCCGCTCCATCATTCGGTAGAGAAATTTTGCGCCAGAGTTTCAAAGGAAGACAACGCTGAATACAAAAGCAATACATTTGATTTAATGACTTTCAGGGACCGCTATATTACCGAATTAGAGGATGATTTGGGCAACAAAAAAGAGCTGCAATGTGACGAGCGGTACTATGTCCCCAGTGAGATCACCTGGCTCTTAAAGACGCTCGGGTATAAAAAGATCGATATATATGGAGCAAAACTCGGCGCATTCTCGAGAAATGACAGGCTGACAAGAGAAGATTTTGAGATGCTTGTCGTCAGTGAAAAATAAGAATTTAATGCCTTAACTCCTTATTTTATCAGGCGCCATAATCAAACCGGCCATTTTTCGGAAGTCTGGGCCATGGTCCAGAAGAGATATTCGTAGCGGCCGGTGGTGATATAATGCTCCTCCATCTTCTTCAGCTTATGCTCCGGAAGTCCCTCAGCCAGCCTGTTCAACTCACCCGCGATCCATTTGACATAGGCCCCGAAATCATCCGAGGACCAGTAATCGATGAATCTTTGCCACTTGCTTTCCGATTGCAAGTTATCCTTGACCGTCTTCCATGAATCGTAATAAGCTTTCTCCGCAGAATACAATACTGTGAATGACTCCTCAACGGGGCAGATATTCCCCGTAGAGTAAAGATATTGCAGGTAAGCATGGCATGTGGGGGAGGGATTGATGTTTTCCAGGCTGATCTTGTGCTGATCGGCCATCTCCTCGAACATCCCCAGCTCCTTTACCAGCATGCCGATAATATTAGCCAGCTGCGATCTCAGATTTAGCGGGGCGCGTCCAGTTATAAAAGCTATAAAGGGAATTGCCTCGCGCACGAAAATATAATCCTGCCTGACCCATTGAGCAAAAGTCTCATCGGCAATTTCCTGCCTGTAAGTCGTCTGCAGGAATTCATGACTCAGAAGCTTCTTCCAGACATCCTTGCCGGCTTCATGAAGCCTCTCTGTGAATAATGTCATATTGAATCCTTTCTTATTATAGATTATGTCGTCGAGAATGAATATAAGCTCAAAGGAGCCCGATAGCAACTGTCCGGGATAATAAAAAGCCGGAGCGTCGAAACTCCGGCTCATTAATAATCTATATGTAGCTGCTGGTGCAGCTGAAAGTCGCCGAATTATTATCGATTATTGACTACTCTTCGATATAAATACAGCCCTCGGGGCAGCTTTCGGCAGCTTCACGGACCGCATCTTCAAACTCCTCCGGAACCACATCAACAATCACTTCAGCCTGATCATCATCATTCATTTCAAAGACTTCCGGGCAAAGGTCGACGCAGATGCTGTCGCCGGTGCAGAGTTCCTTGTCAACTTTAACCTTCATTTGGATAACCTCCTGATTTTTAGGATATTTATTGTCCTAAATTATGCTCAAAAAGCAAAATTGCTGTTTTTAATATCTTGACTATATACGATTTAAAATCCAATTTTCAATGAATATTTTCAAAAAATGCAAATTAATTGAGGGTCCGAAAGATTACTGTTTTACCCTGTTAAAGATTGACAAATATGCGACAATTTGTAGATTTAAAGTGTCTACCACATACAAGGATACTGCTGAAATCGAGTCCGGCTGATGGATGCCGGGGTAGATTATTGGCTAAACGCAGAAATGAGGTAATCGTCTTATTATAAAGCAGGAAAACCATAAAATATTTATCCCGGAAAAATGTAATTCATATGGGATATTGATAGGGAGGAACCATGAAGCGCACCCGATTATGTATTCTATTAATTGCCGCATTAGTCATACCAGGCACGATAGCCTGGAGCGCGCCTGAGGATAGGAGCAAAGATCAATCGGCGACAATCGCTCGTTACCTGGACACTGATACCTACTTGGATATCAATAATCTGTTGTGTTTTATTTATAATGACGGGAATTTTGCGTATGATAACACCAATTTTCTTGGTAAGACAGACGGTCTGTATTTTCCTCGCGGCACACAAAAGACTGTCGTTTATGCCGCCGGACTGTGGGTGGGCGCCATGGTCAATGGAGAAACCAGGGTTACGGTAGCGGAATATGGATCAGAATATGCTCCCGGCAATATGGAAAGTTGGCAGCCTTTACCTGACGGTCCGGATTATAAGGTCTATAAGATCAACCGCGGCGACAATGAGGTAACTAATCCCGATTATGCCAACTGGCCCGTGGATCAGGGTGCGCCGGTGGATGAATTCGGTGATCCCAAATTATACGGTGATCAGATGTGCTGGTCGGTATTCAATGATGCCGATCCCTCGCAGCATAACATTGACGCCGGTAATACAAGTCCGCTGGGTTTAGAGATTCAGCAGACATCGTTCGCTTATGGAAGCCCGGGTACTCTGGGACAGGTAATCTTTATGAAATTCCTGATCATCAATGAGGGCGGAAATACTCTGGATGATACATATATATCCCTCTGGTGCGACCCTGATGTGGGAGATGCAGGAGATGATCTGGTTGGATGTGATACGGTATTATCGCTCGGTTATTGCTATAATGAGTCGGGAGGGGATGCTATTTATGGTACAGCAGTTCCGGCAGTCGGCTTTGACTTCCTGCAGGGACCGATAATACCCGGAGATCCCACAGACAGCGCAATTTTTATGGGTGAATGGATATATGGTTACAAAAATATGCCCATGACATCATTCAATAAATATATCAACGGTACCGATCCACATTCACCCATTGAATCTTATAATTACATGAAAGGCGACTCAATAAGCGGTGCGCCATTGGTTGATCCGTTTGGTAACATAACCACATTTATGCACCCCGGTGATCCCGTAGCCGGTACGGGATGGCTGGATGTGGCTGCTGATGATCGGCGCTTCATGATGAGCACCGGACCCTTTGACATGATGCCGGGAGATACCCAGGAAATAGTGGCCGCAATAGCTGTTGGGCAGGGATCCAATAGGCTTGAAAGTATTACTAATCTGAAAGAGCATGATCAGATTATTCAGATGGTCTATGATAACTTCTTCGATATTCCCAGTGCGCCCGTTGGATTTGAAGCTTATGGCCGAGGTCTTGATGGTGCGATTGACTTGGTCTGGACATCCGACATGGAAAACTACTATCAGGATTATCTCGATCCTCTTGATCAGTTCTTTGTCTTCGAAGGATATAACATATATCAGGGCGAAAGCGAGTCCGGGCCCTGGCACAAAATAGCGACTTTTGATATGGATGCAGCTGAGCTGATGCAGAGCTTTTATAATGTCGCGGGCGAATATGTCATTGATTGTACGGGAGAGCCTCCTAATGAAGAATGTGATTCTGTTCCTCGTCCCTGGGATTTTCAGGCAATTTACAATTGGGTAATAAATCCTGTATCCGGCCTGCCGGAGCTGAGAGTCGTTCAGGTGGGCAGCGAATCAGGAATTGCAAATTACCTATATCTGGATGAAGATATGGTTATGGGCGGCCCGATAATAAATGATAATCCATATCATTTTGCCGTTACATATTACATGGTAAACATAGAGGATGTTCGTCCGGAAGATTCTGTCTTCGCCGGTATAAACTTCCTCGGCTTCAATGCGGCTACGCTTGAAACTCCGATTGAGGCATTGACAGTCATTCCTGAGAGCAGTCCCGTGGTGGAGTACACGGACACTGCCGACCACATCGCCGGTAACTCGGATGGTATTGTAGTGATCGAATATCTTGACATGGAACAGACTGTTCCCGGCAGCTATGAAGTAAATTTCAATCCGGATGGTACTTGGAACCTTGAACGCGACTTCGTGACACTACTTTTCAATCAGAGCAACCAAAGCGGCGGTTATGATTATGAGATCGTGGACGGTATCATGGTGCGTGTGATCGGACCCGAGCCGGGAATTGCGCCTCCAGCCAATGATTATGGGGGAGGTGTTATCGAGACTTACAGCGCGTTTGGACCTGTTGATCCACCGGATAATGTTTTCTGGTCTATGAATTCAACTGGTGATTGGTTTATTTCCTCGGATATCGGTGGCAGCACCGATCAGGCCCGGGCCAGATTCAACTGGCGCGGTTTGATCGGAGTTGAATCATGGGAAATCAGGTTTACCGAAACTGGAAGTGAATACTACGACTGGCTTACAGATGAGAAATGGCCCAACAGGGCTCCTTTCGAGGTCTGGCACTACGAAGGTGATAGCCCAACTCCTGACAGAAGAGACTTCTTCTTTATTATTGATGATGATGCTTCCGGCGGCTGGAGCTGGGGGGACAGAGTATATATAGCCGAAACTGAATATCCCGCCGAACCGCTTCCCCAGAATGCCATGGATGCCGGCTATGTCTGGCCAGATGATTTCCATCTTGGCAGGGTTGTCTTCAATGATTTTTCCGGCTCCCTGAATCATCCGGATTATGGGACGATCGCCAGATTTAATTCGACTGTCCCCAATTCTGTAGAGGATATATTCACGTTTGAAGTTCCCGAGGTGCCTTATTGCGGTAATATTAATCTCGATAATGAGATTAATGTAGCGGACGCAATATACCTCCTGAACTATATTTTCCTGGAGGGTCCGCAGCCTTCAACGTTCGAGTCTGCAGATGTCAATTGTGATTCTATCATAAATCTTACTGATGCTGTTTATATCATCGTCTATATCTTCCAGGGGGGGAATACTCCGTGCGATCCCGATGGCGATGGTTTTCCCGAATGTTAAATAAAAAGAAAGTATTTTTTTCAAGCCCCGCTTAGCGCGGGGCTTTTTTTCTGGCTAATCATCTTTAAAGATTTAAATTGCAGGTATGCAGGATGAGAGAAAGAAGATATTCGATGCCGCTGTCGAGGAATTTACGGAACACGGAATAAAGGCAACTTCCATGAAGGCGATCTCCGAGCGTGCGGGACTGGATGAAGGTGCGGCGCGGGCCCTGTTTGTCGACAAGGAGCGCCTCTTCCGGGAACTTCTTAAAGAGTACTCGGAACCATTGGTCTCAGCAAGCGGTTTTGTGGCACAGGATATCGATGACCCGCGTCAGTTTCTTCGAAAATCCTTAAAACTCTATGATCGCTGGCTCCTCGAAAATCCAAGGCTGGTGCAGTTGATAGCCTGGGGAATTGCCGAAGGGGTGCAGTTTTTTGGTTCGATCTACAGTCATGTCCTCTATCCCTCTGAATTCCTCGAGAAACTTCAGAAATTCATATGGGACGGACAGATAAGAATCAAAGACATTTATACTGTTTTTATATTGATAGAATCGATGATGGTTTTCTCACATCTAATGAAGTCAAATATCAAATCACTGTACCCGGAAAAATCTGAGGATGATATCTTTGAAAACAGGTTTGCCATGATGATGGATCTTCTCAGTAACGGGCTCTTCAGTGACGAGGATAAAGGCTGAACTAAAA
This sequence comes from Candidatus Zixiibacteriota bacterium, assembly GCA_011056555.1. Lineage (GTDB taxonomy): Bacteria > Zixibacteria > MSB-5A5 > JAABVY01 > JAABVY01 > JAABVY01. The sequence goes on along the minus strand of DSEQ01000028.1, from coordinate 44,934 downwards.
GGGAAGATACTTCAGACCGTAGACCATCTTGGATCCCAGATGTCCGGATATTAAAACCAGAACGGTAGCGACTACTATAAACGCCAAATAAATTCCGTGAAGATACCCGGAAAGGCTGCGTCTTCCAATGCGTATCCCGAGAGCGAGGACGCTCAGACCCGCGACCACATAATTCAGGTTTCGATGTGTAATCATGAGCGAATGCAGTTCTCCCTCCAGCTCCTGATTGGAGGCATTGATCAATCCGGTGGCGGCAGCCGCCGCAATACTCAGGACCGCCATTATAAGGATATAGAACCCCGCCCTGTGCCAGGCCGGTTTATTGTAGATGAATGCGATCATTTCGGTCAGGAAAAGAAGAAACAGCCAACTGATGGGGAAGTGTACTGTGGCTGGATGCATACGGCCGATGATTTCGAACAGCCCCAGACTTGTCTCCTGCTCGGTGACATCAACTACATCCTCAACCATCTCGAATTCCTCGACCTCTCCGACCGGAGTGTCGGCAGCGGTGTCGCTGTCTGCTGTATTACCCTGGGTATGCGCTGCGCTAATTGGAAGAAGCAGAAATACCAGGGTTAGAATTACGGTTATATGCCTCATTGCCCGTCCTTTTGCTCTTTTTTATTCTCACTTGATTCGCCATTCTCTTTTTTCATCTCGGTATACTTGATCTCCTCCAGGGTCACCACAATCAGGCCGTCCTGGCGCAGTTCGGATTCATAAATGCCAAGCGGTTCGGTGGAGGGCTCTTTCAGCACGCGGCCGTCAAGGGCATATTCAGAGCCATGACAGGGGCAGACAATACGGCCTTTCTCCCTGGAATATTCAACAGTGCATTGCTTGTGTGTGCAGATTGGATTGAGCGCCTTGATCGTGTTCTCGCTGTCCCGCACGAATAGAATTTGTCTGTCTTTAATCTTCAAAATAGCCCAGCCGTGCACTTCCCGGAGCTTAGCTACTTTGTTAATTTTGAATGCTATCTTCTGTGCCTGAGCCTGGAGCCATGATGCCGGCCAGAGCAGCGCGCCCCCGATTATGGTGAGAAATTTCAGTGCTTTCCTGCGGTTGATCAAGACAAACTCCTTTTTCTTGAACTTATCTATAGATTGAGTTCCCGTGTGATGTAAAATCCGAGCGCAAGATCATCCAGGCCATTAGGCGAATTCGCAACAATGCCATCGGCTGATATATATCTTGTATTGGTCACCATGATGGCAAATGTGTGCCGATTGGTCAGTATCTTGATACCAGTTGAGAATACAGGCCGTGATGAGCCATATCCTGCGATGCTGTGTACTGCCTCGACATTCACCATGAAACGGCCGCTGATGCGGAACTCAACATAGGCGGGAATCGCCACTGAAAAATCGTCATCCTCTGTTGACTTGACTTCATTAGAGGACTCCGAATGATATAGCAGCCCGCTGCCGATATTCAGCCGATGTGCGAACAGCCTGTTCATCAAAAGCTGTCCGAAGAATCCGGTGGCATCCTCAAGATCCTGCTGTGAGAACCAGGTTACGCCGGCGCGCAGCGCCAGATCGAAGGCATGCTTCTCCTGTCGCAAGGGCCGGTATTTTGCATCAAATTCATACACATCAAAGGCTTCGCCGGTGCCGTTAAGGCGATAAATTCCCGCATCAAGATTGTAATAGATACCATATCGTAATCCCAGCCCCACTTTCAGACCGCCGGCATCGAAACCCAGCAAATCATGAAACGGTTCTTCCGATACTGGTTGCCGAAAACGGTGATCGATTATTATTATAAAAGAATTCATGCGCATTGTTCTGGCCGTCATGACATTGATAGCTCGGTCCAGAACAGCGTATGCCCTTTCATTCTGCCACCATTCCGAGGTAACATCCTCGATCTCAACTGTTTCCAGTGATTCAATTTCGTCGGGTTCCTCCTCTTGCGCATGCAGGTCGCGATCAAGCATAAAAAGGGTGATAAAAAACAACGTGAAGATAATCCCTCTGGTTACGGCATTCATCTATTCCTCCAGACCCTGATCGATCCATTGCTGGAAAAGAGCACGTAACTCGGTCGGAAGGCCGCCGGTTGGCGGCATGGTTCCGGCCTGAATCTGGATATTTGCTCTTTCAGCAACGGCAACAGCATTTTCATAGGTGTCGAGATTGACATCCAGGGGCGCCCCATTGCGTTCCGCTCCCTGCTTTTCTGAATCGTGACAGAGTACGCAGTTATTATCAAGGATTACTTTGATCTGGTCTGTATAGGTGACCTTGAAACCGGGATCATCTACCGATCTGAACGGATCAGCCTTGTCACCGCAGTTGAAAGCGATCATAAACAAGAAGATGACTGCTCCCGGCAGACTGATAATAGCAAAATTCCGCATAAGCCCTTAATATTGACTGATGATTATCCTTATGCCCATACCCTTTTCAATCTCCTTGAGCATAAATATTAATTGGAACATTTTGTCCAGAAACAAAATCAGGATAAATTCTGTTTTGTATTATAACTGATTGTATTTCTAAAAAGTTTCATAGCATTTTTGAGAACATTTTAACGAGGGGAGCCATATGTGGGTTGATCATGTACGCAAATTTGCATTTGTATTGCCGCTGCTTGTGACTGCATTTTTTATACCACAATTCATCAATGCCTTTTCGGCCGGACCGCCGGACGGCAAGACCGGGGCGCCGGGTGAGGGATTGTGCTCCGATTGCCATCTTAACAGCAGCGGAGGGGATGGATCGTTGTCCCTGAGCGGCGTGCCGGCTGAGTATACGTTCGACCAGACCTATACTCTTACGGTTACAATTGAGGACCCCGATCAACAGCGATGGGGGTTCGAAATCACCGCTTCCGATCCGTTGAACAATGCCGCCGGGGTATTCACCATTACCGATGCAGTGAATACACAATTATCGGACAATGCCGCGCCGTTAAAAGATTATGTCAAGCATACCTCCACCGGAACAATGCTGGGTGTGCAGGATGGTCCGGTCAGCTGGAATATAGACTGGACCGCGCCCTCTTCTGATGTGGGCCAAATCACGTTTTATCTGGCGGGCAACGGCGCCAATGGTAATTTTGCCAATACAGGGGATTTCATATATTCTACGTCGGTATCCGCTCCTGCGCCGGCACAGGAGTGTCAGGGGATCTGCGGCGACGCTAATAGTGATGAGTCCGTGAATGTCTCCGATGCAGTCTGGATAATCAATTTTGTTTTCATCGGCGGTCCCGGCCCTCAGCCCGTGTTTGCATGTGGTGATGCCAATGCGGATTCCTCAGTCAATGTCTCCGACTCTGTCTGGATAATAAACTTCGTTTTTGTGGGTGGAGATCCCCCCGGAACATGCGCTCCCGGGGCATGGGAAGGCCAGGGCGGCGATTGCTGTGAATTTGCGATTTAAGGTTATTCCAAAAGAATTACTAAAAGCGGGCCAATTTATTCACTGGATTGTTCTTTGCGGGAGAGTTCTTTTTTCTTTTTCTCCCACCAGGCCATGCGTTCCTCTATTTTTTTCTCGAATCCCATGTCGGATGGCGTGTAGAACTTTTTCCCTTTCAGGCTGTCCGGAAGATACTCCTGATCTATAAAGGCATCTTCATAATCGTGAGCGTACTTATAGCCCTTACCATAGCCCAGATCTTTCATCAATCCCGTGGGTGCATTACGAATATGCAGGGGTACCGGCTCGGACGGGTTCTCTCTGACCGCCTGCTGCACTTTCTGGAAAGCGGTGTAGATTCTATTTGATTTAGGGGCGGTGGCAAGATAGACCAGACATTCAGCCAGGGCCAGCTCACCCTCCGGCTTGCCCAGGAAATGGTATGCCTCCTTGGCATTCAGGGCAATCGTCAGGGCATTTGGATCCGCTACACCTATATCCTCGACAGCCATCCTGACCAGCCTCCTGGCCAGATACATGGGATCCTCTCCCGACTCGAGCATCCTTGCCAGCCAGTATAAGGAAGCATCAACGTCGGAGCCGCGTACGGATTTATGCAGGGCGGATATCAGGTTATAGTGCTCCTCGCCGGACTTATCATAAAGCATGGTCTTCTTCTGCAGAATCTTGCCGACAGAGTCGATGCTGATTTCTGCGCCCGCTTCGCCAAAATGCGCGGCAAGCATCTCCAGGTAAGACAGGCCCCGGCGCGCATCGCCGTCAGAGATTGCAGCCAGGTAGTCGAGCACCTCCTCCGGAACCTGATTGGGATAATCACCCAGCCCGCGCTCCTTATCTTTGAGGGCGCGCTTGAGAAGTATCTTGATATCTCCGGCTGCGAGCATACTCAGAGTGAAGACAGTGCACCTCGAGAGAAGTGGGCTTATTACCTCGAAGGAGGGATTCTCGGTAGTCGCCCCGATCAAGATAATAACGCCTTTCTCCACATGCGGTAAAAAGAAGTCCTGCTGGGCCTTATTGAAGCGATGGATTTCATCCACAAAGAGGATCGCCTGTTTGTTGTAATGCAGCCATTCTTTTTCAGCCTCATTCACAACCAGGCGGGCATCCTTGATCCCCGAGGTCACGGCTGAGAAAAAAATAAAGCGCGTTTCGACTGTCCTGGCGATCACGCTGGCTATGGTGGTTTTTCCGGAGCCGGGCGGTCCCCACAGGATCATTGAGGGTATCTTGCGGCTCTCGATCGCCACCTTCAGGGGGGCGCCCTCTCCCAGGAGATGATCCTGCCCCAGTATTTCGGAAATATCCCGGGGACGCATCCTGTCTGCTAACGGCCGCGGCTGCCCGGAAGAGATACCCGATCTGTCTTCTTCAAATAATTCCATATTCGCCTCAATAAAACCCAAAAATAGATTATTTCAACAGGAAAACCATCATTTCTGAATCGGAAAAAGATTCCGGGTATTTCAACTGCATTAAATCAGTTGAGCCACAATTTCATCCGCCACCATAATCCCGTCCATGGTCAGACGGAGACGGCCGCCATCCATTTCAGCCAGTCGATTTTCAAGCAAGCCCTCAATAATCTCTTTCTTTTCCGCCATCAGGCTGAGGCCGGAAAACTTATGATACTCATCTAAATCGATACCCTCATCCAGGCGCAGGCTGAGCATGAGATATTCCTCGGCCAATCTTTGTGCAGATAGTTTTTCCTCTGGCGGATGAGGAAAATCCGGGGACTTTACGCATCCGAAATATTTATCCAGATCGGAGTAATTTCCCCACCTCGCTCCATGATAGAAGGAGTGCGCCGAGGGTCCAAAACCCAGATAATCCTGCATTTTCCAATATACCTGATTGTGACCACATTTGTATCCGGGAAGGGCAAAATTGGACAACTCATACTGCCGGTAGCCGGCGGTTTTGAGCATGATGATCGATTCACGGAACATCCGTGCCTGGCTCTCGTCGTTAACAGCATTAATGACGCCGGAATTGAGCATCTCCGACAGCTTCGTTTCCGGCTCGTAGGAGAGGCAATACAGCGATAGATGCGGGGGCTGGAGCTTAATTGCCATTTCGAGTGTTTTGGAGAATTCGGAATTAGTCTGACCCGGGACAGCAAAGATGAGATCGAGGGAGAAGTTTGAGAATCCCGCCTGCCGGAGCAGGTTTATCGCGCTCAGGTTTTGCTCCGAGTTATGTCTGCGTTTTAGAAATGCGAGTACCCTGTCATCAAATGATTGAACCCCGAGGGAAATCCGATTAATTCCGATCTCCCGATAATTAACGAGCTTATGGATTTTCGTATCGTCAGGATTCATCTCAAGGGTAATCTCTTTTAAACCATCTCTGCCGGATGTGAAATACGAGTTGATGGCGCGGATCAGCTTTTCGATATTTGAATCCGAGAAGCATGAAGGAGTCCCGCCGCCAAGATACAAGGTCTGAGCCCTGAAGTCCCTGTATTTTCGCGCCGCCATTTTGATCTCCTCCAGGATACAATCGACGATGTCATTTTCCAGTCCCGAGTCGGTCTGGGAGAAGAAATCGCAATAGATGCAGCGCGATTTACATATGGGTAGATGAATATACACTCCTGCCTGCATAATTCCCAATTTATAAAATAGCGTGAGAAATACCAAGGTTTTAAGTCGCCGGCAGCTTTTTGAAATGAAAAATTAATTCTGCTCTTAAATGCTCTGGATAAATGTCGATAGACCTAATAAGGGAATGTGTTCTCGGAACTGACATCAGGTCCGGAAAAAAATAAATTTAATATGGCAAAAGGCACTTTAACATGATATAATGCCTAACAGTCAGCTGAAGGTTTCGTATCATTATTGCAGAATCATTTTTAACTACATGAGAGGAAATAATTTAAGGACTGCGAGATGAAATATCTGGTCAGGTCGGTACTACCCTTATATATATTGTTTTTATTCACTGTAGCGTTGCCGGAAGAGAACGAGGAAGATTCCTCCGCTGTGGCAGCCGAGCCGGTCGAACTAAAGCTGGACATCAAAATCGCCGATGCCATCCTGGACAAGGAACCGGTTGGAATCGATTCTGTCTTCGAAAATACAATCGGCACGTTATGCTGTTGGAGCAAAGTAGTAGCCGAAAAACTGTATCCGATTACCATATATCATATATGGAACTATGAGGGGAAGGAGCAATCCAGAGATTCGATTGATGTTACCGCCTCTCCAGACGGTTTTAGAGCATATACAGCTCATAAAATTCTTCCAGAACAAACCGGGGATTGGACTGTTTACATAGTCGACAGAAATTATAATGTGTTGGGTATGTCGAAGTTCAATATTGTTGACAGCCAGGATTGATGGCTTATTTTTAGCCCCGGATGTATATAACTAAAGAAAATCTGCAGGAATTCGAAAGACGTTACGGGCACCCGGAAGAACTTTTTACTTCCTTCGAGATGACTCCCGGAGAATATCAGAATCTTCTGAACAGCCAGAAGCACGGGCGCAGCCACGACGTTACCATATTTATCCGCAAAAATAATAGATGGATTGTGAACGCCAAGCCGTGGTACCCGGAGGGATTGTACCGTATTCCCTCGGGAGGCATCCATCCCGATGAATCTCTGGGCGAGGGCGCCCGGCGTGAGGCCTTCGAGGAGACCGGCAGCCGGATTGAGATTCTGCGCTATTTTCTGCGCATTTTTGTCCGGTTTTACAGCGACAACAGGAGCGTTGACTGGATCTCTCATCTTGTTCTGGCAGACTGGAAAGAGGGGGAATTAAGACCTGTCGATACAGGGGAAATCAAGAAAGTCCATTTGGCGGATCGTTCGGAATTCGAGAAATTCGGCAGGATAATGCTGGAGCTTGATGTCGGCGGACTTCATTACCGCGAATATCTGCACAGGCAGGCCTTCAAGATCCTGGACTCTTTGGATGAGTAGTCTATTCTTCTGAATCCAGAATTGCAGACAGATGATAGATGCATTCGGCGGGATTTTCTACTCCCTTGAGGCAGACAAGATTTCTGCGTCGGCCGTTTCGGGTCCTCTTGTAGTCTATATTATCCACCAGCACTCCCTCGGGGCAATGAATACACTTCTCGGTTTGTACAGGAAATCGAGATGCGGTCTGTGTGGCGACCATAATTTTATTGATGTCCGGGGGGTCCTCGATGCCCGGGCTTTTTATCTCGAAGCGCCGCAGCCGGTTGAATATAAGCCTTCCCTGCTCAAAATTGAAGCGGGCCATGGCCTCGAATGAGCTTCCCCGGCTGAACTGAAGACTTTCCTGCGTCCTGGGGGAAATCCAGGCAAAAGCGGTGTCATCGAAAAGATCATAGTTCACATGCAGGTTGTCGAAGACCAGTATCCAGCCATTGAATCGAAACTTCGGTTTTTTTCCGCCGTTGGTCATAGTCAGGCTGGGATTAATTGCTGATATGCTGGTATCAATCTCTACATCCCGACCCTCGTGCTGGTTGATCCAGTGATCAAAATCCTCTTTTTCCTGCAGAAATTCACGATACTCATCCTGGCTGACCTTTAATTTGGGCTGCTGGCAGAATTTCTCTTCGTAATATTCCTTGCATGAGAAACACTTACGTCCCACATGGTTGTATTTCCTGGGGCAGGCGTGCCCTTTATTGAGGAGCCGGCAGCGCCAGATGAAGTTTATACATCCCTCCGGATAGCATTTTTTCTCAGACAGTATATAGTAGGTGGAAACCGCTCCCCCGAAACGGTGGTGCGCGGAATGGTTGCAGGAAAAGATATCGTGACGTTTATATTGATTCTTGAGTATTTTTCGCATTTCAGCGCCCTTTAGAAGTATACGCTTATATCCCGACATATATAACTCATTTCCATTGCAAAATGCACTAATATCTATATCTGTCCAACATTATATAGATATGATCCGATAGATTTGAACAGCTGCTGTTCAGATGTTTCACACCGAAACCGCTTTGGGGCGCTGACAATTTATTTATTCCCAACAGGTTACAGAACTGGTCAAGTCTTTTGCAGAGCTTTTTTGTCAACGGCATAGGCCTTGCAATTACATCTGTTCGAAGCGACAACAAGGTAGGAGACTTATGAAGGTAAGATTTACATTATCAATGGATGATTTAACTGTCGATGGCGAACATTACGATGCCGTGACCATCGACTGGGTAACCGAAGTGGCCCAGGAAGAGGTGCTGGACCTTTCTCAGCAATGGATTACATCCCAGAATTTTTTGACCCAGAGAATGGTCGGGCTGACCAGGGTTGGTGAATCATCCCTGACTATCGAGCCGGTAGAAGAAATAGAGGTATGAGGCGGCGATGGATAACATAGTTGATCTGGTTCTTTCAAAAATAGGATCTGTAGTTGGAGGGACATTCGCCGAAATCGGTGCATATCATGATTACCTCTATATCCGGTTTGGCCCGGATATTACCATGGCAATTTATCTTTGTGCTCTCATCCTGCTGCTGGTTGTCGTCTTCAAGATCTTCAAGCTGGCTTTTAACCTGCTGCGCTTTGTACTAATACCCGCTCTGGTGGCGGGGTATATAGCCGCCACCTTTTTCTCGGTCAACCTGCTCTCTGTGCTTCCGATCGCGGGGGCGGCATTTTCCTTTTTGTTTCTCCTGAAAGCATAGTTTTTCATGGAATCCAGTATAGCATTCCGGCCAATACTGTTGGCCTGATCCTATAATTTCTATCCGGTGTCCCCTTTCCGTTTCTTACTCGGAGTTCCTATTGTCTTGTATCCCATGAAATTACATTTATTCGTCGGGACGGCATAAGCCTTGCAAAAGAAATAATTGAATTAAAAATCTAAAATATGGAGAAGGACTGTGGGTAGAAAAATCACCAGATGCCCGCTCTGCCGAAGGGAACTGAAGAAAGTAAACGGGAAAAAGGTCTGTCCCTCATGCGGAGTTAAGGTAGTGGGGGATACATTCAGAATGCCCCCTCCCGGAAGACTCTACGGCGCCAAAAGAAAAGTCAAATAAATCAGAATCAGGGAGCATGAGATGAACAAGCCTGAGATCTGCCCCATCTGCGGAAAGCGGATGAGCAAATTCAACCATGTTCATATCTGCGTGGAATGCAATGATCGTTACGGCGATTATTACAACTTTTTTGCTAACGCTGTGGGTGAGTATAAGGGAGATGAGGGGCAGGAGATGGTTATGATTGACTGTCCCGGGGCCACTATCTACGATGAAACCAATACAAAAGTTGTGCAGGGAGTGAAATGGAAAGATCCCCTTGATTTCTCAAAGGGATATGCGGTAGTGAAAAGGAGGGTGTACGCCCCGGATCATCAGCCTAAACGTGTGATCCCGAAAGATAAAATCAATAATATTTGCCGTTGTCAGGCATGCCAGGACCTGACAATCAAAATGCGGACATATAACAACCAGAAAAGCCGCGGTGAGTACACACAGGATTCGCCTATGATGCCAAGGCATAATCCGGGTGAAGATTTTTCTCCCCTGCCCGATTCAGTTAGATCGTCGATCAAATAGTTGCGGTTTCACATAAATCCGAATTGTTTTGTTTGATCTATTTGCAGGCGGGCATATATTTTAAACATGTGATTTGATAATCAAATTAAATGGAGGATAGGGTGAGGAATTATATTGTCATATTAGTAGTACTGGCGTTGATGCCAATTCTGGCCTGCGGAGGAGGAGACCAGAACGGCGCCGCGGGCGAGGCCAGAATTGTGCAGCAGTTCCTGGATAATATCCTGCAGGAGGGCGATCTGAGCGAACCCTTCGCAATGCTGGTCAGCGAGGAACGCATGGCGGTCGGTATGCATGAAGGCTTCTATGATCTTGTTACCGGTAAAGATGATGAAAATGTGTCCGAGGATGTAAGGTTATGGCGAGTCAAGATCGATGCGATTGTACCGGTACCCGAAAATGTCCTCTCCTATGAAGTAGGGGACGCCACAGGCGAGGGAGACACACTGGATGTCCCGGTGACTTTTTCGATTGCCACAGACAACCTGGATGATTTCCTGCTCATGAACATCGATCCGGAGACTTACGAAAAAATGAATCGCCTGGATTCGTTAGATATGCCATTTGAAGAGAAAAAGCAGATTATAAGAGATGTTATCAGTCAGGCCAAATCGGCGGTCAAGGGCAAAACTTTTGAAATGGAAACAAAGACGGTCGATTTTTACCTTATCAAGCAGGATGGAGCCTGGAAGGTGTCGTTCCTGAGGACAGGGCTCTTGAATGCTCTGAGTGGTCTATAATCTATATTGATTTATTTCGGGCGGCCTCAGGGCCGCCTTTTTAATCGCTTTCTTTTTCCAGGAGCTTTTTTGTCCTCTCCGCTCGATGACGAAACATCTCCTCGATTTTCCTCTGGGCGATGCCACCGCCCACCACATTAGTGAAGACTCCCCCCGGGAGGCTGTATTCAATTCTGTCGGTCAGCTTGGTTTTATTTCTGGTGACTTTTTCAAAAAGATGCGTATGCACCCATTTGGCGAAGAAACCGCCTATCTGCCTGTCCACAAATTTATGCGGAGGCTGGAGAATCTCTACGACGGTTTCCATGGTGGTCGTTATCGGCCCGATTTTTACAAACAGTCCGATGCGGGAACCCTGTTCGATCTTCTCGGGTGCATGGAATATCTGCAGGTTAGCATCATCAGGGGAAATCTTGAGCAGGTTATTCAGGTCAAGATGAAAATTGAATACGGTTTGAATGTCTCGTTCTATATATGTTACCTGTTCAAATGTTGGCATTTGCTTCCCTTCTTCATGTGTCCCGGCGCAATACCTTCCGGAAGTACAGGACGTCCGGTGAATTGCTGTAATGCCTGGATTCGAAGAACTTGATTGAGTGATGGTTGTCATCCATGATGAGGCAGGAGATTATCTCCACGCCGGAGTTTATCAGACATTTCTCCGAAATTTTCAGCAGTTCAGACGCTACACCGCGCCCCTGATATTCCGGAATCACCGCCAGGCGATTTATCCAGCCCTTGCGCAGGTCGGAAGTGGCAATTACCGCCCCGATCAATCTGCCGCGGTCGAATGCGCCTGTGAAGAAATCGGGCTGTTCTTTCATATGCTCCGTTATTTTCTCCCGGCTGTCCCTGCCGGTCAGGCGCACGGGGAGGCCGGAGGCTTTCCAGACCTGAATCAGGCTGTCATAATCTTCCGGCCGCAGATTTCTATATGTAATTTCCATTTATTCTATAATCTTCTTTATCTTTTCCGCCGTCTTTTCGATCGAGTGATTTTTGAGTTTTTTCTTGTATTCTTTGAGGTTCTTGAAACCAGTTTCATATTCTTCCTGCCAGTCGCGGGCGAACTCGCCTGATTTAATTTTTTCAAATAGTTGATTTAACCTCTTTTCACCATCCCGGTCAATTATTTTGTCGTTCATTTTGAGCATGCCGTACTGGGCGGTCATCGATATCCGTTCAGCCATGCCGTGAATGCCGTGTCTCTTAAGCAGCGATGCCAGGAGATCTATCTGGTGTGCCGTCTCGATATATGCATTTTCCTCCGGGATGCCGTTTCTGACAAGGGCCTCGTATGATTTTGTGACCAATTCTGCCAGGCCCCCGCAAAGCAGGGCCTGCTCGCCAAAAATGTCTCCCAGGGTTTCATGTTCAAAGGTAGTCTGGAAGGCGCCGATGCGCGTTGAGCCGACCGCTTTTGCCAGGGCCAGGGCAATATTGGCAGCCTCCCCGGAATGGTCCTGCTGTACCGCAACGTAGCATGAAATTCCGGAACCCCTAATAAATCTTTCGCGCAAATCGTCACCGGGACCGTGAGGCGCCACAAGTATGACATCAGAGCTGAAATCCGGCCGGACAAGCCCGAACTGAATAGAATAGCCATGAGCGAAGACAAGGCAGGAATTTTCCTTCAGGCTGTTCTTGATATATTTTTCATAGAAATCGCCCTGGAGATGGTCAGGTATCATAAACAGGAATATATCATAGCGGTCATCAATATTATCCGGCGTAATTACCTTCAGCCCTTCGGCCCGGGCGGCATTGGCTGAAAGACTCTCCAGTTTAATGCAGATATTCACCTCAATGGCTGAGTCCCTTAGATTGAGAGCGAAAGCACGCCCCTGGCTTCCATATCCAATAATCAGAATTTGCTTATTTCTGATATATTTTATATCCGCATTCTGATCTCTGTAGATTTTCTGCAAAACATCAACTCCATTTGACTATCGTAACCATGTCCTCGACCGCTTTGGCCATCCCGACCATCAGGGCCTGGGCGACTATTGCATGCCCGATCACGAATTCACTGACCTCGTCGATCTTGAGGAAGGGGAAGATGTTATTGTAGTCCAGACCTCCGCCGAGACGGACCTCCAGATCATTTTTGGCTGCAAGTTCCGCCGCCTTTGCAATCTTGTCCAGTTCAACCTGCCTTTCAGTTTCGGTCCTGACGGTAGTATAGGCCAGGCTGTAAAGCTGAATACCGGCGCATCCTGCTTTAGCTGCGGCCTTAATATCGGCCGCCTCCGGTTCAACCATCAGAAACAGCCTCGAGCCGGTACCCTGAATCTGGCCGAAGAGGTCGAGATCAAACTCCTCCTCGCTCTCGAAGGAAATTCCCCGTTCGGTGTAAAGCTCGGTTGCTCTTTCGGGAAGGATAGTTACCTCATGCGGTTTAACCTCGCTGATCATGGAAAGCATCTCGCTTTTGGGGGAGATATTGAGATTCAGGCGAGTTTTGCAGGTCTCTTTCAAAAGATACAGGTCGCGCTCCCTGATACCTCGGCGATCCAATCGGATATGAATGGATATGGAATCAGCGCCGGCAATCTCGGCCACTCCGGCCGCGGTTACAGGATCGGGCGTGCGAATTTTTCGCGCTTCCCGCAGGAGCCCTATTTGATCCAAGCTGACAGAAAGTTTTTTCACAGCATAGTCCTCTATTCTAAAATATCGATTGCGAATTTATTGATTGGACTGGTCGTCCCAGAACACAATTCTCCATAAATCATCCTCACCCGACTGCCGGAATTTGAATTCCGCCAGGCCGGTGGCCTCGTATTGTTCCAGCCCGAAGTCTCCGTCAGTGTCTCGAACCGAGAGCTGAAAATAGACTTTGTATACCTCCCAGGTTTCATCTCCCTGAATCTCGGTTCTGTCGAAAACCGGGATCCATGGATCGAGCTGGATTTCATCAAAAAATGCGAACAGATTACGTGTTCTTTCGATATCCCCCGAGGCGCCGTCACGTGGAATTTCAACGGTTGCGATCTCTCCGGCAAGGTCCTGATCGACATAACGGAAGATGAAATTTTCATCCAGGCAGTTCTCATAGACATCTATATCGTTATGCTCATAGGCATATTTGAAATTATGCAGGGTGCTGTCGGGTTCCACCTGGCGCACGATGGCCTTGACACCGGAGGGCCCCAAGAGCGATGGCGCGAATGGATTGAGGCAGGCAGACAGCCACAGTGTGAACATGAAGAGGATAGATATATATGATATGTCCTTAACGATAGCCATTTTTAAAATCTGCCCAGCTGGGAATATTTGTGCTTTGATGCCGGTCCTCCCATGTTAGAAGGCTCCAGAGCCCCTGATTGTTCTCAACCATGGTGAAGATCGATGTGCCCAGGTACTCGGTAGTGTCGATTTGGCCCCCGCTTCCCGTTTTTACAGCCTGCAGGCTGTAACTGCGATAAAGAACGGCCGTAGTATCGTAGGATTGATCGGCTTGATTTTGCAGGGGTGTCAGGCTGAGGATGATTTCCGCCCCTGAGTCTGCCTGGAAATTGTTGAAGATCAGCTCGGTCAGACGCAGTTCCTCGGAATGGGCCCATCCGGAATCTCCCTCAGGAGGACTGCCGGTAACAAAATCATAGAGGAAGAAGAAATTCGAGTCAAGGGATTGCATGAAGTTGGTTATAATCAGTTCCTTAAATGAATTTTCCAGATTGAACAGTACGACCTGGGGAGAAACGGGCTGTATAAATGTACCGCGGTCATTGGTCGGCAGTTCTGATTCCCTGCTGTCGAACGGGCTGGCGCAGGCAATAAAGATCAATATCAGCGTCAGGGCATATTTTTTCATCAGAAGTACCTGCTTACGTTTAATGTTATGATATCGGAATCCTCATTAAGAAACAATCGCGATTCCTGTACCCGGCGCGTATATGAGAAGTTAACCCTTGATTTATGGCCGGGACTGTACTCTATATTAATAAATATCTTCTCTCTTTCAAAAACCTCTTTTTCTTCCAGGATCCGGGTGCCCTCCTCCTCGCCCGGAAGATGATCGAAAGATTTCTTCCGTTCATATGAATACCCGGAATTGACCAGAAGTTCATCAAATGGCCGCCAGAACATCTCGATCGAAGGCAAGTGGCCTTTCCGGTCCCAGCTTATCCTCTGGGCCCATTGATCCCTGTAGGCAAGCTGTCCAAAATCCTCATAACGGTAACGGTAAGATAATAAAAGATCGAGATTTCCGGAAATGGAATAGTTCAATTTTACAAGATAATCGGCCTTGCGGTAAAGCGTGTTGCGCTGGGAATCCTCATATTTTTCAAAGTCATAATAGATATAGTTGGCATGCATGACCCAGCTGTGGGAAATCTGCAGAACATCAGATGGCCTCCAGATTACCTCCGGCTGAGCGAGGTAGAGAATATTATGATTGTTGTTGGCCGAAAGCTGTGCGGAGATATAGATGTAGTGGTTATACTGGTATGATCCCCGCAAACGCAGGAGAAAATGGTCTGAAAAATCGCGCTGATAGACAAGTTGGCCCAGCTTGAAGACCCGGTCGCGATCGGAGAATAAGTTGTTGGGGTCTTTGCCGTTGTATGTTGTCACGGAAAATGTGCCCGCGGCATAGAGAGAATCTTTTTCGCTCCATGAAATATAATATGACAGGCGCAGTTCACCCATTGTGATATTCTGCCCCGAAAACAGGTCCCCGAATTCTTCATCGCTGTCACGGTAGATATATTCGGTCTTGAAAAGAGATACCCCGAAAAGGGGGTATGACCCGGCCAGCTTGTAGTAGAAGGTTGCGGTCAGGTTGTCGCGCCCGATTATTCCCGTCAGGGCATCATCTTCATCTTCCGTGTACTCAAAGCGGCGATAGGAATAATTGGAGACAAGATCGAGATCCAGATTCCTTATCAGATCAATATTTATATGCAGGTCGCCCTGATGCTCATATTTGTTCTGGGTGGTCACATTTTCAAATGATGTCAGGTCGGTGAAAAATCTGTTCTGCTGGTAATTGCCGCTGTAATTTATTTGAATTTCCTGCTCTGTGCCATTGTTGGCAAAACCGAAATCCAGGCCAAAAGATTTTTCAGGAGTTCTCCGCAGGAGGTTCAGCTCATGATTGTATGAGGCTCCCAGGCTCCCCAGCCCGAAGAGGTTTCCAACATAGGTAAGATCGAGTTTCTGCATCACTCCCCGGTCGCGCTCCTTTGTCTCCCGGTAATGCCGGGTGGCCTCGGAATAGGCGAGCTGGGAGTGTACCTTGATAGCATCACTGATCTTGTAGTCCTGGTGAAGTCCCAGGCGGTTTATCCCCACCCGCCTGCTTTCCAGCCGGTTATAGTTGTTAAAGGCTGTTATGCCCCAGGAAAAACGGTTGCGGGGATTAAAGCTCAGGGCCAGATTGGTATTGGCATTTTTCTGCCAGCGGTCGCGGCTGTTTATGAACAATGATTTTTTTATCAGGGTTGCGGTGGAATGGTTATACATCTGCAGGCGCAGATTATCGGAAAAATCATTGTCTATCCAGATTGAATCTTCCCAGTGATAGGTCGACTTGTCGTGGGAAAAATCGAGTATCATGCCCTGGGCATACAGCGGGCCGCCCGCAAAAATTGAAACTGCAAGGCAGGCGAGGCATATTTTATAATTCCACGTCATATTTATAAAGCGCGTCCGCGAGACGAACATATTCTTCGAGAGAAATATTTTGGGGGCGGTTGTTCTTATCGATGGAGGCGTCATCCAGGATTTCCTGCGCTTTTTCCCGGCTCATGTTTAACCTGTTCATGAGGGAATTGACAACCTTCTTGCGTCTCTGGCTGAAAAGTTTTTTTATCAGATCTCGGATTAACAGGTATCGGCCGGGATCGATCAGCGGTTTTTTAAAGAAGTCCAGCCGTATAACGGATGAGGTTACCTCGGGCGGGGGGTGAAACTGCTTTCTGCCAAGATCGAACATCACCTCGGCATTGCAGTAATTATTTATGAAAATTGTCAGGGCGCTGTAATCGGAACTGCCCACCTCAGCGGTAATTCTGGCTGCCACCTCCTTCTGGACGGTCAGAATTGCAAAGTCTATCTTGTGGTGGAAATAGCAAATCTTTTCCAGGATGGGGGAGGTCATATGGTAGGGAAGATTGCCAATTACCTTGATCCGCTCCTTGCTTTCAATCTGGTCAAAATCATAGTCCATTATATCAGAATGCACGGCTTCCAGATTCCGGGCGCGGGCATACTTCTGGGCCAGAAAATTGATCATGCGCTGATCGATATCCACAGCATAGACCTTTGCGCCGGATTCGATCAGGATCTCAGTCATCACGCCTGTTCCCGGACCGATCTCCAGAATAACGTCATCCGCATGGGGGTCCAGAAGATCGACAATTCGCTGCGCCGTCTTTTTGCTCTTTAAGAAATTCTGGCCTAATGATTTCTTTGGCTTAAGCATCAGGATAGATTAAACAAAGAAACCGCGTTTTTATCAATCTTTTTTTCAAGTTCGGCAAAATCAGTTTCTTTGATTTCGGCCAGCTTTTTGTAAACATAGTGTACATAAAGCGGCGAATTGCGTTTACCGCGGAAGGGGACAGGAGTCAGAAAAGGAGCATCGGTTTCGAGGACTATCTGTTTCAAAGGCACTTTTTCGGCTACCTTTGCAGCGCGGGCATTATTAAAAGTTATTGTCCCTCCAAAGGCAACCATCAGGTTCATATCCAGCGCCCTCCGGCTATCCTCGTAACTCCCGGGGAAGCAGTGCAGGACACCCCCGAACTCACCGGCGTTCTCCTCTTTCAGAATCTTCAGGCTTTCCTCCATAGCCTCGCGGATATGCACGACAATCGGCAACTCCATCTCGGCTGCCAGCCTTATCTGGCGCCTGAAGGCGTTTATCTGATCCTCACGGGGAGAATAATTGCGGTAATAATCAAGCCCGACTTCGCCGATTGCCACAGCTTTGGGATGCTGGGCCAGGCGTTCCAGTTTATCCTGAACCTGTTTGCTGAATTCGCTGGCGGAATGGGGATGGTAACCTATTGAGGCGTAAATATTTTCATATTTTTCAGAGAGCTCCAGCCCCTTTATGGAAGTGGATTCATCAATGCCGATATTGATCATCCGATCCACCCCGCCTTCGATTGTCTCCCTGATAACCTCCTCACGGTCGTCATCATAATTTTCGAAATCGAGATGGCAGTGCGTATCAATCATATCAACTGATTTTGGCTCCGGATGGTATATCCGAATCAACGGTGAGAAGCGTGAGTTTTTTATTCTTCTGGGCCGCCAGAAGCATACCGTTGGATTCGATCCCGCGCAATTTTACCGGTTTGAGGTTGGTGACCACAATGATCTTCTTGCCTAAAAGTGATTCCGGCTCATAATATTCTGCGATCCCGGCCACAATCTGGCGCAGTTCCCGTCCGATTTCGAGCTGCAGCTTCAGAAGTTTATCGGCTCCGGGGACTTTTTCGGCGGCCTTGACCTCGGCTACTTGCAGCTTAACTTTGGCGAAATCCTCGATTCCAATCAGGTTGTCGGCTTCTGCTTCAGCCTTAGTCTCGAGCTCCTTAGGCATGGAAAGCCGTGGAAAGAGATTCTCTTTGGGTATCTCGATTTTATCCGAGAATCCCAGCGCATGCCCGAGTTCCTGCAGAACCACGTTGGGTGGTATCTTTTTTCCAAACAGGCATTCTAAAACCGTCGCAGTCTTTTCGGTCAGGTAAGGTGAAAGCAGGGCGGACGATAGAGCAATACCGTAAGAGACATTGTATAAGACTTTTCCGAGCTCATTGCTCGCGCCTTCCTTTGCCAGCACCCAGGGCTTCTTTTCATCGAAGTATGTATTCAACTTGCTCAGGTAGGCGATGATCTCGTCGGTGGCCATTTTGATCTGTACATCAACCAGCCTGTCCCGGACCTTCCCGACAGTCTCATAGCCGTCCTTGATAATCTCCGGCATATCGTCGCCGGAAGGCTGGGGCAGGATTCCGTCAAGATTACGGTCAATCATTTTCAATGTGCGCGAAACCAGGTTGCCGTAGTTATTGGCGAGGTCGGAATTGTACTTGGTATAGAAGTCCTCGATACGGATATCGCCGTCGGAGCCAAAAGCGCACATATTCAGTACCAGGAAACGAGAGGCATCTACACCAAACCAACCTATCATATCGTCCGGCTTGATAATATTGCCCAGCGATTT
Organism: Candidatus Zixiibacteriota bacterium; assembly: GCA_011056555.1. GTDB lineage: Bacteria > Zixibacteria > MSB-5A5 > JAABVY01 > JAABVY01 > JAABVY01. The sequence goes on along the minus strand of DSEQ01000028.1, from coordinate 26,103 downwards.
GCTGATCTTCTGGCTGTCCAGATTGAGGTAGCCGTGAATGACGATCTTATCCGGCAGTTTGACATCCGCAGCCATCAGCATGGCCGGCCAGTAGATGCAATGGAATTTCAGAATATCTTTGGCCATCAGATGAACCACGGTGGATTTGTTCCAGAGCCTGTCGAAATCGGGGCCGTCCGGATACTTCGGAGCAGAAATATAATTTATCAATGCATCTATCCAGACATAGGTGACCTGGGATTCATCAAAAGGAAGGCTCACGCCCCATTTAACCCTTTCGCGTGAAAGTGAAAAATCATCCAGATTCTGTTTGAACAGGCCCAGGACTTCATTGCGCCGTGAAGCGGGCATAATCTCCAGATCGCCGCTTTCGATTTTTTCCTTCAACGGGCCCAAAAATTTGGAGAGCTTGAAGAAGTAATTCTTTTCCCTGACCTGCTGGGGTTTGGTCAGATGCACCGGGCAGAGGCCGTCCTCGGTCAACTCCTTGTCGGTAATGAATTTCTCGCAACCGGTGCAATACAGACCGCTGTATTCCCCCTGATAAATGTATCCCTTGTCATGAAGCACCTGTATGAATTTGCGGACTATTTCCTCATGTTCCGGGTCGGTGGTGCGGATAAATTTGTCATACTCTATATTCATCTTCTTCCAGCTGTCTTTGAATACCTGGCTATTGCGGTCGCACAGCTCCTGCGGCGAGAGACCGGCTTTTTCAGCGGATTCTGCAACCTTGGAACCGTGTTCATCGGTGCCGGTCAGAAAATAGGACCGGTACCCGAAAAGCTTATGGTAGCGGTTCAGGACGTCTGCGGCAACGGTAGTGTAGGCATTTCCGATATGGGGCTCCGCATTGACATAATAGATCGGAGTGGTAACATAGTAACTATCAGGCTGACTCACTCTCATCTCCCCCGTTAATATTGACCACCCTTCTGTAAGTGGTTCGATAGCCGTATTTATCGGTCACGTCTTCTTCAACCTTCACTTTCTCTTCGTAATTATCAGTATGTTTCACGATCAGCTCCCGTGTGAAGACATTTACCTTCTCGACCGTGGCTGTACCCTTTTCCGTGCGGTAGATCGATCCCAGCTGGGGGAATTCAGTCAGAGCCTGCTGGTAATGATTCTGCTCGTAAAGCAGGCAGCACAGGAGGCGTCCGCAGTTGCCGGAGATTTTCTGCGGGTTCAAGGCCAGGTTCTGTTCCCGTGCAAGCTGGGTGGTAATCGGCTCGAATTCCCTCAGCCAGCAGGAACAGCATTGCTTAAGACCGCAGATTCCAAAGCCGCCGATCCGGCGGGCCTCGTCGCGCACTCCGATCTGGCGCAGCTCTATTCTGGTTTTATAGATTGCTGCGAGGTCCTTGACCAGCTCGCGGAAATCGACACGCTGATCTGCGGTAAAGTAAAAAGTCAGCTTGTTGCAGTCGAACTGATATTCGACGTCAACCAGCTTCATATCCAAATCATGCTTTTTGATCAGGTTCTGGCATTCGCCGAATGATTCCTCTTCCTTCTCACGGTTGAAATTCAGCCGCCCCATGTCGTCGTCGGTGGCTTTTCGCAGAACCGCAGTGGGTGCATACTTCAGATTCACCGAGGGAAGGTATTCCCGGATGACCTTCCCCATATCCTCGCCGCGTTCAGCGGCGACGATGACATAGTCGCCCACTTCGAACTCAACCTTGTTGACATTTATATGAAAAACGCGTCGTCCCGCTTTAAATTCTATTTCCCATAGATTATTCAAAATATCCTCCAAATTTATGGGCTTTAATCTATAATTGCTTTATGGTATTGTCAAGCATACAAATTATACGAAGATAATCTTGATTTGCCAAAGTATAAATCCGGGATAAGTGTTCACAGATATGCGCCAGGGTGTCCTGTCCCGGATGGGTCTCTTGAAAAAGTGTGTATGGATTGAAACTGTCATTCTGAGCGCAGCGAAGAATCTTTTTGCTTCGTGAGAGATTTTTCGGTCACCACGGTCCCTCAGATGACGGCGGATACTTGTATTCTCCATATTCCGTGCTTTCTCAACATTTCCCTGAGCTGGGGGGGCAGGCAAACATCCAAATCCCTCCAATAGCAAATTTAATATTGCCGGGCTCTTCTATCCTGCGTATCATTATAAAAACCAGAGGACAGCTTATGGGCGAAAAGATGGACAGACGTAAATTTATCATTCAGACCGGCAAAGCCTCGGCCGCCGCAGCGGTATTCGCGGGAGGATATTTCGCGCTTGACCTCAAACCTGATTTTCCGGAGGAAAAACAGGCTCGAGCTGTGAGCGCCGATTACAGGATTCCGGATCGCGCTCTTGACAGCAAACTGGCTGTGGCCGAAGGGGATGATGTGCGTGAGCTGGGGCGTAAAGTGGTCGATTCTCTGGGCGGGATGGAGAAGTTTATTTCCCGGGATGACCGGGTGGTTATCAAACCCAATGTGGCCTGGGACCGTACCCCGGAGCAGGCCGCCACCACCAATCCGGAGCTTGTTGCGGAACTGGTCAGTATGGCCTACGCTGCGGGAGCCTCCAAGGTTATCGTTACCGACGTCACCTGTCACGATCCCCGCCGGACCTTCGCCCGTTCCGGAATCCAGGAGGCGGCGCAGAAAGCCGGGGCAGAGGTGATAATTCCGGGTGAGCAGGATTTTGTCGAGGTCGATATCAGGGGCGAGCTGCTGACTGCCTGGCCGGTCTTGAAATATTTTATCGAAACAGATAAAGTCATAAATGTCCCGATCGTGAAGGCGCATTCGCTTTCCCGCATGACGATCGGGCTGAAAAACCTGTACGGCATAATCGGCGGCACACGCGGACAGCTGCATCAGAAAATCCATCGTTCCATCGTCGACCTGGCAACATTCCTTCGCCCTACACTGGTAGTTGTCGATGCATATCGTGTGCTTATGCGCAATGGTCCGGTGGGGGGATCACTGGATGATGTCAAGAGTGCGCGCACTGTTTATGCCACCACCGATCAAGTTGCCGCGGATGCATTCGGCTGCCAGTTCCTGGATCTCGATCCCTCCGATGTCGGCCATATCACTCTCGCCGAACGTGAGGGGCTGGGCACGGCGGACTATAAATCAAAGGAGATTATCAGAAGCTGAGATGACGATACAGCATGTCAGAAATATCCGCAGAGCGGTGCAGGCGGTGGTGTTAATCCTTTTCCTGGTGCTGCTTCTTAAAACCGAATTTGCCGGGACCTTTTCCGCCGATGCGCTCAGGGACTATCGTCTGGCCTACCCGGTTAAGATATTTCTGCAATTCGATCCGCTGGCATCATTTATGACCGCTGTCTCGACCCTGACGATTTTCTCCGGACTGCTGTTTTCGCTGATAATTATTGTTTTGACCATATTTTTTGGACGTTTCTTCTGCGGCTGGGTTTGTCCCATGGGTACGATCAATCAGCTCTGCTCGACCTTTAAGTCCGAACGCCGGTCGCGCCGGGGAATGAATCTGGTTAAATCGAACCAGTACCACTGGTATCAGAAGATCAAATACTATATCCTGATTTTCTTCATCGGTTCGGCTGTACTGGGTCTGATGATAGCAGGAATATTCGATCCGATTTCGCTTCTTATCAGATCATTGGGGCTGGTAGTTCTGCCGATCCTCTCCGGCCTTCTCGATTTTGTGGCCGATTTCTCATTTGATAATAACTTCCCCGGCAATGCGATCCTGGGCTTCGTCTCGGGATGGATTCAGGAGAATGTGCTGGTTACACATTCGGTGGTCAGCTACAACACGATCTTCTCACTCGGGCTATTCTTCCTGTTGATCCTGGCTGCCAACCGCTGGTTCACACGATTCTGGTGTCGCGGGCTTTGCCCGCTGGGAGCATTTCTGGGGCTGATCTCGCGCTGGTCGATCTTCGGAATGGAGAAATATGAATCGGAATGCGATCATTGCAATAAATGCCTGAAATATTGCCAGGGGGCGGATGGCCCGGAGGCGGGGGTGCCCTGGCGCAAAAGCGAGTGCCATGTCTGCCTGAACTGCCAGGCAGTCTGCGACCGCGGTGCCATAAAATTCAAATTTTTTCCGAAATCGGAAGAAAGAATAGAACCGAAGCCGAATATCACCCGTCGCAAGGTGCTTGCCTCGGCCGCACTGGGAGTGGGAGCGGTGGCATTATTCAAGGCCCAGCCAGCGTCCGCCAAACCGAATGACAAATTGATTCGACCGCCCGGCTCGACACAAGAGGACCTTTTTATGGCGCGCTGCATCAGGTGCGGGGAATGTATGAAAGTCTGCCCGACCAATGCGATCCATCCGACATTGCTCGAAGCAGGATGGGAGGGGCTCTGGTCGCCTATATTGATTATGCGTATCGGATACTGCGAGCCCTCCTGCACGCTCTGCGGGCAGGTCTGCCCGACCGGAGCTATCAGGGAGCTGACGCTGGAGGAGAAGGTGGGTTCCCGGGAGGTGCCGGCTAATGTTATCGGGACCGCCTTTGTTGATCGGGGGCGCTGCCTGCCGTGGGCCATGGCCACCCCCTGCGTGGTGTGCGAAGAATGGTGCCCGACCTCGCCCAAGGCTATTTACACGGAAAAGATTACGGTGAGAAACAGAAAAGGTGAGATGGTCGAGGTTCAGAGACCCTATGTAGATCCTGAGCTGTGTACTGGATGCGGGGCCTGCGAGTATGCCTGCCCGGTCGCGGACAAGGCCGCGATTCGTGTTACCCCGGTGGGTGAAAGCCGCAGCAGGGAAAACCGGATTATTTTAGAGAATGCCCGCGGGTCATCCCGCACATAAAGGAGGGTGGAAATGTTAAAGCGGATAATCCTGATGCTTCTCCCGGCCCTTATAATTGTCTCATGCGGACGGGATCGGAAGGACAGCGACCGGGAGGAGACATTCCGGGACGAAGAGGATATCGATATTTTCCCTGATGATAGACAGCTGGTCGCATTTGAACGTGTCACCGACCCAACCCGGTTTGAGCCGTTTGACCTGGAGGAAATGATAGGGGCTTCAGCTGAGCTTTACTGGCGCTACCATCTAACTACAATGGCAAGGGCGGATTACAAGGACAAGGAATTTCAAAATCAATTCGTGGCGGAATTATTTAAATTCCCTGACCCCAATACGGCCTTCGGGCTTTATACTCTGATTCGTCCCGATGACTGCGAGATTATTAAGATTGGAACGGAGGCTTTTCTTGATTCCAACTGCATAACTTTACTCAAGGACCGGTATGTCAGCGATGTCTCCTGTCCATTTCCTGTGCCCAAAATGGAGGACAAGCTGATCAAGCTGGCACGGGCGGTGGAAGCGAAAATTCCCGGAACGGCGCAGTACCCGGAAGAGTTATCTGTTTTTCCGGCAGAAGACAAGATCCCCTGTTCCGAAGCCTATATTCACAATTACTTTTTGAATCAGAGCTTTTTTACACGCGTTTTCACATGTGACTATGATCCCGGATACGGCAGGATTACCGTATTCTATCTGCCCCGGGATGGCTTGCAGGCCCTCGATTCGTACCTGAGTTTTATCGGATTGAAAGGGGACCTGAGAGATAGCGCTGAGGTTGGCGGCTGCCAGTCGTATGCCGTAGTTGACCCGGAGTTCGGAGAGATTTATCTCTATTCTGCCGGAGAGGACCTGCTTGGAATCATCAACAAAAGCTCCCAGGAACTTCCCCTCGAATTCGGTGCAAAATATATTCGCGGTCTTCGCGGATACAGGACGCATTAATTTTCACCCCCGGATTTTTTTGTTTTTTCCTGAATCATTTAGCGTATATTCCAATCCAAATGAATGAAAAAGAGTTGGTGAAAAAAGCTCAATCAGGCGATTTCGAGGCATTCAGCCGGCTGATTGAAAAGTACAAAAACAAGATTTATAATCTTGGTTTTAAGCTCTCGGGAAATCGGCACGATGCCGAGGATATTCTCCAGGAGACATTCCTGAAAGCGGTTGATAACATCGATAAGTTTCGCGGCGAATCTTCCTTCGGAACCTGGCTCTATGCTATAGCGGTCAATGCCGTGAATGCGCTTCACCAGAGTAAAAAGAAAGCCGAGTTGAAACCGATCGAGGATTTTCTGCCGGGCGGGCATGGTTCGGGAGACGGAGCAAAGGAATTATTCGAATGGGGAGATCCGCACGAGCTCCTTGAGCAGAAAGAGCTGAATCGAGTGATCGATGACACTCTGGCGGAAATGTCGGATAAATACAGTGTGCCCTTCATTCTGAGATATTATGAAGATCTCTCGGTCAAGGAGGTGGCCGATTCGATGAATCTCTCGGTGGCGGCGACCAAGTCGCGGATCCTGAGGGCCAGGCTGGCTCTCAGGGAGAGGCTCTCGGAAGTATTTAAGGAGAAAGCAAATGAGCGAGTGTAAAAAACATATACAAAGTATAGCAGATTATATCGACGGCGAACTCGGGCCAGAACTTTGCAGCGAGATTGAAGAGCATCTTAAAGGTTGTAAAAACTGCCGCCTGATGGTGGACACGCTCAGGCAGACGGTGATTCTCTGCAAAGATGGGGAGAGGGAGGAACTTCCGGAGTCGATCAGTTCAAAATTGAATGAGGCCATTAAAAGGCGCTGGGAAAAGAAGTTCGGCAAAGCCTGATTTATAACTCTGACAGCTAATAGAAAATGCAAAATTCAGTTCCGTCCTGTCCGTAGACTTGGCGGTTTTTTTGTGAATTATTTGGTTTTATCGTAACGCAGGGTTACAATTCGCCTCCGGCAAACCAAGACTCTGCAAAACGAAAAAGTGCTTTGTAAATGGTCAACCTGAGGGAGCGAAGTGACCAAAGAATCTCTCATGAACAGACAGATTTTTGTTCGTCAAAGGCCGGTTCTGTAACTTCGCTCAAAGCGACCTGGCGTATAAGCCATAATAGCGCAAGCAATTAGCACTAATTCAAAAAAATCTGAATCATTTCAAGTCAATCCTTATCTAAACGGTTAAATATAATTTCCAAAAAATCCCAAAGGAGAGACATTATGAAGAAGGCACTTACTGAATTTTCTATTAATCATCCCTGGATAGTTATCGGCATCGTAGCTGTTATCACTGTATTCTTCGCGCTGCAGCTCCCCAATATTAAAATTGACACTGATCCTGAAAATATGCTCGAGGAAGATGAGCCTGTGAGAGTCTTCGACCGCCAGGTCAAGGAAGAATTTGGGATTTCGGATTTTATCGCAGTAGGCGTAGTCTCCCAGGAGGGAGCTTTCAATGAAGAGATTCTTACCAATGTCTATAATATAATTGAAGAGATCGAGGATATTGACGGCGTTATTGCCGACGATATCATGGCCCCCTCAACTGTGGATGACATCAAGCAGACCCCGGATGGAATCCTGAAAGTTGAAACTCTGCTTGAAGGGGAGCCTGAGTCCGATTCGGCGGCCCGCTATGTTCTGGGGCGGATCAAGGGCAATCCGATTCTGCGCGGCAAGCTGGGTTCGGATGACGGCAAAGCGATCGCCATGTTCATCCCGATCGAATCCAAGGATATGTCCTACCGTATATCCAATGAAATCAAAGCTATTATAGACAAGCATTCTAACGGCGAGGAATATTACATCGCTGGCCTGCCTATCGCGCAGGACAGTTTCGGGGCGGAGATGTTCAAGCAGATGGCGATTTCTGCTCCGATGGCCGGGGCAATCATTTTTCTGCTGATGCTGCTCTTTTTCCGGCAGATAAAGGTTGTTATTCCCCCCATGATCGTGGCGGTAGTGTCGGTCATCTGGGCCATGGGGCTCCTGATTGCGACAGGGAACACGGTGCACATTATGAGCTCGATGATCCCGATATTCCTGATACCGATCGCAGTACTAAACTCAATACATATTATATCTGAGTTTCATGACCGTTATCAAAAGCACAAGCACAAAAAGACCACGATCAGAAATACGATTTCCGAACTGTTTATTCCCATGCTGTTTACATCGCTAACGACCGTGGTCGGATTTCTTTCGCTGGCGACAACTCCGATACCGCCGGTACGGGTATTTGGAATCTTCGTGGCCTTCGGAATATTTTCCGCCTGGATACTGTCTCTGACATTAAACCCAGCTTTCGCGGTTATGATTTCGGATAAAACCCTGCGCAATTTCGGCAAAAGAGAAGATGAGGGCGGGCCGCTGTCGAGAGTACTGCACTTATTCAGAGACATCACCAACAAATACTACAAGCTGATTCTCGCAGGTGCTGTGGTAGTTATCATATTTGCCGTGATAGGGCTGAATATGATTGTGGTCAACGATAATCCGGTCAAATGGTTCAAGAAAGACCATCCGATCAGAATCGCCGACCGCACTATGAATAAGCATCTGGCCGGGACATACATGAACTACCTTGTGATCGACGGCGGTGAGCCGGATGCGATCAAGAATCCCGAACTTTTGAAATATATTGAAAGACTTCAGCAGTATCTGGAGGCCAACCGTATAGTCGGTTCGACAGCCGGGATTACAGACATTGTCAAAAAAGTGCGCTTCGAACTTTTCAATCAGGATTCCGCCAAGTATGCGATTCCTGATAATCAGAACGAGGTGGCTCAGGATATATTTCTGTATGAGATTTCGGGGGGCGATCCGGATGATCTCTTCAAGCTGATCAACACCGATTATTCCAAGGCCAATATCTGGGTGCAGATGACCGAGGGGGACAATCGTTCGGTCGCCAAAGTGGTTGCGGATGCCGAGGAGTTTATGGATGCCAATCCGCCACCGGCCGAGATCGATGCCAACTGGGCTGGATTGCCGTATGTGAATATTGTCTGGCAGCAGAAGATGGTGGGCGGTATGCGTTCGGCCCTCCTGGGATCATTTGCGGTTGTGTTCATCATGATGGTAATCCTCTTCCGTTCATTCATTCTGGGCGCTATCTCCATGCTGCCGTTGACAATCACGATCGCGGCCATCTATGGCGCCATAGGTTATCTGGGTAAGCCTTATGATATGCCGATTGCGGTACTGTCATCGCTGACGCTCGGCCTGTCGATTGACTTTGCCATACACTTCATAAAGAGATCAAAATATATACATGCAAGAACCGGCAATTTCTCGCAGACATTCCCCGAGATGTTCGAGGGGCTGGGCCGCGCGATCACCCGCAATCTGCTGGTGATATCGATCGGCTTTGTTCCCATGTTCTTCTCCAACCTGGTACCATATGTTACTGTGGGATCGTTCTTCTTTGCCATCATGATGGTCTCAGGTGCGGTGACATTGCTCCTTCTGCCATCGATCTTCAAGATCTGGCACAGGAGGCTCATGCCGGATACGCAAACCGAAAATATTCAAACTGAAGAAAAAGTAGCTCAATCATAAATCACTTGAGGAGGAAGAAAATGAATTTCACGAAGTTCTCAATACTGTTAATGGCCCTTGTATTTGCGCTCACGATGAACCTGGGTGCGCAGACTGATGTGGCCGAAGAATTAATGAAAGAGGCTCATCTCAACAACTTCTATGCCGCCGATGACGGCCTGGCGGAAGTTAATATGACGATTGTGAACTCGAGTGGAAAAGAGAGAAACCGCGAGTTTGCAATGCTCAGAATCGACAACGAAGAAGGCGGAGTGCAGAAGTATTATACATATTTCCACAAACCCTATGATGTTGCCCGCCTGACCTTTATGGTACACAAGAATCCCTTCGAGACAGATCAGCGCTGGCTGTATGTGCCCTCGGTGGATTTGGTTAAAAGGATTTCCGCCGATGACAAGGGCTCCAGCTTTGTGGGATCGGATTTCAGTTATGAGGATGTTTCCGGAAGGCACTGGTCGGATGACACCCATAAAATTCTTGAAGAAAAAGAATATAATGGGATGCAGGTTTATGTGATCGAGTCTGTGCCAAAAAGTGAAGATGGAGTCTTTTCAAAGAAGATTACCTATATCGACAAGGAACATATGCTCCCGATCAGGGAAGAGTATTATAACGGCAAAGGCGACCTGGAAAGAGTGTATTCGGCTGAGAAAATCGAGGTTATAGAGGATATACCGACGGTTACTGTGCGGAAAATGGAGAATGTAAAGAAAGATCAGTATACAATAGTTGAATTTTCCAGCATCGACTATAATGTAGGCGTGACGGATGATATCTTCACCGAGAGATATCTCAAGAATCCCCCGCGCGAATATATAAAATAAAAGGTGGAGGTGCGGTATGAACTACGCAAAAATGAGACTTATTACGATTATGGCGATTGTTCTGGTGCTGTCCCCGCCGGCCTTTGCCGAGGATGTTCACATCAGCGGATTTCTACAGGGGCTCTATGGCGGTGGTTTGGATGACGACAACCCGACTCCCTCGGAACTTACCGCAGCCGAAACCCGTCTCCAGCTCAAGCTGGAATCTTACGGCGACATGGCCGAGTTTTTCGGCCGCCTGGACTTTGTTTATGATGGATACGACGAGCCGGAATACGACTGGGAACTTCGTGAGGGCTACATCAAATTCCGGCTCGGCAATAATTTTGATTTCAAGGTCGGCCGCCAGGTGCTCACATGGGGCACCGGCGACCTGATCTTTATCAATGATCTGTTTGCCAAGGATTATGTCTCGTTTTTTATCGGCCGGGATGACCAGTACCTGAAAGCTCCTCAGGATGCACTGCGGGGTGCATATTACAGCCCCATCGGAACCTTCTCGCTGGTCTATACTCCGCGTTTTGCTCCCAACAGGGTCCCGACCGGAATGCGCCTGAGCTATTTCAATCCCATGGCCGGTGATATTGTGGGCGGTCAGGAATTCTATTTCGAGGGCAGACTTCCGCAAGCGGAAATTGAAAACGGAGAAATTGCCGGCAGGTTCCAGAGGTATTTCGGTACTGCCGATTTTGCGCTCTACGGTTACCGCGGATTTTATAAAAATCCTGAGGGCTTTGATCCAACCGCAATGCAGGCCTATTACCCGCGCCTGAATGTTTACGGCGCCTCGATCCGTATGCCTGTGTTCGAAGGAATTGCCTGGCTGGAGGGGGGCTACTACGATTCGCGCGAGGATACAGATGGTGATAACCCCAATATACCGAATTCATCGCTGACAGGCCTGGTCGGATTTGAGCGTCAGATTGTAACCAACCTGACGGTCAATATGCAGTACCAGGGCGAGATTATGATGAATTATGACGAGTTTGTCGAAAGCATCGGCGGGCAGACCGAAGTCGATGAGATCTATCATCTGCTGACATCGCGAGTGACTAAGCTCATGCGCATGGAAACAGTGGTATTGTCATTATTCGGATTTTATTCGCCTTCACAGGAGGACTTCTACGGATGCTTTTCTCTGGATTATAAATACACTGATAATCTTACGCTTACGGTCGGCGGAAATATCTTTGCAGGCGAGGACCAATTCACCGACTTCGGGACATTTCAAAAGAACGATAATCTCTACCTGAAAATAACATATGGCTATTAAAAATGACCGGATGTGATGGAACAAGGCAACGCAGATATCGTTTAGAAATATACCGGATAATAATTGTATGCATTATAGATGAGGAGAGTATAGCATGACATTAGAGAACGCCGTTAGAATGTTTGCCGGTTTTATGGTCCTTTTATCGGTGGCCCTGACCTATTTCGTGTCCCCATGGTGGATGCTGTTTACGATCTTTATCGGATTCAACCTGATCCAGTCCTCGATCACCGGTTTATGCCCGGCTGAGATGGTTATCAGCAGGCTCTTCTACAGCAAGAAAGGAAGAGCGATGGCAGAGATTTCCTCCCAGGAGAGTTAGAATTATAAGATTATCTGCACTACTCCCTTGGTTCGACAGCAATATGACCGCCGCTTTCTGAAGTGGCGGTTTTTTTACTTTTGCCAAAACATTTCAGTCTTCTATCTGTTGTGAAATGGTTGAAATAATGTATCTTATAGATTCTTTAGAACATAGAATCCTGTGTGGACAGGACCAATAAAAAGGAGCTGCGCATGGAAAGCTTTGTATTCAGAAATCCTGTGAAGATAATATTCGGGGTGGGCGAGGTCAAAAAGGCCGGGGAAGAGGCCGCCGGAATCGGGAAGAAGGCGCTTATTGTTACCGGGCAATCGCATGTTAAGAAAAGCGGTTTGTTTGATAGAATCGCCGGATATTTAACAGATGCAGGGGTCGAATTTGTCCATTTTGAAGGAATCGAGCCCAATCCCCGTGCCGCTACAATCGACCGGGCGGGCGAAATCGCGCGCCAGAATGACTGCGATATGGTGCTGGGAGTGGGAGGAGGATCGACCATGGATGCTTCCAAGGCGATTGCTGTGGTTACCAGATCCGCGCACCCGATCTGGGACTATGTTTACAATGAAGATTCTGAGAAAAAACGTGAAGTTGAGGAGGCCCTGCCCATTATGCTGATTCCGACTGTGGCTGCAACTGCCTCCGAGGGCAACCGGGGCGGAATAATTACGAACTGGGAGACCAACCAGAAGGCGGGTCTTTTTTCCGATCATATGTATCCAAAGGTTTCCATTGTGGATCCTGAGCTTACCGCTACGCTTCCGCGCCAGACCACTATAGACGGCGCCATTGATATAATCAGCCACGTGATCGAATCCTATTTTACCGGGCCGGACAATACGCCCCTGCAGGACCGGTTTTCTGAGGGCATTATGCGGACAGTGATGGAGAATCTGGAAATTCTGCTGGAGGAGCCGGGGAATCTGGATGCCCGGGCCACTATGTCCTGGTGCTCGACTATGGCTTTACTCGGGCCGGTGAACCTGGGCCGTCCGGGGCCATTCCCGCTGCATTTCATCGAACATGTCATCTCGGGCCATTACGATATATCGCATGGCCGCGGGCTGGCGATTATGCTGCCTCCGCTTATGAGGTATACCTTCCGGGATCGCCCGGAAAAATATGCGCAGTTAGCCAAAAATATCTTCTTTATTGACACGGATAAAATGGATCTGCAGAAAGCAGCTGAGACCTTTATCTCCCGTTTTGAAGATTGGATGAAAAAAGTGGGCATGTATGCCAGACTTTCTGACGAGGGAATCGGGGATGAAAGGCTGGAGAAGATGGTGGAAGATACAATCGAAGTTTACGGCGGCGGTAAGGATCATATTGGAAGTTACAGGCCGCTTTACAGAGATGATCTCGCGGCAATATTCCGGATGGGCCTGTAGGATTGCTTCAAAATCCGGTCAGGACGTCTCTGCCTCTTGGAATTTCAGGTGGTCAATTTCAACTTTTTTGCAAAATGATTCATATTTTTGCTCCATTTTCCAGGTTATGACCGGATTTATCGATTGTCGGTCAGGGCGGGGAATCGTATCTGGAGGGGTATTGCTTGTAAATGTATAGAGTGCAATAGATTGGGTCTTTTATGGTATCAAAGCCGTATCCGGCGGCAGAATGCCATGCGAAGTATATTTGAAGAAAAGAAGGAACAAAACAATGTTTGATATGTTTCATACTTTGGAAAATATACGGGCTGAGGGCTGATCGGTCCAGTTTGAGTTTATGCCCCCCTCTCAAGCAACCGGTCAGTTTTTCGGCCTTTTTTATTTTTTTCAAAAAAGATATTGCGAAAATAGCTGCTTTTTGTATCATACACCTGTACCAATTACTTAATGGCTCTTTTTTCAGCTGGCATATTACTTGCTTTTTGGAAGGTCACCTTAGAGGAGTCGATTTGGCTTAAAATAGCGCCTGAATCGTCTGGATTGCAATAAAATGGTCAAACAAAAATATTCAAAAAAGGATTTATTTTCTGTTGACAAAAGACGCAAGCGGACTTATATTTAGCCCGACAGAATTTAATTATGGACAAGAATTAATCCTCAACCTTTCACAAAATACTCATTTTGGTACGTTACCTGGCGGATGTATTGAGTCTTCGTTGATACAGTTGTAAACTGAAACTTTTGTCTCGAAAGAAAACAGAGTTTCTGGGCTCTATCAACCAGTACTGAACATTTTGAGTGGAAGTTACTTCATCGAGAATACTTAAAAACGAGGCCATTATCATACTCGTGTAATGATTGGGATATCGAAAAGCTAAACCAAGTCGGCAATGGAGGCGATATTACTATTGTACATGATTGCTACGGGAATTAAAACTAAGGCTCCCAATCATTAATTAAGGAGGAGATTTATGGCCAGCGGACCTGTAAATAAACTGCTCTGTTTAGTATTACTTACGGTTGTACTTATATTATTCGGTCCTGTCGATGGGAATGGTCAATTGATTACATATATCGATTCTGTGGAAACGCAGCCTGATAACGATAGCATTGTCATAAACATGAAGATCGACAACTTTAGCGGCGATAAGATAACCGGCTTTACTCTCTGGATATCGCTGCAGTATGCGGATTTCATCGGCTTTTATGCCGATTCCGGATGGCTGGTTGATACGACTTATGAGACTTGCCTGGAGGATTCGTGTATCTTCTATGATTACGTGGGTGACAGTTGTCTTTTGTCGACCTGCTTGGCATGGGCCGATACTACGATCGATTCAAGCTGGGTGGAGAAGGGCGCTGTCGATACTGCCGGTTCACTGACTGCAGGATGGGATTTTATGGATGTTGCCATTCTTGACAACGAGAACAAAAATATAAAGGTCAATGCGATTGCCAATCCGCCCAGTGGCGATCCGGTGAACGGCATACCATCGCCCACTTCGCAGGGACTTTTATGCAGGATCAGGGCTGAAGTGAAGCCTTATACGATTTATGACAGTTGTGAAGTGCAGGATGGAGACAGCACTATTATGCTGCCCTGGGAGGAATGTTTCTGTGATTCTATTATAAGGATTACATTTGATACCGCCCAGACCAGATTCTCGAATGACTCGGGGCAGTTTATCGGCTGGGTCTGGAGTGATACAGCTTATGCCTGCGCCACCGTACCGCCTGACCTGCACAAGGAATGTGTGCGCAAGTGCGCCAGCGACGAGTTAAACAACTACTGCCTGGATTCGGTATGTTACTATGAATATGGGGGTTCCTGCTATCTCTGGGAATGCACAAACTGTCTCTTGTGGGATTCGACCGGATATGTCGATCCGAGCCAGGTTTTGTTCTCGCACGGGCAGATTGAGGTGCTATGTCCCGAATATTTATGCGGGGATGCAAATGCGGACGGCTCGGCCAATGTTTCCGATGCCGTCTGGATAATAAACTATGTCTTTGTCGGAGGTCCGCCGCCCGAACCATTGTCCAGTGGGGAGGTCAATTGTGACGGCTCGGTCAATGTCTCCGACGCTGTCTGGATTATCAATTACGTCTTTGTCGGGGGGGGGATACCCTGTGATATAAATGGGGACGGTATTCCGGACTGTTGAACTATGAAAAAACCTTTTGCTGATCATATTTTATTACTTAGGAAGTAATTACCTTTAGTGAGATACAAAAAGGTAATTCATTTAGGAAAAGAAAGGAGGTGGAAAGAGAAGAAGAAGAAGAGGCCCTGTAACCTCAAGCCACCGCTGAATGGACGAAAAATTTCTGAAATTCAGCAATACAAGCCAAACTAGTTTTCCTTGAGGGGGGAAAGGTAGAAAAAACAATATTAACCTAATACTTCTTTAGTTAAGGAGTTTACTATGAAGCGCAGTTTGTTTCTTACCTTTTTGATGCTTCTTCTCACTTTTGGTTTTGCTACGGCTGCGAACCGTATCGTGACACCGCCTTTCGGTGACATGATGGGCGATCCGTATTCTCTCAATAATGCGGGTCTGACGGGTGTGACGGTCTACTGGCAGTTCGAGAATGACCATATTATAATTGGTTGGTCGAACGGTTTCTCAGTCGAGGCCACCGGCAACGTCACCGCCTCCATAGTCAATGGATCCGGCAATTACGTTGTAGGCAGCCGTTTTGAGCCGATCTTCAACGTGCAGGGCATGCCCTGGAACTGGTATTATGAACCTACGGGTGATACCATAGGGTACGGCGGTGTCTGGACACCCCCGAACACCTTCCCTGGTTTCGCCACCGGCCCCCTGGCTGATGCCTGTTATATGGATCTGGATATCACCTTGACTGGAGGTACTCCGGAGACTAACACCGGCACGATTTGTGTCGACTCGGTCATCAAATTCGGACCTGCAGGTGACTGGCTCTGGGACGGCTGGGATGGAGAAACCTCTCCTCCAGTAGTTGTCGCTCTGAATCCGACCTTTAATGACGGCGGAGGAGCCACCTGTGTGAACGTCGTTTTTGTTGAATGTCAGGCTCCGGCCTTCACCACCACTCCTGGTGGCGACGTTCTGACCGTTCCCCACTGTGATGATGGTCAATTCCAGTTCGAGGCTGTTCCGGTTGAACCGGGTGCATCGATAACCGGTTTTGCCGTTGTTGATGACGGCGGCTTACCAAATGCAGATATCGATGGCAGCGGTTTATTCAGCTTTGATGGTGGTGCCGATCCCGGTGACTATACCGTAACTGTTTCGGTGTCTAACACCTGTCCGGCGACTACCGAATACACTTTTACTGTGTCTTTGAGTAATGCCGGCTTGCAGTTCACCAACTGCCCGGCCGGAACACTTGAATACTCCCAGAATAAGACCGTTACTATCAATCTCGGTCTGGATAACTTCGACTGTGATCCTATAACTGAAACCGTCACCGATCCCGGCGTGACCAATCCGCCGAGTGTCAGTGGTGGTGTCTTTACCTGGGATAACAATGGCGATATAGGTACATGGACCTTCACCGTAACAGCCGACGACGGCTTCGGTGAGACCGCTACCTGCGATATTACCATTACAGTTCTGGAGGGCTCACTGTTCGGTGTTAGAATTGCAAAGATCGGCGATCCCCCGGATCCGTTTGTCTTCCAGGGTACCTATACCTACCTGCCGATTATTCTTGATTACAGCAGCGGTGTAGCTATGGGCGGTTTTGACTTCCTGCTCGCTTATGACGCTTCCGCTCTCACATTTGTGAGCGCCTCGCTGGGCGCGGCGAACGACTGCTGGGAATACTTCCAGTATCGTACGACCCCGTTTGGCAACTGCGGCAGCGCCTGTCCGAGCGGCATGCTCGAGCTGATCGCCATGGCTGAGACCAACGACGGCCCGAACCATCCGACCGGATGCGACGGTGAAGACGGCTTATTCGAAGATGGCGCCGAAATCGCCAAGATCAAGTTCTTCGTCACCGACGATCGTACCTATGAGTGCCAGTTCGTACCGGTATACTGGTACTGGCTCGACTGCACCCATAACGCCATCTCAGACTGGACTGGTAATGATCTCTATCTCGCCAGCACAGTTTGGGGTATAAACTGGGTCAATCCTTCGGATCCTTTCTATCAGTTGATTCCCAGCGACGGAACCATTGATGCTGATGACTTCTTCTTTGGCCCCTGGGATTACTGCTTCATTAATGAGGATCCTAACAAACCGACCCCGATCGCAGACATCGATTTCTTCAACGGCGGCGTTGATATCGCCTGCGCGGATGAGATCGACTTGCGCGGTGACTTGAACCTTAACGGTCTGGCCAACGAGATCGCTGATGCGGTTCTCTACACCAACTACTTCATCCAGGGTCCGCCTGTATTTATTATTAACCTCCAGGGTCAGATTGCTGCCTCTGATGTTAATAATGACGGCCGTGTCCTGACAGTTGGTGACCTGGTTTACCTGATCCGTATCCTCACCGGCGACGCCGTCCCGTTCGAGAAACTCTCACCGTTTGCCAGCGAAGCTACAGTTCGCGTGGCCGGTGATGTTGTCAGCGTGGACGCCGGAGTTGACATCGGTGCCGCCCTGTTCGTATTCAAGGGCGAAGGCGAAGTCAGCCTGCTTGCTGAGAATATGGAAATGGTATCAGACGTTGTTGACGGCGAGACCAGAGCTCTGGTGTGGAGCAGATCCACCGAGAGCATCGAAGCTGGACTTACCGAAGTTCTGCAGGTTAGTGGAGACGTTAGCCTGGCAGAAGTTGAGGCTTCCGATTACTATGGTAACATGGTAACAGCCGATGTCGTTACAAAGGTTGTTCCGAAGAATTTTGCTCTGCTTCAGAACTACCCGAACCCGTTCAACCCGACAACCGAAGTCGCTTTTGATCTTCCGACCTCGGCCAACTGGACCCTCGATGTTTATAACATCACCGGTCAGCTGGTTAAGAGCTTCTCGGATTACAGCGATGCCGGCACTGTCAAGGTTAACATTGACGCCAACGGCTGGGCCAGCGGTATCTATTTCTATAGACTGCAGGCCGACGACTTCGTGGCTACCAAGAAAATGGTTCTCATGAAGTAATTGAAGCATAAATTGGAGGAGGAGGATAACTCCTCCTCCATTTTAAGGAGAAAATTTACAGGGAAAGGAGCTCGCCCGGAGAGATTATTACAGAATGGAAATCTGTGAAACGAGGTTTGGAATGAAAACTTTGGCCAGGCAATATTTCGATCAAAGGCGCGAAAGTGCTTGCCGGTCAATTTTTTATTTGGGGGGAGGCCCTGATTCACGGCCCGATTGTGCAATTCCTTGCAACATATTTACACATCAAAAACGTATTATTCTCCCATTTAGGTCTCACGACGGTCAGCGAGGGGGTTTGATCGAAAATCGAAGGAATCTGTTCAACTGACTAAATTGTTACCAAACAAAATATTAGAGCAAAAAAGAAAAGTATAAAAAATAAGCATTCAAAAAGCCCGTACCATATTTGGGCGGCATATATGTTGCTCGATAATATGATGAAAAGCTATGTATTTGAAAAAGTTTTGAAGCCGAGGGACACGTCATGAAAGCAAAATGGACTTTTGGCCTGCTAATCCTATTTTCGTTTTTAATGCCGGGGCTCGTTTACGGTCAGAGTGATCCCATCGGCATTCTGGATACGGTGGCCATTATAAATTCCAACGCTCCACGCGGCGGGCAGGGTCAATTTGAGGTCTATCTCAACAATGACGAGCCGCTTTACGGACTCTCAATACCGCTGAGATTCCCGAGCGAATATATCTCCTGCGACACTGTCATCTTTGAAGGTACCAAGATGGGGGACATCGAGCTGGCCCTGTATAACATCGACAATCAGGAAGGGTCAGTTCTGTTCGGCGGCATAGTCATGCCCGGTGAGCAGGCATTGCCGACCGGCCCCGGAACGCTGGCCAGGATCGTATTTTCGGTCTCAGAGGATGCGCCAATCGGGCTGGAGGTGACCATTGATACAGGTTTTGTCGCTCCTGCCGGCGAATTTGTCCTGACCGGGGAAGAAGCGGTGGAGATATTCCCGGCATTCAGGCCCGGAGTTATCGTGGTGGACGAGATGAATTATCCGCCTGCTATAAATGAACTGCCGAAGCAGTACGCCCTGGAGGGTGATACGCTGAGCTTTACGGTCAAAGCTTATGACCGCGAAGCGGATGACTATACGATAACAGTTTCACGTCTTCCCGAGGGTGCGGAGTTTTCATCCGAAACCAATACATTTACATGGGTTCCCGCTTATGTGGGCCCGAACTCATCGACAGGCAATCCGCACGAAGTGATCTTCACAGCCACCGATGAGGTTTCCTCAAGCCACCTGAAAGTTGAGATCGAGGTTATAAATAATAATCGCGGACCGCATTTAACAGTGGTTGACAGCATGAGCGTGGACGCCGGGGATGATATAGAGATATTGGTTGCGGCTGAGGACCCTGATTATGAAAACGTGGTTATCAGTGTGGATAATATGCCGGGAGGATGTACATTCGACAATAACAATCCCGGCCTGATCACATGGTCCTCGGCTTATACGGATTCAGGAGTTTACCACATAAATATAGAAGCCGCGGATCCGGCCGGAGCAGTGGCCAGTGATGAAGTGACGCTGGTTCTGAATGCGGTTAAGACCTGCGACCTGGCGCTCGGGGAAACGCAGGGGTTTGTGGGGGCGACCGGAGTAGTCCCGGTAATACTGGAAAACCGTGTCGGGATCAAATCGATGCAGCTCTTGATCAAATATGATCCTACCGCATTGAACGTGGTTTCACTTGCTAATTCCGGTACCCGTACCGAAAACTGGGAAAAGTTCAATGTCAGCCATGATGCCTTTATGGGAAGAATCTGGGTAACGGGCCAGGTGGATGCGGTCGGTGGTGAAGATCTGGACCCGATGCCGGTCGGAGAAGGTGAGATTCTGAATATTGAATTTCAGGCCACCACCAATCTGGATTTCGCCGGGCTTCTGGTGCCGGTGACATTTGAATTCCTGGACGATTTGACATATACCGACAACACATTTATAGATGAAAACAACCAGTTCGTGGGCCGTGAGGATGTTAAATATACGGACGGCTCATTCTTTATCAAGCTCTATGACGGGTTGATCGGCGACCTCAACCTGAACGGTCTGGCCTTCGAGATCAGCGATCTCATATATTTCAATAATCATTTCATCGATCCCTTTACATATCCTCTCGAAGGCGAGCGGCTATTGAACTCCGACATCAATCAGGACGGCCGCCCGGGAACGCTGGGCGATCTGGTCTATTTTATCCGGATTATAACCGGGGATGAGGAACCGCCCGGCAAGCTGAATTTTGAAGAACAGTTGACAGCAAATATTGGCCTTAAAGAATCCGAAGGTAAGCTGGAGGTCTATTCAGACTGGACTGATGAATTGGGAGCGGCAATGTTCGCATTTGCATGTGAATATGACGAGCCCGAGATATACCTTACGGAGAGATCGGCGGGGCTGGGAATATCGAAAAGTTTTGAGGACGGAATTTTGAAAGTCCTGATTTGCGATTATGAGGGCAGGCCTATAGAGGCTGGAGAAGGCCCGATAATAGAAGTCGGTGTATCGGGTACCAATGAGGTTGAACTTCAGAATGCCGAACTGGCTGATGTGAAGGGTGTGGATATAGCTGCCAGAATAGGGCGCCTGATCAGCCTCCCGGAAAAATTTGAACTCGGGCAGAATTATCCCAATCCGTTCAATCCCACGACCACGATAAGTTTCGGGCTGCCCGCTGAGACTGCCGTTGATCTGAATATATATAATATTCGCGGCCAGATAGTGAAGACACTCGTAAGCAAAGTTCTGCCGGCCGGACATCATGAAGTTGTCTGGGATGGAAAGAACTCGGCGGGTGAGGATGTTTCCTCCGGGGTTTATTTCTATCGGCTGAGCGCCGGAGAATTCAGTGAAAGTAGAAAAATGATTATGTTGAAATAGATTTGAAAACATTCGTAGTATTTAAATAGATGAGGTAATGGTAATGCGGAGACTTAAATTTTTTATTATTTTAGTTTTGGCCGGGGTCATTCTGACCGCGCCGAATCTTATGGCTCAGGGTGAATCGACGGTGGACACCCTGAGATTCGGCGAATCATATGGTCTACCCGGCGATACGGTGGAGATGATTCTCTACCTCAAGAACGCATCTATCGAGGTGGCGTCATGGAACCTGCAGTATCGTGTCGATACCAATGTAATCAAGCCGATCGTAGAAACTGATGGGACAAACTTCTATCCCACATACGAGCTTATAGGTCCGATGACCGATTGGGTTCCTTTCGGTGCGGTGGGTGCAGGGCTTAACTATTTTCCGGAAAGCCCTCTGGGCGCCCTGATTACGGGCATTTTTCCCGGTGATCCGGATCAGCCGGTAACCGCCCCGACAGGCGGCCCGTGGCAGATCATGAAAGTATTTTTCGAGATTCAGGAAGGGGTGGCGCTAAATACTGAGACGACGGTTGACATATTCAGCGATTTCAGTACCTCGGGCGGAATCATCATAACCATTTCCGATATTACCGGTCTTAATATCGTTGAGCCAACGCTTGTGGACGGGACAATAATCGTGGCTGATACCACCGGCCCGGTCGAGCCGGATGCTCCGGTAATTGACCCGATAACGTCGCCGATTACGGTTCAGCAGAATGAGACAGTCAATTTTACCGTCAGGGCTACTGATCCGGAAGGTTCCACGGTGACCCTCTCGGCTTTGAATCTGCCCACCGGCGCAACCTTCCCGGAGGTATCCGGGACCGGCGAAGTTACCGGCACTTTCAACTGGCCCTCGGCCCAGCCGGGCACCTGGAACGTAACATTCCGTGCTATTGACGCCGACAACTTGACCACTCAGAGATCGGTGCAGATTATAGTCCAGGAAATATTGAGAGATGAAATTTATGTAGCCTCCTCGGAGGAAATGGGGACGAGGGGAGGAATTGCCGGGACCCCGGGTGTGGCGGTTCCCATTGATCTGCGGGATATACAGACAATCTACGGTATTCAGTTCGATCTGCAATACGATAATACGATTTGCAGCGTGGATTCGGTCACCCCGACCGCAAGGTTGACCGGCTTTACCATCTATGAAAACATGGTGGAACCAAGTGTGCTTCGATTAGTCACTTTTGGAACCAATAATGAATCTGTTCAGCCTGTTGAAGAGAGCCGCACAATTATGAATGTATGGATGACGGTCAATACGACCGCATTGGCAGGAAGCTATCCGCTTACCATTTTAAATGCATATGAATCTATAAATCCTGACCCGGAAGTTGGGTCAATTCCGCTGGAATTCAGGGATGATGGTATTTTCCAGGTTGATGCTCTGGGTGATGTTAACCTGCATCCTCCTGTGGATGTGGCCGACCTGGTCAGTTTGGTCGGTTATATCATCGGCGACTGGAGCCTTACTGAAAGACAATTCCGGGCTGCCAATGTCAATGCTGATTCCGAGGCCAACGTTGTGGACTTAGTCTCCATCCTCAACTATATCCTCGGTTTAAGTACCGAGCCGAATCCGACGAATTTGTATGATGGGCCCGGGGCCGATGTCGATATTGCACTGGGCGATCTCATAGCCGGGCAGACCGGCCTGATGAGTATTAACGCCGACCTCCCCGCCGATATTGGCGGCGCACAGATGGAAATAGCCTATGATCCTGAAAAGGTAATGCTGGAGGCGCCCCAGCTGTCGGACAGATCGGGCGAATTCTATTTACGCTACAGGGATAAAGGTGACGGCCGCATGGTGGTTCTGATGCATTACCGATCCAGCTCCAGCGGCACGATTCCAGCCGGATTAGGCGATATACTCTCTATACCGGTCCATGCCATTGATGACGTTTCTGAAACTGAGGGCAGGGGCGGTATCAGATTGAATAAGATAGTACTGTCCTCAGCGGAGGGCTCCGAGATTCCGGTCAACGGTTATGGTCCGCCATTGCCGACCAGGTTTAATCTGGCGCAGAATTATCCGAATCCTTTCAACCCCAGCACGACTATCACATTCGAGATTCTGGCTTCTAACACTAATCCCGGCGGGGCCGAAATCGATCTGGTAATCTATAATATCCTGGGACAGAAAGTGAAAACCCTGACATCCGGCTTCTATGCTCCCGGAGAATATACCGTTGTCTGGGACGGCACCGATGAATCTGGTGGCAGGCAGGCCTCAGGCGTATATTTCTACAGCCTGATCTCTGAGGATACACGAAAAACTAAGAAAATGGTTTTAACCAAATAAGGATAGAAAAATAACCATTTATGTATAGAAAACATTCGCAATGGATATAAATATCGAGGGTACCAATATGAGAGATAAGCTCAGAAAATTCATTCTTGTACTAATAATCCTGGTCGTGCCAGGAGTAATTCAGGCACAATCCTGGTATGATCCTGGTTGGAATTACAGGATGCCTGTGACTATTGATAATTCCAGCAATTCGGATCCACTAACTGATTATCAGGTCAAAGTTGCACTCAGTTCGGTAAATTTTAATTTCTCGCTTGCGCAGTCAAACGGTGAAGATATAAGATTTACCAGCTCCGATGGCACAACCCTTATTTCTCACTGGATAGAAAGCTGGGATGCGGTCGGCGACAGTGCGGTGGTCTGGGTGAAAGTCCCATCAGTAGCAGCCCTGAGCACAAGCGATTTCTATATGTATTATGGCAATACATCTGTGGTTGATGCAAGTGACGGGTCCGGGACATTTGAGTTTTTTGATGATTTTGAAAGTGACTACTCTGCCGGAAGTGGCTGGACCCCAATAGCCGATATGCCTTTCGTAAAAGCAGATCCATCCGCCGCTGTCTATAATGATAAGCTCTATGTTTTTGGCGGTTATGATCGCGATACGAACTGCGTAAAGCTTTATTTGAATGAGACGCTGGAATATGATCCTTCCACTGATACGTGGACTCAACTGGCGAACATGCCTACCGCCAGGTGGGGACATACTGCGGTGGAATATAATGGACTTATTCATGTATTCGCAGGAGAAGCCTCTACAGGTTACACTGCAGCCCATGAAATCTATGATCCCGCAACAGATACCTGGAGCGCCGGCGCAAGTGTACCCTCTAACCTGGTGGGTCAGGGACTGATGGGGATCAAGTATGGCACCAAAATTCATCTTTTCTATCTCGAATTTCATTATGAGTACGATCCCGCAACGGATACATATACACAGCTGGCGAATGTTCCTACTCGCCGAACCTGGGGTACATGTGCACTGGTAAATGATTCGATCTATGTCATCGGTGGATTCTCATATGGAACTCCAAGCGGGCCTTCTAATGTGAATGAAGTCTACGATCCGGCCACAGATACCTGGACAACAAAAACCGCCATGCCTGTTCAGAAATATGGCATAACCAGGGAGAATCCTGTCATTAATGGAAAGATCTATGTTACCCACGGCCTGAATAGCGGATTCCAGGTAAATAATTTCGCTTATGATCCGGCAACAGATACATGGGAACAAAAATCTGACGGCATAAATCCGAGGGATGGTGTCGCATGTGGAGTGATTAACAACAAATTATATGTTGTTGGCGGAAGAGATCTCCTCAGTTGTGCGGTTGGACTTACTTATAGCGAGGTATATGATCCTGTGTTGGACTCCGGTTCAACCGGCAATCCCTGGGTTGTATCAGACGCTTCCGTTATCGACCGTGATCCGCTTGCGCAGTATGAGGGTTTAAATGGATTCCTCTTCGACAAGGCTTCGTCAACCGGAGACGCAACTGCCTATAGTCTGCATAACCATGCTACCTGTGCTGTAGATATATACTGGAATATGACCGATTTCCATGGTACTGCCGATGGTCAGCCTCACGGTATTTTTGGTCTGACAGGCAATGTTGCCGATGGGCATTTATACTATTACAATAATGGCGGAAGTTCCGATTTTCGTTGGTATACGGGTTCCTTTACTACTCTCCAGACCGGATCATGGAATACCTGGTTCCCGGTTACCATAGTCTGGAATGGCGCGAATAGCAAGGTTATAATTGATGGAACTGAACATGCGGTAGCAGCAAACGCCATAAACTCGGACAGGCTCAATTTCCGCATTAGCAACGCGACTCGTTATTATGTTGATCTCGTGAGAGTAAGGAATTACTCGCCGGTCGAACCCGCTTTGAGTTATGGAGTCGAGGAACAGTTTATGCCGTTGGTGCCGACACTCATTTCTCCGGCAGATCTTTCGACAATAACAGATGATACGCCTCAGTTTGTCTGGAGTTCTTCTGCCGGGACCGGTGGAACATATACTCTGCAATATTCGATGAACTCCGATTTTAGTGCGTCCGTTACCACGGAAGCGGGTCTTACGGATACGACTTACACGCCCACAACACCATTACCGACTGAAGGCAGCTGGTACTGGCATGTTGAAGCCACAAATTCCAATGGCTCAAGCGGCTATCAGGCTTCGCCCTTTTCGTTCACGCTTGATACCCGATACCCGCCGGTTGTTATCGATATACCTGATCAGACCATTCCGGAAGGCAACACCTTCTCTACCATAAATTTGGACGACTTCGTGGATGATCCCGATAATCTCGATAGTGAAATCAGCTGGAGCTTGAGTGGCAATACCGATCTTACTGTTTCAATAGATATTAATAGGGTGGCCACAGTTGGGATACCTTCCCCCGACTGGTTCGGTTCCGAGACGATAACTTTTACGGCTGCCGATCCCGACGGCTTGTCCGACAGCAATGCGGCGACCTTTACAGTGAATAATCTTAATGATCCCCCGGTTGTAACGGATATACCGGATCAGACGATCGATGAGGGCCAGTCATTTACGACATTCGATCTTGATGATTATGTGACTGATGCTGATAGCGCCATTGATAATCTGACCTGGTCATACAGCGGCAATACCG
>DSEQ01000029.1 GCA_011056555.1 Candidatus Zixiibacteriota bacterium | reverse complement strand
GCATCAGTTTTAAAATGATCTCGAGAATAAAACCCAGGTGCGGATGTCGGAATCGGAATCGTCCAGGGCCTTTGCAAACTCTATCCTGAAACTCCTCGAGAAGCCCAGACCTATCCCTATATCCGACTTAAACTCGCCATCACTGAAAATATCGTCATCCTGTCCGACAGTCTTGCCAATATCGAAAAACAAAGCGGTGTGCAGGAATGATCTGTAGTCCACAAGGTATTCTATATTCGCCAGGATCATCTGATCGCCATAAAATTCCTTGATGTCGTAGCCTCGCAGAGTTCTTGTTCCGCCCAGAAAGAACTTCTTGAAGAGCGGTATCCTGTCCGAGGAGCCGCCATACATAACTCGCATATTCAGAGACAGGTAACGGTTGAGGGGCTGGTATCGTATGGCGCTCAGTATCCATCTGGAATATGCCAGGTCGCCTTTCAGGTCGCCGCCGGCTTTCTCGAACTGCAGCCCGGCATACCATCCCGCCCGCGGCTTAAAAATATTGTCGAGCATATCGAATTCATAGGTAATTTTAAACAACGACAGCTTGCTGTTGAAGTCGGAGATGTTTTCCTGCACATAATCTTGCGGCAGACTGCTCCAGTTGCGCCTGAAATCCTTGCTTCCAAAAAGGCTCCAGAGTTTTGGATGCGCATCCATCCACCCGATTTCATCGTAACTGTAGGAGAGATCAAAACTGTGAGAGGAACCCACCAGAAATCTCAGCCCGATTTCTCCACCCTCTTTTTCATAGTAGTCGCGGAAATCCTCATTGACTATCAGGGCCATGATGGCGTTCTCATATTCCGGCACGAACCAGTCGTCCTCTGTAGCGGTCTCCCGATAAATCCTGCCATGAGGTTCGAGGGCAAAATAATTCATGAATTTCTGGGATGCTTCCAGCCTGTAGCGCAGACGCTCCGCCTCGAAGGCATAGCCGACGCCCACAATGAAAGAGGGGAAAACCCCGGTGTCATCTTCATACTCGAGGAAAGTCTCCAAATAGAGACCGTCAACCCGGTTGTAATCCAGGGCCGGTTTGAGAGAGATCTCACGGCCGAAACCCTCAGCGCGCCCGAATTTCCTGCCCCCTTCTTCCCAGCCCTCCTGCGAAATGATATTGCCATAGACCTGGGAATCCTCATGCCGATACACTCGCCCGCAGACCGCGATAACATCTCCGCGCACCAGCGAATTAGTGTGCATGGTCACATCCCCGAAAAAGCAGAACATATTGTCGGAGACCTCGCCGTAGATGTCGACCTCGCTGCCGATGTTGATCGCATCCCCGCGCACAAATCTGTCGGAGTCAATTATCAGGGGCTCAAACGAATTTATAACATCCCTGGGAATCCTGCTCCGGGAGGGCGCATCCTTAATTTTGAATTCCATATATACCCGGCTGTCGGTTATCCTGGATAATTTTTCCTGCTCCAGAAGATTGTAGGGAATGGATATATCGTTCCAGATAATCTGGCCGTGGCCGAACAAAATGTTATTCCCCAGCTCGACACCATCCGGAGTGTAATTCAGGTTGCGGCAGTCAACCTGCAGCGACAGTTTGCTGCCGTTATAGTCGATTGATACAAACAGATCGTTCTTATCATAATCGAAAATCAATTTATTCTGGAAATCAGCCTGGGCTTTTGCATGCGGCGTCAATACCGCCAGAAATATTAAAGATGCAATCAGTATTAAAAGTATGAACTTGTTAACAAACACTCCATCCTCCTCTATTTGCTTAATATCATAAGCAAACTTTATACCAATATTGATCACTGACCTGTTCACAGAAATTGTTACTAAAATCCGGCTTTATCACATCTGCTCCGATGTAAATTTTACATCCCTATAAATAATCGGTTGTATCATTTACAGCAAATTGTATTTCTTCAGTTTTTTATACAGATTTCCGCGATCCATATTGAAACGCCGGGCCAGTTCCGAAACATTTCCCTCGACCTGCTTCAAATTGATCTGCAGAAAACTTCTCTCGAACTGCTCCACAGAACTGCTGAGAACGTTTTTACCAAAGCCAACCTCAAATTTTGGCTCGGCCGAAAGCGCCGGGTCGGAAAACATCCGGGATGCGAAATCGACATCGATATAATCATCCCGGCAAAGAAAAAACAGCCTTTCTGTATAATTTCTGAGTTCGCGTACATTTCCCGGCCAGTCGTAGGCCATGAGGATATTTATTATTCCCGGATCGCAAGCCTTCCGCGGCTGGAGGTTTTTGGACTTGAGATTTGAGAAAAAGTGGTCGAATATGAGCGGGATATCTTCTTTTCTTTCTCGCAGGGGCGGTACATGAACAGGGATGGTATTTATACGATAGAACAGGTCTTCTCGGAATCTATCGGCGCCCGTTTCCTCCTGCAGGTCACGGGCGCTTATCGAAATCAGACGTACATCTATCTTCTCGGTTTTCGAACCGCCCACTTTTTCAAGCTCCGATGATTCCAGTACCCGCAGTAATTTGCTCTGCAAATTCAGCGGCATCTCGGCAATCTCATCCAGAACCAGCGTGCCCTTGTCGGCCAGCATGAATTTGCCTTCTTTTTCAGCGCCGGCTCCGGTAAACGCTCCCTTAGTGTGCCCGAATAACTCCGACTCCGCCAGTTCAGGCGGTATTGCAGCGCAATTCAGCTTGACCAGCGGGCCCGCTGAGCGTCTTGAACGATAATGAATCTGGGATGCCACCAGTTCCTTGCCGCTTCCGGTTTCGCCCCAGATGAGGACACTGCTGTCGGTTCGGGCCACCGTTTCGATTACCTGCATCAATTCGCGGATAACCGGACTCTCGCCGATGATCTCGTAGCGCTTGATATGCTCCCTCCTGAGATTCCGGTTTTCGATTTTGAGCCTGTATTTATCGCAGGCGCTTTTTACCATTGTCAGCAGGCGGTTGACATCGGGTGGCTTCTCCAGGAAGTCGGAAGCGCCCAGCTTTATCGAGTCGGCCGCCTCCTGCAGCGAGGCCGCCCCGGAAACCATAATGATTTCCGGATGGGTATCTCTTTTCACAAGACGCTTGAGGAGTGTTATCCCATCGGGATCAGGCATCTGAATATCCAAAAGAACCGCCTGGTATTCGGCTTCTTCCAGATCTCTTTCTACCCTGGATGAGTCGTGTTCGCGGATGGCTGTATAGCCTGCGGATTTCAGAAGGGATGCGATCTGCTCGGTAAAGAGCTTGTCATCATCGACTATCAGTATTCTGTCGTTCACTTTATCAGCCAAACTCAATAGTCACACTGGTACCGCTTTTATCGGATTCAAGGTTCAATTCGGCACCGAGGGCATCCGCAAATTTTCGGGCGATCGGCAGGCCCAGACCGGTGCCCTGCGGTTTGGTGGTATAATAGGGCGTCCAGATTTTACCGCTGAACTCTTCCGGAATTCCCATTCCGTTGTCCTTTATTCTTATGGTCACACCGCCATCTTCCTTCATTGCGGAAATCTCTACTCTGCCATCCTTGGTCACTGCCTCCATACTGTTCTTGAGCAGGTTTACCATGAGACTGCGCAGGATTTCATAATCGGTTTCGATATAAATATCTTCCTCGACATTGATATCCTGCCGCACATCGGGATAGCTCCTGCCCGCCAGCTGCACAGCGTCCATAGCGACTTTTTTGACATTCACCAGCACCGGCCTGATATCGGGCGAGCGCGCGAACATGCTGAAATCGCTGGCAATATCCTCCAGCTTGCTGATCTCGGAATTAATAGCGGCGACTTCCCCTGAGGCCCTTTCCGGGCTTTCGCTCGCCTGCAGATTATGCAGGGCAACTTTCGTAGGGCTGAGAATATTTTTTATGCCGTGCGCGATAATACGTGCTGTATTTTTCCAGGAGGCCTCGATCTCCGCCCGCACCAGCTGCTCGGCCTTGGTCTTCAGCTCCCGGGACATATAGTTGAACGAAGAAACCAGGGTCCCGAGTTCGTCCTCTTTATTGTAGTTCACCGTCTTGCCCCATTTGCCTTTGGCGATATCAAAGGCCGCCAGGGAGAGATTATTGAGCGGTTTTATAAGGGAGTTAGCCCACCAGCGGGCTATATAGAGTATGAATGTGAGATAGATTACCGTTATACAGAGCCACAGAAACCAGGCAATACTGCCGCCGGATGACTCCACGAACATTTTCAGCCGCCCGTATTCTGTTTTGGCGGTAATTATCTCCGCCGCCCTGGAAGAAAATTCAGCCGGCAAATACTGCCCGACAACAAGGGCCGGGGTCGGGCTCAGGGTCGGGTTCAGGGCAATTTGCTGGTAAACCAGTATGCGCCCCTCAAAGCTGATTATCTCCGGGAACGAGCTGGCCCTGAAAGCCGCCTCTTCCATGAACATGCGGTTGTATTCCTCGTTTTCAAGAGACTTGATCGAAATCGTGTCTCTTTCTGAGATATACAGGATCAAATCGAAATATTTTATGTCATTTGCAGTCAAGGAATCCTTAGCCAGAACATCTATAAGATTCATAAAGCGGATACGGTACAGTTCCAGGCTGTTTTCCACCAGGTATTCAGAATTTATCAGGGCGTTTTCGAAGCCGGGAGAGATGACTTTTCCAATACCCTGATTGAAGAGATAGACAGCCGCGAGCGAGAGCACCAGAAAGGGAATGAAAGACAGGATAAACAGCCTTAAAAAGAATTTGTTTTTAATTTGCATCTACTTTGAACTTTTCCGGATAATGTGTCCTTAAATCATGCAATGCCTGTTTGTGGGACTCGAACGCGATATTCTCGGGACTTTCATGCAATCCCAGAAATTCGGCCCGGCTGGCATCATCGGATGCCTTCAATTCGCCCCCCACGACATCCGCAAAATACAATATTAAAATTGCATTGGTGCGAGGATCATCATTGCCGTTATATATTCTGAAAACTCCTGTTATCTTTACATCCAGATTTGTCTCTTCCTTCAATTCGCGCACGGCGGTCTCGGCCGGATTTTCCTCCCATTCGCAGAAACCCGCCGGAATTGTCCAGTAGCCGAGTTTGGGTTCATGAGCGCGCTGTACCCACAATAGCTTACCATCCTGGAAAACCACACATCCGGCAGCCGGAGCGGGATTATTGTAATGTATAAAACCGCACCTGGGACAATGACTCCTCTTGATGCCGTTGTCGTTGAAACTCACCAGTTCCGCGGCGCACATGGGACAATGCTTATATACAGCCATTCATCTACCTTTCATTTAATATACAACTTATACCGGCCCGCACAAATTGGCAAGTTTGAAAATCGCTCTAAACCGGCGCTTTAAGTTTCAGGACCACCACTGTCATATCATCCTGGGGCATATCGGAGGAGGAAAAATCCATCACCTCCTTGACAACCCTGTCGGCTATTTCCTTAGCCGATAAGGAGCGCAGATCTTTGATCAGTTCCAGCAGACGTTCCTCGCCGAATTGTTCTCCCTCATGGTTAAATGCTTCATTAACACCGTCTGTATAGAAGAATACAAGGTCGCCCGGATTCAGTTTCAAAGAATCCTGCTTGTATGTGGCCTCCTTAAATGCACCCATCAACAGCCCGCCCTCAATTAAAAAGCGATGTTCTCCTTTTTGATTAACAACTATCGGATAGTTGTGTCCGGCGTTGGAGTATTGCATAATCTTATTGACCGGATCAAACTCCGCATAAAACAGGGTCACGAACTTCTCAGATGAGGTGGTGGTGGACATCAGGAAGTTGACATTATTCAAAATTCGTATAATCGAATCGGTGTTGCGCACCTCGCTCCGCAGCATGGCCTGAATCTGCGAAACCATCAATGCTGCAGGCATCCCTTTGCCGGATACATCGGCAATAATGATTCCGGTATTATTCTGCCTGGTCTGCAGAAAATCATAGAAATCGCCCCCGACATATCGGGATGGCTCGGAGTAGGCCGCCAGCTCGAAATCATCCCCCACCGGAACTGTTTTGGGCAGCAGGTCGCGCTGGATTTGCCGGGCCAGGGAGAGTTCCTCCTCCAGCCTCTGCTTTTCGAGCGATTCCTGATAAAGATACGCATTGGACATCGCCACAACAAGCTGGTTGGATAGAATATTGAGGGTGGTTATATCCTCATAGTTATAATTATAACCGGAAATTTTATTGGAAAGTGCGATAAACCCATCAAGCTTACCGCGGTTTATAAGGGGGACTATCATCTGGTAGCCCATTTTCTCCAGGCTCTCGATAGTTTTTGATTTCCGGTCAGAGCCCCGAAATTCATCTATCAGGGCAGGGCGGTTCCTCCTCAGCAGACTTTCGGTCAACTCGTCCTCGGCGGAGAACCTCATTTCAGGCGAGGGATCATTGGGCTGCGGCAGGAGTACATAGGCCGCTTCATCATTGGCCTTTATGCACAGCCTGACCTTTTCTATCAGCATCTCTTCCCGCAGAATCCGCATAATCGAGGTTTTGAGTTTTTCGGGATCTAGAATGGACGAGATTTCACGCGAAATTTCGTCGGCCACATATCTGATATCGACCTTGCCTTTGATAAAGAATTTTTTCAGGAAGTTGTCCACCTGGTTCATGATCGGCTGGAAGAATATCAGCGCGAGGATGATAAATGCGGCCGGCAGAATCGGGGTCTCCTGGCCCAGGATGTCCCGAAGTATTTTTGTGAACTGCGATATTATTAACAGGTATGCTCCCACGATTATGGCCGAGGTAATGGTATAAACCACTGATTGACGTACAATCAGGCGCACATCCAGGAACTGGTACCTGATGATGGCATAGATGACCGAGCCGTTACCGATTGCCAGGGCTGCCACGGCCATGCCGATCTGCACATTGGGGGAGAGATGCAGCCCGCTTAAATTGGGCAGCAGATACGCGATCATATACAGCCCCATGGCCGACTGTATGCCCCAGATCACGATCAGTGTCTGGGTCTTTAAGCGTTTGTTGGATATATACCTCAGGCCCCTATAGAAGAGGACCAGTGCGATTATGATATAGATGATATTGATCGCCGAAAATGTCTGCAGATGCAGGCGTACCAGGAAGTCCAGAAGCGCTGCAATAAATCCCACAAAGAACGCAAACCTGTCGGTGACCCAGCCAAAGAAGGCCACATCCGATTCCACCTGAAGAAACTCAACAATCTTACCGGTGTCGGCAAACAGGGTTACCAGCAGGATATGAAACACATGCGGGATAAAGATAAGATACTTCACCCTTGTATTGGTGGACAGGATCGGATGCTCGGTGGGAAATACCAGCGAGAACAGCACCAGCTGCGGAAAGAATAATTCCCACAGGAAGAACAGGTTCTCGTAGAACGGCACCTGTCCCTCCACAGTCCCTGCGGTTCTGCCCAGGAAAACGCCCAGCGCCGCAAACAGGGGGGCAAGGCCTGCAAAAATGAGCAGCAGGCTGGTTACCCGATTCAGACGGCGATAGGGATTTTCTCTGAAAATAACGGTGCCGGTAAAGAACAGAAGAGCAGAGAAAATTAAATATATTACTCCGATTAAAAGCTGATAATCCACACTCGCCTTGCGCCTTCTTATCGATTACGAAGCTAATTTTTTTATGATAATCATCCGTGTTCCGCCTTCCGGAGGTTCCTCGAATTGAAGGTCATCCACAAGACTTCTGACAATGAAAATACCTCGGCCGGCCTCTTTCATAATATTGTCATCCGAAATCGGACTGGGAATATTTTCCGGCTTGAATCCCTGCCCCTGATCTGTTATCGAAATGGAGAGATGTTTATCGCTGAATTCAAGTTCAATTGTAACGATCTTATGCGGATCTGATTTATTGCCGTGGATGATTGCGTTATTAATGAGCTCGGTTGCACTTATTGCGAGGTCGGCAATGCTGTCATCGTCGATGCCGTGCTCTTTCAGGTGGCTTTCGAGAAATCTGTCAGCTTCGGCCAGGTAATTCTGGGAACTTGGAATTTCAAGTCTGTAGCTTTTTTTGTCTGCCATATGTTATACCAGTCGGCTTTATCCAACCCGGGAATGTCCTTTTATTTATGCAAACGAACCGACCGCATCATCTGCCGAATCATAAGCCTCGAAAACATTATCGAGTTTTGTGATCTCGAATAGATTGGCGACCTTTTCCGAGATATTGGCCAGTTTCAGTTCGCCTTCATTATTACGCAGAGAGGTCATGCCGGAAATCAGTATACCAAGTCCGGTCGAATTCATCCATTCAACATGGCTCAAGTCGATGACCACTTTCTTATTGTCGGTCGATATCAATTCGTATAGCCGGTTTCTGAGTTCTGTGGCCTCGGGACCACCCATTATCTTCCCTTCGGGTTCGAGAATTACCACGCCATCTTTCTCATGGGTGGAGATGCTCATCTTGCCTCCTCAGTTAAATCAATAGACAATACAAGATCGATTTAATGTATCTTTTAATACGGTATGATAACAGTTTAGACGGATTTTTAGTAGCAAATTTTTCAAGAAAAGCAAATTACTTGAAGAGGGCCTTGATTTTGCCCCAGGTGGTAAGTTTGACATTCAGCGAGGTTTTAACCTCAAGGTTGATTTTCATCGAGCCGGGTTGGGGATTTACAGTCGGTTCCGCATCCCGGCCATCGACTTTTATAACCACAACATCTGATTCGGAATTATATCCCTTCTGATCGGGATTGGCCGGGTCATATTTGGGAATTGTAAGAGAATACTGCCCGCTCTGGTTGGTTTCGTCGGAGACAATCTTCTCGCCGTCGATATATGCCTCCAGCCTGCTGCCGATTGAGGCATCCTGACCATTTATTTTAAGACTGCCGTAAATCGTGCAATCATCGCCGGGATCGGAAAATGACACTCCGGCCATAAATAAAACCAGGCATACTAAAAGCAGGCATCCTGCCGCATTTTTTGGCATTACAGAGGGCATACTAAATGCACCATAAAGATTTGAATTAATCTTGTCAAGAAAAAAAACTTGGGCCTTGAAGTTGATATTAGCCCTGTTCACAGTAATGATCGTTGACCAGGCAGAAAGACAGATGTTCCAGCTCCATTGCCATATTTTCATTCCGCAGCGAGACCCCCTTGGGCACTTTTAGATTGATGGGAGCAAAATTTAATATGGCCTTGACATCGGCTTTGACAATATCATCACAGACCGCCTGCGCCTGCTGAGGAGGTACCGCTATGACCACAATTTCGATATGGTTGTCTTTTAGCTCCCTGGTCAGATTGGCGACATCACGAATCACAATTCCCTTATGATTGGAGCCGATTTTCCGCTGGTCATTATCGAACAACAGCTTTATCTTAAATCCCTGACGGGCAAATTCCTTGTATGATACCAGAGCCGAGCCAATATTACCAATTCCGACCAGGGCCACATTCCATTCCTGATCGACACCCAGTATCCTGGCTATCTTATCCTTCAACTCCCGCACCGGATAACCCAGACCCCGTGTCCCGAACGATCCGAAAAATGACAGGTCTTTGCGCACCTGTGCCGGGGTCAGATGTTCCAGGTTGGCCAGGTCTTTCGATGAAACCGTTTCATAGTTATCTTTATCGAGTTGAACCAGGGCACGGTAATATCGTGAAAGGCGGGAAATGGTTGACTCGGAAATTCTCTTTAGTTTTGGCAAAGTTCCTCCTAACCGAAGAATGATATAGCCAATGATGTTGTGAAAGCTTTCACAACAAAATTAATCCCCAGGCTGAACAAATGTCAAGCGAAAATTGAAAAATAAAAATCCTATCTAATGTATGATAATTAGATAGGATTAGTTCCCAATTTATATTGGATTTGATCTGTATTATATCAAAGATCTTCTATTACTGATATAATTTGTTATTTTTTTAGCATTCTTTGCTAAAATGCCCCTGCTTTTTGCATGGGGACTTCGGCTTCCGCCAGGCTGACCGTATTTTCGGCAATCTGGTCATAATAGTTATTACATGAGAAAACCAGTATCTGATAACTACCGCTATACTGCTTGAGAATCTTCATGGCATTCTGCCTTCTCTCGGCATCAAACGTCAAAAAGGGCTCGTCGAAAATAAGCACCGGCTTGCGCTCCTGCGATATGACCCGCACCAGCGCCATACGGGCCGCCAGATAGAGCTGATCGCGGGTGCCGTGAGAAAGCGAAATATCGGGATCGAGCCAGTCATCCTTAAGCGGAGAGTAGACCTCGAATCGAAGGCTCTGGCGGTCGAAACGCACCTTGGTGTATTTCCCTGATGTGACCTGCTGCAGGATTTGAGAGGTCTCCTCTTCCAGAGCGCCGATGGAAGCTTTTAATATATCCTTGCGGGCCTTTTCAATGTACTTTTTCGCCGTTTCGTAGATTTTTACCTGATATTTGGACCGCTCCAGGGCCGTCTCGACTTCCTGCAGCCGCTCCTCAAGTGAGGCTTGAAGCTCGCATCCCGATTCTGCAAATTCAAGCTGCCGCTTGAGCGCTATCTCCGTGCTCTCCAGATTGGCCTTCTGTTTCTCCAGGGCATCCACCAGCACCACCAGTTTTTCCTTCTCCGCGGCGTTCATTACATACAGCTTTAAGTCGCGGGCTGCTTCATTTTCCACGGCCAGATCCATGGTCACCTTTTCGAGTTCTTTCTGGAGGTCCCTCAGGGTCTTTCCGCCCAGTGATTTCTCATAACGTTTCACTTCGCTGTTGAAGTCCTTTTCGAGGTCGCGATACTGCTCGAATTTTGATTTCAAGGTGCTGATATCCGGCACTTTATATTTTTCCAGGATAGTCTCGATTGCAACCTTGGAATCCTCCATATCCGATTCGATTTCCTCCTGGCTCGCTTTTTTCAGCTCGCATTGCAGCTTGATTGCCCGGGCATGGCCCGCTTTATTCAACCAAAAAACCAGGAACGACACAAACAGCACAATTCCCCCTAAAGCGCCGAACAGGAACCGGTTGTCGCTCATATTAATTATAAAAGACCAGTAGGCGAATGCGGCCGCGGAGAGAAAGAACATGAACGCGGTGGTCAGTTTCATGAACATTCCGGGTCTGGCCAGGGCATATTTTTCTGCCAGTTCCTCGACCTTTTCCTCGGCGTGGCCGGCCTTGCTTTCGAGGTAGCGCAGCTGGGCCGACTGCTGCTCGGCATGCGACAGATCCTGGTAGTTTATTTTGGGCAGACTGGCCAAATCTCTTTTAAGGTCCTCGATAGTGTTTTCCGAAGACTGAATCGAAGTTACCCGACTGTTCAGGTCCTGAAAACGCTCCTCCAGGGCCTTCAGCTTCTCCTCTTTCTGCATCGCCTGTTCGGCCTTCTCCATATGCGATTTCTTGGTGGCGTATTCGGTCCTGATCCCCTCCAGGAGCCCCTGGGTCTCTTTCAGCTTGGCCCGGTTCTTGCCGACCAGGTCGATCTCCCGCTTGGCCTTGTCCAGCTCGTATATTAATTCATCTTTGTTCTTTTCCAGCTTCTGGATAACCCCCAGATGTTTGCTGCCCTGCTTGTTTATATCCCGGATACTGCTCTCGAGCTTATTTATCGCATCCGAGGCCAGGACCTCCTCCTGACCGGCTGTTATCATCCCCTCCAGTTTGTCTTTGATAGCGTCGGCTGATTTGGAGACTGTGCCGATTTCGTCCTGCCTTATGGTTGTGGTGGCCAGGTAAATATCCCGGTTGGCCATGCCCAGTCCGGATTCGATAATATTCAGGATATTCTTCTTGTCTACAATTTCCTCACCGCTGCTTTGCTTCAGAAGCGAGGTTTCACCCTTCTCAAAATCCTTGTGGAGACGATACATCTGGCCCTCAATGGAAAATTCCATGGTCAGGTCGAATGACCTCTCAGAATCCCATCCGATCTTCTCTTTCAGTTCCTTTCTGGAGGAGCCGGGATCGGTAAAAAAGAGATCGGTTATGGCTTCGACAATGGATGATTTGCCGGCCTCATTGGGGCCTTTGATCAAGTTGATTCCCCTGTCGAATGTCTCCCTGAATGATCTCAGGTTTTTGTACCTGTTTAGTTCGAGCTTTGTGATCTGCATATGCAATACCTCAAATAGCGTCTTTACCGGATAGAAGTGCATAGCCCAGCTTCAAGCCGTTGCGCAGCAACTCCTGTTGTTCGGGATCCTGTTCTTCTTTTATATCGGCCGAAAGCATCTTTATGTACTGGCCGAGAATCGTGGTCTCGGGCAGATTAAGTTCCTGCAGATTCTCAGGAATCGACTGGGAGCGGTTATCCAGATCCAGATACAGGAAGGAATCCATCATGTGCTCATAAAGGCGGTCGAAATCGATGAAACCGTCGGCAGGAAAGATGCCTGTCAGGATCACCTTCAGAAGCTTGTTTTCTCCCACATATTTGGAAATCTCACGTTCCAGTTCCAGGGTATATTTATAGCTCGTGCACGGCAGTTCGATCGTCTTCCATTCCAGCCTGCCCACCTGAATCTTTTCAACCAGCACCTTGCCCTCGGCCAGCTCAACCATCGCGGCCCATCCGGCATCGGTCTGCTTGAACGACATCGGTTCGGGAGAGCCGCAATATGAGGCCGGGACTTTCTGCGTCGGGGCACGCATATGGGAATGCCAGTGACCCAGCGCGATATAATCGAAGCCGGAGTTCTCGATCTCCTCCACTTCCATCGGAAAATCATCGGCGGCCGACTTGCCCGGTATCGCCAGTGAGCCATGGGCAATGGCGATATGGTAACCGGGAGAGGAATCCCGGGTCAATCCCGCCAGCGGTGACTGCTTTGAACGTGTGCCCTCGTTTGAATTGGCATAGAAAGTCAGGCCCCGATCAGGGAAAGCAAATTTCGTCTTCTCGGGATTGTTGAAAAGATAAAGATTTTCCGGGCATTCATTTGCATGCAGGGTGCTGTACAGGCAGTTGTCTTCCAGACAGTCATGGGTTCCGGGGATAACGATTGCGGGAATATCTCCCAGCCGTCCCATCTCGCGCATTGCGAAATCCAGGAGCGGTTTGGAGATGTGGTTGGAATCGAAAAGGTCTCCTGCCACGACGAAAGCGTCAACTTTCGATTCAAGACAGATATCTATCATTTTGCTGAAAGCATCTTTAAGCGCGGCACGGACCTTGTCTCCCGATTTACCCAGACCGGCCAATTTTGCGCCCAGATGAATATCGCCGGTATGAAGTATTTTAGCCATAATATTTCCTGTTTTGTTAGTTAAAGACCTCTTTAAACTTATCGGTCTATCCCGCCGGTATCTGAATCCCCGCAGTAGAATTTTTGAACAGATGGGCTATTTTTTTGAGAGGTATGGATTTAAGGAAATCTAAAAGATCGTGCGCGGCCCGTCAGTCGGCCGGGCAGGAGTACTTCCTCGTGCTCCGCCCCGGCGGCCTGCCAAATTCATCTTCTCATCTGCCGCCGGGAACCCTTTGCCGGCGGTTATCTGTCGGGTTGGGGAACCCGACAGCACAATAAAACGCCGTTCCGTCAGTTCCTCAGCCAAATGCGGTTAACCGACGGCAAACAAAAAAGCGATGAATCATTTAATTTTGCTTGGATTCATCGCTTTTGATAGCCGCAACATGGTTCATCTATCAAAGCTCTCTCCTTCCCGAGTGAGGATTCTTGATCTTTTCAAACATTACAATCTTTGATAATAGAAATCACCTCGCAGATATCTGTTGATGGTGGATCCGCTCAGGTAGATCAGGAGTCCCCCGAACAGCCATGCTGATCCAACTGCAGCCGAGGCGCTCGACGCCAGAGTTACCGCTCCCACCACCACGGCAACCGCCCCCAGAAACATCAATGCCAGGCTTGCAAACCTGAGCGGATTATGGATTATCCATGTCAAAATCCGCATTTTTCATCACCTCGATTCCTGTTCCGGTCTGTTAACGGTTTGATTCTTACCTTTTCAATGCCCCGTCTTTTGATTTACAGGTCATACTACGATTTCCGGTCGATTTTGTTGCGATTTTCCGAGGGGGTGGTGATGATTTCGGAGATCTGCCCGGTTTGTTTTGGGGATGCCCGGGACAATTCATGCGCGGCGTACATCCCCATACGCCATGGCGATGTGACTCTCGCTTCTGCCAGGGTGCCCTGCCCAAATTTATTTGGCGGGGCTCATGCTGCAGTAACACGCCTAAAGCCAGTTAGGGCGTGCCATCCCGACGATCTGCATTTCAATCGCAATAGAAGACAGGCAGAATCGCTCCGCCCGTCAAAAGCCGGATCTTCGACTTTGCTGTGGATTCTACCCTGCGCTGAGCCCGCATTTCATGTGCGATACAATTGTAAGTTCAAAAGCTGAGAATCAGACCAAATGAAATATAGTGCAGCAGCGCGAAAGTGTAGGCATCGTCGACATCCGCGCCGCCCTCCAGAATCCGGTAACCCGATTTGAGCGCAAGGTTCTCATCGATATGATACTTCAGCGCCAGAATGACATCTTCAGCACGTCCCTGAGGCGCAGCGAGCGCATCACCGGCAAATAATAGCCCGAATCTTTCGGCGAAAAGCCAGTCGATTCTGAAATTGATCAATGGAACAAATCCGGTGTTAGTCTTGGAGGCAATCTGATCTTCCGATTCAATTCTGATCTCGGCATCACGCACTTTGGCGGTGAAACCCAAACCAATTGTCAGGTCGGGTTCTCTGATGAAATTGTATCGGTATGTCAGACGATATGAATCGAAGCGGTAAAACCCGCGCAGCTCGGTATTGGCTGGAAATGTCGTACCCTCGAACAATATTTCCTTGCCGACACTTCCTTCGGCATCCAGCCGCAACGGCGCGGCGAAACCCGATATCACATGCATGCCGTCAATTATAAAGGAGACTCTTGTCCTGAAAAAGAAATCGGGATCGACCGAAAGATCATCAGTCAATGAAAAACGTGTCCCGGTTTCATTGGGAATCTGCACATCGTTGTAGCCGTTAAAAACCGGACCGAACTCGAGATCAATCTCCCATTGTGCGGAAAGATTTGAGAACGCCAATATCAGAATTATCAGCGTTAGTATGGAGATTTGTATTTTTCTTCTGCTCATTTCAATATTCCCTTTTAATCTTTATTATTTGGTTATTTCGATTATTAATCATATAAACAATTATTGACAAATATCAATCAGCAAATTAAATTATTTTCGATTGAAAA
This sequence comes from Candidatus Zixiibacteriota bacterium, assembly GCA_011056555.1. GTDB lineage: Bacteria > Zixibacteria > MSB-5A5 > JAABVY01 > JAABVY01 > JAABVY01. The sequence continues at coordinate 105,359 of DSEQ01000029.1, read as the reverse complement.
AACCATCAATATGACATTTGTGCATCCGGGGGCAATGGCTGCAGAGGGAAAATATTTTATTGCTGCACGTGACCCAGGGGCATTTTATCGGGGGAGGGAAACATGTCCGCCATATCGTTTTTCAGGTCAGTGCTGCTTCTGACTTCCTTATTATTTTTCACATTCGGATATCTATCGGCTCAGGAGTGGGGCAAGGTCGAGGGCTGGGAATGGGCTCTCGAGCCGCCGCCGGAGATCCCCGATGAACCCGCCCTGATCATCTTCGACAGAGGCGATATGAAGGTGGACCTTGAAGGCATAACATTGATGAGACATGTGCGCATCAAGGTATTTGACAAAGACAATATTGATGATGTGGCCAATATCGACATAAGTTACCATGGCGATCAGAAGTTCAGCAAATTCAAAGCTCATACAATTTTACCCAATGGCGACAAGAATAAGATCAAGGATGAATTTGAAAAAAAAGCTGGGAATCTAAAGACAGTGGCATTTACATTTCCGTCTATAATCAATGGTTGTATTTTGGAATATCAATACCAGATCTTCCACGAAAATTTCGGGTTTCTCGAGCCGTGGTATTTTCAAAATGATATTTACACGTTAAAATCTATCTTCTCTGTCACGCTATATCCTGGTTTTGAGTATGCTACCTGGCCCATTAATATCCCTGCTCATCAGCAGCAATCGAGCAGGTTACATGTGCATGAATTCGGGAGGTTAACAACTAGGTATACGTGGGAGCTGGACAGCCTAATACCTGTAAAGGCCGAACCTTTTGCCGGAGCGGTCAGCAATTATACCGCTGCTTTGCATTTTCAGATAAGATCCTTCAAGGGCACTGGTATAAGATTTGACTTTCCTACAAAATGGAAAGAGATTGGCATAGAGTTAAACAAGATAATTGATGAATTCATAGATGATGAGGATGAGTTAGAGGAACTTTCCGGGAAATTGACAGCAGGCGCGCTCAACGAAGATGAAAAGATCGCTCATATTTATGATTATGTGCGGGATTCGATTTTGACAAGGGGCTCTGGCATGCTTGATTTTTCGGAGGATAAGTTCTCCAATTTGATGGATAATAGATACGGTTCAGCTACGGCCAAGAACCTTCTCCTAACAGCCCTGCTGCAGAAGGCCGGGTTCAAGGCCCATCCGCTCCTAATTGGAACGAGAGGTTTTTGTAAATTCAACCCAGCCCATGTTCAACTAAATCAATTCAATCATCTAGTCTGCTATGTTAATCTTAAGATAAGGGAATATTTGCTCGATGCAGGTAACAGAGCTGTCGCTTTCCCATATGTCCCTGCCTCCGATCGCATACGCAGCGGCCTGCTTATCGATGCCGAGGCATCCCGCCCGATATCGCTTCTGCCGCCCCCGAAACGCAAAAGCAGCACCCAATTGAAAGCGAATATCAATCTGCGGGAGGATGGTTCGGCCGCTTGTTCAACTTTCATCTGCGTTCAGGGGTATGAAAATGCCCGGTATGATGATTATTTGCTGGATACTATTTCACAGCAGCAGATCGCCACAGATATTTTGGATGAATTTGAGCTGAATTATGACGTGGAAGAGGCGGTTTCCCGCTATTTCCCTGAGGGGGACAGCCTCAGTATTAAATTGGTGATAGAAATTCCGGAATTTGCATCCGCTTTGGGAGATCACATGCTTATTTCTCCCTTTCTTATACCATTGGTCAATAATCCATTCAAAAGCGAGGAGAGGCAGTATCCGATCGATTTCCAGTATGAATTCACCCGATATCATGAGATAACAATAAATCTGCCTGAAAATATGATAGTCGGGGATCTTCCCGATAAGATTAATAGAAACACCGATTGTGGAAAATATACCAGGTCTTTTCTGACAACTGGCAATTCAATTGCGGCTATCTTGTACTTCAAACTCAATAAAGAGACATTCCTCCCGAGCGAATATCCTGGCGTAAAAGAAATGTTCGATGAAATTACCGAGACCAGCAAGGATGAAATAGCCGTGATAGTGCAAGAATGATTATATCCCGCCTGTCTCCTCCTGCCATTCGGACAGTATCTCCATCCACTTCTTGGCGCTGGTGACCCCGCGGATCGGCTGCCCCTCCGGCATAAGCTCCTTCAGCTTGATGGGACGTTCTTCGTACGCCCAATCATAGAAGGACTTGTAGGCCTCGGCCATTCTGCGGATGCTCTCCGGGGTATGGACATAGATGATCTGCCTGATCTTGCCCTCCTCAAATACGGCAATCCAGGGATCGAAATAGAGGGTATCGATGGTGAAGGCTTTGAACCAGTCATTGGTTTCAGTTTTGGTGCAGAAAACAGTATCCCCCCTGGTTTCTTTGACAGTGAAAGAGACTTTGGTATTCACGATCGAATCCCATTCCGCCAGGGGACGAAGTTCGGTTTCTGTCAGCGGATTGGAAACCCGCCCCATCTCGACAGTAACCGGCTCGGCATAAAAGGCCAGCACAGCATCAACATCGTGGCTGTTGATGGCCTCCTCGTAGGCCTTCATTTTTCCTTCCAGCCCTTTCCCGCAGGACATAACAAGCGCCAGCAGAAAAATAACTGATAATGCAGCGAAAACAGTTCTATTCTTTTTTCTCACTTCCAATGCTTTCCTCCTGTCGGATTGCCTGTTGCTTCCTGTTTATATAAACAATCCCGAGCGGCAATGCAATCCCATAAGCTCCCCACATTAAAAATCTCCAGGGATTCATCAGATCAGGACTTAAATCGGCAGAAGTAAACATTGATTTAATGGGAAGAAGAGTGCCGGAAATAGTAACCCATTGTTTTCCAAACCCTTAGAATTAGCCAATCCACGCACATAGAAGCCCAAAACTGCATCTTTTAATCCATCAACACTGCAATTCCATCCAGGTCAACAGCTTAAAAATTAAGCCAAAAAACTCGATTTTCCTGCAAGGCAAAAATACAATATAATGTGGTCTATAATCGGTTGATATACAATATATTGTATTTTTTTTAACATTTTTTTAATATTTTGCTTGACTCAATATGATTTAGATTTTATTTTAAGCACCGCGAGTACTTGGTTAAAGTATCTCTTTAAGTAAAAGCTATAAACTTACTTAGAATCTCAAAATAATTATAAAAAAGTGACCCCCTCTGAGGGCTTTTTTTCGCAAAATTGCAAGTTACAATATCAAAATGATTTACAGGGGATCAAAAAAATAGAAGATTGGATTGAGTGTCATGGAAGAATTGAAAGAGAATGTTATGGAAAAAATGGCTAAAGAAGCGCTGCCTGAGGTAGTTCTGATGGCAATTACTCCTGACGGTGAGGATGTGATCGAGCGCGCCTGCCGCACATGCTACCTCTCCTTTCACAGGTATAACCCGCCCTCATCGACTGAGGACCTGATCAAGAAGGTAATTCGTAAAGGTCATCATTCTGTCCTGGAACATGCTGCCGCAACATTTCGTATCAAGGGTGGATCGAGAACATTTACACACGAATTCGTGCGCCACCGTCTGGCCTCACCATCACAGGAATCGCAGCGTTATGTCGAGTATGGCGTGCGCAAGCAGTTCGAGGTTGTGGTCCCGGAGAGCATGAAGAAACACGGCTTCTCCGAAAAATATCTGCAGCTTGCCAAAGAGACTCATGAGCTCTATGAGCAGATGCTGGAGGCGGGTGTTCCCAAGGAGGATGCACGCTATATATTTCCGGGCGGAATCACCTCGGAGATAGTGATGACTGCGAATTTCCGTGAATGGCGCCACATCTGCAAAATCAGATGTCATGAGCGCGCGCACTGGGAAATCCGTAGAATTTGTCTGGAAATTCTGAAAATTTTGAAAAAGGAAGCCCCGATAGTTTTTTGGGATTTTGAAATAGATGAGGAAAACTGCACAGCACGGCAGGTTTCCTCCTAAGGAGGAGGGAAATTATGCATATCGACAGACAGCTGGGTCTGACCGAAAATGCGATGAAGGTATTGGAACGGCGATACCTTATCAAGGATGATGAAGGGAAAGTTGTTGAAAGCCCGAAGGACCTGTTTACCCGGGTGGCCCGGCACATTGCCAAGGCGGAGTACAAATACGGTCTGGATGATGCCGATGTCAAACGTACCGAGGAGCGTTATTACAATGCTATCGCCAACCGCGAATTCATGCCCAATTCGCCGACCCTGATGAACGCCGGACGTCCCCTGGGACAGCTTTCGGCCTGCTTTGTACTGCCCGTGGGCGATTCGATGGAAGAGATATTCGAGACAATCAAACATGCCGCCTTAATCCACAAATCCGGCGGCGGTACCGGCTTCGCCTTTTCGCGCCTGCGTCCGCGAAATTCGGTAGTTGCCTCCACCTCGGGGGTGGCCTCCGGGCCGGTTTCATTTATGAAGGTATTCAACTCGGCCACCGAAGCGGTTAAGCAGGGTGGAACCCGTCGCGGCGCAAATATGGGCATACTGAGAGTGGATCATCCCGATATCATGGAGTTTATCTCCTGCAAGGACGATTTGAGCCAGGTAACTAATTTCAATATCTCGGTCGCCCTTACAGATGAGTTTATGAATGCGGTGGAGGAGAATCGGGAATACGATCTGATCGACCCGCGTACTGGAAAACTGTATGAGCTGGACGGGAAGCCGCAGAAGCTGGACGCCCGCAAGGTCTTCGATGAAATCGTCAAGCATGCCTGGCTGACTGGTGAGCCGGGGGTGATCTTCATCGATAGTATGAACCGGAAAAATCCTACCAATAAATGCGAGAAAATCGAGGCCACCAATCCCTGCGGTGAACAGCCCCTGCCGCCCTACGATTCCTGCAACCTGGCTTCCATCAATCTCGGCTCGGTGGTCTATGAGCCTCTTCCGGGCGACTATTCTCCGGATGAACCGGAGAAGGGCATAAACTGGGAAAAGCTTCTGGACCTGGTCAAGATGGGTGTAAATTTCCTCGATAACGTCATCGACATGAACAAATACCCTATCCCCGAAATTGAACAGCAGACCCTTTCCAACCGGCGAATCGGCCTGGGTGTAATGGGCTGGGCGGATATGCTGGTCAAACTCCAGATCCCGTATAATTCTGAGAAGGCTTTCGAGCTGGGCGAGAAAGTGATGGAGTTCATCAACAGCAAGGGCCATATTCATTCCTCGGAGATGGCCAAGACCCGCGGTAAATTTCCGAAATGGAAAGATTCAATCTATGCCGATGAGGGTGTTTCGATGCGAAACGCCACCATCACGACCATCGCCCCCACCGGGACGATCTCGATCATCGCCGGATGTTCATCCGGAATCGAGCCCTATTTTGCGATCAGCTATAACCGCAATGTCATGGATAACACAAATTTGATTGAGGTAAATCCGCTTTTCGAGAAGATCGCCAAGGAGCGCGGATTCTATTCCACCGAATTGATGGAAAAAATTGCCGCCTCGAATTCTCTGAAAGAATTTGATGAAATTCCGGAGGATGTGAAACGGGTTTTTGTTACCGCCGCCGATGTTACTCCGGAGGAACATATCCGCACTCAGGCAGCCTTCCAGAAACATTGCGACAGTTCGGTCTCAAAGACGATTAACCTGCCTAACGAGGCCACGGAAGATGATGTCCGTACAGCCTACTGGCAGGCCTTCAAGACCGGATGTAAGGGTGTAACCATATATCGTGACGGCAGTCGTCAAAATCAGGTGCTTTCCACCGGCAAGACCCCCGGGGAGAAGAAGGCGGCAGAACAGGGGGATGCAGAGCCCCTGCCTCCGCAGAAGGTTATGCCCAAGGAGAGGCCGACAACCCTGGACGGTTTCACGGATAAGATCGTTACCGGTTATGGAAATCTCTACATAACCATCAATAAATTCGGTAACAAACCCTTCGAAGTCTTCGCCCAGATCGGAAAGTCCGGCTTCTCGACCATGGCGGACACCGAAGCGATATCGAGATTAATCTCTCTGGCGCTAAGATCAGGCGTGGATGTTGACGATATAATAGATCAGTTGGTTGGTATCGGCGGGGCATCCCCGATTTACCAGGAAGGTGAGATGGTGATGTCGATACCCGATGCCATTGCAAAGATCTTAAAAAAGCATTTCGGAAATGGCCATCATAAGATTGACAGGGATGTTAATCTGGAGGCCTGCCCCGATTGCGGCGGGCGCATTCAGCATGAATCGGGCTGTCTGGTATGTCCCTCATGCGGCTTTTCCAGATGCTAAAATCGTCAATGTAAAATGAGCAGATATCAACCGCCCGGACGGCTTTCCAAAGTCTCCGGGCAGGACTTCATGATCCAGATCCAGACCGAATTCGCATGGCATCCCAATGCGCGTATCACCACCTCGGTCGTGCTGGACGGCGTTATCATCCATAAAATCCAGAAGGAATGGAACGGGCCGCTCGAGACTGATGATGAGCAGGAGCTAATAAGAAAATACATCAACCGGCAGCATGACGAGGTTGAGAAGATAATCAGGACAAACCAGGAATTCATACTGAATTACAGCAAGACCCAGGGCAAGGATAATGACTTCGAAAATATTATCGGAATCGAGGGGGTGGCAAGCGCATTCCTGCTTTCCTCGGATGGGCTGATGACGCCGTTTCGCGAGGAAGAGATTGATGTGCGCATGGTTCAGTTGTTCGAGAGATTGTTTGAGCTGGTTGAATTCCTGGATCATATGACCCGCTGGGGCAGTATGCACGAGGCTTACCTGGTCTTGAAGGAGGACCGCATCATGATTTTCAGGTACCGGGAGAGTTTTCTGATTGTGGTCCTGGAGAAGGACGCCTCGCCCGGGGAAACCGCAAAGCGAGTGATGACATTTTTAAAGGCGGCATAGCGTGGAGAATCTTCTGGAGCAAATAAAGGGCGTCGTGGGGGTTTCCGGTGCGATGATTTACGACCGGGAACTGGATGAAACCCGTATGCTTATGCCGGCCAATTTCGATGAAGAGATCAGGGATGAACTGGGAGCCAAATTTCTCGACCTGCTGGGCTTCGTCGATGACCCGGCTAAATTCAGGATAAAACTCTCGCGCGGATGGCTGATTATCAGGTTAGCCGGACGATATGCCATCCTGATAGTGGCCAAGGGAGACCTGAACATCTCCACACTTGATCTGGTCCTGAAGTCAATACAGGTCGCGCTTGACAATAAAACTTATACTCTCCCGGAAAAAAAGGAAGTGGTATTTACAGAGGATTCCTCCTTTACCCTGGTGAGGGCCATAAACCTGATGGTGGAGCATTTCTCCGACACTATTTCCCGCTTCCAGCTGGCCCAGATGTTGCGGCAGAGTAAATCTGATCTACTGGAACAGTATCCCGACCTGAAGCATTTTACTGTGGAGCATAACGCCAGCGTAATTCTGATCAAGGGCTCCGAATCCCGCCTGGATTCATATAGTATCGAGGCTGTGGCGGCCTGGATGAACCAGTTCAAGGAGTATGCAAAAATGGAGACGGTTATGGTTGGATTCAATCTCAAGGATGTAACCGGTGAGATCAGGCGCGATTTAGATAACCTCGGCTTCTACCGCAAATTCCAGCAGTTTGCCCACTCTTGAATAATTTAAAGCCGCACCCGTGAGCGCGGCTTCAAATTTATGAGAGAGAGGGATTTGACTTGAAAAAAACTCCCAAACCTATACGGTAAAGGGCTTTTATAGCCGCCTGGGCATTTACTCCCCGCTACTCATCCTGAGGTCTCGGCGTAGGATCCAGCCACATGGGGGCGACCTTCATTATGTCAAATTGATAGAGATTTTTTCAATTGCCCTCTCTCCATCTAACCTAATCTACGCAGGCAACCCTTAATATGCAAGGTTTATTTCTGCGCAGACCTGTAAATTGTTGTAGCTCAATCCGGTACAAGTGATATAAATTTCGGCGTTGATTGAGCCGGGTCCGCCGCTGCGAAGCGCAATATTGAAAAAGGGCTTGAAAGCGGAAGTTATCAAGGGGCGAGTCATTCTGAGGGAGTCCCGGCCACCGCCCGAGGACGACCGAAGAATCTCATACAATCCAAGGAGATTCCTCATCCTGATAAATCGGACCCGCAATGGTAGTTTTTTAATTAGTGCGTTGTGTACGTCCCCGTGCACAACGCTCTGATGCGGCGCATGATGACATACGCCGCGCACGACTTGATGTTGCTGCTTTCAATCGGTGCCCCGCTGCGTAAGCGATGGGTTTCTTGATGATAGCAGTCCCACCCCTTACGGTCCGAAAATCGGCCTGACCGGGATGGGGTACCCATGCTAAACATCCTCTATTATCTTGACATTTCCTCTCTAAACGGCTTACTTTCGGGTATGGAAGACGAACTTCAACTCAGGCAAGAGCTTGTACGCATTGGAAAGCTCCTGCACAGCAAGGGTTTCGTGGCCGGGACCGACGGCAACATATCCTGCCGGCTTGACAGCGACAGAATCCTGATAACCCCCTCCGGACGTCCCAAGGGATATCTCGATCCCGATGAGCTGGTGGTTCTGGACAAAGCCGGCTCCCAGTTAATGGGTACCGGCACACCCTCGAGTGAATTCAAGATGCATCTGGCCATATATAATAATGATCACGATGCCATGGCCGTTGTTCATGCACATCCCCCCGTGACCACAGCATTTTCTGTGGCCGGCAAGCATTTCCATGTGGATATTCTGCCCGAGGGAATTATTGTGCTGGATAATATCGCCTGGATCGAATATGCCACGCCCTCGAGTGATGATTTGCCCAACCTGATGGAGGCACATCTGCCCGGCTCGGACATTTTTGTGCTTAAACAGCATGGAGTTACCGCCAGCGGCAAGACACTTGAGGAGGCCTATCTGAAAATCGAAACCTGCGAACATCAGGCGCTGATATATTTCTATGCCAGCCTCCTGGGCAAGCCGAATCGCCTCAAGCCGGAGGAAATCGAGAAGATTCGAACGATTTTCAGCAAGAAAAAATAGGACCCTGGGTACCCCACAGCGCAGCTGTGGGATTATTTAAATTACAGCCGAAAACTAACATAGCAGTACAGTGGCAATTTCCTTCAGGAATTGACCTACGAAACTCAGGACCCCGCGATACGGTAACTTCAGGACGTCTGAATTATTGCTCAGTTATTCCCTTTTTTTTGTTGCTTTTTTCCCTTTTCTGTTTTCGCTTTTCCTTGAAGGTCTTTTCAGCCTTTTTCCGGTTTTCTCTTCCACCTTTGTCCTTTTTTCCTTTGTCACCCATATCTACTCCTTGCCCATTTAATTTCGCTAAGAATATATCATGACTTTATAGCAAATGCTCCCGCAGCTGAACCATGGCGCACCCATTCAATTTTACGATCCCGTGTTTTGTCCGTTCCTGATTGAATATGGGATTCTGAGCGAGACCGAGGTGCCCTTGCCCAGCTCGCTTCTGACCTCTATTCTGCCGTTGTGCTTTTCAATTATCAGGGCGCAGATCGACAGCCCCAGTCCGACACCCACCCCCACACCCTTGGTGGTGAAGCCGGGTGTGAAGATCTTTTCAAGATTCTTTTCCAGTATGCCGATGCCGGAATCCGAGATAACAATCTCCAGGTCTCCGTCGGATTTGCCCGTTTTGATCTCAACCCGGCCTTTCTGCGGTATCGACTCCAGGGCGTTCAGGATGACATGAAAGAGCACCTGGTTGACCTGCGAGGCGTAGCATCTAATATCCGGGACATCGCCGTAATCCCTGATGATATCTATTCTGCCCTCGTACTTCGGTCCGAGAATACCCAGGCAGTCATCTATGCTGCTGTTGATATTGATTGTCATCAATTCCGGCTGATCCAGGCTGGCAAAATTTTTCAGCTTGTTGACGATGCCCGCCACCCTGTCCCCGCCTGATTTTATAACACTTACGATATTGTCCAGGGCGGCAAGCCGTTTCGTTATTTCTTCACTCATCGCACCTCGCCCATCCACTCTATCCTCCATGAGCCCCTGAAAATCCCGGCAGATATTTCCCAGAGTGGCCATCGAGCTGTTGATTGCGCCGATCGGATTATTGAGCTCATGCGCCACCCCGGCGACAAGCCGCGCCAGCGAGTCCATCCTCTGGTGATGAACGCGTTGCAAAAGCCTGGTTTCGCGTTCAAACAGCCTGGCATTCTCGATCACTTTGGCAACCTGAGTCCCGAGTATATACATAAAGCGGCCGTTATCATCGGTAAATCCGCCCGGGGCCTTCTTGTTGAACATCACCAGCAGACCCATCAGATGACCGCGTTCCAGAAGCGGCGTGGCCAGCAGTGAACTCACTCCTGAATCCTTGAACGATTCAGGGCTGAAGCGGTCGTCATTTTCAGGGTCGTTGCAGAGCAGCGTCTTTTTATTGAGAATCATCCAGCCTTTTATCATGTTGTTGAGATGAATCGGCACACCCGGCCGGCTGGACTCTCTTTTTCTGATAAAGGTTTTGAATTCGGCCTCGACCGTTCTCTCGTCGCTCAAAAGAAAGATGGCCCCCTGCTCGGCATCAACCTGCCGTGCAGCCTTGCTGACAATAGTATTCGAAATCTGCTCCACCGACATGGAGACATTGATTGCCGTGGCAATCTCGTTCAGGGCCGACAGCTCGTGAATCGCTCTTTCCCGCCTGGAATCACCGGGCAAAATATCTTTATTCATGATGTGTGCCCCCGTTTAAGATTTTTTTCAGAGAAAATGATCGCTTACCCTTTACAAAATTAAGATACGCCCGGCACAGCCGGAAGTCAATATTATTAGAGGAAATGCGAAATATTTATAATTACCCTGTGCCGCATGAGAAATTGAAATGCGTGATCTCTGCCAAAATAAATCCCCAACAGGGCAGGTATATTTTGACAAATCCGAATCATGATATGTATATTAGGGGCTTATGAAGAAGAAAGTCATTGTGGAACCGTCAGAGACGCTGTTCAAATTGCCGGAGCCCCTGGGCGAGCAGTTCAAAGGGCTGTCCCGGCGGGTCGAGAAGCGCAATATCGAGATAATCGACCTCGGAAAAATCAGCATTGATTTTCCCGATAAGCTGAAGAGCCTCTTGCGGATCGATCAATCCGAGATTTGGGGGGATGCCTCCCGTCTGGCTGATTTCGAGCTGCGCCTGAAACAGAAGATCGCCGACTGGATCAAGAACGACTACGATATCTCGCTCGACCCGGAACATGAAATGCTGCTGACCACCGGCAATACCCCGGGATCATTCATGGCCATCATGAGCCTGCTGGATAAGAACTCGCGGATATTCATACCGGAACCGGGATACTCGCTCTATCGCGCCTGCGCTTTGACAGCGGGAGCAGAGATTGAGACCTACACTGTTTCCGAGATAACCGACTTCCAGCCCAACCTGGAGAAAATAAGGTCAAGGATGGGCCAGAATACAAAGGCGATAGTGGTAAACTATCCGCATAACCCGACCTCGAAGGGTGTCGACCTGAAGACGTACGATCGATTGTCGGAGTTCGCCCGCAAAAATAATATGATCGTGATTGCCGATTCAGTCTATCTTCTGCATGGAGGGGATGGTTTCAGCCATCCCATGTACTTGCAGTCCAATCATGGCAAGGCTTCGGGCATCGAGTTGATAACTTTCTCATTTCTGTTCAATCTGCCGGCCTTCAAGATCGGTGTGGCGCTGGGACATCGCGATTTCATCTCCCCCCTGCGCAAGTTCCGCGCGACCTTCAACCAGATACCATCGGTCTTCGACATGGAAATTGCCGACAAGCTTCTGGACAACCGTGAGGAGGTGCAAAAATTTTTCTCTCAAAGATTTGCCGAAAACCGCAAGCTGGTTTATGATTGGCTGGATAAGCTGGGCTGGGAATACCTGTCCTCCAGCTATGCGCCTTTTGTCTGGATAAAGCTTCCCCATCGACGCCGTGTGGCCCTGACCTTCTGCCGCATGCTCCTGAAGCGTACCGGTGTTATAATGCTGCCGGGATCGTTTTTCGGCGAGGAAGGCGAGGGTTACATACGTCTGGCGCTGGGACAACCCTCCGAGAAAATAGAGGAGGCTTTCAAACGGATCGAGAATTATTCCAAAATATACAAAGTGCCGAAGAAGATGAAATCGAAGAGAAGAACCGATGGCGGACAAGATTAAAGTCTCGAATATGGTATTCTATGCTTATCACGGCACCTCCTCGGCCGAGAGAAAGACAGGCAATCGTTTTGAGGTTGATGTTGAAGTGCAGGCCGATTTGTCTAAAGCGGCCAAAAGCGACAAGTTGGCCGATACCATAAGTTATACCAGAATTTATCATATGACCAACGAGCTTTTTAGCTTCAAGAAATATAATCTGATAGAAAAGGTGGGATATCTGCTTGCAGATAAAATCATGGAGGAGTTTTCGCCAGAAAAAGTGACTATAAGAATCCGCAAAAAGATCCCCCCGATACCCGGAAACCTCGATCATGTCGAGATCGAAATAGAAAAACCATAACTTAGGATTGACAACTGCTCAATCTTTTGTAAATTCAATTTATGCCTGAAGATAGAATTTACCTTGGCCTGGGATCGAATCTCGGACAGCGGGAGAATTTTCTGAAATCCGCATTGGAGAAGATGAAAGCCTCTGATAAAATAGGGGTGCTGAGAGTTTCACCGGTCTATGAAACCGAGCCGGTAGGCTTCACCGATCAGGACAGCTTTCTGAATATAGTGGTGGAGATTAGCAGTAAATTGCCGCCTGAGGAATTGATGGCTGACCTGGAGGAGATTGAATCCCGGGTGGGGAAAAAAGCGGAATTCAAAAACGGTCCGCGCGAGATCGATATCGATATCTTGCTCTACGGGAAACAGGTCCACGAGTCCGAGAAACTGAAAATCCCGCACCCCGGCCTTTCGCGTCGCGAGTTTGCGCTGAGGCCGCTTCTGGACTTGGAACCATATATAGCCGATCCCACCACCAATATGCCCTACAGAGCCTATCTCAAGAGGATCAAAGGGGAAAAACAAGTCAGTATTAAACGGGAAATAGACCTGGGATTTAGGAATGAAGATGAAATCAGTTAATTACATTGCAGTGGAAGGCCCAATAGGAGTGGGCAAGACCAGCCTGGCGAAGCTGCTGGCGGAGAAAATGGATGCACACCTGATTATGGAGGAAGCCACAGAAAATCCATTTCTGGCTGACTTCTACAGAAATAAGAAGAAGTATGCCTTTCAAACCCAGATATTCTTTTTACTGGCACGTTACCAGCAGCTGGCCAAACTCAACACTCATGACCTTTTTCACAGCCTCATTGTCTCCGACTACACCTTTGAAAAGGATCAGCTTTTTGCAAAGGTCAACCTGGAGGAGCGGGAGCTGATTCTTTATGACAAAATCGCCGCCTCGCTATCAAGGGATGTACCCAAACCTGATCTGGTGATTTTCCTGCAGGCCGCCACCGAGACTCTCTACCAGAGAATCAAGCAGAGAGGCGTGCCGTTTGAAAGAAATATCGATATCTATTATCTGGACGAGTTGAATGAGGCCTATAACTATTATTTCTTCGAATATGACCTGACCCCGCTTCTGGTGGTCAAAACCGACGAGATAGATTTTGTCAATAATGCCAATGATTTCAACGACCTGGTCGAGCAGATCCAGAAACCGCTCTCCGGAACGCATTATTATGTTCCTCCCGGTTCGCTGGAACTTTAATCATTAAAGTCGATTAGAGGTATATGTGAAAACTGATAAGGTGACAGTCCCGGGTTTAATCAAGAAAAAGTCTGAAGGTGAGAAAATTGTCTTTCTCACCGCCTATGATTATTTCACCGCAAAGCAGCTGGATGCCGCCGGAGCGGATGGCCTCCTGGTGGGCGATTCGCTCAATATGGTTGTGTATGGCCATGAGAACACCCTCTCCCTGCCGTTGGATCAGATCTTATACCATACCGAGGCTGTAAGCCGTGGCGCCAAACGTGCCATGGTTGTGGGAGATATGCCCTTCATGTCCTATCAGCCCTCCCTGGAGGATGCTGTCAGGAATGCGGGAAGGTTCCTGAAAGAGGCCGGAGCGCATGCGGTCAAGCTCGAGGGCGGGATTGAAATGATCGATGTGGTCATGCGGATTGTGGAATCGGGCATTCCGGTCATGGGGCATATCGGACTGACGCCGCAGTCGATCTTCAAATTCGGCGGCTACCGTGTGCAGGGCAAAGAAGAAACCGAGAAGACCTACCTCTTCGAATCAGCTGAAGCGCTGCAGGAAGCTGGATGTTTCTCTATTGTACTGGAAGCGGTCAAGAGCAAGATTGCCGAGGAGATAACGAAGCGAATTGAAATTCCCACCATTGGAATTGGCGCCGGCCCCGGTTGTGACGGCCAGATTATGGTGATAAACGATTTGATGGGCATGGACGAGGATTTCTATGCCAAATTCGTAAGGCGCTATTTCAATCTCGGGCAGAAAATCCGTGAGGTGGGCGAGCAATATGCCAAAGATGTCAGGTCCGGCGACTATCCCTCCAAAGATGAAAGCTATTAGCTCAAAAGTTAACCGCACAATTTCTCAATCGCCATGAAGACTGTAAAATCATTAAAATCTATGCAGAGACTGGCCGGACGGCTCAAATGCGAGGGCAAGAAAATCGCATTTGTGCCTACCATGGGCGCGCTTCATGAGGGTCATCTGGCTTTGATCCGGAAAGCCAAAAAGCTCGGGGATGTTACGGTCGTTTCAATCTTTGTAAATCCGGCCCAGTTCGGGCCGTCTGAAGATTTTTCGAAATATCCGCGGACATTCAAAGAAGACCGGCGCCGGTTGAGGGATTTGAAGGTGGATTATGTTTTCTATCCCGACAGGGAATCGACGTATCCGCCTGATTATGAGACCTATGTCAATCTGGAAAAGATGTCGAAGGTTCTCGAGGGGCAGTTCAGGCCGATCCATTTTAGAGGGGTTGCGACCATTGTCACCAAGCTCCTTAACATCGTCCAGCCGGATATTGCGGTTTTCGGGCAGAAGGATTATCAGCAGTCGGTAATCATCAAAAAGATGGTCAGGGATTTAAATCTGCCGGTCAAAATCGTTATCGGCAAGACAGTTAGGGAAGAATCCGGCCTGGCATTGTCCTCCCGGAATAAATATCTGGATGAGGAACAGAAGAAGCGCGCAACTGTTCTATACAAGAGCTTGATGCATGCCCGAGATATGATCCGAAATGGCGAGCGCAATGCATCTAAAATCAAGCGGTCGATGAGATTAATGATCGACAGGATGGCGGGAACAAAGATCGATTATATCGCTATAACAGATGATGAGAGGCTGGAACAGGTCAGGAGACTATCGGGAAAATTTACAATTTCGCTTGCGGTATGGCTTGACGAAGTTCGTCTAATTGATAATATTAGCGTTTTTCTGGGTGATGAAAAATGACTGTTGAATATTTGAAATCCAAAATACACAGGGCCACTGTAACCGAGGCCAACCTCGAGTATGAGGGTTCGATTACAATCGACAAGACCCTGCTTGAGGCCACCGGTTTGCTTGAATATGAGAAGGTGCAGGTCTTGAATGTCAATACCGGGGCGCGTTTGGAGACGTATGTAATCGAGGGCGAGGCCGACAGCGGAGTGATTTGCCTCAATGGCGCGGCGGCCCGGCTGGGTCAAAAAGGGGATAAGCTGATAATAATCTCTTATTGCAGCTTGAGCGAGGATGAGGCTCAGGGCCATAAACCCCGCGTGATTTCTGTCGATAACGACAACAGAATAAAAAGTGCCTGATCAAATCAAAAAGACAGCAGCTATAGTACTGGCCGCCGGCAAGGGGGTCAGGATGAAATCAGATCTTCCCAAGGTATTGCATGATTTAAAGGGTAAGCCGATAATTCAATATCTGGCCGAAACCCTGAAAGATATGGGGCTTGCAAAGGTGGTCGTCGTGGTCGGATATAAACGGCACCTGGTCGAAGAGGCGCTGGCTGATTATGAATATGATTTTGCGGTGCAGGAGAAACAGCTGGGAACCGGACATGCTGTAATGATGGCTGAGGAAGCGCTATCGGATTTTGAAGGTGATGTTCTCGTGCTGGCGGGAGATGTGCCCTTTATCCGCAAAGAAACGATAAAGAATCTGCTGGATTTGCATAATAGAAAGGATGCTGCCGCCACCGTCTTGACTTCCGAGCCGCCTGACCCCACCGGTTACGGGAGAGTCATAAAAAAATCACAGGATTTTGTGGAAAAGATTGTCGAACATAAGGATTGCAGCGGCGAGGAACTGCGGATCGGGGAGATCAACACCGGTACATTTGTTTTCCGGAAGAGGGAACTATTCGAGAATTTGAAACATATTGATAATAGTAACGCCCAGGGAGAATACTACCTGACAGACCTGATGGAGATCTTTTTAAAGCAGGGCAAAAAAACCGCAGCCTTCAAAACCGATGATTACCGTGAGGCTCTGGGCATAAATTCAAGAGAACAATTAGAAGAACTTGCTAAGGCGTATAATTTATAGCAATTTAAAGCTTGACAAACTTAAACAAATTCGATTCATATCAGTATAACAGGGGGTGGTGAAGGAGCATTTTATGAGACATTTGGTTATCACAACACTCTTCATATTGCTTCTGTCGATCCCTGTGTTGGGCCAATCCGGCCTGGAACGTCAGGAAGAGGCTACCAGCGCGGACGCAATCGGAAAGGCGAGAATAGATAATAAATTTTCGCTTTTGGACCTGTCCCGTCTGGACATGAGCCATTCATATACGATTTCATATTTCTCAGCCAACGGACAGGGAACTACTATCGGAATGTACATGAACTCGATCAGATACAGGATATCGAACCCGTTGACCTTGAATGTCAACCTGGCATGGGTCCATCAGCCCGGACAGCTTCTGGGCGGTGACAGGGGCACTCCGACAGATTATGGCTCGATTTATCCCAGCTTCAGCCTGGAATACAGGCCGTCCGATAAATTCTATCTCGAGATCGGGTACCATTCTGTTCCGGCATATATGTATTATTATAACACTGACCGGATGCGCCGTAACTGGTTCTATTAACGGTTGCTTCAGAAGTAGATTAGATGCTTCGCAAAAAGAAAAGCAAAATTCCACGACAAAAAAAATACCGGCAGAGAATTGCACCCAAAACAAAGGGCAGGCTATTCGATATTACGCTTATAGTGCTTTCTGTTCTTGTGGTGGTGCTCCTGAGTTCCACAGCCATCAGGCTTGTGAGGGCCGAAACTA
Organism: Candidatus Zixiibacteriota bacterium; assembly: GCA_011056555.1. Taxonomy (GTDB): domain Bacteria; phylum Zixibacteria; class MSB-5A5; order JAABVY01; family JAABVY01; genus JAABVY01. The sequence continues at coordinate 88,184 of DSEQ01000029.1, read as the reverse complement.
AAGAAATTACGCCGGAACTGACCGTCCTGCGAGTTCAAATAGCGAATGGCAGCGGAATCAATGGGGCCGCCGGGAAAATGGCCGAGTGGGTCGAGAAACAGTCGAGCGATATCTTAAAATATGATGTCATCGATATTACCAATTTCGAGAATGAGGCGATGTCCCAGACTATTGTGCTGGTGCGGGATCCCATGGCCCTCGATAAGAAGGATATGATTGCAGAGCAGCTGGGGATTCCGGAAAGCAATATATCGATGAATGAACTCAAAAACAACTTTTTGGCGCTGGACATTACGATTGTGGTTGGAAGAGATTACGAAAAATATGAAAGCCATCCCGAATTAATTTTGACAGAGATTTTGAACGGCTGCGGAATTAAAGGGGCTGCAAACCAGTTTGCGATGCATCTTACTCAGCTTTCGGACGAGAGCATGACATTCGAGATCGTCAAAACCGAGAATTTCAGTAATTTCAACGTCAATGAAAGCATGATAATAGTAAAGACAGACAAAGCCGAGGGTATTTCGGCCCGGCTGGCCCGAAAGCTCGATATCAAAAAAGATAATATTATAGATGACAGGTCCGGTAAGGAGGCTCCTCAGTCAGATCTCACCATCGTAGTCGGCCATGACTGGGGCAAGCGCTTGACGGCAAGCAATTAATCCTATTCGAAAGGAGATCAATTAGCGCATTTGGCAGCAGAAAAATCATACGACCTCGCCCGTAAAGCAGGCGAATTCGCCCTGCTTAGAAAAGCCAATGAGGTTCAAATTCTTGATTTGCGCAAGATCACATCCATAACCGACTATTTTGTAATCTGCTCTGGCGATGCCGACGTTCAGGTTCGGGCAATCGCCGAAACAATAATCGAAAAACTGAAAGAAGAAGATATTAGAGTATGGAATGTCGAAGGTTTCGATACCGGAAGATGGATTCTTCTCGATTTTGTAGATGTGGTTGTGCATGTGTTTCTACAGGAAGCTCGGGAGTTTTACGGGCTGGAAAGATTATGGGGTGATGCTCCGACGGAAAGCATCCAGTAATTCTCCGAGCGACCATCACTAATCCTCCTTTAAGGCAGTAACAATTTTATCTTGAGAAAATTTAAAATTATATTCTTCATTCATAGAAAGGATTGCGATAATGGACATTGTCGATCTGAAAAACAAAACCATAGCCGAGCTTTTGAAGACGGCTGAGGAGCTGGATATCCCCGGGGTATCGGGACTCCGAAAACAGGAGCTTATATTTAAGATCCTGGAAGCAAATACGGAAAAAGACGGGCTGATATTCGGTGAGGGAGTGCTGGAAATCCTGGACGAGGGTTACGGCTTCCTGCGCTCACCCGATTACAATTATCTTCCCGGACCGGATGACATCTACGTCTCGCCCTCACAGATCAAAAGATTCGATCTGAAGACGGGTGATACAGTATCGGGACAGGTTCGTCCGCCCAAGGAGTCGGAGCGCTATTTTGCGCTTCTCAAAATCGAAGCGGTGAATTTCGAAAATCCTGAAATCGCCAAACACAAAATTTTATTTGATAACCTCACACCCCTTTATCCCAACCTCAAGCTGAAACTCGAATTCAAGAATGATGACTGGACCACCCGGATAATGGACCTGATGACTCCCATCGGCAAGGGACAGCGCGGGCTGATCGTATCGCCGCCCAAAGCCGGTAAGACCATCATCCTGCAGAAAATCGCCAACGCCATCATCAGCAATCAGCCCGAAGTCAAGCTGATTGTGCTTCTGATCGATGAGCGCCCGGAAGAGGTGACGGAGATGGCGCGTTCTGTTTCCGGCGAGGTGATCTCGTCAACTTTTGATGAGCCCGCGGAACGTCACGTGCAGGTGGCCGACATGGTCATCAATAAGGCCAAGAGGCTGGTCGAACATGGCCAGGATGTAGTCATCCTGCTCGACTCGATTACACGTCTGGCTCGTGCGCATAACGCGGTAGTGCCCCACTCCGGCAAAATCCTCTCCGGCGGTGTGGACTCCAACGCCCTGCACAGGCCGAAACGATTCTTCGGCGCCGCCCGAAATATTGAAGAGGGCGGCTCGCTCACAATTATCGGTACCGCCCTGATCGAGACCGGCTCAAGGATGGACGAGGTTATCTTCGAGGAATTCAAGGGAACCGGTAATATGGAGATCGTGCTTGACCGCAGGCTCTCCGACCGACGTATCTTCCCGGCCATGGATATAAACCGTTCCGGCACCCGTAAGGAAGAGCTTCTGCTTTCCAGCAATGATCTCAACAAGGTCTGGATTCTGCGCAAGTTCCTGGCGGAGATGAATCCCGTCGAAGGTATGGAGTTCCTGCTGGATCGAATCAAGAAGACCAAGACCAACAAGGCCTTCCTCGATTCCATGAAAGGATAATCTGCATAATATAAACTCGCAATCAATTCTATGAATTTGGCGGCAGGTTTAAAAGCCTGCCGCCGAATAATCCCCTGTCAGGTTTAAATCATCCTTTGAAAGAACCATCGAATCCTCCCCGCTGTTATCTGTCATAGATAGATATCTAAAATTCTGAGGAGGAGGAGGCTGATGAAAGTTTTGATTGTATATGGGAGCCCGGATGGAAAGGGCAACAGCCGAAGGTTAGCGGACGCGCTCCAGGAAGGCCTCAAGACCGAGAATACTGAAGTCGAAGAGATCGATATTCATGATTATAAGGTAAGTTTTGTCTGGTCCAATTATTTCGGGGACGCGCTTCAGAATAATTTTGAAAAGGCCGGCGATGACGACATGCCGAAACTCAAGGATAAGATGTTTGCCGCCGATATTCTCATCCTGGTCAGTCCGGTTTACTGGTATCAGCTGGGGGGCAGGATGAAGACCTTTGTCGACCGCTGGGCGGATACAATAAACACCGATTTTTCATCTGACCTCATGGGCAAGGGTCTGGCGCTGGTCACCACACATTCGGGACTGAATATCATGAACAGCTCCAATTACCTTCAACTTGCCATGGAGGCCACCGCACGCTTTATGGGCATGGTCTGGATGGGTGCGGTGGATGCGCCGACCTCACTTCCGATATCATCCGGGCCGATCGATGCACATTACCAGATCGCTAAAAATTTCGGAGAGAAGCTCGCGCGTGGTGAGAATTTGATCGGGCAGAAGGTTTTGTAAGCAAGGGCAGAATCCGGAGTGAAATCAAAGGCATAGCCCTGGACAAGCGCGGTGAATCTGCCTATCCAATATATCTATTGGCAGAACCACTGAAGGGTCCTGCCCTGCCTAAAAAACAGCTATTAACGGACCAATAGATCCGGCAGAAACAGGGGCTCCTGCCGGAGAATCAGAATTTTAACCTTCTGCTGTCTGCAGTTCAGATGTGCAGTTCGGACAGCGCGTGGCCTTAATAGGAATGTTGGTAAAACAGATCGGGCATTCCTTGGTTGAGGGGGGGGGCGGCGGCGGTTGTTTGCGTTCCATACGATTGACGTTCTTGATCAGCATAAATACCGCAAAGGCCACTATGATAAAACTGATTATGGTATTTATAAAGACACCATAATTGACCGTCACTGCACCAGCCTCCGTCGCTTCCATCACTGTAGCATAGGGTCCGGCTGTGACCCCCTGCTTCAGAACAAAAAATAAATTGCTGAAGTCGACATTGCCGAGCAGAAGCCCGATAGGCGGCATGATCACATCGGCAACCAGCGAGCTTACAACAGTCCCAAAAGCTACACCGATGATGATACCAACTGCCATGTCCACAACATTGCCCTTGACCGCAAATTCTTTAAACTCCTTCATCATACCCATAAATTACAACTCCTTGCAGATGGTTAAATACCCCACTATCCTAAATTCTCTCAGATGAATATTTCCACCAAACCGGTGCAATAAATAAAAAATCCTCAACAGCTTTTGCCTAGTCTTTTTTGGACAAAAAACGCCTGTTCGGGAATATAAAATGGGACCCGGAAAGAGCGCCCCCATCTAAATCCCAGAGGCGGTTTCCCAAGATATTGCCTTTTTATTCAACGAAAGCGGGGTTTTGTGGTATATATTATAGGCTTATGTACAGACATTTGATCTACATGCTGATCGCGCTTGCGTTACTTTTAAGCACGCTCCAGGCCCGCAGGCTGGAGCCGGGCTCTGACGATCATGACAGGTATCTGACGGCATGTGAGCATTACAAAAAGGGCGATTATGAAGAGGCTCGCAATATTCTGTATGAGATGCTCAGGGATCATGATAATGATCCCTACCTAAATCATATCCTGGGCATGAGCTTCGCGAAGATGGGGGGTGTACATAACCGCAACTATGCCCGCAAATATCTCAAGCAGGCGGTTCGGCTGGAGGAGGATTCGCTCGACTGGCGCTATGATCTCGGCCTGCTGCTGCTTGAATCGGATATGGAGGCGGCGGCCGAGGAGCAGTTTCAGGAGCTTGTAAAAAGGGACTCAAATTATGTGCGCGCTTATTATCATATCATGGATATTTGTATCGAACGCTTCTGCCACAACGGCAACCGCTCCAAGCTGGCGCAGGGCTACAGGACCGCCCTGGTCTCGCAGGGACGCTATCCCGGTGATGATGTCATCGCCTATAAAAAAGCGCTGATCGAAATGCTTTTCAAATCCGACAACCAGGCCGTTAAAACCATATCCCCACCACACCGGCCGGACACATTGCAGACGGAAATAAGGCTGCTCGACGCCTATTTGAAATATAGGCTGCGGGATTTCGACCAGAGCTACGCTCTTTTCTCAAGCGCCCTCTCTGATCTGTCTGAGGATGAGAGCAGCGGTTACCGTGATATCACGCTGCTTTTGACAAATCAGCAGAAGAGAGAATATGAGGAGTTACCGGAAAGCCAAAAAGCTCAATTCGAGGACAATTTCTGGGCCGGTCTCGACCCCGATCTCACCACCCGGGTAAACGAAAAAATAGTCGAGCATTTTGCGCGTGTCTATTTCGCGGAAATTATGTTCGCCCGTCCCGAAGCGGACGTGCACGGCTGGGAGATGGATCAGGGCAAACTCTATATTCGCTATGGTCAGCCCTTATCTGCGAAATGGTATCTTCCCGATGACAACGATCCCCTGCTCAGCTGCCGCTGGAGCTGGGTGTATATGTTCGACGGCCGTCCGGTCGAGTTAGAGTTCCTGAATATTTTCGGGGGAGATAATTATCAGCTCGCGCCCATGAATTACGGCGGGGATGTGAAGATCGCTGATGATCTGGTGAATGAGATTCCCAATGTCGCCACATTCGCCCAGAGCAGCAACCTGATTAACTCGATCTTTTCATACTTCATTTACAAGGGGCCCGAGGGCGAGTCGATGCTCGACCTGTTTGTGGCAACACCCTATGATCAATTTGTCTATGAGCCTGTGGAGGGACATGCCGTATGTTCCGTAGAATACAGGACAGCACTTATAGATCTGGAGGGCGCCATTCTGGATCGGAAAACTGCCGGTCAGCAGATCGTGATTTCCCCCACCCTGTCAAAAAATCCGGACTTCTACAATTTCGCGACCATCTCTATGAAAGCTCCGGCCGACAGCCTGAATATCGCCTGTGCCATCGAACAAAAATCGGCTCAGAGAGTGAATGTCTATGAGAGACCTTTACGAATTTATGATTTCAGGGACAGCGGGTTTCATATGTCCAGCCTGATATTGGCCTCAAAGGTGGGTGAAAAAGAAAAAGACTCGCTCTTTAACCGGCGCGATATCAAGCTCATTCCGAATTTCACCAATACATACAGGACCGACGATACCCTGATAGTCTATTACGAAATCTACGACCTTCCCTTGAATATCAGGGGACGCTCACATTACCGCATGACCTATACTATACAGGAGCAGGATATCCCCGGAAATATCTTCGGCATGCTTGCGAGCGTATTATCCTCAAAGCAAAAGACCGGCATCACGCATACTGCCGACCGGGGTGATATCCGCACCGATCGATTTGAGCCATTGAAGATCGATATTTCCTCACTTGAGCCCGGATTGTATGAATTCACCCTTACGATCGAGGAATTCGTGCTGGGCAAAACACTTACCCGCAGCGCCCGCTTTAGCGTGGTGGATGAATCCGGTTGAGCGGATCCAGCGCTCCTCATGCATCTTGACAAATCCGCGTTATCGGCTTATTTTGAGCGAAATCCGAAAACATGGAAGGAGAAAGTGATGGTCATAAAAAAGGTCGGCATAGTTGGCTTCGGCCAGATGGGAACCGGGATTGCCCAGGTCTCGGCCTCGGCCGGATATAATGTTCTGGCGCGGGATATCGACAGCAATTATCTCGACAAGGGAGTCGCAAGAATAACTAAAAACCTCGACAAAGCTATAGAAAAAGGCAAGCTCAAGGAAGAAGACAAATCCAAAGTGCTGGGAAATATCAATACCACTACGCATCTGGAGGAGTTCAAGGACTGCGATCTGGTGATTGAGGCGGTGATCGAGAATATGGACGAAAAGGTTGATGTATTCATGGAGCTTGATAAGATAGTCCAGAAGGATGCAATCTTCGCCTCCAACACCTCCTCACTATCGATCACTGATATAGCGGCCCGCACAACCCGACCGGAACAGTTCATGGGCCTGCACTTTTTCAATCCGGTGCACATCATGAAGCTGGTGGAGGTCGTGAAGACGATTGCGACATCCGAGAACACCTTCAAGCACGGTAAGGAATTCGCCGAATCGGTAGGCAAAACCTCGGTGACCTGCGGGGATCGTCCCGGCTTTGTGGTCAATAGGCTCCTGATACCGTATCTTCTGGATGCGGTCCGGATTCTGGAAGATGGCACCGCCAGCAGGGAGGATATTGATAACGGTATGATGCTCGGCTGCGGCCATCCCATGGGACCGTTGACACTGATCGATTTCATAGGACTGGATACGGTGCTCTATATCGGCGACATAATGTTCGAGGAATTCAAGGGCTCCCATTTCGCCGCTCCGCCGCTTCTGAGGCGCATGGTGAATATGGGATATCTGGGCAGAAAGAGCGGAAGAGGATTTTACGACTATAAAAAGTGAGGGAAAATGGCTTACAATAATATTTTAGTGGAAAAGGACGGCCACCTGGCGATATTGACTATCAACCGTCCCAAGGCAATGAACGCCTTGAATAATGAAACCCTGACAGAAATCGATAAGGCCTATGACGAATTGATGGAAGATGGTCAGACTCGTGTGGTAATAATAACCGGGGCTGAAAAGGCCTTTGTGGCAGGAGCGGACATCAAAGAATTGATGGAGGCCGACGGGGAGAAGGCCAAGGTGATATCATCAAAAGGCAATACCCTGTTCAGGAAAATCGAAAGCTGCGACCTGGTCTCTATCGCCGCGGTCAACGGTTTTGCGCTGGGCGGCGGATGCGAACTGGCCATGGCCTGCGACATCCGGATTGCATCAGAAAAAGCAAAGATGGGACAGCCCGAGGTAAACCTGGGACTTATTCCCGGGTACGGCGGCACACAAAGACTGACCCGTCTGGTGGGCAAAGGCAAGGCTAAAGAACTGATTTTTACCGCTGATATGCTGGATGCCAGGGATGCCCTGAAGGTCGGCCTGGTCGAGCATGTGACCGAACCGGGCGAGCTTATGGATGAGGCCAAAAAAATGGCCAAAAAGATCATCTCAAAAGGCCCGATTGCGGTCAAACTGGCCAAACAAGCTATTAATTTCGGTTCTGAGACCAGTCTTCCCGATGGAATTGCATTCGAAATCGAGAAATTCGGACAGGTTTGCTCCACCGAGGATAAAAACGAGGGCACCAAAGCCTTCCTGGAGAAGCGCGCCCCGGAATTCAAGGCCAAATAAGCTACAAAACCGATGTTAAAAATTGAGCGGTGGTATCAGAGGATACCATCGCTCTCTTTTTGCCCAGAATCTTTGCTGAAATTTGGGTTGAAAAACGGAATCAAATCGCTATTTTAGAGCATCGATAAAATCAGGAGACTAAGATGATCTTATCTACAACACCCGCACTCGAGGGAAAGAAAATCGAAGAATATATAGGCATTGTTACCGGCGAGGCGATTCTGGGCGCCAACATTGTCCGGGATATATTCGCCTCCATAACCGACATTGTCGGCGGCAGGTCCGGCAAATATGAAAAAGAACTGGCCAAAGCGAGGCAGATTGCATTAAAGGAGATGTCCGACGAGGCCCAAAGTATCGGCGCCAATGCTGTGGTCGGGGTCGATCTCGATTACGAGGTTATTCGCGACGGCATGCTGATGGTATCGGCTTCGGGAACTGCTGTAAAAATACGTTAGCCCGTTCAAAACGATAATGCCTTTGAAACGTTATATTATTAGCATTGTTTAACTGGCTGAAATCCACCAGGGAGAAAATATGAGATCCAGAATATTAATGGCCGCATGTTTGTTTACCTTGTTTTCCGCGTTTCCCGCGGAATCATCGAACCCCTCGAAGATTCATCCTGCGCTTGAAGAAAAGCTCGCTCAAAGCCAGGGCGAATTTCAGGAGATCATAATCCGCCTGGGCGACAGACTTGATAAGCAGAAATTGGATCAGAACCTGTCGCTGGCATCATATACACGCCAGGCGGCACATTCTCTGGCGGTTACTGCGTTGAAATTCCATGCAGACAATACTCAGGCTGGCCTTTTGGAGTTTCTTTCCAATGAACGGAATAAGGGCAATGTCCGTGCTTTCAAAAGCTACTGGATCGATAATCTGATCTGGGCCAGTGTCAGGCCGGAGCTGCTGGTAGAATTAGAGAAGTTTGACGAAATAGATTTGATATATCCGGAGGTTAAAGTTTCAATCGTAGAACCGATCACGCATGCATCCCCATTTTCACCGGGACAGGTTGGAGTAACTGACGAGCTGAAAGCCATGGGCGCGGACAGCGCCTGGAAACTGGGATACACGGGCGCGGGTACTGTTGTGGCCAGCTTCGACACGGGAATCGAAGGAGATCATCCCGCCCTTCAGGGAAGTTACAGGGGAACATACGGATTCTCTCATGAACAGTGCTGGTTCGATCCAATATCGAACGACACATTTCCGCATATATTCAGCAGTATTGGCGAACTTACTCGCAGGGCACATGGAACCGCGACCATGGGCCTGATGGTGGGCAAGGATGACGTAAACGGCGATACTGTAGGTGTGGCCTTTGACGCCCGGTGGATTTCGGCCGGAGTAATTGATATTCCCAACGATCAGTTTAATCACCAGTTCTATCTGCTGGACGCATTCCAGTGGGCGGCCGATCCTGATGGAGATCCTAATACGATTGAGGACGTACCAGATGTTCTCTCGAACTCATGGGGATACCAAAACACCGCCCTGGGGTGTTCGGATCTGTTTTACGGGGTGATTGATAATTTAGAGACGCTCGGAATAGTCGTAATGTTCTCGGCCGGCAACTTCGGTTCTAATTACCGCACGCTTGTAAATCCGGCCAATCGCGCTACGAGCCCATATAATTCTTTTGCTGTGGGAATGATAAGTGATGATTATGTCGATATCGCGGTTGACCCGACATCATCACGCGGCCCCTCAAATTGTAACCCGGAGATAATCAAGCCCAACGTTGTGGCTCCGGGAAGAAATGTAACCACAACCGGGCCGATCGCTATTTATCCAGGCGGCATAGTCACTAACTTCACCGGCACCTCCTTTTCATGCCCGCTCGCGGCCGGCGCGGCCCTGATTCTGCGTCAGGCCTTCCCCAATGCCCCGGTTGATTCAATCAAGAAGGCTTTGATGCTTTCGGCCACGGATATTGATGAGCCCGGCCCCGATTCCACCTCCGGATATGGGCTCGTAAATATTCCGGCAGCGCTGGAAATTCTTACTCCCATGGATGAAACAAATATTGTGGTTTATTCGCTGGAAGCGCCTTATATCCAGCCCGGTGAATATGTTGAATTCTATGTTTCACTGAAAAATACCGGGTTGGGGATTACGGGCGTCTCGGGCACCTTACGTTCAAATAACGAGAATATCACAGTGATAGATTCAGCTGCCCTGTTCGGGGATATCGCCCAGAACGGCGTGGCCGATAACAGCGCGGATCAATTCGAAATCCTTGTATCCTCATTGACACCTGAGGGTCGTCATGCGCTGGAATTGTATGTTGAGGACGGCAGCGGTACTTATACCGTTAACCTGCCGGTATATATCCTGGTGGGAGCGGAACAGGAAAAGCAGACATTTACCATAGATATCGGCCAGTACGCGTTTACTATATCCAATTACGGCAGTTACGGCCTGGGGCCGAATTCCGCTTCCGATCAGGGCGGAGTCGGTTATCTATACCCGGTCGGTCCGAGTTCAACCAACAGCCTGTTTGAGATGGGTCTCCTGCTCGGAACTGATCCGGATCACATCTCCGACGGTGTCGATAACCTGGCACATCTCCAGGAGAGGGACTTCGTGGTTAGCCCCGGAGGAAATATCGATACCCCGGTGCCGCCCGCCAATGTTACGCAGAGAACCAGGTCAATTTTCGCGGATACAAATGCGGTGAACCCGCTGGGGATAAAGATAACCCAGGAAACCTTTGCCTATGACACGGAAATTGGCGGACATTACATGCTGTTTATTTACGCTCTTAAAAATATTTCTGACAGTACCATCGAAAATTTCCATGTGGCCTTGTACGCCGACTGGGACCTGCTTACGGCACAGGGCGCCTGGGCGGACATGACAGGATTTGACCGGGAAACAGCCACAGGTTATATGCGGGCGAGTGATGGAACCAATTTACGGGGATTGACTGTTTTGAACGAGGAGGGCGCCGTTTCCTATCGTTCTGTAAACAGAAGCAATTACAGTGCGTTCGGCATTTCCAACCAGGAAAAATGGCAGTTCATGTCGGAAGGATTCATAGATACCGCCAGCGCGTCCGCAGGCGACTATGCTCATATGATTTCAACCGGGCCGTTTACGCTTCAGGCTGGCGGTACAGATACCGCAGCCTTTGCGGTGATTGCCGCCGATAATGAAAGTGATCTGCTGACTCTGTACGCTCCCAATGCGTTGCTGGCATATACAAATCAGACTCCTGTGGATACAACGCCGCCCCAGTTCACAGTTGAATTGCTTCTAAATCCGGTATTACCGTTTGAACTGGATATATATACTCATCCATCCGAAGAATTGCGTGACGATCCCGAACTCAGTATAACCTCCCCTTCACATACCAAAATTTTCAGCATGGATTCGCTTTCGGGCCATGACCTTTTGACCTATATAAAGGACTTTCGTGTCACCGAATCAGGATCTTACACTATTACGGTGTGCGGACAGGATATCTCGAACAATAATAACTGCGAAATCGTTGATTTCAGCGCAGGGATTATTGCCCCTGCAAGCAAAAATATAGTGGAGAGTTTTAGCGGAACTTACAGGATCGAGATCCCTTCAGGTGCAGCAAGCAGTGAAGGTCTTTTGATTCTTCAGGAAAGCGAACCTGAACCTGATGAATTGCTAAAAACAGATCTTGATCCTGATTTGCAGGCGCTTTGCTCATTTGAGATGAAAGCGGGATTCAGACTTGTAAACGAGAAGGCAAGGCTGGAAATCGATCTTGACAATATCGATCTACGGGGATACGTACCGGAGTCTCTTGTTTTGATATCTCTCAATGGAAATATTAACAGGAATATTCCTCTGGAAAATAATGCCGTCGACAATATCATGAGTGCGTCTATTTTTGACTTTGGCAAATATATTCTGGCGGCCGGAAAATCGCGAGGTTCAGAGCAACTTCCCACAGCCTATGAGCTGCATCAGAATATTCCCAATCCCTTCAATCCAGAGACCAGAATATCGTTCAGCCTGCCGGAACAAACCTATGTGAATCTCGATATTTTTAATATTCTGGGCCAGAAAGTCAATACGCTCGCCAGTGGTGAATACCCGGCCGGAAACCACAGCGTGACCTGGGACGGGAAGAATCGGAGCGGGGAGAATGTCAGCACCGGAATTTACTTCTACCGGCTCAGTACAGAGAATTTTACACAAACCAGGCGTATGCTGCTGCTGAAATAATTAAGAGGGAGAAACGACAATGTTTAGAGATAAGAAAATATCGGTATTAATTCTGGTTCTCCTGGCGATAATTGTGCTGACATTTTCCGGATGCGGAAGCAATGGCACCGGCTCCGGATATGACCTGCGCGAGAACCTGGATATTGCCTGGGGACATTTTGCCGGTGCGGACTATTCCGATGCCATTGATAAATTCAACGAAGTTCTGGATAACGTAAGCGAAAATGCCGAGGCCTATCTGGGGCTGGGCTGGAGTCATGCTTTCCTGGGACAGCTTCCGGACGCTGTCGCGAATTTTGGACTGGTGTCAGGCCAGCCTGAGATTGTCGATGCCTATATGGGTCTGGCGGCGGTCTATCGTGATCTGCCCAATTATCAGGCGGCCATCAGCAATGCTGACGATGTTATCAGCGCCGATTCCAGCTATCAGTTTTCCAGGAGGACTTCGATTGATTACAGGGACGCCCATCTGATCAAGGCGCAAAGCTATTATCGTCTGGGAAGCAGCAATTTCCCCGAGGCGCATATTGAAGTCAACTATCTCTGCGATGATCTGGGGCTCGATCCTGTGCCGGATCCCTCCACCCTGGAGCCAGCCGAATATGAACAGGCGCTGGTTGATAAAATCGCGGAATTGACCGCATTGATCAGCGATTAGCGCTCATAAACGGCCATACCACTCCAGATTCCCGGCCAATATTTCTGTTGCTTTTTGGCATGGAAAATCATAGTATAGAAGGTTATGGTCGATCCGGATAAGATAAAGTCCGGGCTTTCGAAGGTCAACCAACGGATATACAAAGCGCTGGAGAAAGCCGGCCGTCGGGATGATGAGGTCACGCTGGTAGGGGTTACCAAGACCTTCCCGCCGGAGTACCTGACCATTGCAATCGAATGCGGGCTGACCGAAATCGGCGAGAACCGCGTACAGGAATTCGAGGCCAAGAAGCCCAAAGTCAAGGGCAGGGCCAGATGGCATCTGATCGGCCATTTGCAGAGCAACAAAGTCAAAAAAGCGATCGAGCTCTTTGACATAATTCAATCGGTCGATTCTTACAAGCTGGCAAAGGAGATTTCCAAAAGGGCCGATGGAGACTTTGAAATCCTGATCCAGGTCAACAGCTCAGGTGAGGAGTCAAAGTTTGGTCTGGAAATGGACGGAGCCGAAGAAGAAATCCTGAAAATTGCCGAATTGGGTAATATAAGGATCATGGGCCTGATGACGATCGGCAGGTTCGTCGAGGATGAGACCCTGATTCGCAAGAGCTTTGCTCCGGTCAAGGAAATGTTCGAAGAGCTGAAAAAATATGAAAGTGATAGATTTAAAATGGTTCATCTCTCGATGGGGATGAGCAGCGATTTCGAGCTGGCGATCGAGGAAGGCGCCAATATGGTGCGGATCGGCAGCCTGATTTTCGGATCGCGAGGTTAATGTGGATAAAGCAAAGAAGATAACCGCCCAGGACCTGCGTCATCAGCAGTTTTCAACCAAGATGCGCGGGTATGCGCGCGAAGAGGTAGATGAATATCTCGCCATCGTGGCTGAGTTCCTGAAAAAGGAAGCCTCGGAAAAAGCCGAGCTTGAGCAGAGGATTAAAGCTCTGGAGGTGCAGCTGGAGGATTTCAAGACTCTCGAGCACACCTTAAAAAACACTCTCATCCGCACACAGGAATCTGTTGACGAGGTCAAACGCACCGCGGAACGTGAGGGCGAGCTGATCATCCGTGAGGCCCAGGTCAAAGCGGACCGGATGGTCGAGGATAAGTATGATAGGCTCAAAAAGCTGGAGTCCAGCTACCAGGGTCTCAGACTGAAATGGGATGAGTACTTCGTGAAGTTCAAAAACCTCCTGAGCTCACATATGGAAATTTTGGATAAAATGCAGAAGGATTACGAGCAGTTGAATGTCGGGAAAATCGAACGTCCACAGACCGAACGTCCTCAGCCTGAACATCCGGAGGTCGAGCATCCCCGGACTGAGCACGTTCCCCAAACCGAAGAGATCCAGAAAGAAAAGGGAGAATATCAGGAATGAAAGATTTAAGGAAGCATATTGAAGAGGCCGTAGCAGATATAAGAAAAGTCACAGATTCGAAACCGAAAATTGGAATAATACTGGGCTCCGGCCTGGGCGGTCTGGCGGATAAGATGGATACCGAGGACACTGTCGGCTACGAGAATATCAGCCATTTTCCGCTCTCCACAGTGGAGGGTCATGCCGGCCGACTGCTTTTCGGCAAGCTGTCAGGCAAGGATGTGGTCGCCATGCAGGGGCGCTTTCATTTCTACGAGGGCTACACCATGAAACAGGTGACATTTCCGGTACGTGTGCTGAAGGCGCTGGGAATCGAGATCCTGATCGTGTCCAATGCCTGCGGCGGGCTGAATCCTCAGTTCAAGGCCGGGGACCTGATGATCATAACCGATCACATAAACATGCAGCCTTCCAACCCGCTGATCGGCTGGAACGACCCGGAGCTGGGGGATCGGTTCCCGGATATGAGCGAGCCGTACGACAAAAAATTGATCCAGCTGGCCGAAGAATGCGCAATTGATCTGAAACTCAAGGTGCAGAAGGGCGTTTATGTTTCTGTACCGGGTCCAAACCTGGAAACTGCGGCCGAATATCGTTTCCTGCGTACAATCGGCGCAGATGTGGTCGGTATGTCAACTGTCCCGGAAGTGATCGTGGCAGTGCATCAAAAGACGCGTGTGCTGGGACTGTCGATAGTGACAGATATGGGCCTTCCCGATGCGCTCAAACCGACCAGCCACCAGATAATACTGAAGAATGCAGGAATTGCGGAACCGAAATTAACGGCCATTGCTGAGGCGGTAGTCGCTAAATTATAGATTCAGGTGATGATATGTTAGACGAATTGAAGGGTGATTTTTCACATCCAAAGCTTGAAGAAGAGATAATCGAACACTGGAAGAAGCACGGTATTTTCAAGAAGGTGCAGGACTCCCGTGCCGGAAGGCCGGAGTATATCTTCTACGAGGGGCCTCCCACCGCCAACGGACGTCCCGGAGTGCATCATATAATCTCGCGTACCCTCAAGGATTTCGTCTGCCGGTATAAAACCATGCGCGGATATCACGTGGAGCGCAAGGCGGGCTGGGATACTCACGGCCTCCCGGTGGAAATCGAGGTCGAGAAAAAGCTCAACCTGAAAAACAAATCCGAGGTCGAGGCTTATGGTATCGACAGGTTCAACAAGGCCTGCCGCGAATCGGTGTTTACATACAAGAAGGAGTGGGATGAGCTGACCGAACGGATCGGCTACTGGCTGGACCTGGAAAATCCCTATCTCACCTGCGAAAATGATTATATCGAATCCGTCTGGCATATCCTGGCAAAGTTTTTTGATGACGGGCTTTTGTACAAAGGACACAAGATTCTTCCCTATTGTCCGCGCTGCGAGACCGGCCTGTCCTCACATGAGGTCGCGCAGGGTTACAAGGAGGTCTCCGACCCCTCCATATTCATAAAGGTCAGACTCAAGGGACAGGCGGGAGTCTATTTTCTGGTCTGGACGACCACTCCCTGGACGCTGATCTCCAATGTGGCGCTGGCGGTGCATCCCCAGGCAGATTACATCCGCGTTAAATTCGGAGAGGACGAGTTAATTCTGGCCGAGGCCCTGGCCAATCGCGTCTTAAATGATGAGTTCGAGATTCTGCAGAGATATAAAGGCAGTGAGCTGGAGCTCTGGGAATATGAACCGCTTTTCCCCTACTATAAAGACGGGCTGGACAAAGCTTATTTCGTGACCGAGGCCGATTTTGTCACGCTGGAGGACGGTTCCGGAATCGTCCACATAGCCCCGGCCTTCGGCGCTGATGACTACAATGTCGGGCAGAAATACGGCCTGCCTGTTCTTCAGGCTGTGGAAACCAACGGCGAGTTCAAAGCTGAGGTCACTGACTATGCCGGCATGTTTATCAAGGATGCCGATCCCCTGATCACGAAGAACCTCAAGGAACGGGGCCTGCTCTTCAAAAAAGAGAAGTACGTTCACAATTATCCGCATTGCTGGCGCTGTAAATCGCCGCTGGTTTATTACGCCCGCGAATCCTGGTATATCCGTACCAGCCAATTCAAGGACAAACTTCTGGAAAACAACCGCACGATAAACTGGGTTCCGCCGGAGATCGGCTCTGGACGGTTCGGTGAATGGCTTGAAAATAATGTCGACTGGGCTCTCTCCCGCGAGCGCTACTGGGGCACGCCTCTTCCGGTCTGGATCGGTGAAAAGACCGGCAAACAGATAGCGGTCAAATCCGTGGCTGAATTGAAGGAAAAGGGTGAGAATGTGCCCGATGATATCGACCTGCATAAACCGCATGTCGACAATATACGCATCTGGAACGACGAGGACCAGGAATGGATGTATCGCACTCCCGAGGTAATCGATGTCTGGTTTGATTCGGGCGCGATGCCCTTTGCCCAATACCATTACCCCTTTGAGCACAGCGAAAACTGGGACAAATATTTTCCGGCTGATTTCATCTCCGAAGCGGTGGATCAGACACGCGGGTGGTTTTACTCTCTGGTGGCAATCTCCACGCTTTATGCCGGAGTGGCCCCCTTCAAGAATATTATTGTGTGCGGACATATTCTTGATGTCGAAGGCAAGAAGATGTCCAAGTCGCTGGGCAATGCCGCAGACCCGTGGGAGATACTGGCGGAGTACGGCGCCGATGCCCTGAGATGGTATCTGGTTACTATTAATAATCCCTGGCTTCCGATCCGCTTCGATACCGAGGCACTGGCCGAGGTAAACCGCAAAGTGCTCGGTACCCTGAAAAATACATACACCTTCTTTGCGATCTATGCCAATATCGATAAACTTGAGCAGAGAGCAAAAGAAGACGGGAAGACCCTGGGAGATTTTCTGGACTCGAAGGCCGGTGAGCATACCGAAATCGACCGCTGGGTAATTTCGCGCCTGAATTCGTTGATCAAAGAAGTCGGCGAACTGCTGGAAAAATACAATCTTACCGCCGCCAACCGCAAAATCGGCGAGTTTATCGTTGATGAACTCTCCAACTGGTATGTACGCAGATCGAGAAGGCGTTTTTGGGCCGGCGCTGATGATCCGGATAAATTCCGCGCCTTTGCGACATTGCACGAATGCCTTTTGAAGGTTTCCAGGCTGATAGCGCCGATTATGCCCTTCTTCTCAGAGAAGATATATATCGAGCTCTCCGGTGACGGAGTTGAATCGGTTCATATAGAGGATTATCCCGCCGCCGATGAAAGCCTGATCGAGCCGGAGCTGGAAAAGAAGATGGCCTCGGCTATCACGATAGTGTCCCTGGCCAGAACCGCCAGAACCAGGAGCCGCCTGAAAATCCGTCAGCCGCTTTCGGAAATGATCGTGGTGCTTCCGTCGGAGGTCAGGCCGGAGAGTCTTTACAATATCACCGGTGTGATTTCGGAGGAGATCAATATCAAGAGGATTCGTTTTAGCTCGGATGATTCCGAAATTATATCTCTCAAAGCCAAGCCTAATTTTAAGCTCCTGGGGCCCAAGCTGGGCAAAAAGATCGGGATGGCCAAGTCGGCTATAGAGAAGCTCGAGGATGATGTCCTGCGTGAGTTTATGACCACCGAGAAGCTTGTTTTGAAACTGGATGACGAGCAGTTTATCCTGACCGGCGAGGAGCTTGAGATAGAGCGGGTCAGCAAAGAGAATTACGCTGTTGAATCGGATGATGGTTTCAGTGTGGCGGTATCGACACTCCTGGATAACGGCCTGATTCAGGAAGGGTATGCGCGCGAAGTCGTGAACAAGATCCAGAATATGCGCAAGAGCGCTGATTTTCAGGTCACAGACAGAATTCGGGTATCGGTCAAATCGACCGCAGAGGTAAAAACCGCCCTCGATAATTTTGGCGATTATGTCAAGGGCGAAACCCTGGCGGATGAATTGTTGTCCGGAGATATTGACGGCGAAGTGCGGCAGGAGTGGGATATTAACGGTCAGCCTGCGACCATAACGATCGCCCGGACTTAGGCTCGGGCGCAACAATATTCATAGGAGCATAAGATGCGTGCCAGGGAGCTGAAGATGTATGAAAAATTGCTTCTGGAAAGGCGTGCAGCGATTTTTCAGGAAGTCGAAAGAATGTCCAGCGCGGCCCGGCAGGCTACCCAGCGCGAGGCCAGCGGGGAGCTTTCCAGCCATACATTCCACATGGCCGACAGAGGTACAGATCAGAGCGAACGGGAGAAGGTCTTCATGCTCTCCTCCAAGGGCAAACGTTATCTCTTCCATATCGATGAAGCATTGCGGAGAATCAAGGATAAAACCTACGGAAAATGCCATCAGTGTGGTAAGGATATTTCCCCTGAACGCCTGAAGGCAGTGCCTCACGCACGCTATTGTATCGAATGCAAGGAAGCCGAAGAAAAAGCCAGGCAGCGATAATACAGCTATTGGCAGCAAACAAGGAAGATACCGGTTAAATATATGCGCCGCAGATTAATATCCTACCTCGCCTTAACTGTCTCCATTGCCCTGATTGATATAATCTCAAAGCTCATCATTCAAAAAAATTTCGCCCTGCATGAATCTCACCAGGTTCTGGGGGATTTCTTCAAAATAACCTACATCCTCAATGCCGGCGGGGTCTTCGGAAGCCAGCTGGGATCAAATATCTTCTATCTTGTATCCGCATTTATTGTGGTGCTGCTGGTGGTATTCTTTTTGTTCAGGGAGTTCGGGAAGAACAAATATATCGATCTTTCGCTCTTTATAGTGCTGGGCGGGGCTATCGGCAATCTCTTTGACCGTATCAGGATGGGTGCGGTGGTGGATTTCCTTGACTTCGATTTTCTTAAAATACAACTGCTCGGTTACAAATTCGACCGCTGGCCGACCTTCAACATCGCTGACGCCGCAGTCACGATCGGCATGATCCTCCTTGTGGCAACCGTGCTATTCGGCCTTGGAAAAACTAAAGAGCCGGAGCCGGATGCCGATCATATTAATACAGAGTAAGCAGCTCAGTTTTCGTTTACCGGGGGAAAATCTAATCCGTTGAGATAGAAATGAACCATGAATAATAGCGGGGCCAAGCTCGGGCGTCTAAAAATTTATCATTTTATATGTGGGCTATACCGGTCAGAATCCTGCCGCTTGATTCCCTAATTGAAGCTCACCTTTATACCCCTGTGGCATTCTGACCGGTTTTTTTTATCCATCACTACTGAGAATCTTCCGGATTTTCTTCTTGTGGTCATTGAGTTTATCAAAAATATCATCGAGACGATCCCGTACATCATGGGCTAATAGCATGTTTTCACAATAATCAATTTCGATCAGGGCGTCAGCATATCTTTCCATATTATAATGACAGAGCATCTTATTATATGAAATCTGCACCAGGTTATATTTGCTGGATTGATTTTCTTGTTCAATTATGGCTTTCAGGCTGTCGAAGAATTCCAAAGCGCTTTCATATCTTTCTGCTTCAAGATTGGCAAATGCTCTGGCCCAGAGAAAGGACTTACTGTGCGGATATTTTTTACGCATCCCCACAGCCAGGGAGTCGGCAAGATCATATTTGCCCTCCTCTATGTAAACATAGATCAAGGCGCTTTGGGCCAGATCCCCCGAGAAAATAGATTTTTCTGCGGCGATCCTGAGGTCCTCAATCCCCTGCCTTCGGTCTCCGCCGACAAAGGGAAGTTTGGCGAAGATACCGCCCTTGACATCCCCCCAGTAGCGGTATGAACCCAGACCGGCCAGGGCGTCATACATAGTCGAGTCGATACCCAGGCATTTTTCCATAAGATTTTTGCCGCGTATCCCCTTATGTGCCACCGACCATTTGCCATCTTTGCGACCCTCAAAAAGAGCCCAGTACAGATTGGAGGCGCCCATAAAATAATAGGCCCAGGCATCATCCTCATCTTCATTGCGGAGCTTGTCTGCCAGATCAATCGAGAGCTCAATATTATTCACAAATTCCTGCTCATATTCGAAGTCCTCGTGATCTTTCATTTCGGCCTGGTATGTAGCCGCTATGAAAAACGGCGGGCCGGGATGCCGGGGATATTTTGTCTGGAGTTCTGAATACAACTCGCGGGCCTGAGAGTATTCCTCATTCAAAGTCAATTCTATACCCGAGATTATTAAACCGACATCACTGGAATCAGGAAAATCAGCCAGGACTGGTGAAATCAACGCAGCAAGTGCAATTGTTGTATTCAAAATAATTCTCATAGGACGCTTAAAAAAAAGAGATTATCTATCCTTTCAAAGGGTCATTTTTCATTATACAGATTTAGAACAAGAATGCCCGCTTGAAATGATATAAAATGTTAACCGAAAGATACGGCGAATCCAGGCAGTTACCTTCTATATTATCGAGATTTTCTATGGATTTGTATCCTGCTGTCACCTGCCCTTCAATTGTCGTACCCTTGAGGATATCGAGGCGCAGGTAATTGTCCCATTCTTCTTCCACAATCCCGGATGGAAATTTCTGGCCCTTTGGCGCAGGATACTCGCCGGTGTTATAACGTCCCTCGCCCTTGCGGCGGTATTCGCCGCCGGCCGAGATCCGCAGAAAAGGATTGGCATGGTAAGTCGCGGCATATCTGAGACGGTCGGAGTCGGTTCCCAGGGATGAGCCGATTATCACTCCCTCGTGAGTGTAAACGTTATAGAATTTATTCTGGCCGTAAACAGTATTTCTGATCTGAGTGTAATCAAATTCAAGCTGAAGATATTGTGAGAACAGCAGTCCCAGTTCGGAAACTCCCAGGTTGAAGCCGATCTGATGCGGTTCGGAGACGAAGTCTATCTGGAAGTCATCGATCAGCCATTCACCGTACAATTTCAGACCGTCAACGGGGTACCATGTAAAATCTATATCCCAGTAAATATTGTCGTCGATGCGGTTATTATATTGCTCCCAATAGAAGGGCAGGATCGGAATGAGATACGAAAGATCCCATCCGGCATTTTCACGGGCGTACAGCACAGTTTCGGAAAGTCCTATTTCGAGCCGTTTATAGGGTTTGATCGCAAGCCTGTGAACGGAAAAGAACCTGTTCAGTTTGTCGCCTTCAGCATCGAAAAATGGATCGAGCTGTGCCGCCCAGAATTGAAAAGCAAGCCATCTTCTGGAATATTCGGCCGAGAATTGATTGAAGGCGGGAGAGTTTGTGGAAAGCATCAGACGGTCGTTATCCTCCGGTCCCCAGGCTCGAAAAGTCCGTCCGAATGTGAAGCGAAAATCATGATATTCCCATCCCAGGAGAGCATAATCAAAGTAGCCTGTGATTTTATCTTCCCAGCGCCGCACTTTGGCGAAGCTGTCCAGGTGACCCTTGTTTTCAATTCTTCCGCGCAGTTGGATGAAGATATTACTGGAGAAATTTACCAAGCCCTCGGCTTTGAATCCGATGCGATATAAGGGCTCTCTTTTGTCTTCAAAATGATTCAGGCTGTAGGGGGAGACCTTAAATCGAAGCATATTTGAGCCCGGAGCACGCGAAAAATCACGGATATATGCAAGTTCGCTAGCTACCCGCTTGTATTCCCACCTGGCGACACTATTTCCAAGAATCACACGCATGACACCGTCAATAATATAACCATCACCTGTTCCGTCCCCTCCCACATCATCCAATGCCTCATCGCGCCAGTATGGCCTCTGATTTTCAAAATATTCCGGCTGTTGATAATGGTGGAGCAGGTCCAGCGACTCATAAACCCAGCTGTCAGTCGGCTCAATAGACTGCGACAAAGCTAACGACGCGATAAGTAAGACTATTGAAGAAAATATTAATACCGTTTTTCGCATGATCTTCAAGAAACCATGGCTGCCATCAGATTGCAAGACTTTATTTCTGTTTTGGCTTCCGGGAATTCTGTGTAATCAAGCTTACGAATATCACTGAAATAAATGCAAATATGAAGCCCGGGATGATTTCGTAAATAAATGCATCCAGGGCCGGGACATTTTTCCAGATGATTACAGTCGCGGTGCCGACTATCATACCCGCCAAGACACCCCATTTGGTAGTGCGCTTCCACCAAAGTGTCATCAGAAGTCCGGGGCCGAATGCGGCTCCCAGACCGGCCCATGCATACAACACCAGATCGTAGACCAATTCCTGCGCAGAGATTGCCAGGATAAAAGCTATAATACCAATTGCCAGAGTTGCGGCACGGGAAAGAAATACTAATCTTCGCTGGCTGGCCCGTTTGTTAATCATCTGGTGATAGACATCCTCTGATATGGCCGAGGTGGAGACCAGAAGCTGACTGTCGGCGGTGGACATCATAGCCGCAATCGCTCCTGAGATAAGGATACCCGCCAGCCATGCGGGAAGAAGAAACGTGGCCAGGAAGGGCATGACCTTCTCAGGATCGTTGAAGAGCACCATCAATTCGCCGAAATCTATCGAATGTGTTCGCACAATTCCATTGGCGACGATACCGATCAGAACCGCGCCCCAGAATGCCAGCAAGGCCCATGTCACCGCCACAAGCGACCCCTGCCGAAGTTTATTCGGGTCCTTGATAGCCATGAAACGGGTCAGTAGGTGCGGCTGGCCCATATATCCCAGGCCGATTCCAAGGCCGCCCAGGATACCCGCCCACATCGGCCATCCCGATCTTCCGGCAACAATAGATAAGAAGTTCGTGCTGTTGGTCTGCATATTTTCAGAGATTGCGCCTATAACCTCGGGCCGGGCGAATTCATTCAGGGAGAAAAACAGCAGATGCGGATTCCCGGTGCCTGCGAAGATCGTACCCAGCGAGGTCAGGCCCATATGCCAGGCGGAAAATTCATTTCCGCTTGCAAGCGAAAAGAAATAATTTGCCGGTGCGCTCGTAACAGCCTCGTTGAGAGGCGAGAAAAAGCCCAGATATATTAATCCGAGAAGAGGCAGCAGGAATAACGTTACCAGCATCAGGATGCCCTGAAACAGATCTGTCCAGGCAACCGCAAAGAAACCGCCCATCATGGTATAGAAAAGAATTATCCCGCCGCCGATCAACATCCCATGAATCTCGTCAACACCGAGGAAGAAATGCAGCACTTTACCGGCTCCAAGGAGCTGTGCTGCGACATAAATAGTGAAGAAAAAGACGATTATTACAGTTGCGGTCAGTTTCAGGGCCTGGGTTTTGTCGTCATATTTTGCCTCGAAGTAGCGCGGGAGCGTGATTGCCTCATGGGCTTCGGAGTCGGTGCGTAGCCTGCGGGAGACAACGATCCATGAAAACAGGATCCCCGAACAGCATCCAATCGCATCCCAGAAAGCCGAATACCCGGCCATCCATGCCAGCGCCGGCAGTCCAAGGAGCAGCCAGGCCGACTCGCCCGAGGCCCGTTCAGAGAATGCCACCACCCATGAACCCAGCCGCCGTCCGGCCAGGAGATAATCCGGCAAAGTCTTGTTCAGGCGGGCGGTTATAAACCCCACGATCAGGACAATCAGAAGATATCCCAGAAATCCGACCAGGATAGGATCCATCAGACCTTCTTTTTCCCTCTCCACCCAAAGAAAAAGATCAGCTCAATCGTGATCAATACAATGGGCGGCGCTATCATCCAGAACCAGGTTGAAAATGGCATAGGTCTTTATGATATAAATGTTTAGGCTCCGAATCAATTAAAAAATCGACCCCACACAGGCAATTTAACTGCGACCGAATGAAACAAGAGTAATTATCTCCCGTTTTTATATAACAGAACTCTGGATTTGAAATGAGGCGGATTCTCGCCGTTTGAAATATTGAATATTGATTACGGAGGTTAGAGAAATGAGAAAATATTCAAACTTTATATTTATTTTAACAGTGCTGGGGCTGTTTGTAGGAACCATGCTGCCGTTAAAAGCCAGCCCGGATAAATATACCTCGGAGACAGCCAACGAATATGTCCATAAGGGCGACTGGCAGAATGCGGTCGAGGCCTATGAATACCTGACAGAACAGGAAGCTGACAATGGCACATACTGGTTCTATCTGGGCTACGGTTATCATAATTTGGGCGATTATTCCAGGGCAGTTAAAGCTTATGAACAGGCGGAGGAGAACGGCTTTATACCAAATGTTGCCCGTTACAATGTAGCCTGTGCCTATGCTAAGATGGGCAATACTGAAAAGGCTTTTGGGTGGCTGGATAAAGCTCTGGAAGCCGGATTCGGCAATCCGGAGCTTTTGAAAGGTGATTCCGACCTGGAAGAGCTTCAATCAGATGCCAGATTTGCAGAATATGTGAAACGGGCGAAGATGAATTCGGCTCCCTGCGAATACAGCAAGGAATGGCGTCAGCTAGATTTCTGGCTGGGGGAATGGGAGGTTTACAATCCCCAGGGCCTGATGGTGGGCACCAACAGGATTGAGAAATCATTGAACGGCTGTGCCATCATAGAAAACTGGGATGGTTCCTCGGGAGTTAATGGAAAGAGCATTAATTATTATAATCCCGATGAGGGTAAATGGTACCAGAACTGGGTTTCCGACCGTGGAAATATCATCAATTATGAGGGTTATTTCAAAGACGGCGCGATGCATCTGGAGGGGGTATCCGTAAACAATGACGGTGAGACCGAGATGTCGAAAATGACTCTTACTCCCAATGATGACGGTACTGTGACCCAGCTTATCAAGCATTCAAATAATGGCGGCCGCAGCTGGTATGTCTGGTTTCAAGGTACTTATAAGCCGTCAACCGAGATGAGCGCCAGCGAAGAATAGAAATACTGATACAGCCAGACGGCTAATATATTCCCTTTGCATTCAGGCGCTGTAGATATTGTGCTTGCCATATTTTCCACAGCGCCTATTTTATTTGTGATGCCGAATTAATTTGTATGAGATACTTTTTAATCATATTGACTGTTTTGACCTTCGCCTGCGGGAATGACAGCGGGCTCAATAATGATAATGAGGACCTCGCGGTTTCATTTGTCGATCCGAATCTCGAGGCTGTAGTGCGCGAGGCGCTCGGCATTGACACGGCTACGATCTACCTGTCGGATCTTCAGGAGATCACCACGCTCGATGCCAGCGACCGGGGTATTACGAATATCAGCGGGATCAGCAATATCGAGAATCTGGTAAACCTGAACCTGGAAAGAAATTCTATTACAAATCTCGGGCCGTTACGCGGCCTGTCCGATCTGGAGGTATTGAATCTTGGAAACAATCAGGTCGAGATTATAGATGCTATCTCCTCGCTGATCAGCATGCAGACGCTTTTACTGGACAGCAACCATGTTTCGGATTTGTCACCGTTGGCCGGTCTGACCGATATGGTCGAATTGAATTTGAGTGCGAATCAGATCATAAATATAAATGCCCTGGCGCCGTTATTTAATCTCGAATATTTATATCTTGATCAGAATCAAGTACAAGATATCACTGCTTTGGCTGCGCTCGTCAATGCACGCTTGTTGAGCCTGAATGCCAACAAGATCGAGGATATCACGCCGCTTGTCAATAATTCCGGGCTTGGCAGCGGGGATGAGGTCCGCCTGACCGGCAACCCGCTTTCGACAGAATCAACTATGAACCACATCCCCGCCCTGCAGTCAAGGGGGGTGAAGGTGGTTTATTAAATCCCGCTAAAGGGGCTTATTGAAAAAGTAAGCAATATAGAAATATGAAACGATGAACGTCATTCCGAGGGAGTCCCGACCTATGGTCGAGGACGACCGTGGGAATCTCCGCCGTTGCCTCAAGAATGGTCGCAGAGATCGCCACGTCGCTTCGCTCCTCACGATGACGAATATCGATGCATTCAGGGTTTTCAACATGCAGCTAAAGCGGCGGGGCACCCGAGGAACAAGAAAAAAAATACCGCCCCTCATCTCAGGAGGCGGTATCTTATTAGCTCCCTTTAAACTAAAGTGACTGGAAGTCGTTTAGAAATTGCGGTCAAAGGGCATGTATGCCTCGTTCCAGCATCCCTGCTCGGCAAATCCAAGAGCCTGGTCGATGTCCTTATCGCACAGCCAGGTGTTCCCGCTGCTGTCCCTGTAAACTTTCATTGGACGGGCGCCCTTGTAACGAACGCCGTCAATCCTTATCTCATCATTGTGTTTAGTCATTTTCAACTCTCCTTTTTTTAATCTATATTCACATATTGTCTAAGTTCTAGAGCTAATAACGGTATATTGTCTATACATGTTCCAGTATTTGTATAATATTTTGATATTTTTGGCAAATAAAAGCTAAATTATTATAAATCATCAATTTGAATCCCGATTTCTGATGAAAAGGATAAAAATGTCTTGATTTAATGAGCGGCTTCTCTATATATTCCTATGACTGCACTCGATAATTGAATTAGAAATAAAAAATACTCTCAATCCGCCCGAACTTCTAAATTGCGAGGTTAAAATGACCAAGATCGTTAAGGGGGTATGGGGAGCGGCATGGCTTCTTATGCTCCTGGCAATCAGCTTATATGCCGGAACCGATCTGAAAGTCAACCAGGATATTGGCAGCACGGTGCAGAACGAGCCCAGCATAACAATCAATCGACATTTCAGTGGAGATCCGCTCAATGTGGTGGTGGCCTACAATGACATCGGCAACAGCCTTGGAGTAAGCTACAGCGCAGATTCCGGGAAGACCTGGAAGGATGTGCAGCTGCCGCCTGTTTGGGCTGTACATGGCGACCCCTCGGTGGCATCGGATAATTTTGGAAATGTCTACGCCTGCTTTCTATCCTACAGCTCGACCACGACATTTTATGATACCAGCGGAATTTATGTCTGCAAATCGACCGATGGCGGGCGATCATGGAGCCCGCCGGTTATTGTGGACCAGCAGATTTATACCGGCGGATCCCCGGTCAGATTTGCCGACAAGTGTATGATGACTGTCGATACTAACAGCGGCAGCCCGTATGAAAATTACATTTATGTCGGCTGGCAGAGAGACGACACCAACGGCCATAATTCCGATGTATTCTTTGCCTATTCCAATAACCTTGGAGCGAGCTTCTCAGCCCCGATACAGATTAACGCCAATCCCCCCCAGACCGCCTACGCCGAGGGCGCATTTCCGTTTGTAGGAGCCGACGGGGATGTGTATATGGCCTGGTATGATTGCTATTTCCGGATGCATGAGCCGGGATCATTATATGTGGCCAAATCGACCAACGGTGGTGTGACCTTCGGCTCGAACATCAAGGTCGCCAATATACTGGCGCCTCCCCTGTACACATTTGGAAATACCGGCTTCAAGGCCAAGACCTTCATTTCGGCCGCCGGAGATCCGAACGATCCCGAGCGTCTGTATATGACCTACATTTCCGATCCGGACGGTTATTTCGACCGCCGGCTCGATAACGGCAAGCCTCCGGGAGTACCGGGGTCGACAGCCAGCGACTGGCCCGAGGTACATCGCGACGGCAACTATGTCTATGTGGCCTGGCGTGATTACCGCAACGGCGCGCAGGATATATATTTCAACCGCTCCAGCGACAACGGCCAGAGCTGGGAACTTCCCGATATTGGACCGTTAGACAATGGCGATACTCCGGGAGCCAATACATCCTGGATGCAGAAGCTGAGTTCATCGGGAAACTATGTCTATTGTGTCTGGGAGGATTACAGAATCGGGGGAAGCTCACATATCTTCTTCAACCGCTCCTCTGATAACGGAAAGACCTGGGGCGGGGATACATTTATAGACGGCGGCGGGGCCTATGCCGCCTCTTCGCCGGAAATTGCCAGCACCGGGTCGTATGTGTATGCTGTTTGGTCGGACAGCCGCAACGGTATGAACGATATTTTCTTTAATGTCTCCAGCAATTATGGCCAAACATGGGGCCTGCCGCAGAGGATCGACCTGGGGGATAATCCCGGCCTGAATCACTCTGTTCAGCCCCGCATTGCCTGCACCGGAAATAATGTTTATGTCATGTGGCTGGATTTCAGGACCGGTACCACGCAGGTATTCTTCAACTATTCCACCAATAACGGAGCATCCTGGCAGAATCCCTCCACCCAGCTATGTGCCGGAACGGGCTATAATTGCCAGATGCCGATCAGGGGCGGACTTGAATGTACCGGCCCGTATGTGTATGCGGTCTGGACCGATGACCGTGCGGTGACCAACATCAATGATGTGTACTTCAAGAGTTCAAACAGCGCCGGAGCGTCATGGAATCTGGAAATTCCCCTTAATTTTCCCGGCGGGTACTGCAATGCGCCATCACTGGACATTGAAGGGAATTATGTTTATGTAGGCTGGGAGGATGACCGTATGGCCCCGGGCAGCTATATGGGCGATATTTACTTTACATACTCCAGTGATAACGGCGTAACCTGGCAGCCCGACCAGAATATTGATCATATGCCCGGCATCCCGGACATGATGGTTGCGATAGAAAGCGAAGGAAGCTATGTCTATGCCACGTGGTTCGATTCCCGCCGTTTCGGGCCGGGCATGGGAGATGTTTTCTTCAACCGCTCGACCGATAAAGGAGCGACATGGGGAACAGAAACTCAAATAAACTGGGGATCGCAGACCGGAGGCATTCAGAGTAGCTATCCATTCATGTGCGCTGGAAACGGTTTCGTAAATATTGTCTGGCATGAACAGCGCTTCCATGGCATCCCCAATATTTATACCAATTATTCATCGGATAACGGCGCAACATGGCTTTCGGGTATGGATGAAGCTGATGTTTATTGTGTAAAATCGACCAATGGCGGCGCGACCTGGGATACGCCGGTCAAGGTCAATGATGACGTTAGCGTTTATGCGCAGGTACTTCCATGGATGCTGGTCAAAGAAAACGGCATGGTTGATATCTCCTATTATCATTTCAGATCGACACCGATCGACCCGATGATTCCCGGTGCAGAGCTTCGTCTCGCCGCCAGCCTCGACGGCGGAGTGAGCTTCCGTCCCAGCTTTGCGCTCCAGGATACAGTGGTGACTCCCTGGACCCAGTGGGTCGGTGAATACAACGGCATGGCGGCTCTGGATACAATGGTTTATACGGTTTTCACCGATCTTGAACAGAGCGGTAACTCCGATATATACCTGGACGTTTCCCCCAATCCGACAATGGGCGGGTGCCAGGGGAAATGCGGTGATGCTAATTATGACGGCAATGCGAATGTTTCCGACGCGGTCTGGATCATCAATTTCGTCTTTGTGGGCGGCCTGGAACCGCAGCCGGTCCTGGCCTGCGGTGACGCCAATGGCGATGCCAATGTAAACGTTTCCGATGCGGTCTGGATCATCAATTATGTCTTTGTCGGCGGCGCTCAACCGGGAGACTGTTCACCGGGTTCACCCAACTGGTATAATGGAGACTGCTGCGTATTCACGCCGTAGTATCTTTACAGAAAAGATAAATTCGACAATCACGTTGACAGCAAGAAGGGTATGGATTCGAATCCATACCCTTTATTGCTTAAAAGTTAAAAGCCGAATCAACAAAATCAGAGGGGTGAAATATCCAGGTTAATCCAGCTAACAGTCAGCCTGATCCTGTCGGTCTGGGGCAGATCATACCCGATCTCAACCGTTTCGCCGGGATTGAAGACCTGTTTGCTGATCCGCAGGCCGTAACTATCGGGGATGGGTTTCAGGCTGTTACCAGGAGCAACAGTTTTTGCAAAAGGCCCGAAAGTGTCGAATGCGGCTATCTCGAAATAGAGGCTGGCCTGGAAATTATCTGTGTCCATGTCCAGGCGATAAACACCTTCGGGTACCGGGGCACCGTTTTCAAAATGCTGATCCCAGATTATCGTATATTCTCCCGCCTCGCTGGAAGGATTATCAACCAGTACCACATCAAGATTATCCGAATCGCTGCAGGACAATAAAATGAGAAGCAGCAATATGGGCAACGAAAGCAGTTGTTTCATAAATATATCCAATAGTTCTACGAAAAAATTACGGAAATGCACTTTATAAGTCAAGATGAAAAGAGGGAACTACCGGCGGGCTCGCCAGATAATTGCAGGAAGCGCGGAATGAGAGAAGACTTTTGGAATTTACTTTATTTGAGATAAAAGGTCCTCGATGTCGGCTGTTTTGAATGGCTTGGGAAGATAAAAGTCGGGCATGTCCTTCAATACCATACCCTGGGTATTTTCTGAATTCATGGTCGACATGATCGCTACCTGCAGATTCGGATGACTCTTTCGAATATATTTTAACAGGCTGAATCCTGATACCCTGGGCATATTAGTGTCGGCTATCACCAGCGAATAGGAATTGTGCCTGAGCATCTCGATTGCTTTGTCCCCGTCAGCGGCAATTTCGCAGGGTGCCTCGAAGACATCCAGCATCTCGGCCAGGCAGCGGGCCATGGACTGGTTATCGTCAACGATGAGTATCTTTTTGGTTTTTGTTTTAGTTTTCATAATGCCCCAACTGGCTATTTAAATATTCTATCGGACTGAGAAATGCCGCCCTTAATTTTTAAAATCGGATTCACGAATTTCTAACATTTTAATCGTCAGGTTGATTATGCCGCAGAAAACTGTTGCAATCGGCCTTAATTTTCCTAAATTTCCGCATCTACACCCGGCATTTCAATTATGCCATCAGAAAAATAGCCTAAGAAGGATGGGCCTATGAAAGCAGATCTCTATATCAGGCATATCGGACAGCTGGCAACATGCCGTCCTCCCGATGGCAAGCTGCCCCTTAAAGGTTCTGGAATGAATCAGCTTGAGATTATTGAAAACGGCGCTCTTGCCTGCCTGGCGGGAGAGATCATCCTGGTCGGCACGACCGCCGATGTTGACCGGCAGATAGATCTGGTCAACCGGGCTGTTGTGATAGATGCTGATGACAAGGTTGTAACGCCCGGTCTAATCGATCCCCACACCCATCCGGTCTTCGCCAAAACGCGCGAAGATGAATTCGAGATGCGTAATATGGGCAAATCGTATATGGAAATTGCCCAGGCGGGGGGCGGGATCAGAAACTCCACAAGGGCGCTGAGAGAAACGTCGAAGGATGCGCTTTATGATAATGCGAAGAAGTACCTGGATTTATTCCTCCAGTATGGAACAACCACAATTGAAGCGAAATCCGGGTATGGCCTGACCACACAGGATGAGATAAAACAGCTGGAGGTGATCCAGATGCTCTCCGAAAATCATGCCCTGGACCTTATCCCCACTTTTCTGGGGGCGCATGAGATTCCTGATGAATACCGCGATGACAAAGACGCCTACGTGGAACTGATTATAAATGAGATGATTCCTGTGGTTGCGGAGCGCAATCTCGCCGTGTTTTCTGATGTTTTCTGCGAAAAGGGTGTATTTGAGCTGGAAGAGTCGGAAAGAATCCAGGTGGCCGCCAAAGAGCATGGTCTGGAGCTGAAATTTCATGCCGATGAGATCGTGAATCTGGGAGGCGCCCAGCTTGCAGCGAAACTGGGGGCAGTTTCAGCCGATCATCTGGTCTATATATCCGAGGAGGGAATCGCGGCCATGGCTGAGGCGGGGACTATGGCGGTTATGCTTCCCGGAACATCATTTTACCT
Organism: Candidatus Zixiibacteriota bacterium; assembly: GCA_011056555.1. Lineage (GTDB taxonomy): Bacteria > Zixibacteria > MSB-5A5 > JAABVY01 > JAABVY01 > JAABVY01. The sequence continues at coordinate 56,636 of DSEQ01000029.1, read as the reverse complement.
CGATTTGCGGGATTATGCCCCTGCCAGACGGATGATCGAGGCCGGGGTGCCGCTGGCGCTTTCCACCGATTTCAATCCGGGAAGTTCGGCCACGGTCTCGCTTCAGATGATTATGACATTGGCAGGCAACAAGTTAAAGATGAGCACCAATGAGATCATCAATGCCGTGACAATCAATTCCGCCTGTGCCCTGAAGCAGGAAAAAAATATCGGGTCGATAGAGCCCGGTAAAAAAGCCGATATTGTAGTCTGGAACGTATCAAATTTAAAGCAGCTTCCCTATTTCTATGCTATCAATCAGGTCGAAAAAACCATAAAAAATGGAAGAGTGGTGTACGATTCCCAAGGAACGAAATAGTGGAAGCGGCACTATAATCATTGAGGTATCCGGGTGAAAAATATTATTCTCGCACTTCTTCTCATATCATTCTTAGCCTCCTGCGGGCCATATTCATTCTCAGGCGCAACCACAGGCGGAATCGAGACGGTTTATATTCCGGTTTTTGAAAATGAGACTATTGAATACGGCCTGGGCGAGGAGCTGACAACCAAGATAACTTCGGCTATTGTGGCCGATAATACGCTTAAAGTTGTTGATCAAAACGATGCGGATGCTTTTATTTCGGGCAAAGTTATATCGTACAAAAAGTCCAGCGAGACGTATAATATTCAGGATCAGGTTCAGGAATATCGCGTAGATGTTGCTGTAAATGTCAGTTTTGTAAAGCCTAACGGGGATGTGATCTGGGAAGAACCGCGGATTTCATCATTCGGAGTCTACGAGGCCGAGACCGAGACCGAGGACGAGGGAAAAACCGAAGCTTTGGAAAAACTGGCCGAAATAATAGTAAACAGGACAGTTCGAAACTGGTAAATACACTTTTTACAAATAGAATTTAGCAGAGGAATATCATGAAGAATAAGTTTGCACTTTCGCTCCTGGCGGCACTTTCGCTTATGATTTTTACAAACGCAAACCTTTCGGCGATAAACTCAAAAGCCGGAACCGCAGCCTATTCATTCCTGAAAATCGGAGTGGGGGCGCGGGCGGTTTCCCTGGGTAACTCGTTTGTGGGCCTGGCTGATGACGAATCGGCAATTTACTATAATCCGGCCGGCATGAGCCGTATTCCCGGTTATGCCCTCTCGACCAGTTATCACAATTATGTGGCCGATATTCAGGGCGGATATCTCAGCGCCGTACTGCCATGGGGCGACGGCCGCAAACTGGGTTTTGCAATCAATTATCTTAGCTTTGGCGACACCCCGGAAACCAACAATGCCGGTGAGGTAATCGGTAATTTCGGCGGGGGCGACCTGGCACTCACCGCCGCCTACTCGCAGTCATTGATGGAGCAGCTTTATCTGGGGCTGGCGGGAAAGTTCATCTACGAAAGCATCGATTCTTTTCATTCCACCGGCATGGCTCTGGATATCGGGCTGCTTTATGAGTCTCCGGACGGATACACCAGCCTTGGAGCTGTGGCCTCAAATCTGGGATTTCAGCTTTCCGGGTTGTCGGAAGAGCACAAGGATCCACTGCCGATCATGTTCAAGCTCGGAGTTGCACATCAAATGCATGGGGCTCCCCTTAACATCGTGGCCGACGTCGGAAAATTCTCGGATAACGATTTCTTTATAGGCGGCGGCGTGGAATACGTGGGAATCGAGGCCATCCGGCTGCGTTTGGGCTACAATACGGTCGGCTCTGACTACAAGACCGGCGGAGATAGTGAAAGCCTGGCCGGGCTGTCATTCGGCCTGGGTATCAATGTCAGTAAACTGACATTCGACTACGCCTATGTGCCGTTTGCAGATCTGGGCAATTCGCACAGGATATATATTGCAAGAAGGTGGTAGAAAAATCTGAGGGGGAGTATGAAAAGAGCACTTTTAATAATTGCGGCGGCAATTCTCGCATTAGCAATTGCAGCCTGCGAAAAAGAACCTGAGGCCAGGGCGCGATCCACGGTTCTGGATTTTGTTAAGGAACTGCGTTCAGAGGGCACTATTGAACTGGACAACTATCTCATACTGAATGAGCTGGTGCGTGAAAATGCCGAGAATGTTTATACTTATAATGATTCCCTGTCAGTTTCCGAGAACATCGAGCAGTTCAGAGAGTTGTTCGAGCCGAACGGCAGGGTGCGCCGTCTCTGGACCCAGAAACAGATAATCGTGGGAGAATCAGAGGTTCTGGGCGACACCGCTTATGTCGAGGTCTCCTTCATTGACCGGGAAGAAAGAAGACAGTTTTATAATAAGATGGGTTTGAAGAGGACCGATGAGGGCTGGAAAATCTTTGCATTTAAACTTCTTTGAGGGGTAAAGAAGTTAACCGAAAATTTCGGTCTCTGGGATTCTATTGCTGATATCGTAATTTCACTGTTTTTACAGGTTTTCTCAGAATCCAGCGGTCAAATAGAGACACATCTGCTGAAAGTCAGCGCCGGAATTAACAATATTGAGGTAACTGCCACGGAAACCAGGGCAGAAAAATGGTCTCCTGAGATTAGTCCCGGAATAATCTTATTTTTAAAAAACCGTTTGCATTATATCAAGATACACTTAAGTTTTTCTGGTCATGGGGGCGTAGATTATGGAGTTTTGAGCATTTATGGAATTCGGAACGGTAACAAAGCTCGAAAAGGGCCACGGATACGGCTTCATACAGACCGAAGATAAAAAAGAGGTATTTTTTCACCAGCGCTGGCTAAGGTACATCAAATTCCGTGACATAAATATCGGTTCCAAAGTGGTCTTTGATCTCCAGAAAGGACATCGCGGCCTTAAAGCATTAAATATGCGTTTCGCACCCGACGACGAGAATTTCCTGAAGAATTTCACCCCGCGAAATAGAAAATAAAATCGGCTTTTCGGAATTAATATCCGGCTTTGCTGATCCGCCAAAAATCACCATTTTTTGCTGGTAAAAGCAGATGCATTGGCTTTATATAGAGATATGATGCAGTTTTGTTTTATCGACACCGAGACAACCGGGCTTTTTACCTCATACGGGGACAGGATTTGCGAGATCGGGCTTCTGGCGGTCGACGAGACTCTGGAGATAATCGAGAGCTTTGAAAGCCTGGTAAATCCTCTGCGCGAGATCTCGGCCGCCGCTTTTGAGGTCAACCAAATTGGGGATGCCGAGCTTCTATCGGCGCCGCTTTTCCCGCAACTGGCCGATAAAGTTTTGGAGTTGATCGACAGACGTATTCTGGTGGGCCATAACGTATTATTTGACAATGGTTTTCTAAAGAATGAGTTCCGCCTGGCCGGGATCGAATACCCCGATCCCCGTATGCTGGATACTCGCGATATTGCCAGGGGTCTGATAAGTTCGCCCTCATATGGCCTTTCATCCCTGGTCGGGCAGTTCGAAATTGAGGTCGAAAATCGTCACAGGGCCATGAGCGACTGCCTCGCCACATACCAGCTCTTCAAGCATCTCCTGGCACTCGGATTGGAGAAGAATTACAGCAGTCTGGAACAGATGGCCGGGAGATATATGATCGAACCGGAGAAGCTGTTTGAAAGCCTCCCTGACTGGCTGCAGGAGGCTCTGGAAAAAGGGATAGAAATCGAAATTGAATATATGAACCGCGGCAATGTCACATCCCGCCGCAAAATCCTGCCGCTTTCGGCTTTTGACAGCCACGGCAAACTGTATATTGAGGCCTTTTGCCAGAGCCGTAAATCCAAAAGAACATTTCTGGTAGAGCGGATCAAAAACGTCTATCCTGACCGCAAGTAGGCATTTTAACACGGTTTATTGTCGAATATGGAGCTGCTCATATTTTTAATTTTTTGAAACTGAACGAAGGCCGGTCAAAATCGTCGGTAAAACAAAAATTCCCTTGCTTTTTGGGTCAGATTGTTCTATAATCAATTCTTTGATTGGGAGGAAAATTATCTTGTACAATCAATTACCACGAAATTATTTACGATTCTCTACGGGAGGTTAAGACATGTTTAAATTGTTGCGCCTGGGAATAATCTTAATGTCTGTTTTGGCGCTGACATTTTCCTTTGCTTGTGAAGGCGATCAGGGACCGCAGGGACCCGAGGGTGAGCCGGGTGAACCCGGTGAGCCGGGCGAGGATCTCACTATTGCCCCGCCGCCTGATATGTATGTTTCAGTAGCTGTATTCAACCAGTTTGACGGAACCGTGCTCAATTATCGCAGCCAGGATTTCGTTCGAATCACTTTTGATACTTCGCAGACTCCATCCGGGGACCTGATCGTGGGAGCTTTTGTAGATCAATCTCCGATAATCGACGGCACCGATGGTGATATTGACGAATGGGGCGTCGGTGAAGACCTGTTCGAAAGCGATATTCCGCTGACCGGGACAATAGGAGATGATAATGGAATCGTCGAAGTATCTATGAGATGCGTTTATGATGCTCGTTATGTTTACTTCTTCCTGAGATGGACTGAAGAAACCATCGGGGATTTCACCCAATCTGAAAATCGAAAACTGGAAGAATGGATAAATCAGGGGGTCGGCACATTCGATCCACTCATTGGCGGTTCCGAGGATCGGGTCTGGCTCATGTTTTTGACCGATCCCAATTATATTCCCAGCGGCGCAGACTGCCTGCTCGGTTGTGAGGAAGCCGTTCTGGGAACGGATATGACAATCGACGCCTGGGACTGGAGAGCCTGCCTGACAGATCTGGTTGGATATGCGGACGATGGTAGTCTGCAATTCAGCGGCAATGTGCTCTCGGGTTATACTGCCGATGCCGGCGGAGCAGCTTTTATGCGCAATGAACTCGCGGGCCTGCCGGAATGGATGTATTATGACGATCCCAATGCGAATGGTAATTATCCTTTCTGGTTCCGTTTCGCGATTCCGTTTGAGAATTCAGACTGGTCCACCAATTCGACTGTACCCGGATACATGGCCATGCTGCCGTACGGGGACCGTGCTGATGTGGAAGCGGCCGGCACTTATGAAATCACCGCATGGACCCTGGAGCTCAAAAGGCTGCGTAACACGGGCAGTGGAAACGATATTCAATTTTAGGAGGCGATCATGAAAAAGCTTGCACTAACAGCTGCATTCTGCCTGGCTATCGCTATCTTATTCGCCTCTTTAGCCTGTGAGGGTGATCAGGGTCCTCAGGGTCCCCAGGGACCTTCCGGGGAACCGGGTGAGGATGCTGTGCTTACACCGCCCAGAGACCGGGTTTTTGCACTGGCTATTTTTAACGGTACCGCCAGAGATCATAATGGTATCAATGCAGCCACGTTGACTTTCGATACTACCGCAACACCATCATCATCAGTTGTAGTCGGCAATAAGGTAGATCGGGTTCCGATTATTGACGGCGTTTTCGATGGAGCGGATGTCTGGGGCGAAAACTCATCCAATCTGGAGCTGGAACACCAGGCTTTTGCAGATAACTTTATTTATGATGTGACGGTGATTGCATCATATGATGATCACAATATGTATTTCATGGTTCAATGGAGCGAGGTTAACCAGGGCGACTACGTTGTTGGTATGAATGACAGACATCTGGACTGGAGTTATGATGATGTAGAGGAGGAATTCTTTGTCAATGACCTCTATGAAGACAGAGTAGCGCTCATGTTTCAGGACTCCAGATCACTTATCGAGGATTGGAAGCTGTATGGCTGCCTGACCGGTTGTCATACCGGTGAGGGACTGCCGGACAATATGCAGTCGGCCTCACCTTCTATTATAATCGATACCTGGGAATGGGGCGCCATGCGTTCCGAGAACCTCGATATTGGCCTGGATCGAGCGCTGACCAGTGCAGGATTTGTCCAGGACGGCGGCGTTCCGCCTTTCCGGCAGAATTCGGAAATTATTCAGCGCCTCGTTGATAATGAAATTGTTGATGATACCGTGCCGATTTATATACATGTGAAACAGCTCAGTGATCCGGAATACGTGCCTGATGATATTCTCTGGGAGTATCTGGCGGTTCCCTTCACCGACACAGTGAGCTGGACTGCCAATTCCTATATTTCGGGATGGTATGCAATGCCGCCTTCGACTGGAAATGATATTTTGAAGAGCGCCGGACAGTTTTCGGAAGGAACCTGGACAGTTGAATTCTCCAGACCGCGTATAACCGAAGATCCTTATGACGTCCAGTTTTAGTTGAAAAATAGATTAATAAAAGGGCCGCTCGATGGGCGGCCTTTTTTATTGAATAGTAACGAACCATTTCTCGTTTTATCTTTTGCTTGCATAATCAGAGCTTTTACATATAATCTGTCACATGTCAAACGAGAAGATCAAAGCGATACTTATAGATGTCGGCGGGCCGCTGGTGGATGATTCCGGGCTGGATATTTACTGGAACGATTATCTTGTTAAGACTCTGCCGGATTTGATCGGCCGCAAAGTCTCGATCAGTGAGATCGAGGAGGCCAATCGAAGGTCGATCGAGTCTTATGCTCCCTCGCTTTATTCTGCCACTATCTGGCATTTTGTGCAACCGGATGTGGAGAAGTTCAAGAAGCTGAGGGGCGCTTTTGATGATCTGAATACCAGTCAGTTCTACGAGTTTCGAGAGGAGGCGGGAGAGGTCTGCCGGCAGCTGTCGGAGAAATATTCGCTGGCGATTGCCGCCAATCAGCCCGCTTCCCCGGCTGATTATCTCGAGGAAAAGGGCATCCTGAAATACTTTGATTTCAAGGAGATGTCCGGTTCGATCGCTTACTCCAAACCGGATTACCGTTTCTTCCTCTATATCGCTCACAGGCTTGATGCTTCGCCGGAAAACTGTGTGATGGTAGGCGACAGACAGGATAATGATATTGTGCCGGCCAAAAAGCTGGGGATGAAAACGGTGCGGGTCATGGTCGGATCGCATAAAGAGCAGAAAGTAAGGATGCCGTCAGAACTGCCCGATAAGACGATTTCTTCTATTTCCGAGCTTTCTGATGCAATAAATGATTTGCAAAGTTAGCGAAAATTAGTATTTTATTTTTTTAAAGCCATATTGTAGGGTGACATAGACACATCTTTTTCGGGAGAGTTGCCATATGCTCGCAAAAATTCTTTCTGCGGCTGTGCTGGGCATCGATGCTTATGTGGTGGAGGTGGAGGCGGATATCTCGCAACAGCTTCCGGCATTTGCCACTGTCGGGCTGCCCGATGGCGCGGTTAAAGAGGCCAAGGAACGGGTGGCCGCGGCCATCAAAAATTCCGATTTCGTTTTTCCGGCCAAGAAGATCACGATTAATCTTGCGCCGGCTGACATCCGCAAGGAGGGTTCGGCTTTTGATCTGCCGATAGCGGTCGGCATCCTGGGCGCGACCGGCCAGATTCTGCGTGATGATTTCGAGAAATTCATCATGGTCGGAGAGCTTTCTCTTGACGGCACACTCAAGCCGGTGCCGGGGATTCTTCCGATTGCAATTCAAATTGCCAAAAAGAAAAATTACTCCATGATAGTTCCGAAGGAAAATGCCATGGAAGCGGCGATTGCTACAGACCTCGATGTATATCCCCTGGGATCGCTGCGTGAGACTGTTGATTTTCTCGAGGATGGTTCCGGAGTTAAGCCGTGCAAGATCGATGTCGATCAGGTCTTCAATCAGGCTCTGAAATATCCGATGGATTTTTCTGATGTCAAGGGGCAGGAGACCGCCAAACGTGCGCTCGAGGTCGCCGCCGCGGGGGGACATAATATCCTCATGGTCGGGCCTCCCGGTTCCGGTAAGACCATGCTGGCGAGAAGACTGCCGACTGTACTTCCCAACCTTACTATGGAGGAGGCGCTGGAGGTTACCAAGATTTATTCTGTTTCAGGACTTCTGCCTGCTAACACCGCATTGATTGCCACACGGCAGTTCTGCTCGCCGCATCACACAATCTCAGATGCCGGATTGATCGGCGGGGGACGTGTACCCAAGCCAGGGCAGGTTTCGCTGGCGCATCACGGGGTGTTGTTCCTGGATGAGATGCCGGAATTCCGCAAGGATATTCTGGAGATGCTGCGGCAGCCGATGGAGGATGGCCAGGTTACGATTTCACGTTCGATGGTCAGCCTGACATATCCGTCGCAGTTTATGCTGGTGGGCGCGATGAACCCGTGCCCGTGCGGATTTTTCGGCGACACCAACCACGACTGCACATGCAATCCCGGGCAGATTCAGAAATATATGTCCAAAGTATCCGGTCCGCTTCTGGATAGAATCGATATCCATATTGAGGTGCCGGCGGTTAAATTCAAGGACCTTGCCGCAGAGCCGACCGGGGAGAAGTCCGATTCGATTCGCGAGCGGGTCAATCATGCGCGCAAGATTCAGATTATGCGCTTTAGTGATGAGCCGGGCATGTTCTGTAATGCCCATATGGAGTCCAAGGATTTGCAGAAATTCTGCCCGCTTGATTCGAAGTCGCTGGAGCTGTTGCGTACCGCGATTACAAAGCTGGGTCTTTCTGCCCGCGCCTATGACCGCATAATCAAGGTTGCGCGTACAATCGCAGACATCGAAGCCGACGAGCAGATCGAAATCCGGCATATCTCCGAGGCGATTCAATACCGCAGCCTTGATCGGAATTTGTGGATGTGATGAAAAATTCATTATTGGTACCCCACATGCAATGTGGATTCAAACATTTTGCCTGCTATGTTCATAAGCAAAGACGAGCTTCGAGCATAGCAAATAGTCTTTAATCATGAAACTAAAACATTATGATCATGATGGACGTGCGAGATTCATTACATTCTGCACACATAATAACATTTGTACCCCACCTAACAGGTGGACGAAGAAAATTTCACCTGCTATGTTTCTTTCTAAATCAGACACTTTGTATCCCACCTAACAGGTGGGCGAAGAAAATTTCACCTGGCATGTTGCTCTTCAAAATCAGACATAGCAGGATGATCGAGCAAACCCACATTTCATGTCGGGTACCATAATGGGACAAAAATACAAAACGACGGCACTTTTCCACCTTATAATATGTTATCCTCTCTCATACTAAGTAATAGCATGGAAAGTCAGCTAATTCTGAAGTGGCTTCCATGCAAACAACACGGGGGGATAAGGAGGTGACACAATGGTTGTGCAAATAGTCCGCTTCAAGTCAGGATTGCCAGAGGAAGAAGTCATTAAGACATGCGAGGATCGTGCGCCGGATTACAGGGCTCAGGATGGCCTCATACAAAAATATTATCTGAAGTATAGCGACACGAACGAGTACGGCGCGGTATATATCTGGGATTCGCAGGATGCCCTGGATGCCTTCAATAAATCTGAGCTGCGCAAGACTATCCCTGAAGCATACCAGGTTCAGGGTGCCCCCGATATTGGCACCGCAGAAGTGATTATGACCCTCAGGTCTGAATAGTCGCGCACTTATTGAAGGGCGGGGAAGGGTGCAGGCTGACGAACGGCATAATATCGGTTTTGCATCAAGAGCTGATAGAGAATTTCGGCATTCTCCCCTCTATATGCCCAGTAGATGATGTCTTTATCCCCTATTAAGATCCGTCCGCGTTCAACAAAAAATATTTCATAGAATTCACATTTTGTCATCTGGATCTTTTTAATCATAATATTGACGACCGCGGGCGGATTCAAGAATGCTACGGTATCCACACTATAATCACGTTTAAACAGAATTCCCGTGCCAATCGACTCATCCTTCCAAAAGATATAGACGTCATCAAGTTCATTTTTGACTCTCACATTTCCTGCAGAAATAAATCCCATCTCTTTCATCAAGGGAGCCCATCTCAAGATGAGTCCATGCGGCCTGTTATCGACAAACAATACGAATGCCAGCATAACACAGAAGCCGGTTGCGACCAACCACATTGCGTCTCCCGGATTAATACCGTCATGAACCAGCATTGCAGCTACCAGATTCGCCAGGAAGAGAATCTGGATTATTCGAATTGTGCTTCTCCTCATAATCCTTCCCCATGCCAATTCAGGCAGCTTTCAGAAAAAGCCTGCCCTGGATCGATCCTCAAAATAAAAATAATCTATTTCTGAGCACATCCAAATCATTTTTTCTTTGAGGTACATGTAAGGTTGAAAATCCCAGCTAAAAGGCAGTGTTGAAGCACTTTAAGTTTCGATCTCGTCTTCATGAGGAGCGAAAGCCCTTGGGCCAGAGCGAGTAATGATGTCAAAATTTAATTGATGCAAAAAAATTAGAGATTCTCACGGTCCGTCAGGAGCCGGATCCTCGATCGTCCTCGACCAGGGTCGGGACTCCCTCAGAATGACGCGCCCTGGTTCTTTTCTCTGTTGCAAGGTTTTTCAACAAGTGAGAAGGTATTGGCCGTCCGGAATTACTATACGGTTATTTCAGTGCGCTTCCATCACTGATGCCTTCCCGCGGGGTCGCAATCCCAACTTCGTTGGGCTCAAGACCCCGCGATACGTTCCTGGCAGCTTCTCAATAATTCCTGAAGAACCGGCCGCTGGCCAATTATCTCAATGCGCTTTTGCGACGATTGCTTTGGCCATGTTCTTGAAGATAATCATGTGCATGGGGTAGGTTATTTTCCAGTAGAGGAAGCCCCACAGGCCGCGGGGATAGTAGCGCATGGTCTGTGTCAGGCGGGATCGTCCGGGCGAAAGCGGCTCTACCAGATACTCCATCCAGCCCTGTCCCCAGAGATTCATCTCCGCCCGAAGTAATATCTTTTTGCCCGGTTCAAGGTCCTCCACACGCCAGAAGTCGATCGGGTCGCCGATTTCGAGTTCTGTCGGATGGCGCCGCCCCTTGCGCATGCCGATCCCCCCCAGCATCTTGTCGATCCAGCCCCGCAAGCGCCAGAGCCAGTCGGCATAGAAGTAGCCGTTATCGCCGCCTATCCTCGAGACCGTGGCGTAAAGTTTCTCGGCCGGAACATCAGCTTCGAAGTTGCGCTGGTCGATTTGAAGATGTGAGGGGTCAATCTGGATTCCACGCGGATGGAACTGTCCCGCAGCCTCGGTGCGTACGATCGCACCCTGGGTACCCCTGAGTGCGCGCCGTACAGCCTCCTCAAAGGCCATAGGCTCAAAATCAAAAATCTGTTTGGCCAGATCATCCTCAACCACAGTCTCGGACTTGAGCGAGCCAATAATAGAACGCGCCATCTGCACCGATAACGGCGTGACAAGACGAATCCAGTATGACGACAGCCGCGGAGTGAGCACCGGCACACGAAGTATAAAGCGGCGCAGCCTGAGAACCCTGGCTACCATCATCATCATGTCATAATATGAGAGCACATCCGGCCCGCCGATATCGATGATTTTGCCAACGCTCTCGGGCTTATCCAGGCATTCCACAAAATAGCGCAGGGCATCGCCAGTCGCAATCGGCTGGGTCTTGATCTGTACCCACCTGGGACTGACCATGACAGGCAGACGGTTGACGAGATGATGGATCATCTCAAATGAAAACGATTCGGTCCCGATCAAAATAGCGGCTCTAAATTCAGTCACCAGAATTCCACTCTCGCGCAGAATATTGCCGACCTCGTGACGGCTCCGTAGATGCGTCGACTGTTTTTCATCCTCGCGGCTTCCCAGCCCGCCGAGATAGATAATTCGGTGTACTCCTGCATCCTTGCATGCCCGGGATGTATTCTCGGCCGCTTTCTTATCCAGCTTCTCGAACTTATCCGTTCCCGCGGACATGGAATGTACGAGGTAGAATACGACCTCGATATCTTTCAGGGCCTGGGGTAATGTTTCCGGTTTGAGCACATCGGCCTCGACCAGCTCGACATCATCCCCCCAGACATCAATCGGAGCTCTGGCCTTATCACGCACCAGAGCCCGGACATGATGCCCGCGCTGGGTCAGTTTCGGAATCAGGTGCCGTCCCACATAGCCGGTCGCACCTATCACTAAAATTTTTGCCACCCGCCTTTACTCCTTCGCTATCTTTTTCAGCTCTTCCTTTGACGGCGTATCCTTGATGTCTCTGGCGAACTGCTCTTCTATGACTTTCGCACGGTAATCAAAAATATGCTTTAGCCGGCCCTCGATACTGAGCGCATGCACCAGCCTTCCCAGAAAGCCGAAGGGCAGGATATACTGGACACGGTCAGACATCAGAGTCCCGCCCTCGACTTCCTTAAATCTGTGCGTATGATGCCAGAATGCGTACGGCCCTTTTAGCTGTACATCGAGAAATTTATGCGGCGGGTCATACTCGGTGATCATGGTTGTCCAGCGCACCCGTATGCCCTGAAGTTTTATGGTATAGTCTATCAATGCCCCAACCCTCATCTCGATCGGAAGCGGGGTTATTATTTCGAAACCAAGCGACGGCGGAGTTATAATCGCCAGATTTTCGGGCTTCTCGAAAAACTCAAATACCTCATTGATCGGCTTTTTTATCAGCTGTTCTCTATTTAAAGTATGTATTTTCATATTATCACCCCCGATCTTTTCGATCTCTTCCGCAGGGTCACACCCCCGACAAGTAGGGGCCAGGACCCTGCTGTACGTTTAATCTATCATCCTTGTCTGTGGCAGGGTGGCCCATCCCCTTCAGGGGTGGGTTTCTAATATCCTTCTCCCACATCTAAAGATGTGGGACACCCAGCCTGTTTTCGCCCGCAGGGTCACATCCCGCCTTGTGCGGTCAATGACCCTGCACACGGGTTATCCTGTCATTCTGAGCGTAGCGAAGAATCTGTTTGATTCGTGAGAGATTCTTCGGTCACTTCGTTCCCTTATAATGACATGCCTAATGCTCGTCATCATGAGGAGCGAAGCGACGTGATGATCTCCGCGGTTATTTCTGAGACAGAGGCGGAGATTCCCACGGTCCGTCAGGAGCCGGATCCTCGATCGTCCTCGCCTCCGGCGGGACTCACTCGGAATGACAACTTCAATTACATCCTCTTCACTTTCTCTATATATTTGTCAACATCAAATTTTTTCTTGCAGCCGTTATAACTCATAAACCGTATCTTGCCGAAAATCTCACGCTCGAACCAGGGACGGTCGTGCACACCACCGATACTCCATGCGATTCCGGCATAGCCATTGGGATCGCGCCCGTCGAGCTCATATTTATCATTCAAATAAATTGCAATATCCAGCGCCTGTTCCGGGGCAGGAGTCCATTCCAGAATTTTCTTGGCCCAGTACATGCGCATGTAGCCGTGCATCTTGCCGGTCTTGACCATTTCCATCTGGGCGGCGTTCCAGAGCTCGTCATGGGTTTTAGCATTTTCGAACTCCTCCGGTGAGTACATATATTCGCGAAAGTCGTTGCGATGTTCCTCCAGCGTTTTCTTCGCCCAGTCAGGAAAACCGTCAATATTGTCATAATTATAGTTATAGAAACAATAATTATCCGCCAGCTCGCGCCAGATAATGACCTCGGTGAAAAAGCTCTCCTGTGATTTAGAACCGGGAGCGGCTTTCAATGTTTCCAGCACCACACGCTGGGCGGAAATTTGCCCGAAATGAAGCCAGGGCGAAAGGCCGGACTGATAATCCTCGGTTGGATCGTTGCGCTTATCGGTGTATTTCGTCAAGCGGTTGTTAATGAATTCCTTAAACTGATCCATACCGGCGGTATAGCCCGGCCGGATACCATCCACCTCGCCCACTTTCGTATCAACCTTGAGCGATTTCCTGGCCTTCCCCCAGTTTACTTTGGGAGTTCTGCCATCCCATCCGAATTTGTGTTTTTTTAGACCCGGGAATTCGACCAGAAAATCATCCAGCTTCTCGTCAACTTTTTTTCTGAACAAATGGGCGGCGTATTCCGCCTTATCCGAAATCTCCCAGGCCGGTATAATATTATGGGCATCGACCTGGTAGAAAGGTATATCGATTCGCTCCGCTATATCGCGGTACCATTTGCGATTGATTTTGAGCGGATTGAAGTCGGTCACCAGCATCCCCGTTTTTTGCTTTTTCAAAAAATCCGGCAATCTTTCCTCCGGCTCACCGAGAAGCAGGAAGAACGGGATGTTCTTCTTCTGCAGAGCTTTTTCAACCTCCTGCACACCTTCTATCATAAAGCCGTACTGGCGCATGGTGGCATCCAGATATTCCGGGACCATGCAGAATATTACCGCCAGCGGGGCCTTATATTCCACAGCCAGTTGTTGGGCGAAAAGAAGGGCCCAGTTATCCTCAACACGCTGATCACGGCTCATCCAGTAAATTACCGGACCCTTCCTGTGTTCGCCCTTCGCCAGGACACGGATTCGTCTGTCATCAATTGAAATCGACATCAGTCTTCACCCCATTGGATTTACTCCTGATCTTTTCCAGGTGTTTGTGCAGGTCCGAAAGACGCTGCATCGCTTCAATACCCAGGTCTTCCAATACATTATTATAAGCACCGGAAGATCGTCCACCAACTAAAAGAACAACCTCGTCATCGAGAATCTGGCGCAGTCTGCGAAGTTCCGGTCCCAGACGAGGATCATCCGGAGGATAGACAATACTTAATGCCACCGCCCGGGCCTCAATATTTTTGACCGCATTGGCAATTTCCTCGGCCGGAAGTTCCGGTCCGAGATAGATCGAGTGCCATCCCGCAGAGGAGGCCGCGATTGTTACCATCAATGCTCCGAACTCATGAATCTGGCCGGGCGGTGTGGTAACAATGATCTTCGGAGCGGATTCATCAACTTTAAGCGCCCCAACCATATTTCCCAGGAACGAGCGCACTACTGCAGAGGCCAGATGCTCATGTACCACGCGCAATGTGCCCTCGCGCCAGAGATCGCCGATCTTGTACATCAGGGGCTCCAGCACTTTTTCCATCATCTCCGGCTGGGTCAATTCTGATGAGGCCCTGAGCAGTATTTTCTCGAGCTTCTCCGAGTCAAGATCAACTATCGCATCCAAACATTCCTTCAGGTAGAGCCTCGGCTCATGATAAGATTCTCCATTGCCGCCCCCACTCGAATATCGGGGGTCGATATTGAAGTTAGAGGCGCTCGACTCCACCAGCATTTTCAGTTGCGGGTCCGAGAGCCTGGCAATCTGACCGTTACTCTCACCCGCCTGCGTGGCTTTGCGCAGAAGGATCAGCCTTTCAATCTCTCCGTCGGTATACATTCTGCGGTTCGAATCTGTACGTTCAGGGGTGACAGCGCTGTAACGCCGTTCCCATATCCTCATCACATGAGAGGAAAGTCCCGTTCTCTTTTCCACGACCTTGATTGGATGTTTATGTTCCATAATTCACCTTGCAAACTAATGTTCTAATATCGTCTAAGATTGATAACACAAGAATTTGACAAAAAGTTCGATGAAAAGCATAATTATTGAGGAATTTCATCAAAATAAGCTCGATAGTCAAAACGATTTCATAAATCTACAACAATAACTTATTGCGGTACATCATAAAAGGGAGAATTATGAGTATGTTTAGACATCTTTGGAACATTATCAAGACATTATAGGTTGCAGAAGTCGAAAGTTGAAAATATTGGATTTCCTAATTTTAGTAGAAGGAGAGAAAAATGAAATCATTAGATGTAATCGCAGCAGTTCTGCTGGTAGTCGGCGGTCTCAACTGGGGCCTGGTTGGATTTTTCGGATTTGACCTGGTGGCCTCGATCTTTGGACCGATGAGCTTCCTGAGCCGCATAGTCTATATTATGGTCGGTATCGGCGCGCTGTATCAGGCTGCCCAGTGGAAAGCGATCCAGCGCCGCTGGCAGCCGGTGACTGCCTGACGGGCACTTTTTCAGCAAAATGATGTTTACTAAAATGGAAAGGTTTTAACGAAGAGGGTAGTTGAGAAAACTAAGAGACGAGTTGTGCAAGCAAGAGATTTTTAATCAGAAAGCGCAGTTATCAGCTGCGCTTTTTTTTCGACATAGCCTTGAGCTTGCCGTTCAAGCCCTGATATGTCCCTGCCACAACCCGGCACGAGTAAACACTTAACCAGGTCACCAAACCCTCAGAAATTCTTTAATCTCGGGGTTACAGGTATTAATGCTATTGTTCAACCGTGACGGTACCGGTCATGACTACCGGATGGATCTCGCAGCGGTAATTACTGGTACCGACATTATTGAATACTTTCCTGAAGGTCTCGCCGCTGCTCATATTGCCGGAATCCCATGATTCCACACCGCCGGTCGAGGTAGTGGTGTGGATTATCTGATCATTGTTGGTCCAGACCACAGTATCACCGACATTGATGGTTATATCAGCCGGCGAAAAGGTGGTGTTGACCATGCTGACATCGATCCGTGCCGCTGTGCCGTTGCCCGGCGGCGGATTGGTGCCGGTATCACCGTTATCATCACTGCATCCCAGAAATAAGACTATTGCGAGTAAAAGTATAAACGGTTTGAAGTACTGCATACTATCCTGCCTTTTTATTAATTAAAAAGTGGTAACTTTCAACCATCTAAAACAGGATAAATATAGTCTTTGTTCCACTCAACTGGTTCTCAAGATAGCGGCGGGGGGCGATATTATTCGGATCAGGCGGGAAACCATTCCGCACTGCAGTAAATTTCCCCGGGGTTACAGGCGGATATCCGACCGCAGAGATAAACATATCCGGCATTTATACTTAGATTAGTCTTGCGAAACCCTCAAATAAATGATAATTTAGGTTTGAAGGTGACTTGCGATTCGACATGATCATGTCAGAGACAGGAGGTGCTTATGCCGGATGAACCGGTTGGATGTGCGCGGCCGACAGGCAAGGTTGTCGGTGAGGAGACGCCGTCCAGTGAAGTATCAGAGGAAAAAACCAAGACAGGAGTACAGAATATGTCTATGGCAAAAGTGGGCGGAAAGGCGCCTGATTTCGAGGCACCAGCCTATCATAGAGGAAAATTCATAAATGTTAAATTATCGGATTACCTGGGCAAGTGGGTGCTGATATGCTTCTACCCGGGTGATTTCACATTTGTCTGACCGACCGAATTGTCGGCGGTCGCCGGCAAATTCGACCAGCTCAAGGAATTGGGCGTAGAGGTACTTTCGATTTCAACCGACTCTCAATTCGTTCATAAAATCTGGGAAGAGGAAGAGCTATCCAAGATGACCAAGGACGGCATCCCCTGGCCGATGGTGGCGGATGGGGCCGGTAATCTTGGCAGAGTATATGGCGTCTACGATGAGGCCAATGGGGTCAATATTCGCGGACGTTTCCTGATTGACCCGGACGGCGTGATTCAGGCTATGGAGGTCCTGACTCCTCCGGTCGGCCGTAAGTTCGAGGAGACAATCCGGCAAATTCAGGCCTTCCAGCATGTACGCAATACCAAGGGCGCCGAAGCCTGCCCGGCGGGATGGGAGCCCGGCAAACCGACATTAAAGCCCGGCCCTGATCTTGTGGGCAAGGTCTGGAAAGTCTGGCAGCCTGAGAAATAGAAATGGATCTTAAAAGTCGTTGGTCAGGATCCCCGCTTTCCTGACAGGACTGTAAGCGGCGTGCATAACAGCGCGCCGCTCGATTTTTTGTAAGCTTGCTTTTTCTGATGAAGTCTAATCTACTTTTATCCCGTAGCGTTCTTTGGCAGATTTGATTATCAGGTCAATCACATCATTATAACTCAGGCCCTTGGCTTCGGCGCCGGTGATCAGCGGGCTTACCGGCCTCAAGCCGGGCAATGGATTGACTTCGATCAGATAGGGGGTACCGTCTTTGGTCAGTCGGATGTCCGCACGCGCGAAATCTGGAATCTTCATGACATTGAAAGCGCGGTCGGCCAGGGTCAGAACATCGCGCCTTTCCTCGGGAGTCAGTTCTGGAGGACAAATCGTATTCAGCGACTCATCTTTTCCTCCGCTGGCCTTGGTATCGTAATCAAAGATACCATGCTCCTTGCCCTCAAACTTATATTCGACAATCTCCAGCAGATAGCCGGAGAAGGCCTGTAGCATCGGAACAGTCAACTCACGTCCTTCGATATACTGTTCGACAATAACGCCCTCCGAGTATTCATTCAGCAATTTCTTGACCACTTTCTTAGCTTCTTCAGGTGTCTCGGCCACAGATTCCTGAGTGATCCCCATGCTGGAACCTTCATAATTAGGCTTGATAAAAACAGGATACTCCATGTCATCGGGAATATCCGGTTCCTCGAGTGTAATCAAAGCGCCCTGAGGTACTTTTATGCCTCTGACCGCAAGGAGCTTTCCTGACAGACGTTTATCCAAACCGACATGCAGGAGCCCGGGGGTACCGCCCGTATAAGGAATTCCCAGGAGTTCATAAATGGCTGGATAGTAGGATTCCCGCCTTTTGCCTCCCACCCCCTCGGCCAGGTTGAAAATCAGGTCGGGACGCGAATCTATCAGCTTATCGACCACCTCTCCCGGAGATCCGGAAACCTCCACCGGAGATACATGGTGTCCGAGCTCTTCAAGGGCTGAGACGACTCTGTCCACATACTCCTGGCTGAAACGCTCGGCCTGTTTCTCATCGTCCTCGGACTTGCGCAAATTAAAAGTAAATGTAACTCTCATTATCCAAAAATTACTCCTGTTTCCAACCCATATTAATAATGTTGGTGATTATATGCAAGCAAAGCCAGAGCCAGGGCATATATTTTGATATTTTCCAGATAACGGTCAATCCTGATGCGCTCATCGACCTCATGCGCCATCTCTATATCACCAGCCTTTTCATCCAGCGGGCCAAAGGCAACTGCTGCGGGAAAAGCCTTGGCATAGGTGGTTCCCCGAATGGAATTCAAGGTCGCTGGACGGCCGGTAACAGTTTCATAGGCAATCTGAAGAGAGTGCAAAAACTCGGGATGATTGTCCGGAGAGATGAACAGGGCCTCATGGATGCGGCCATGAATGCGGGATTTGACTTTCAGGCCGTCCAAAGCATTTGAGTCTTCGGCGGCCGCTTTTTCGAAAGCCGCCCGCACATTAGCGCTTTCCACTCCCGACGGGTAACGCACGTTTACAAGCGCATTACCCGATTTTGGAGTAAGAGTGAGCACCCCCAGATTGATTGTGGTGTTCCCCATATAGTCGTGATGACAGCCGATACCGAATCCGGAGCCATCCAGCAGCCCGCAGCGCCGGCTCAATCCCCCTGCAAAAACACGCAATCCCTCAGGGCCGTATTCAAGCATATCGATAAATGCCAGCGCATCAAGAGCGGCATTATGACCCTTCTCGGGAAAGGCGCCATGCGCGCTTTTACCAAGGAAACTCAGTTCAAAGATTGTCTTTCCCGAATTCTTGGAGTCTTCTTTATGAGTCATTGAAAAATCGCTATCGGGAATAATCTCTTTCAATGTCACAGCAGTATCAGTCAGTCTGCGAGCGATGGCGCTTTTTTGAGATGATTCCGCCAGCAGAGTCAGTACTGCAGTATCGGGTACCATATTATGCCGCTGGCCGCTGGTAAGGGAAATAAATCGAGGTTTTTCCGCTGATGGTTTCTCTTCCGGCCATGTGCCGGAAAGCTCCAGCATGGCCATGCCCTTTTCAGCGTTTATGACAGGAAATATTCCGTCCGGCACAATGGTGACATCCGGGGTTTCCCTTTTATCTCTGAGGAGATCGACATCGGGCCAGTCGTCAGTCTCTTCCAATGTGCCGATCAGAAATCGAATATCGCTGACCTGCCTCAGGCCCAGACTTTTCAAGGCGTCCAGTGCAGAATAGACAGATGCTACAGGACCTTTATCATCCTGCGCACCCCGTCCCCAGATACAGCCCTCGGCAACAGTTCCTCCAAATGGGGGATAACGCCAGCCCTTGCCGGCGGGGACGACATCAATATGAGCGGCCACACCCACCGAGCGCTGCGATTTCTGTTTCGTTTTCAGTTCGGCCACGGCCGCAAGATTATCGTAATTTCGAAAGGCCATGCTCAGACGCTCTGATTCCACTCGCAGGTATTCCAGGCAGTTTTTTATTGCTTCCTGGAATTTATCCTGCCCAGCTCTGGTTTTCTGACCGCTGGCAGTTTCGAACCTGAGCAGACCGGATAGGAAGGCGATATAGTGATCGCCTCGCTCCTCGACCAGACGATCGATTTCACCAGCAACATCCTTGATTTTTTTCTGATCGAAGGATTTTGTCAAAACGCCGCCTTTTATTGGATAGCGGTTTACGTTTTCTCAATCATTCTGATGTATAATACTGGGTATATGACATAATATCAAATCCTTTAATAAATTACGAGAGGGCAGGTTCAGGCCATTTTATTCAGTACTGATTACGATTAATCTCAAAACTTAGTACAGGTGTGAGTTGTATAATATTTTGGAGATATTTATGGATTAAAAAAGGCAGAAAACAGCTTTGATATTGACAGGCTGATAAAATTAAGTATATTAAAAATAGAATCTGAGCCACTGTATGGCGCGTTTTTTGCTAGACCTTGACGGCACGAGATTTATGTATGGTTACGAATCCTGTAAGTTCTGAGAAATCAACGAATTCTGGCGGTAATGGTCATTCCTGCACGCTTTATTCTGAAAATCTGGTGAAATCGTATAAGCGCCGCAGGGTTGTTGATAGCGTATCGATTGATGTTAAATGTGGCGAGGTAGTGGGTCTCTTGGGGCCGAACGGCGCCGGTAAAACCACAACCTTTTATATGATAATAGGTTTCATTAATCCGGACCGCGGCAGGGTAAAGATCGATGATTCCGACCTGACCAGTCTGCCTATGTATAAGCGGGCCCGGAAGGGAATTGGGTATCTGGCGCAGGAGCCCTCGATATTCAGGAAACTGTCTGTGGAGGACAATATCAATGGGATCCTGCAGATGCTGGGCATACCCAAAAAGAAGCGCATCGAGAGGCTCGAGAATCTACTGGAGGAACTGGATATCAAGGACTTACGTCATAACTATGCTTACACATTGTCGGGCGGTGAAAGACGGCGGGTGGAGATCGCCAGGTCATTGGCGCTCAATCCCACTTTTATGCTCCTGGATGAGCCGTTTGCCGGGATCGATCCGATTGCGGTGGAGGATATTCAGAGGATTATAGCGAAATTAAAAGCCAGCAATTTCGGAATTCTGATCACCGATCACAATGTGCGTGAAACACTTTCGATTACTGACAGAGCCTATATAATGTGTGACGGAAAAATACTGAAATCGGGAACCGCCGATTATCTGGCTAATGATCCGGAGGCGCGCAAGGTTTACCTGGGCGAGAAATTCCGTTTAAATTAGCCCATTTCGGTGCCGATAACTATATTAGGACCTGGAGAGAAATTTAGAAGATCTTGTATCTTATTTTAAGGCAATAAATTAACATGAAACTCGGTTTACAGTTAAAACTCAAGCAGACACTTGCTCCGCAGCTGATTCAGTCGCTGAAAATGCTGCAGATGCCGCTATTGAAGCTCGAGCAAGTTCTGCGGCATGAACTTTCGGTGAATCCAATGCTGGAGGAGGAGGAAGTCCTCGAGCCGGAAGTGAAGGACGGCGACGAGTACTCTGAAAATACTCTTGACGATTCCGATCCGCTCATGGATCCGAATATGACCAAAGGCGATATGGATTGGGAGTATTATCTTGGGGATGACGCCCAGGATTATGTTTTCCGCCGGATGAAAGAGAAGCGCGAGGAATGGCAGACAAATACGCCGGCCCTTGAAAAGACTCTCTACGAGCATCTTCTGGATCAATTATCTCTTCTGAAACTTTCCGAAGAGGAGTTTAATATCGGCGAATTTATCATTGGAAATATTGATGATTCGGGCTATTTAAGCTGCTCTCCGGAAGAGATTGCTGAGATGCTGGATGTTGAATCGGACAAAGTAACCACAATTCTTGAGAAGATTCAGCTATTCGATCCTCCCGGAGTGGGGGCAAGAAACCTGAAGGAATCGCTCCTGATCCAATTGAAGGAAAAGGGCCTGGAGAACTCACTGGCCTGGAAAATCATCGAGCAGTATTTCCATGAATTGGACCGTAAATCACCCCTGCAGCTTTCCAAGGCCCTGAATGTTCCGGTGGAACGGATAAACGAGGCCATGAACAAGATAAAATCTCTCTCTCCACGGCCGGCCTCAGGGAAATTTGTGACAGCCGCAAGTGCGATAGTCCCCGATCTGATTGTTGACAAGATCGATGGCGAATATGTAGTTTATCACAATGACAGATCGGTACCGCGGCTGAGAATCAATTCTTCCTATAAGGATTTGCTGAAAAGAAACCGGAATACCCCTCAGGACACCAAGAAGTATGTGCGCGAGAAGCTTGAACAGGCCCGCTGGCTTTTGAATGCGATCAACCAGCGCCGCAGCACCATGATAAATGTTATGTATTCCATTATCGAGGAGCAGCGCGAGTTTTTTGAAAAGGGGCCTGACTATCTCAAGCCCATGATTATGGAACACATTGCCGACAGAGTACATATGAATGTTGCCACGATTTCCCGGGTCTCCAACAGCAAGTATGTCCAGACTCCCCAGGGCGTCTATGAGATCAAATATTTCTTTAACAGCGGCCTGCAGAGGGAAAATGGCGAGGCGCTCACCAAGCGCCGTGTCAAACAGCAGATTGAGAAATTGATCAACGAAGAAGATAAGGAAAAACCTCTCTCCGATCAGGAAATACATCGCAAACTCAATGAAGAGGGCATAAAGATAGCCCGAAGAACGGTAACCAAATATCGTGAAGAGCTCAAAATACAGCCGGCACGATTCCGTAAAATGGTGCCCAAAGAAAACAGTTGACAAACCGCCGCATTTTTATGATTTTTCAAGTGTGGCTTATAAACCATTTATATTTCCCCGCCCCAATTTTCAAGGTAGTCAATTTGATGAGTGAATTACAAACGCCGAGTCTACTTTTGTGTCCGAAAATAGTTGGGGGTGAAGCATAAATTAATTTCAAAGAACAAAACCATTGTTCCGTTACTGCGTTTAAATATTGAAAGGAGGCTATCCGGATGATGTAAGAAAGCATCGTCCATTTTTCCCCTTGGTTTAGAGGGATTGCAAGAAACCTGAAACATTGTAAGACCTTATTGATTCCGGAAAATTTTGATCAAAAAAAAAGAAAGGAGTCCGGAATGAAAGTCAACATCACCGCGAGGCATTTCGATCTAACCGACGAACTTAGAGCCAGAGTAGAGGATGAAGTTGAAAAACTTAAGCGATATTTTGACCACATAATATCGGCGAATGCCGTTCTGGCGGTGGAAGGTTATCGGCACATGGCAGAAATCAGTGTCAAAGTGTCCCGCTCGACATTGACCGGAACGGGTGAATCTGACCAGATGCAGGTTTCGATTGAGCAGGCTATGGACAAGCTTACCGGGCAGCTGAAAAAGTACAAGGGCAAGCTGAAGGACCGTCAGCAGAAGCAGGTCTCCAGGGAAAAGACTACTATACCGGATTTAACCAAGGATGATGATATCACTCTGGATTATTAGAGCATGAGCGAGCTGACAGTAGAAAAATTATATAAGCAATGCAAGGAGATGTTCGAGCTTTATCTCCTGACCGAGGAGGACGGGCTCAAGAAGAAAATCCCCACCCCCGCCATAAACAGGCCGGGGCTGGCCATTGCCGGCTTCACACTGCGTTTTGCAAACAACCGCGCCCAGATTCTGGGCGAAACCGAACTGGCATATCTCAACAGCCTCAACCGTGAACAGAGGCTGGACCAGCTGGAAAATATGTTCCGCTGCGACATGCCCTTCCTGATCGTTACAAAGGCGATCAATCCTCCGCCGGAGCTGGTTGAGATGGGCAATAGATTCAATACCACTGTCTTCCAGACCCGTCTCTCCACCGCCGACCTGGTTATGCGCCTGAGCGGTTACCTGGATGAGTACTTCGCCCCCTTTATCAATACCCACGGTACACTTGTCGATGTCTATGGCGTGGGTATGCTCTACACCGGCAAGAGCGGTGTGGGCAAATCGGAATGTGCGCTGGATTTGGTCGAACGAGGACATCGGCTGGTTGCCGATGACATGGTGCGGATAACCAAAAAAGGCCCCAACTATATCGTGGGGAGCGGCAACGACCTCCTGGGACATCATATGGAGGTGCGCGGTATCGGCATCATCGATATCGAGCGCCTGTTCGGAATCCGTTCGATCAGGATGCAGAAGCGTGTCGAATGCGAGGTTCGGTTGCAGCTCTGGGATGAAACCACCGACTATGAGCGCCTGGGTATAGAGGAGATGTACACCACTATACTGGGTGTGGAGATTCCGATTATTACGGTTCCAGTCTCGCCGGGCAAAAACATTACCGTAATCTCCGAGGTGATTGCGATGAACCAGATGCTTAAGGTTTACGGAGAGAACACCGCCCAGCAGTTTTCGCGCAAGCTGTCGGAACGGATGCAGCGCCGTCAGCTCGCAACCCGAGAATATTTGCAGTCAGATTTCGAGTGATATTCAGATCGAGATTTAGCTAATAGAAAGCAGGCTCTGATAAGGGCCTGCTTTTTTTGTGAGATAGGAATTTTGAATTCCAAAGAGATGCTTTGGAATATCTAAAATTTGAAAGTATGCGAAAATCCAAAAACATGGAGTCAATTGAATCTATTCAGATTTTCCATTATTATTTTTTGAACTTTTGCCAAATAAGGCATTGTAAGACGGTGCACTCTGCGTCGATTGGAGTAGTTGCTTCTGTTCTGAAGTGCGATTTCTAGGTGCACATTCCTTTGCCTGCTTTAATCTAGCCATATAAACATCAAATTGTGCAGTTTTCTGTTTGTCCATCTATTCATCTCCCAGTTTATAAAGATTCCAAAAGCTATTTGTCAGCATTTCGTCTTTTGTTACCACACGGAATGCACAGTGTGTAATTTCTTCGATTAGTCGATAGTTTAAATTATCTATTTTTATATTTGCCTGCTTAGGCTTTTGTCCAGGTTTTAGGATATTGAACTTTAGGTTATTTGTCAATACTTTGTATATTACTTTTGCAGAAATGGCAGGCGTTCTTGTAACTAATACACCATTTGCAACTCCTGTATTTAGATCAATTTGAAACCTAAGCGGATGTGAATTCATCAAAGTGTTTGCTCTTCGATCATAGAATTCTTGCTCATATTTCGCTACTCTATCTATAAGATGAGAGTAGATCTTTTTGCTCTTTTTCAATTCTGAGTCGCGTTTGGAAAGGTTATTTTCAGTTTTCAGCATAATTTCTGTAATTTCAGTCACTTTACTTGTAAAATCCTCTATCTCATTGGGATCAGCTACTTTTCTTAAAAGATCTGCTTTTTGCAAAAGAAACTCCAGTGGCATTTTCCGCAATTCATTTTGCCTCCTTTTTCTATTTATTTTGGGTACATATGCTATAACCGGCTTGCCTTGAGCAAGGGTCGAAGCCATTTCAGAATCTTTTCCCATGGTATCGGTCTCTTGAACCAGATAAAGTGTGCATCTCGCTCGCTTTAGCATTAATCCCTCTATTAATCCTTTTGCAATTGAGTTATCATGGTAATTTTGAGTAGGATCAAAATATCTTACATTTATTTCTCTAAGCAGCCTATTTTTAAATACCTTATTACATAATCGATGCACGTCGACATATTCCCATTTTTCTCTCATTGATGTGGCCACATAAACATCCAAATAATCGTAACTTAAGTAAGTTTCAAAGTTTCTCTGCCCCTTTTCCCGAACATTTTTCAGGTGCTTTTTACCTACTTCATCACTTATCAAATATCCTAATAAGTGCAAATCACTTTCATCAATCTGTTCAGGATCCCGAATAGGCTTTTGTCTATTTTTGAATTCTTTAATTAGGTCGGATGATTTTTTTGACCAATTCCCAAATTCGCTTAACACATTATCCTTATTGTGAAGATAATTGAAGGCAAAGCGAAATGATCCGAACTGCAACATTGCAAGCCTATGAAATTCATGCACCTTTGATTCAAAATCATCAAATAGAATTGTCGCTTTTCCACCAGCGAGAAAATTAAAGAAACGATCCGAGACAATTCGCTCATTACACAATAAAAGCATTTCATTTAATTGCCTTCTACCAAAAGTCGCATTGTTTCCTCTTCTCTTCAGCGATTTGCCAATACTCTTTTCTGCTCTAGTTTTACATTCCCTAGTTATTTTTCGCCCACACAATAATTCAATTTGATGAACGAATGAAGCGGCTTCCATCATCTTTTCCTCCCAATGGCATCTTGGCGTCAGATAATTTGTTTGGGTTGATCTATAGTTGAAAAGATAATCTATATTTGTAATCATGTCAATACTCGAAATTCCCACTCCGTCTCTTTTAAACAGCTTCCGCTGTGGGGCGCCCCGGCTTTTGACGGAGCAGGTTTGGGCGTCAAAAGATCAGCTAATCCCTGACACAGCGAACCGAGAACCCGAACTGCTTATTCAGGAAAATGCTGAAACCACGATGGATCTCAGAACTGAAGTAGTGCAAACCTCGGTACCATGCGAAGTAACTCAGGCGCTCCGCGGACGACCAGAAATAGGCAAAATACCCCAAAGAGTAGAAGGGACCATCGTAATCCCGGTAGCCGCCGGGCAGGGCATTAAACGCACTTACATTGGTCGCGCCGGTGTTGGGAGTCTGCCAGTGTGTTGTGCCGGTCTCTTTCAGCCCGCCGCCGGCATTTGTATCGCTTCCCAGGTAATCAATTAACGCCTGCCATTCAGCATCACCGGGCACATGCCAGCCCTCCGGCGCTATACCACGACCGTCGGCCACAGCATAATAGTTGTACAATCGGCCGTAAACATCAGCACGGTCTTCATCGTTACCATAGCTGCAATAAGCTCCACTCGAAAGACGTCGCCACGCGCTATCGGCGGTTACATGTACAATGGGTTCGCCGTTGCGGTAATGTGTTACTTTCAGGTTTTCCGCCATCCACCACTGATCACCGATCTTGATTGTGAGGTAGGTATTGCCGTCTATATCTGTGACTTTACCCGCCTCGAGCTTCTGCCCATCCCGATTCCAGAAGCTCCATTCGCCAGTTCGTCTTCCATCCTTGTAGTCACCCTCCATTTCCTGCTGCCCGTTATCATACCATGTTCGAAACGGGCCGGATTGCAGGCCATCATCGTAGCCGATCTCAGATTTCTTATTTCCGTCGGGGTACCATGCCCTGATGAACCCGTGCAGTTTACCATCCTCGAACGACTTCTCCGCGCTCTTCTGGCCATCCTCATAGGTTTCAACCGCCACACCGCTAAAGGGCTTATCCTCGTTCACAGCATAATAAAGTCCGTCAGACCGCTGTTGCAGCTGCTCCAATGAGATTTCTCTGGGACCCTCAGAACAGGAGACTCCGAAAATCAAGGTCACGATAACAATGCTGACCAAGCGAATATTTGATATCTTCATGTTGCCAGTCCTCCTCTCGATAAATTACGCATACACTTCGTACATTCACGTACTCGACGAATATAATCAAATTGCGCTCCACGTGACAGGTGGTTTCGCCCGTTATTTCTACTATTTACATATTAGCCTCATTAAATAGATCAGAGCATTCCTACAGCTTGGGCTGTAGGGGCACCCGGACTATTTCATTCTCCCAGCTCCCGCCTCATCACCTCCGCCGGAAATGGATTGCCATGACCCGGATAGATCGTTTTTATATCATACTTGAGGAGCCGTTTCCAGCTTTGTTTGACCCCTTCGATATCATCGGCAAATATCGGCAAACCCGGCTTCAATCGAAATGGAAAGTTGTTATGCGCCATACATCCTACAAAAGCATCGCCGGAATCCAGAAGCACGCTGATTGAACCTGACGTATGCCCGGGAGTATGGATTATCTTTCCTTGAACCCCAAAATCGCTTAGGGGATAGTCGTTCTCATCCAAAATAATGTCAGCCTTCCCGCCGGAAATACGGGGTAATACATTTTTCAAAACCGGATTGAGAATAACATGCATAAATTTTCCCCATTTCGTAACTCCGGCAGGGAAGTTATGCAGAGATTTTTCAAACAGGTCCTTATCATTTTTGTGTATGGCAATTCTGGCACCGGTCAGCTCCTTTAAATCAGCCGCAGACCCGACATGATCAACATCCCCATGCGTGAGTACAATCAATTTAATCTCATCGGGGCGAATCGAGAATTTATCAAATGCCCTCTGAAAGGTCTTTATTTTATTCGGGCCGCCGGCATCAATTAAAATAACACCCTCGTGCCTGATCAGATAACAGGTATTTATACCGACTTTTACAGGAAAAATCTGAAGAGACATACGATCCCCGATCCAAAATAATCACCGCTGTATTTAATTAACTCCACCGGAGGCAATACCCTATCGTCTCAAATATAACTCAGCGCAAAATCAATTTCAACCTGAAAACAACATCTACAACCCGGCTAATAGCTCGGCCGCTCTCTTTTCATAGTCCAACACCTCCATAAGCGGCTTTTTCAAATCCGGCATCGTCTCCTGCTTGAGCTCCTTCACAATGCCCTCATAGATTTCGACCACCTCGGCATAGAGCTTATAAGCCTGCAATAGAGTC
This sequence comes from Candidatus Zixiibacteriota bacterium, assembly GCA_011056555.1. Lineage (GTDB taxonomy): Bacteria > Zixibacteria > MSB-5A5 > JAABVY01 > JAABVY01 > JAABVY01. Next base: position 28,246 of record DSEQ01000029.1, on the reverse strand, counting down.
TGATGCGGACGGTACAGGTTGGCCTCACTCAAAAAATCGCGGTACATAAGGCGTCCCAGCGCACCACCGGTGCCTGCTTTTTCGATCTGGATCAGAAGGTATTCTGGATCTTTGAATTTATCTGCATTGGCTGCGAACTTTTCCAGTGAAACTAGGCCGTTGTCATCGGGAGAACTTACCATCTGCCTGGCATTTCGTCTTATAATTCCCCAGAGATTATCCAGGATGGGCAGATTTTTCTCGGGTATGTTTATAAAAAGCTGAAGATTGCTCGGCGGCCTGGGTCCATAACCTGAGGCACGTCCCTTTTTGAAGTTCTCGATCGATGTCTGCTTGATGGTTCTAAATCCTGTGTCGGCGACATACACATACGCATCATCAATCCCGACCGGAATAACACGATGACCGGAAAAATGAAATTTGCTCCGGAAGTAGTCGAGATAATACAAATCTATTTTGACAATCACCGGTATATCGGAGAGGATTTTGCCGACCATGGCTTTATGGGCGGCCTCCTGATTTTCTTTGCGCAGTTCAAAAAGCTGCAGATCCATATTATGGCAGAAACGTCCAATCAGGTTGGAGGAATTGCCGCCGATGAATGGATTAGGAAATCCGGGCAGCTCGATATAATAGAAACCCAGGCCGCCGGCCAGGCCGAGAATCAATTCCTCGGAGAGAAGGATATGATAGTAGTTGAGAATATTCCTGAGCGCGGTGGTGACACAGTTTTTGCCGGGGATATGTTTAAAATCGGTAATTCGATAATTCATACAGGGCATTCTCCAGTCTGGAACCAGACATGCCGCAACATGTATAAAAAATGGTTGCTGCCTTCCTGCGAATTATAGCGATTCTGTATTTAGATACCAAGCTTTTTACTGGAAATAGCCGCTAAAAAGATAAGAAATGCTATGGTTTTCATGGACTTAGGCATGGGGGTTGATGTATTTTTTGGCAACAGTCTAAATAGGGATTTGTAGCTTGACAGGCATGAAATAAAGATATATATTTGCACGTTCGATGCGGGGTGGAGCAGTCTGGTAGCTCGTCGGGCTCATAACCCGAAGGTCGCTGGTTCAAATCCAGCCCCCGCTATTTTTTAAAGTGGCAGTCTCCGGTGTAACTCCAAGTAATCCCTGGAGTTTTATTTTTGCCCTGGCCCTATAACACTTATTACCGGACCTCACAAGCGGCTCCAATTCGAATTGATCAATAAACCTCTTGAGCCCGATCCTGGTAGCGCCCACATCTTTTTTAAGGACTCTTTGCAGCTCACTCAACTTTCCAGCAATTAACTTTCTATCAAAATCGATTTTTGGCAGATGCTTCACCGCATCCCGGAGGGCCCATTTGTCTTTAAGCTCAGAAATCCTTCTCTCTTTTTCGACCAATTTTTTATTGATGCGACCGGTCGGATCTCCATTCCCGGCGATACGGTCGATCAGATTATCGATTTCCTTTTCGAGCTTCTTCATTTCCTTACGGATTACCTCTGGGCTATCGCAATTGCTCATCATCTGCTTCTACGCAAGGTTTTGTATCTTGATTTTTAGCCTATCGAGCATCTCTGGTCGAAGTATCTGATCCCTGACTGCACCTAATAATTTGCCCTCTAATTCGGACTTCATGATTTTATGAGAATTTGGGCAGACCGACGGCCCCCTGTGCCAGTTCAACGAACACGCGAACTTGACATCACTTTTACCAACATGCACAGAAATCAGATTCGAGCCGCAAACTGAACACTTAAGCATCCCGGTCAGCAAATACTTCGATCCGGGCCTTCTACCGCTCTTCTTTTGGTGTTTATTAGCTTCGATTCTATTCTGAACAAGCTGCCAGGTGCTGTCGTCTATTATTCTCAGATCTGGACGAGGGCTTCTTACCCATTCGGCTTTATCGCGCAAGCGCCTGGCCCGTTTACCGGTGCGCCTGTTCTTGAACCATTTATACTTATTCCAAGTCCAGTCCCCGATATATTTTGGATTTCGCAGCATATATCTTATCGCATTCGGGCACCAGCTCGGTTTCACCTTGTAACCTCCCCTCTGGCTGTCAGTCCTCGGGGGCTCAATCCCATCTTTGTTAAGCGAATGTGCAATCTCCTTCAATCCGACTCCTGCGGCATATAGGGCAAAGATCTTTCTTACAATTTGCGATTCGTCCTCATTCACTGTGATCTTCGTCCCGAGGCTCCTCACTTCTTTGGTCTTCTTGTCTTTTCTGCCGGACGGATCAGGAACCTTTGTGTAGCTGTAGCCATATGTCATGCCTCCAGGATTGAAACCAGACAGCACCTGCCCGGTCATACCTCTTTTTGTTTTTTTGGCGAGCTCTTTTAAGTAAAGGGCATCAACTATACCATGAATGGGTATTACCACATCATTTGCCTGTTCATCGGCAGTATCGATATTTTGAGAGACAAAGAATAGGAATACCCCAGCGGTATGGAAATCTTCGATGATATTCATCTGGTCTATTTTGTCCCTTGAGAGTCTCGATGTATCGTCTACGAGAATATAATCGAAGGGTGTGGGTTTGGTGGATGCAATTTCAAGCAACCTCGCCAGCTGAATTCTGCCGGCCAGAGAGGCACCGGAAACAGCCTTGTCGGCGTAAATATGATTCTCCAGAACTTTCCACCCCTTTTTATGGGCGAAATCCATGCAGTTGCGAACCTGATCTTCAATTGATCGTTCTTTCTGCATGTCACTCGAAATTCGTGAATATACTGCACATCGCATAATTACTCACCGCCGCTGATTTTCTTCTTAATCCTCTCAATATCAGCTTTAGAATAAATCCGGAAATTGTTCATGGGGTGCCGCCTGGTCTTGAGTTTTCCCTTGTTATCCCACCGTCTAAGGGTCTCCGGATTTACTCCCAGGTACTTGGCCGCTTCTTTTACGGTCATGTAACCTTGAATTCGCGTTTTCTTTTTTGTCATACTACATTATACAACATTAAAATGTGTCTTGTCAAGATCAAAATTAATAATGCTACAGAAAAAATTACGAATCTAACATTTTTCACGATAAATCCTCCTTCGTTCTCATGCTCACGATCGTACTAGACTTCGCGCGGGTTTAGCGAGCTTTGGCGGCTCTGAAATCGCCGATCTTACTATGATCCATGTCCTCATACCAACATGTCTGAGATCGTCGAATCTTGACCCGATTTCGAGCTGTCAGAAGCGGGTTTAAACCTGAATTTCATATTGGACGTGGCAAGTTTTTCTCGATGCTCTTTGGACAGCCTTTTTTTCTTTCTTGCCATGATTCTATCCGCAACCTTCTCAAAGTGCTTCACATGGAATTTGAATATCACAGCATCATCCGCGTCTTGGGTGACCTCAAGTTCCGACCAGGACCGCACCTCATTTGCAATCCTTATACTTGTCACCATAGCAGCCAGAAAATCACCGCCGTATGGAAATATTTCTCCATACTTGCATGGTATGATATAATACATTGGATCAACTTTCCTGCGGTTACTAATCGCGGAGTCTTTTTTAATTCTGTACTTCTCTCCAAACATCGAATTGAGATTAATACACTCCATACTAAGTTTCTCCCATCATATTGGTTCCATCATAATCACTTATCAATACATGAAGATTACCAACCGTTTCCGGTTTTGTAAGACTCTTTCTTTTTCTTGGAATACTTGAGTGCATATCCATTCGATCTAACACTTAATAATCCAATATTGGGGCCCGTTTTCTTCCAGAATTCATCTCCATAGTCATATTCCTCAAGCATAATCTTAGCCATTTCAACTAATGTCTCATAACCAAAAACCTTTAGCATTCTCTTCACAAGCCTATGATCTTTGCCATCCTGGAGATCATACTCCATTCCATACATGTCATGGTATTCTGAGCAAAACCAATTGATGAACTTATCTATATCGATAGAATGGTAATCCTCGATTTCTTCAGAAATGGTATTGTTTTCTTCTGATATATTTATATTGTCTCCTTTCTTTTGTGAGTGACAAGCCTGACACTCTTCTGGGAAATCTGAGTCACCCTTGCCTGAAAATTTTGTCACCCCTGTTTTCCTCGCAGCAGTGTCATCTTTCCATGTATCATAATGTTTATTAAGGAGATAGCGGTTTATGGGTGACCCTGAAGTCACCATCTTCGAAGATTCGAAATAAATTACCCTCTTTTCTTTTAAAGACTTACAGGCTCTAATAACCGTTCTCTTGCAGAGACCTGTTTTTTCGACAAGTTGGGAATAGCTGATGGTGTCATGCCTCTTATTGAAGCCCCATGTAAAATCAATAATGGCCAGTGTCACTTTGTATTCAGCAGAAGTCAGCTTGGCTTTGATTAAAGCCTTGAAAACGGAGTTCTCGATCTGACGATGTCCATCCTGGCGTTGAGGATTAATTCCAGAATATTTTTTCCAGGGATTTCTCATCAGCTTTCAAGCTCCTTAAGAATATCCTCCAGCAGCAGCTCCGCCAGCAAATCCAATAGCGGATCGAGATGCTCCAATTTAAGCTCCGGCATCTCAACCTCTATTATTTTGCAGGTCGATCGCTTCATGAAGCCTCTTGCGCTCCTCATCGGATAGGTCAATCAGATCATTTTCATATAGGGAAATCTTTGATTGTGGTATCCCCGAAAGCTTGGACAGCTCCCATTGCGACATCCGTGATGCAACCCTTAGTAACCTGATGTTCTTTTTCAATTTGTCCTCCTTTAATTATTTTTCTCTGATTAAGAGAAAAGGCAACTTGGATGCCAACAAGCGTAACCCGTTATATGTTAGCAGATTAGATATTTTCAGGAAATTATTGTTGATTGAGAGTGAATTATTATTATTATAATTATTAATATTATGTATTAGAATATATAATATAAATATTAACAATTTTAATATTTGTAGGAGCTATTAATTTATGGAAGCCCAATTTGGCCTCGTGGGCTCAAGCCAGAACCTTAAGAAGGTAAAGCAAGACGTCGAAAACTACGCATCCCGGAAGGAGCCAATATTGATTATTGGTGAAACCGGTACCGGCAAACAACTGGTGGCCAAAGCGCTTCATGAAGCCGGACTCCGCAAGAAGCAGCCATTTGTGGAAATCGATTGCAACGATTACCTTGGCAATAGCAATGCTCTGCAGAGCGAACTATTCGGTCATACAAAGAATGCATATACCGGCGCTGGTGAAGAAAAAGCAAGCAAATGGGAATTCGCAAAAAAAGGAACTCTATTCATCGATGAAATCGGAGATTTTCCCATGGAAATTCAGGGCAAGCTTCTAAGCCCAATCGAGAAGAATAAGATCAAGAGATTCGGCGATAATAAGGACCGTGATATCGACTGCCGGATTATAGCAGCAACGAATAAGCCCGAGAAAGATAATTATTCACTAAGGCGAGATTTATGGGATCGTTTTAAGTTAAAAATCTATCTTGCTCCCCTGAGAGAGCGTAAAGATGATCTGATAGACTTATTTCTTTATTTCTGCGATCGCGAATGCTCGGGCAAAAAGAAGATTGACTCTTTTGAGTTTCCGATAATTCACATTCTGCTCATGAATGACTGGCCCGGAAATGTCAGGCAACTCCAAAATGAAGTGACAAACTACATAATTGATATGAAAACGAGAGCCAAACTCGGCTCTCCAGAAATTGCTCAGCTTTGGTTCGAAGGTTCGAAGTACGAGGCCTATTTTGATTTAAGATGGGTCGAGTCAGGAGTGCGATATTCACCGATAGTCTGGATGGACCAAATACGGGTTACGAGAAAGGACCTTCTCAACTTTAAGAGGAAGATCCCTGCTTTGCATAAGTATGAGCTTGAAGAAAAGATTCTGGAATTCTTGGTGAAGCGGGTTAAAAAATGGGAACGTGAATTTGAAGAATCCCCAAAAAAGTCTCGATTGAAGAATTTTCCTTATAAAGACTATATTAAAATGGATGATTACTTAAGGAATGCCCTGGGATTATCACCTGAATCCGCTAGTTCCCAGGAATCCACGTCAGATTCTGATTATAGTCAAGTAGATTATTTGGCGGAATTAATGTCTCGAGCCAAGCGAGATGATTCACATATATCTGATCAATCCCGGATCTTCACTGCATCATTAGACCATAGCTATCGTCATGTCTTATATAAATTTGTTTACGAGGTTTACAAGGACAAAGGGACGAAGGCGAGAGCAGCGAAATCACTCGGAATAAGCTACCCAACGACATTGGAATATCTAAAAAAATATGAAATAATGCTGTCTAAACGCTCAAAAATATAAATCATTATAATTGACAAAGCTGCCCATGGTGGCCTATATTTCTGCATCGCCAGGATGACTGCTTATAGCGGAGGACGCATCTTGACTCAAAAGATACAGACCATTATTGACAACAGGTCTCTCAATACTCTCTTGAATGCTTTGGAGCAGCTTTTCCAGCAGACCCAGCACCTCGATTTGGCCACTGGTTGTTTTGAAATCGGATCACTTATGGCTCTCGATGGCCATTGGCAGGCCATTGATAAGATGCGGATAATTATGGGAGATGAAACGACCAAGAGGACAAAAAAAGAGTTGGTTCAGTCCGTCATAAGTTCCTCCCACGAAAGCATCGAAGAAGCCAAAGAGCGGGATGATAATTTGGGTGGATTGGTGGCCATAAGGGAAGCTCTCAATGCCAAAAGAATCCTGACAAGGATTTACTCCAAGGCCAAATTCCATGCAAAATGCTATATCATGAATACAAGAGAGCAGAGGCGCTTGCTGTATGTATCTCTCACACGGGCTAGAGAACATCTAATCGTCTCGTGGCCAACTACACTTTCCTACGAGGATGCAATACAAAACAATATCAGAATAGATCGCAAATTTAGAAAGGGAGATGGTTCTCTTGTGACTCGACTCGCAAAGAGTAGCCTGCTTCCAGATATAACCGGAATGGACTACGCTACACAGATGTCTGGGGCTGCATGGTTGAGAGAACAATTGGATGAAGACTCCGGTGCGGAGGATTGATGAAACTAACAGACAATGAGATACGGGATATAAGAAAGCATCTTGAAGCTGGAAAGCCGTTACCTGAGAAGTATCGCTTTTTGCTTTTTGATGATAAGAGAGAAGTTGAGCTTGTTTGGAATGGCAAGACGAATGAAGTCTGCAATATAGTTCTACCATTTCAGGTAATCGAGCAAGTCGATGAACCGCGTTCCGAGAAAGAGCAAAAGCTGAACCTCGAGCTATTCGACCAGCATACTGGCAGACAGATAAAGGGCTGGACCAATAAGCTAATTTGGGGTGATAACAAACTCATTCTGTCTTCACTAAAAAACGGTCCTCTTCGCCAGGAGATTGAGGCGCAAGGTGGCTTGAAACTCATCTATATAGATCCTCCCTTTGATGTTGGTGCTGACTTCTCAATGGATGTCGAAATTGGCGGTGAAACCTTAACAAAAAGGGCAGGAATACTAGAAGAGTTAGCCTACCGAGATACATGGGGAAAGGGGGCAGATTCTTTTATCTCAATGATTTATGAACGCCTCGCACTTATGCGCGATTTGATGGCAGACAATGGGAGTATTTATGTGCATTGCGATTGGCGAGTGGACGGTTATGTTAGAATGGTATTGGATGAGGTTTTTGGTAGGGAAAGACATATAAACGAAGTGATTTGGTTATACAAGACAGGAGGTGCATCGAAAGATCGTTGGGCTAGAAAGCATGACATGCTGTTTCTCTATGGAAAAAGTGATGCATGGATATTTAATCCACAAAAAGAACGCTCCTATATGATGCATAAATATGGATTCAAGAAATCTGATTTTCAGATTGATCCAGAGACTGGTCTTCAGTACTCAATGGTCTATTCTAGGGATGTTTGGGATCTGCCTTCTGTTGGCTCAGAGACATTTGAAAGGGTTGGCTATCCCACTCAAAAACCAGAAGCACTTCTAGAGCGTATAATAAAGGCATCATCCAATGAGGGTGATTTAGTTGCCGATTTTTTCTGCGGCTCTGGAACAGCAATGGCAGTTGCTGAGAAATTAAACCGTAAGTGGATTGGTGCTGATCTTGGGAAGTTTGCGATACATACAACTAGGAAGCGGATGATCAATGTCCAGCGCCAATTAAAACAAGAAGGAAAGAGCTGGAGAGCCTTTGAAATATTGAATCTCGGAAAGTATGAGCGTCAACATTATATAGGCATAAATCCAGACCTACGTGAGGAGGAAAGGCGACGTCAACTAGATAAAAAAGAGCGCGATTTCCTAGACCTCATACTAAGTGCATATCACGCTGAACCGGTTGCGCAATTCAAGGCTTTTCAGGGGAAGAAAGCAGGGCGGCTTGTAGCCATTGGCCCAGTAAATCTTCCCGTCACCGCCTTTTTGTAGAGGAACTGATTCTCGAATGCCGGGAAAAGCACATAACTAAAGTGGATATTCTTGGTTTTGAATTTGAAATGGGGCTATTCCCAAACATTATAGAAGAAGCCAAATCAAAGGGTATTGACCTGGCAATGAAGTATATCCCTCGAGATGTATTTGACAAGCGCGCAGTTGAGAGAAACCAAGTCGTCTTCCATGATGTCTCCTTTATTGAGGTAAAACCACACGTTAAGAAAAACAGCTTGGCAATTGAGCTTACAGATTTTTCTGTTTTCTATTCTCAGGATGCTCAGGATGCTGATGTGAGCCTTAAGAAAGGTAAGAGCAAGGTCATTGTTGACAGAGGCCAAGTAGTCAAAGTATCCAAGGATAAGGATGGGGTGGTTAGCAGAGAAGTTCTTACGAAAAAATGGACCGACTGGATTGACTACTGGTCGGTTGACTTTGATTTTGAATCGAAGCGCGAAATAGTTAGAGTCCCCAAAGACATGAGCCCCAATTCTCAGACACAGAGCCAGGGAACAGAAGGACCACAGCAGAATCTGACTGAATGGGAAGAGGTGTGGACTGGTGATTTCATTTTCGAAAATGAGTGGCAGTCATTCCGAACTAAGAAAGACCGCTCGCTCGAACTGAAAAGCGCATATCATGAATGTACACCTGGAAGAAGAAAAGTAGCAGTCAAAGTTGTAGACATTTTCGGTAACGACACAATGAAGATAATAGAAGTTACAATCGGGGGGAAGAGATAATGGCACTTCATCCCAAATTCCCGGACTCACCCCATGCCATCTTGAAACCTGATATTCGCTGGTTTCCGGCGGATGAAGCACTCCGCGAGACAAGTTACGAGAAGTTATTACCGCCGCTCGTGCACCAGTTGCGTCAGAAAGTTGAAGAATGGCGCAATTTGGGTTACAAAGGAGCATCGGATACATCGATAGCTTTGCTGAACTGGTGGTTTAGGACAGAGCATCTATTGCCGAATGCCGATGGTTTGATGTCTCAGTTTCAGTATTACTTTGCGCAGAGAGAGGCGTTAGAGACAATTGTGTACCTCTTTGATGTAGTCAAAGTAAAAGACAAGTACGACCTTCTCCGCTTCGATTCATCGGGTGCTGTTTCTGCCAATATGTTTGATGAATCATGGCGGCGTTTTGTTATCAAGATGGCTACCGGAACAGGCAAGACAAAGGTCATGAGTCTCGCTCTCGCGTGGTGCTACTTCCATAAGCTGTACGAGCCAGATTCCGACTTGGCCCGCAATTTCTTGGTAATAGCACCGAACATCATTGTTCTGGACAGACTTCGAAATGACTTCGATGGCTTGAGGATTTTCTTTGAAGATCCAGTACTTCCTGACAACGGGTATGAAGGCCGAAGTTGGAGAGATGATTTTCAACTGACGCTTCACATTCAAGATGAAGTTCACGTTACTCGTAAGACAGGTAATATATTCCTGACAAATATCCACAGAGTATATTCTGGAAATGACATTGCCCCATCACCTGATGATGAAAATACTATGGACTATTTTCTGGGCAAGCGACCAACCGGAGCTACAACCGATTCAAAAGTTGACCTGGGTGACATAGTCAGGGATATTGACGAATTGGTGGTAATAAACGATGAAGCGCATCATGTTCACAGTGAGACTCTTGCATGGTTTAAGTCAATTGAGGATATTCACAATCGATTACAGCATAAAGACAAGTATCTGTCACTCCAGATAGATGTTACCGCAACACCGAAACACAACAATGGTGCTATTTTCGTTCAAACCGTGGCCGATTATCCTCTCGTCGAAGCAATTTCTCAGAATGTAGTGAAGCACCCTGTATTGCCGGACTCGGCCAGCCGAGCGAAACTAAGCGAACGCCAAAGCTCGAAATTTACTGAGAAGTATGAGGACTACCTGGACCTCGGTTATGAGGAATGGCGGAAAGCCTACAATGAACATGAAAAAATGGGTAAAAAGGCAATACTTTTTGTTATGACGGATGACACAAAGAACTGTGATGATGTCGCTGAGTTTATAGAAGTACGATATCCCGAACTAAAGGATGCTGTCCTGGTGATTCATACCAAAAAGAATGGCGAGATTAACGAATCCACTACTGGCAGGAATAAGAAAGAACTGGACAATCTCCGTGAACAAGCTAATAAGATTGACAGTATGGGAAGTCCATACAAAGCCATAGTCTCTGTATTGGTTTTGAAAGAGGGTTGGGATGTCAGAAATGTTACTACAATAGTTGGGTTAAGAGCTTACTCGGCGAAAAGCAATATTCTACCTGAACAGACTTTGGGACGCGGTTTAAGGAGAATGTACCCAGGGAATAATGCTGAAGAGTATGTCAGTGTTGTTGGCACTGATGCATTCATGGACTTCGTTGAGTCAATACAGTCTGAAGGGGTTGAATTGGAACGTAAACCAATGGGTGCCGGTAGTGGTCCAAAAACGCCTCTGATAATTGAGGTGGATAACGAGAATCCCAAGAAGAACATTGATGAATTAGACATCAATATTCCTGTATTGAGCCCCAGAGTATACAGGGAATACAAGAATCTCTCTGAACTTGATATAGCATCTTTTCCACACAAGAAGGTTAAGTACAGGGAATTTAGCGAGGAGGATCAACGAGAGATTGTATTCCGGGATATCACTACCGGAGAAATAACACACACTACTCTATTGGATTCAGTTGGAGTAGCTGATTATCACTCCGTGATCGGCTACTTCACACAGATAATCATGAAAGACTTGCGTCTGGTTGGTGGCTACGATGTTCTGTACGAGAAGGTGAAGACTTTCGTCCGGGATTATCTCTTTGAGAATGAAGTAGATTTGGAGAGCATGAATACTCTTCGGAATCTCTCTGAACTTGAAGCTACTAAGACTATCATTGAGACGTTCAAGAAACAGATAAACAGTCTGACAATTCAAGACAAGGGCGAAGCTGAGATTCGCGATCACATAAAATTACGCAAAACCCGGCCATTCGTGACGAAGGAACAGGGATACATCACGCCAAAGAAAAGTGTTTTCAATAGAATAATTGGGGATAGCCACTTGGAGCTAGAGTTCGCTGCGTTCCTCGAAGATTGTGAAGATATAATCTCATATGTGAAGAACTACTTCGCGGTGAATTTCAGAATCGACTATGTGAATGCTGATGGTGGCATATCAAACTACTATCCTGACTTCATAGTAAAAAAATCAGAAAAAGAAATCTGGATAGTTGAGACAAAAGGATTAGAGGACCTTGATGTGCCGCTGAAGATGGCGCGACTTCGCCAGTGGTGTGAAGATACCAACAAGGCGCAATCAAAGGTCAAGTACGACTTTGTGTTTGTGGATGAAAAATCATTCAAAGAATTCAAACCAAGTTCATTTGAGTCGCTCTTGTCCAGCTTCACAAAGTACAAGGATTAGTTTTGTCTTGGGAGAAAGATGGATACAAAGCCCAGGTCTGAAAAGCACGAGACAGCAAGGAATTCTCTGCCGGATGATCTAAAGCCCATTTTTGATGATTTGGTGGAAGATTACCAAAACCAAAATTTCCAACCTATCTATGAATCCGATCTTCACGGATATCTCTATCACCTATTTCTAAAAAACAGAATTATCTCGGCGAATCGAATCCAGCTGAATAGCAGAGTCAAGGGAGCTGAATTAATTGTTATTCAGAATAATACCAGATACGACACCATATTCAAGGAGTATTAAATGAATCTGGGCTATAATATTTTCAAGTACGCCGCAAAGGAAATCTCACATTCGGCCTTCTGGGCCTGGGTATTGGAATGCACAACATCCGAAGATCCCGCACATAAAGCCCCCAGGGATTTGGGCCTAGCCTTTTTGAAGAAAATCGGATGTGATAATTTCGGCAAAGTCAAGGAAGTCTGTACTGAGCACTGCCCTAAAGGACTAAAGATACCCGGACGCAAAGCACGATTCGACATCCATGTGGCATTCGATTCCGGAAAAGCCCTGGTCATCGAAAACAAAGTAACCGCCCCTATGAACAAAAACCAATTAAAGGATTACCATGAATATGGAAAAACCAACGATGCACAATTCGTATTTCTGAATCTTGGCTACTGGTATAATTATAAGGTCCCGTCAGATTGGGAAAGGCTCAGCGCAGAGGATGTCAGAGACATTTTTGATGCCACCGATTTCAAAAGCCATCCCCTTTTAAACGATTATTACAACTGGCTGAATGCAAGAATCAATGATTGGGCTAAAATCAGACATCAGCTATGGAATCCAAATATTGATCCAGAGGAGTTGTCAGAGCTTCTATTTTATCCAATTGGCCAATGGCAATTCATAAAAAAAATCTTCTCCGACTGCACGGGCCAAGCTACAAGAGGAGTAAATAGCAGCGGCGTTTCCTTCACAGAATATGATTTTTTTCTGCTACCAAATGATCATCCGTTAAAGAAGTCATTCCCCGAGTATCTAACATATAGAATTGATACAATGGTGGCTCCATATTTGCAGATTAAACAATACTTGCATTTTAGAAAAATGGCCAAACAAAAATGGTTGGACATGACCGAAGAGGAATTAAAGAAAAGGCAGTCAGTTAACTATGAAATACTTAAAGGGATCTGGGATGAAGCTGTAATAGAAGTCTCCAACCACAATCCTGACTTCAATCTGCGAGTGTCACCCTCCACTGGGAATGGTCCGTACAGCAAAGTACTCCAGTGGTTCTACATAGGGATCGATAGCAAAGAGGACTCAAAACTGAACGCGCCATTGGACTTAAAGAAGTGGATCCCCAGACTCCACAAAACCTTCATCCAAAAACTCAAACAACACGGCTGGCCCATCGAGGAAGGTCAACTTCCACATTCTAAACAAGGTAGTTAGAGAATGAAAAGAAGATATATGATCCATATAAATATGATTGCTGTGGAGGAAATATGTCGTATCTAAATGAGCAGCAAAAAAAGCGTGCCCTTGAGGTAATGAACGAATATCTAAACGTACCACCTGATGAAGAGGGGAAAACAAAATTTGAAAAAGGCAGGGAATCCGATAAAGAGCGGCTTCGGGTAATCGAGACTGAGCTCCGACCGTTGCTCGAAGATTTTATGGCCTCCAGGATCGGGCTGTCTGAATTTAAAACAAAGGTTGACGGCATAAACAAACGAGAAAATCACTGGGGCTTTAAAGGCATCAAGGGCCAGATGTTCTTCAATATGGTCGTAAATGTTGCTGATGACCTGGAGGAATGTGAGCAGGAGATAAAGACAGCAATCGCCCTGCCCGCAGATGAACAAATCGCCTCCAGCCGTATAAAGACCTTTCACAGCTATATAAAGCGGCTTATCGAAGATTGGGTCGAGGCAGGCAATACCTGGCAGGGCGCTCCCAAAGCTCCAAGCATTCCATTCTTCCTCTCGTATTTCTGGCAGATTCAGGATTGGAAAACCTGGCCAGTCTATTTTACCAGCAGCGTGCGGGCCATGACCGACCTCAATCTCTGGCAGCCATCGGACGATATGGCCCGCAATTATCTCGACTTCAAGCATATACTTGAAGAACTGGCAGAGTTGTTCAGCAAGAAAAGTGGAAAGCCTTTTGGTTTATATTCTGTCGAACATGTCTTCTGGTACATAGAGAAAAAGGAAACAGGCGACAACGGCGGCGGCAATGGTGGCAAGCCCGGCGCTGAAGAAGGAATATTAGCCACAATAAAAAATATAGGACTTTTGCCGGAAAGCTATGTTCCACCAATTGTATCGGTGCTGCCATATATGGCAAGAAATCATGAAGACCTGACTGAAGCGGTCAAACGCTCCGGTTCGACCCTGGATAGACTATTTGAAAAGTATCTGGATGCTGCATTCACTGTCCTGGGATATCACACAAAACTTCTCGGCCAGGGCGTGGGACGTGTTCCTGACGGGCTCGCCCTGTCCTATGATGACTATTACGCCATTATCTGGGATGCCAAGGTCAGGACCAAAGGCTACAGCATGGGAACTGACGACCGGACCATCAGAGATTATGTTACTACCCAGAGCCGCGACCTGAGGAAACGGGGACAATTCAGAAATATCTATTATATGATTATTTCCAGCAGCTTTGCAGATGACTACGACGATGCGATCCGCTTAATTAAGATGGAAACCGATGTTAATGAGGTCGTCCTTGCAGAAGCAAAGGCAATAGTAGAATTGGTTGATACCAAGTTGCGTGATCCCATACAGATAACACTGGGCCCGGACGGCATCCAGCGCCTCTTCGCTCACAGCGGCATCCTGACCGCCGACCTGGTCAAAGAGCAACTGCTGTAACGTGTTGTCTAAATATTATCAGTCGTTTGTTTAAACACGCTCGCTCCCCCAGATGCCGGTTTATGGGAGTCCCAAAACCCAAATTTATTCAGCATAAATGACCCTATCAAATTTTGTTGTCGCAACCAAATAGACGTTCCCCATAAAACAGAAAAAAAGAATAGATAGTCTAGAATTCCTTGTCGAATATTCACATAAATCGATTTGAGTTTGCTTGACAATAATTAGATGCACTGAATGAAAGAGCCGGCGATGAGGTCACCGCCGGCCTTTAATTAGAAAAGAATTTATACCTTCAGCTTGAAAGTCAGAAGAATCCTGTCACATATAAATCTACTTCATAAGAATCATCTTCCGCGTTTGGACGAATTCTCCTGCGGTCAGACGATACAAATAAATTCCCGAGGAAACTCGATTGCCATCAAAACCTTTACTGTTCCAGGTCACAGTGTACGAACCAGCATCCTGGTAGCCATTAACAAGTGCCGCCACCTTCTGACCAACTATGTTATAGATATCCAATGTAACATGTCCGGCATTTGCTATACTGTAGCTGATTTCGGTCTCCGGATTGAAGGGATTAGGATGGTTCTGATTAAGTGCAAATATTTCAGGGACTTCTGTTGGACGAGTGAATATTCCACCAAGTTCGTCATCTGCCTTAATTACTGCGCAATCCATGCCTTCAATTTCAGTACCGTCATAGAGCTGACCTGTTATCGTCAAAGCAATCTCATCACCGTCATAAACCTCACCCAATGCATCAACAATCGCTTCTTTGTCGAATTTCAGCGTTAAATCAATGAATCCATCGCCACCGAGCTCATTGCATTCGCATTCATTCGCATCCGGACTAACCGGGGTGCCGACATCCTCCATGCTCCACCTCAATGCAGGCACGCCTTCTAACATGAGAGTGGTTGGATCTATTTCAGAGACATCGAAATCAGCGGTACCCATTATGGCGACTGGCAGGACAGCTTTGGGTTTGCGATCAACATCAGTGACTAATTTTGCAAATGAGTTAGAGGTCTCCAACTCCTCAGTCCTATAAGGCTTTACATTCAGAGAATTAGGGCAGGAACCAGGCTTGATATCACAAAATACAGGGGTGCTCGTGCTGACCCCAGCCCGAACACATACATCATCGAACCATACTGTACCCTCCTGAGCGCCTAAAGCCGCATATGCAACATTGCCCATCCACTCCTCCCAGGGTCTTGAGTATTCACCGACAAGATTGTCGTCAATCCAGTATCGTGCATGAATCGAGCCATCACCCGGGCTATCCAACTCGATCCTAATTTTATACCATGTGTTTAAATCAAAGCCCTCAAGGACTGGGTGCGGATTAATGAAATCAATCATTAAGTCACCATTCGGCAGGAAGGTGAACAAACTGATTTCTGGCACAGCTGACCAATGTGGCCCGGGTTTCAAACCAAAGCTCGCACGAAATGGATGGCAACCGTAAACCGATTCTGATCCATTTCGAACTGCCAGTTCGATTGTCATTGGGAAAGTTGTCCCAAGGGGACGAGTCAAAATTGTTCCCCAGCAACTGCCTATCACTCCAAACATCCTAATTGAATATTCACCGTCATAACTGGTCGAGTTATCGACAACGGTCGTAGATGAATTGCCACTTCCATACCAAACCGATGACCAAGATCCATTCGCATAGCCTTCGAAATCATCGCACCAGATTTCTTGACCATATAAACCGACGCTTGTTATAACGATGATTGCAGCTACAATCATACCTACCAGCCCAGTTCTCGGTAGATGGTTTTGCATGAAATACCTCCTCATCAGTTAAACTTGAATTAAATGGTGTAAAATTAGAAAATTGGAAACAGTATTTTCAGATTCCCTCCTTTGTAAAAGTAAATTCTTTAGTCAGCAAGACAAATTTTGAGTACCGAATTACCCCGGATTAGAAATGGCTTCGCACATTGCAATCCCCCCAAAAAGCATTGGATTCATAAATAGCAGCAGCAGGCCGAACTTCTGATATTGAATTAATAATCTAATTTCGTAATGTCAAGGAAATGCAAAACTTGAAGCTCCCTGCGTTTATCTAAGAAACATCATAGTGTCAGGTAATCGTGATTGTAAGATATACCGGACCTTGCGAGATCGATTGTATTATCTTGCAGGTAACAGCCCAGGAAACATTCTATTTCGCTTATACGAATGCGCCGGACTAAGAAAATCACAATCTCAGCTGACACATTTTTGTAACTTCGCTATTCCCCTATACAAATTTGACGAAATCCTTTGCTGAATCAATACTTAACGCAGCGAATTGAATATCCATCTGTCTTATCGTTATTCACATTAACATTAATATTATCATTTAAATGACTTAGAGATACATACCAGGCCGCATAACCTGGCGATTCACCCAACTCGGTAGAAGTCCAAAAGAATGCGGCGCTGCCTAAATTCGAGAAAGTACCCATGGAGGAGCGGTACCCACATGGCAGGGCAGAATAACCACTCTCATTGGTTGCACCTGCATTAGGACTTTGCCAATGCTCAATGCCCGCTTCTTTCATTTTGCCACCGGCTGAACCATAGCCTCCGAGATAATTTATTAATGTCATCCAATCACCATAATCGGGCACGTGCCAACCTTCAGGTGCTATATTTCGATCATCAATGACGGCATAAAAATTATATAGCCTACCATAAGCAGAAACATTATCCTCATAGTTATCGTAATCGCAATAGGCACCTGTAGAAAGATGAGACCATGTGTTAATATCAGTTACATTCGAAATCGCATCACCATTACGGTAATGAGTCACCTTCAAGTTTTCCGCCATCCACCACTGATTACGAATTTTCACGATTTTATAAACATTACCATCAATATCTGTAATGCTGGGTACCCCCATTGTCATCGCGATTGTACTATAACCTCCGTTAGATTCTATTGTTACTTCTCCTATATAATTTCCTATGGTCATTTCCCTTCTATCCACAGACACTATTATGGTATCAATCTCCACCATAGTCGATCCTGCTGTCATGTCCACGGATAACCAATCTTCTTCCTCGACTATTTGCCACGTCAAAGTGCCATCGCCGACATTATCGATTGTTAAATATGCCGAATTTAACTCCACGCCAAAATCTATACCACCGGGTGAAGCCCTCAATTGAGGTGGATCTATTCGATTGCCCTTCTCGCTACAGCTAAAAAACAGGATATACAGAAAAATGATGGCAAAAGCTCCAATACTGTAATATTTGCGATATCTTGAATGCACCACGCACCTCCAACATAAATATCAGTATATCCTAAATTACCTAATTTTCGAGTTATAAGCTGCCAGATCCTTTGCTTATAAGCAACTATAACCCAGTTTACTATACGTCTTCAAACGAAATGGACATATTACCAAAACTAAAAGATGAGATATGAAGACCTTCATTGCGGCCTCCCTAATAAATATCTCAAATAAATAGACAGCAGAGGTAGGTCATGCTTCTGATATTGAATTAATAATCCAATTTCATAATGTCAAGGAGAATTCATATTTTGAAATCCTTTGCAAGCTTAAATGAAATCCGTTTTGGTATTGTATAGTGCAACATATCTCCATAGCTTACCTTTCTCTATACAAGCTATAACTGCAGCCGGCGATGTTTCCACCGCCGGCCTTTATTATGGATATCTTCTGGCTGCTATAGCCCCAAAGCCAGAAGTACCCAACCCCTCTCGGGGACCTATTTCATGAGCACCATTTTCACTGTCTTCGTGAATTCTCCGGCAGTCAACCTATAGAAATATATACCCGAGGCAACCTGATGGCCATCAGCGCCTCTGCTATCCCATTTCACTGCATATGAACCAGCATCTTTATAACCCTCAACTAATGTGGCCACATTTTGACCTTTTATGTTGTAAATATCCAGGGTAACATTACATCCCTCAGGAATGCTGTAACTGATCTCAGTTTCAGGATTGAAAGGGTTGGGGAAGTTTTGTTGCAATGCGAAGTGTCTCGGTACTTCTCCTTCCACCTTTCTGGAATTAATTGTTACATTCATATCGAATCCATCTGTGCCGGAAAGGACCGCATTAACAAGTTTAAGAGTACCCGAGCCCTGATAGCTGATTTCGAGCACATCGTCATTTCCGGTGGGAAGCATTACTTGACCATTCAGATCAAGCATACCGGCCTTGAAATGTCCGTTGACATTCCCCTGAAATGTTTGCAGACCATTGATCAGGCCGCTGGCTTGAATATTGTGGACGTCCCCTATGGATGAGAACTCCAACTGTAAGGCTTGTACGACGCGAGAAGACTCGATCTTAGCTTTGATGACCTTATTGTTGCCCCCCTGGAACGCGCGGAGGTTCAACTCAGCCTGATCAGGTATTGTCTTATTGAATGTGCCAACAGGATTTGAACAATACTGAACAGGTGCCGGCCCTTCTAAAAATATGTAATTTATTATATACACAGCATCAGAAACATTAGTATTGCAGTCGCCATTTGTATCACCGGCGCAGTGCGGGTCAGCAGGAGGACCTCCGGTGAATATATTGTTGATTAGCCTTACAGCATCCGCGATATTCACGCTGCCGCTGCGATTTGCGTCACCGGGAATATACCACAGTCCATCGAAGTATGAACATCCTGGATAAAATGCTGGTGTATACTCATTTTCCGGTATCTCGCAATCAACAACCAGAAGAGGAGCCTGCTCGGAAATGAATATGGTATCAAAGCAAACCATCGCAGTATCAGCATCGCAGGGAATATCCCAGTATATTTTGGCAATACATCCAACTCCTGCCTCCATGCAATTGCCTCCTCCAAGACTCGACACCCCGCCAATCAGGACAGTGCTGTCGTTGTGAAGTGTTCCATAAAATGAGTCCCATCCTTCCGTCCGGCATCCTGCTGCGATCACAGAATCGATGCCGTAGGGGGAGCTGAATTTCAGTGGCAATGTGAATGCTGAGACTGACAAGAAATTCGACATCATGACTTTCGAGTTTCCAGTACCAACTGACAGGGAATCAATCCAGATATGAAACATCTGGCCTAAGCAGTCATAAATGTAGGCGCTACCTGCGTTTTCTCCTCCCGCATCATTTTTGAATGCGCCAACAATTATATCGTCACTGCCGTCGCTGTTTATATCTCCTATACCGGATACACTGACCCCGTATAAATCCCCTGAGGCTTCTCCAGACAGGACTACATCGGCATCAGTTGTATTTACCCCCTTCCCATCATAATATCCACCATAGTATATATATGCTTTTCCGGAATCGTTGGGTTCTTGCTGGGGTGCACCAATTATTATATCATCAAATCCATCTGTATTTACATCGCCTGCGCAGGCCATCGAGTTACCAAACCAGTCACCAGCCGATTCACCCAGGAAAGTCAGATTTGCATCTGTGGCGTTAAATGTGGCCGGGTATGTTCCTGATTCTCCAAGGAATACGTACACTTTCCCGGCATCGACACCAGCTTCATCATTATATCGTGCACTTACTAAAAAATCATCATAACCGTCCTGGTTGAAATCACCAGCTTCAGATACTCCTCCGAAGTAATCACCTGAAACCTCGCCTAATATAACTATATCAGCACTGGCAGCTGAAACAGTTACTGGATAGGGACCTGAATTACCCAGAAAGAGATACGCACGGTCACCATCCCAAGCACCGACAATTACATCTTCATATCCGTCATTGTTGATATCCCCTGCGTTTGAGACTGAACCTCCAAAGAAGTCTCCCGGGTCTTCAGTCAGGATTGTGAGATCAGCGTCTGAGGTTGTTGCTGAGACGGGATATGGACCAGGTCCCCCCAGGAAGACGTGCGCTTGGCTGCTATCATTTCCCCCATATGATGGGTCATGCGTTGCGCCGGCAATAAAGTCATCATATTCATCGTTGTTTATGTCTCCTGCACCAGACACAGTGTAGCCGAGTCGATCTCCTGCTCCTGTACCAGATACAATTATTTCTGCATCGCCAGCATTTATTGTATCAGGGAATGGTCCTGGCCCACCAAAGAAAACGTATATTCTGCCCGTACTAGAGAATCCATTGTCGTAAAATCTCGCACCAATGATAATGTCGTCGTATTCATCACCGTTTACATTACCTGCATATGCCACGGGTAGACCGAATTGATCACCAGCCGTTTCACCATTGATAACACTTAAGATATTTCCTGTTATCCCTGAGAACACATACACAATGCCAGCAGATCCATTTTTTGCGGGAGCTGCAACCACGAAATCTTCGTTGCCATCGCCATTGAAATCCCCGGCTTCGGCGACTGACCATCCAAAATAATCTCCCGCGGATTCACCCGTCAAGGATAGAAACTCCGTGCATTGTGCATTACTAATGCTGCTGACTATAATGAATACCAAGAGTATTGACAGCAGAGTTAATAGGAATCGTTCAATGTGCATAACATGCCTCCAGAGTTAAACATATTTTCAATAGACCTCATGCCAACCTTATTTTCCTAAAGATTGACCTGGCCGGCTCTTTATGAGAGGCTTAGATACCAAAGAGGAAAAATGTGGAAAATGACGTCACTTTTTTTCAATTTCGCGGAGCTGGCCTTCAGAGATCCACCTGCCACCCTTCCAATAGAGGACTGAGTCAACCAATTTAACATAGTATTCTTGGTCGGGAATATTGTTAATTAAGGAAGAATCAATGGCCTGTCTACGCATTCTTTTGAAATAATCGTCTGCGCTCGCCTTAAATATGCGAAGCGAGGAATTTAAGTAATAGATAATGCCGCATGCCATCGGTTTATCTGTAAATCTCTCATCTGTTATCACCTGGAATGTCCCTTCACTGTCTTTATAAAAATGCTCAGCCGCATTATAGGCTGATGTACTAATTCTATTCAAATCTGTAGGAGGAAATCCCATGTAAGCCAATTGATTTCCCCGTTTAACGCGTGTCAAGTCATAATATAGATCTTCATAAGGCGGGGAGACACCCTCAATATTTCTTACAGGCAGAATAAACAGAGCCCCGCAGGAATCGCGGTTATTATTCCCGGCAAATACTATCTCGCTTGCTCCATCCCCATTTATATCTCCGCAATAATGTAATCTACATGATCCCTGGTTGATATACCATCCAAGTGAATCACCTGAGTGCGACCAGAATCTGATATGTGCCCGGTACGGTCCGGATCGCGACACCATAGTCACTATCATCGGTTGACCATCAACTTCTATGACTCGAATGTCGCCCGGCCGATATAATTGATCATATGTAGTATCACCAGGATACTGATTGGGAATTATTGCGCACCTCCGTAAAAGGAAATCTCCGTTGTCATCAAAGACATATAAATTGGCGGCAACCGTATCTAAATCCATTGTGTCCCGATGAAGTTCTTCACTAAATGGTATTAGCGCCAGCTCTAGCTCATTATCAGAGTCAAGATTTGCTATATCATAATATGTTTTATCAGAGCTTATCGAATGATCCTGAAAATCAATATCCCATAGTTTTTCATTGCCAGAGTTCATTACAATATATCCATTAGCATTCGAATTCAGTACTAAGTGTGACGGATTACTATCGAAAAAAATCCAGGCTCTGGGATAAATCTGACATAATAACAAGTATGCCAATACGGTCGCCATTAACAAAAAAGGAAGCCGAATCGCAGGTATGCGTAAATATTGCAGGGGCTTCTTTACAATATATTTACCCAAGCAAACCTTTTCAGACCGGATGATGTTGCGATCTTCCAGAACTTCAGTTAAATGCTCCACAGGTTTTATATGCAAATGACGTCTGAGATATATTTTCCCTAACTCGTCGAGTTTGGTTGCTGCGCTTTTCAGATTTGCTTTAGGTATCACAAGGTATTTCAGGGGAGAGAAGAAGGCACGGTCGACCTTGATTCCAATTGTCTCGTCATTTGCCGGAGTAATTCTTCCATCGACGTCTATCCCTCCGGAAAAAGCAACCTCAGCGGAAAGATATTTATCCTGAAGACTGACTTGTGTTCCTAGCAATTCGATGTAGCTCAGCATGGCAATTGATAATCCTATAGAGTCTCCGCTAAAAGATTCTTCACTGTTGGCAATAGTGAAATGAGTATGATAAAAGCCCACAGGATTGCTCTTCTTTTTGATGCTTTCAAAGACTTTACGCACGGCCTTTAAGGCATCATACGCTACCCCGAGAAAAGGATCATCCGGCCTGACATAAACACTTTCAAAAGTGACTTCATCCTTCTTTGCGGTTCTGCTAAATATCTCGACTGTGCCATGCAGTTCTCTGAGATGACCGCGGATAGAACTACCACGGCAATCTCTTTCAACAAATAGAGAGTATGCTAAGTCATGCTTGACTGATACTTGCGCTTCTTCCCACTTGAGCAAAATCTCTAGAAGAACTTTATATAGATCGGGATTTTTACATCGGACAATCTCACATATACTACGCAAACGCTCAATTTCCGGAAGTGGAACATCATAAGGTTGGGGTGAGATTTCGATGTCATGCTTGACCAATGCTTGCAAGGCATCTAAGGCATTCTGCGTCTCACCAACATAAAAATATAACTCAGCCAATCGTCTATGTACAAGCCTCATGCCCATAATTCCGAGGTCATCCCATAGATCGAGATTATTTAGGTATGAATAGATGTTTACCAAGTAATTTAAATCGGAGATAGTAAGATCATGCAAGGCTGATCTGTTTACTATGGAATTAAGAACCGAGTAAAACTCTTGAAAGTAGCAGTAATAGGATGGCTGACCGTCCTTCTCCAGGAGCTTGGGCCAAAACTCTTTCAGCTGTAAAAGGCCATAGTGTGGTGCCCTGACTTCAGCCAAGCGGGATTTTAGCTGTTCGAACTCACGCGCAAATTGTGCGGCCGACAGAGTCATCTAATTAAATAACCTGATATAAATATGTGAATCTTTCTCTTTCAATTCAAATGACAACGAATCATGTTTGGAAAGAATCTCTGAAAGAGACTTGTCCTCTTGTGAAATTGCAATCCTGACAGGGTTGAATTCTGACTTACCTTCAAGATTAAGGATTTGAATGTTGATCTGTTTTCCCTCTGACTTGCGCAGAAAAGTGATCTTCACTCGGTCATCTCGGTCAGATTCCAGAATAATTTCCTTCGAAAATTCTACCTGCTCCGCATCATACTCAAAGGGCTCAAGTGAAAAAACCGCATCAGGCATTCGAATCTGCCAAGCATGCTCCTGGAAATCCTGGATTTTCAAGTCACTAATCAGTGCTTTGCCATTCGAATCTGTGACAAAACCTTTGTCTATTTCGGGCGACTGTACGAGCACATTGGCATAGTAAGCCGGATCATCTGCGATTACCTGCAGATAATCGCTGTTCTGTTTACTATCGTGCATGATTTTCAAGACCAGGTCAGGGTCATCTGAAACTAAAGTGGCCAAACCCATCACTGCAGGAACGGCTTCATCATCCGATCCCTCTCCATCAGCGGCAAGATAATGGACCGAATTATCGAATTGATTTGTGATTAAACTCAGATTGTATCTATGACCGTAAAGCGACCTGTCAAAAATATTCCTGGCGAGATTCTTGTATCTTAACGGCGTTTCTTGTTTGGAGATGCTATCGACTGACTCCAGGAAGGACTTGAAATCCTCGACAACTTCTCGGCAGAATTCACAGGCCCTAAGATGTTCTTTCACAGCCTCAGCTCTTGATGGCTCCAGGTTGTCAATTACATAGAGCTCCAAATCGTCTCTTGATGGATGCATATTATTTTCCTTCAAAAGGTTTCACCCAATACTTAGATTCCAATTCGCGTCTTTGTGGATATTTTTATAACAAATCCTTCAGATATTGCTTACCCTTCTCAACTAACGTTCTGAAAATGTAGTTGTATTGCCTAAGGTATTGTTCCTGAGTAATTTCAGGTCTCACCTCGAACACATACTGAGGTATCGGTCTTAGGCCGTTATGGTCGATTGCATCGTTGAGAAAATTCTCCGCGGCATGGAGCAAAAATAAAGAATCTTCTATGTTAATTCGACCTTTGTTTATGAATTTCGGAATATCTACTTCTTCAAGCCTTTTTGATAGCGCTCGAGATAGCTTTCTGGATGGCTTTGTGCTCGAGATTTTCTTCTGGAGATGGCCAGCTGGAAATCTGCGAGCATTCGAATTCTACATATTGAGAATTTACTTTGATGACAGCCCCAATAAGATTATTTTGAGGCAGTGTGTTCGAGAAATCATCACAAAGGTCAAGTTGTTCGAATATTTTCAGGCATAGTTCTACCCGTGTATTCGAGTCGTAAAATGCTAAGAGAGCTATCTCCATTAACTTCTCAAAGTCAATTATCGCCTTACCGTGTCTCAGCTTTCCTCTATTCTTGCGAAGGTAGTAAAAATCCTGACCATTTCGCTCCAACTTCAGGTAAATATCCGATTTTAGAATGGCTTTAATCCGTCTTTTGAGGATGGCTGTCTGATGATCCTCCTCGCTTTCCAGCCTGGGGATGATTTTATGTATATTTCTTCTCAATAATTTCAGAAAAGAAAGATAGATAGAAGGGTTTGAAACAGCCGGATCACTATATGGGATATCTTGAATTTCATAGTACTCAAGAATCAACCCAAACTCTCGGCCTTTATGAGGAGACAGGAAACCGCTCAGAGTATCAATTGCGAGGTCGTCGATGTCAGTCTCCAGGCAGTTGGTATGAATGCGAAGACGCCACCCTTTCTTTTTCAGATGATATAGGTATCCTTTTGTGTGGTTTTGGCATACTTTGAAGAAAGCATTAAATAATCTGGGATCGCCAGGATCATTAAGAAATGCTCTTATTGTCTCGCCGTAGTTCTCGGCATTATTACCATCAGGCCGACCCATTGCTTACCCCCAAGAAATCCCGATTCTAACGGGCTGTGAGCCCGGAGCACCTAAATCTGCCATTTCACGTGCTGGTCGCACCTATAAATTACATCTTGAGACAATTTTAATCAAGAGGATAATAGGTTTTTACTTGAGAAAACTCCAAAGGGCATGCTGCATATTAGTAATCGGAACCGGCGATGTTTCCACCGCCGGCCGTTATTATGGATATCATCCGGCCACTATAGCCCCAAAGCCAGAAGTATCCTGCCCCTTTCGGGGAAATATATTATGCCGTATTCTATTGATCCTTGACACAGCGAATTGAAAAGCCGTAACGCTTGGCCGGTGCGCCACTACCCGCCCGCAGGATTTGCGAGTTATCGTAAAGTATCGTCCGTTGCCATGCACTGTAACCAACAAACTCGGTGGACGTCCAGAAGGTGGCGTTGGCACCGAAATTGTTGAAGGGCCCATCGTAATTGCGGGTACCGCTAGGCAACGCCGTAAAACCGCTTTCATTGGTAGCACCTAAGTTCGGAGCTAACCAATATATCGGGCCGGATTCTTTTAACTTCCCACCTTCATCGGTACCACGTAATCCCTCAGCATCTGCCTCAGCCTGAGTCATGCCAAGGTATATCTCCAATTCCTTCCATTCGGCATCGCTTGGCACGTGCCAGCCAACCGGCGCAATACCCCGACTGTCGTCGACTGCATACCAGTTATATAGCCTGCCGTGCACAGCAACAAGGTCTTCATCGTTGTCATAGTCACAATATGCTCCGGTAGAAAGACCTTCCCAGGTTACGGCATCGGTTACATTTGGTATGGAGTCACCATTCTGATAATGGGTTACCTTGAGATTTTGCGCTGTCCAACACTGATCGCCGATCTTAACTGCAAAATATGTGTTGCCATCAATGTCCATGACTGTCGGGGGGCAATCATTGTCGCAGCAGCCTGGATCAGGCGCGGGTCCGCCGATAAAGACGTAATTGATGATGAAAACCGCATCGCTGACGTTAAGCGCAGCGTCACTGTTGGCGTCGCCACAGACGTATTCAGCATTAGAATCAGTCATGGTTAGGCCGCCAAATGCAATAATCACTGCGAATGCGAGTAGACAAAATTTCTTCAGCATGATGATTTCCTCCAGTTCGTATAAATTTGAATTCATTTTACATGAATCTATTCTGGCTTTTATAGCCTTAAAGCCTGAAGTTCCAGCCCCTTTCGGGAGACTATTTCATAAGCACCATTTTCATTGTCTTTGTGAATTCTCCAGCTGTTAACTTATAGAAATATATGCCTGAGGCTACCTGATTGCCGTCCGCACCTTTGCTATCCCATTTCACCGTATATGATCCAGCATCCTCGTGCTGATCGACAAGACTGATCACCTTCTGCCCATTTATGTTGTAAAAATCCAATGTCACATAGGCTGCTTCCGGGATGCTGTAACTGATCTCAGTTTCGGGATTAAAGGGATTTGGGTAGTTCTGGCCAAGTGAGAATGTCTCAGGGATTTCTGTCGAGCGAGGGAATGTCTCATCAAGTTCTTCCTCGGCTCTGATCAAAACACAGTCAGTCCCCTCAAATTCAGTGCCATCATAAAGCTGGCCGGTAATGGTCAAGGCAATCTCATCACCATCATATACCTCTCCCAGAGCATCGATTATAGCTCCTTTGTCGAATTTCAGTGTCAAATCCATGTAACCGTCACCGCCAAGTTCGTTACATTCGCATGCAGTTGCGTCCGGAGCATTCGGCGTACCCACATCCTCCATGCTCCACCTTAATGCTGGGATTCCTACCAGCGCTATAGTGCTAGGATCGATTTGAGAGACATCGAAAGCAGCCGTGCCTAATATGGCAACCGGCAGCACAGCCTTAGGCTTCCGGTCAACATCACTAACGAGCTTGGCAAATGTATTATCAACAGCTATCTCTTCAGTCCTATAAGGTTTCACATTCAAAGCATTCGGACAGGAGCCGGGCTTGATGTCAAGGTTTACCAAAACGGGTGTTTCTATCAGGAAAACCTCCATGTATCCTCTACTTGTCGATTGGGCATAACCGATGCAGAGATCCAGTCTCGCATCATTATTGACATTGCCGAAGCATAACGTTTCAGGAACATGCACACCGTCATGCTCCCAGATCATAGACTGGGATTGACCATCGATAATGCAGATGTAACCTGACCAAGTATTATCAGCCACACCAGCCACTATTTCATCAATCTGGTCGCCATCCACATCACCCAGAGCGATTGGGACAACACCGTAAAAAGGTTGCGGGGGCAAGTTATACGACCATTTCTCTAACCAGTCAGCATCATACACCTTAATCTGTTTGGCATCCCCGACCGAAAGTCCATAAGCATGCCCGATTATATACTCATCGAGGCCGTCACCATCAACATCACCAGCAGTAGCGGTGCGGAAGAATCCTGCTTCTCCCCAAACATTTTCCAATTCATGAGTAATTCCATCCAGAACATAGACATTAGAGCTCTGCGTTACGTTATAATCAATCGCGCCGTATACAATCTCGAGAGCCGGGTCGCCATCCAGGTTGCAGACAGTGGAACGCTCTGCAAATGTAAAATGTGTAGGCAAAAAGGCGTCATATTCGATTGCATGGGTTATACCGTCAAAAATG